>CAZYTC010000006.1:10237-25490 GCA_964650175.1 uncultured Campylobacterales bacterium | reverse complement strand
TATAAAAATAGCTCTACACTCTATCTAGGCGATAGAGAGATAGAGAGATTATGGTATGTTTTATGTGAGGGGCTTTAGGATATAGTGTAGTATTTTACGCCGTTTTTATAGTGTTCTGTTAGTTTAGGTGGTGATTTTACAAAATCAGCATGTCCAAAAAAGAACATAGTATCTCTATCTTTTGCCATTCTAGCTAGCCTCTTGATAGCCTTCTCAACCACTGGCTCTTCAAAATATATAAGCATATTTCGCGAGAAAATAACATCAAATTTACCCAGTGTAAAGAGCAGCTCATCAAATATATTCATAGTTTGAAATTTCACCATCTTTTTGACATCACTATTTACACAAAACTCGCCATTTTTGGATGTGAAATATTTATCTCGTAGCGGCAATGACATCTTATGTAGTGATCTCTCATTATAACACCCTCTCTCTGCGGCTAGCTTTACATCTGAGTTTATATCTAGCGAAACTATCTCTATTAGGTGTGCTGGGATATTTTTCTCTAGCAAAGCAATAGCAATCGTATATGGCTCCTCGCCAGTAGAACCAGGGGCACACAATACTCTATATGAGCGTTTATTAGATGCTATCTCATCAGCTAAAAAATATATCTGTCTAGACTCTCTAAAAAAGTATGTTTCATTTACAGTAAGTAGATTTATAACCTCGCTCATCATCGACCTATCAGCCATCATCGCATCATATAGCTCATCAAAAGAGTACAAATCGTTGTTTCTGCAAAAAGAGATGATTTTATTTGTAGTAACTGCCTCTTTTTGGTTAAAATGTATGCCCGTAATCTCTGTAAATTTATTTAAAACTCTCGATGGATTATGGAAAAACTCCTGCCTTTTGATATGATTTTCTGATAACTCATCATCACTCTTAGAGCCAAATAGCCACCCAAACATCACGCTCCCCCAAACTTTTTTATCTTGTAGATTATGGTATCCATATCATAGACTTTTGCCTCTGGCACCATCTCACTAGCACATCGTGGCATACCATACACTGCTGCTGATTTCTCACTCTCAAACATACACTCACCACCGCTTCTATGTAGCTCTAATGCCCCTCTAGCTCCATCATCGCCAATACCTGTAAGTATTACGCCCAATATTTTTAGCTTACATGAGAGCTCTGATGCTGATGCAAACAGTGCATCGATGCGTGGATTATATGTCTTTATATTATCCTCTACTGGCTCGATATATAACGCTCCAGCCTTGCATTTAATAGCAGTTGTATATGAGCAGATATATACATGTCCATTTTCTACAATCATCTGCTTATCCACAGCGTGTAGTGGTAGTTTTGTTATAGATTTTAGCTGATTTATAAAGCTTGGTACAAACGATGCGTTCATATGTTGTGCAATCACCAAAACGCCGTCTATGCCGCCTGCTAAAGACTCTAAAATATTATGAATTCTACCAGGCCCTCCAGTGGAAGCACCGATTAATATTATCTTTTCTACTTTCATAAATCGAATTTTACCAAATTTAACCTATTTTAGGCACTGTTTTTGCTTTTATATTATTAATATCATATGGAGTTAAAAATGAAAATAGTCAAAGGCATCCAAAAGCTAGCAAATCATCATGATATTGATAGCGATAAGCTAAAGGTAGAGCCATTTTTTATAGCAAGCAAAAGCAATAAAAAGAATAAAAGCTTGCAAGAGTTTTACTACGAAATACACAAAAAGAGTATGAAAAACATTATCAATACATACAATGGTAAAAATGCGAGCGAAATAGAGGCTATAATGGTTGAAAATCGCAAACAGATAGAGGCAAATAAAAGAGCCTCTGCATCAAAAGCCTCTTGAAACTTCCATCATCTATATCTACCATAGAGCTTGATGGTAGAGTTTTTCACATCAAACGAGATGATTTAGTAGATAGATATCTCTCTGGTAATAAATTTAGAAAACTCTATGCCCTATTGCAGTGCGAGAGCGATAGATATGACACCATCATCTCTTACGGTGGCACACAATCAAACGCCATGCTCTCTATCGCAGCACTGGCAAAATCTAAAAATTGGAACTTCAAATACTACAGCAAACCACTATCAAAGGTGATTAAAAACCTCTCATACGGAAACTACTATAAATCCATAAAACTGGGGATGAAGCATCTTGAGCTAGAAGAGCCACTTTATCGTGATTTTATCGCTAATTTACGACTAAATCTAGATGAGAAAACATATATCATCGACCAAGGCGGAGCAGACACCGCAGCAGAGATAGGGATAAAAGCTCTAGCTGATGAGATAGTAGCATCAAACATAGATGTCAAATATATCGCCACGCCATCTGGCACGGGAACAACTGCATATTTTCTAGCCAAAAACCTCCCATCTCACACCATCTACACCACCCCATGCGTAGGAGACAAGAGCTATCTATTAGAGCAGATGAAAGCATTAGGGGAGATTCCATCAAATCTAGAAATCTTAGAGCCCTCTAAAAAATACCATTTCGCAAAACCATACCGTGAGTTTTATGAGATATATAAAAAACTGCTAGAAAACAATATAGAGTTCGACCTGCTATACGCCCCACAGATGTGGCTAACGCTACTAGAGCAGACAAAAGATGAAGTTTTATATATCCACAGCGGTGGAGTCCTCGGTAATCCTACGCAGGTTGAGAGATATAGGAGAAAGGGGTTTGCTTAAGCTAGTTTCTGAAATATAAAAAGATGCTCGTGCATAATGAGTAGAAAATTTGCCTCTTTGCTTTTTCTAACCCAAAAACCAGTCGCTTTGCAGTTATGTTGCTGTTTTATAATATCCTCTTTTAATGTAAAACCATTTTGTAAAAATCTCTGCATAACCATAAATGCTAATGGTTGATACATCTTATTTCTTCTTGTATCGCCTATTAAAATAGCACAATATTTATTTGGCTTTAAAACACGATATAGCTCTCTTATTACAATCTCATACTCATTGCAAAACTGCTCTAAGTCATGAATATTTGAGAGATCTTCTGCGATTTGCTTATCGCTATATTTGACAATATCGGCATATGGAGGATGGTTCAATATAAAATCAATACTCTCATCGGCGAGCATCGATAAATCTCTGCTATCATTTAATAAAACTTTAATTTTAGGATTAAATTCGCACTCAAACTCTAGAGCCTCTTTTGTAAGCTCTATCGCATTGGGATTTACATCTAATGCTAATAGATTTCTATTTAGTAATTTGCACTCTATAGCAGTTGTTCCGCCACCAATCATAGGATCTAGCAGATAATCACCCTCAGATGAGTATCTTAAAAGTAAATTTCTAACAACCTCTGGAGCCCAATTTCCTCTATATTTTGATTTATGAGTTGCCCATTTTCCACGACGAGCAAAACTCCAAACAGTTGTGCATTCTTGTTCAAAGCTTTCTGGATTTAGTTTTTTCATATTGTCTCTTTTTAAAAAATTTGAGAGAGATTAACATTTTTTCTTAAATATTGATAAAAATCTTACAATTTGTAATATTATCTACAATCTTTACACCAACTTTGATTTCTTACACTTTTATTATTATTTTTATCCTCCATTATCCTTAGTCCAAATTTATTCCTTAATTCTGCTTCACTATTAGCAACTTTTCCACATTTTGGACATTTATGAGGTAATGTAATTTTTCCACTTGACATTTAAATACTCCTTAATTTATATTAAATTCATTAATAATTATATCTTCAAAATAGCAATCTTTTAGCATATGATAATTTATAATATAATCAATAGAATTAAAACCTTTTGTTAGCTGATTCTTATCAACATTTCCCCAGCAACCAATACCATCTGTTAAATAAATGAATTTTATATTATTATTTTTTAATTCAGAATTTCTATTTGAATAAGAATCAATTATTTCTTCTGGTTTTGAGCCTGAATCAAAATAAAAGTTTGCCTCAATATTCATAACTATTCCATCTTTAACTAGAATAAAATCAGCTTTTCTATTTGCTAAATTTTCATTAATTTCTAAATTATATTTTTCTTTTAAATATTTAAATTGTTTTTGTATTAGTAAAGTTATATTATATTTTTTACAAATATTTTCAATAATAGGTTCACAAGCTAATTCAAATGCAAGCCCACCTCTATTTTTTCTTCCATTTGAGTCTAAACCTACTAAAACTCCTATTACATAATCGACTACACTTTTTTCAAGCAAATTTTGAAATAAATTTTTTAATCCTAGTTTTGTAAAAAAATCATAATATTTTTCAATCTCATTTTGTGAATAGTTTTGTTTTTCAATAAAGTCAAATTCAAGTGCATCTTCTTCTAAACTCTCATTTTCAAGAATTTTTAAACTATTTTTACCTCTAGATAGTTCATCTCTTTCTTTTTTTGATAAAGCAAACAATAAAGGAAAAGCTTTGATAACACTAGGTACTTTTTTTAATAATTCTATAAATTTATTTTTAAAATCTTTTTCTTGTACCCTTATAAGTACATTTAAAGAGTTTAATTCTATTTCTAAATCTTTGTATGCTTCAGCATTATTCCAATTAACATAAAAATTAAAACTTCTATTTGTTGGTACTAAATTCTTTACAAAAATTTCCTTTTTTTCATCAATTGATAAATCATAATAACTTTTACTCACTTTCATTTTTTATCCCTCACCAAAACTTCACTAATCTTCCCTCTGCCACTACTTTTACTATTTATAAACCTATTTGCTAATATCTCTGTTATCTCATAATCTTTATAAAGATTTTTTATAAAATCAGTATCGGAGTTACTATGATAAACACTACAGTTTCTATTTGAAAGTTCGCTAAAAACCTCAAAAAGCTCAATCTGCTCTTTGTCTAAAAACTCATTTTCACTATATGATGTAAAGCTTGCGGTTTTCGTAAGAGGATAATAGGGTGGATCAAAATAGACTAAATCATTAGTTGAAGCGTGCTTCAAAACATCTCTGTAGCTAGTATTTAAAATATGGACATTTTGCAGTGCTCTACTCGCACTTAATATTACATCAATATCACATATATTTGGATTTTTATAGCTACCCATAGGGACATTATTTTGCCCCTTTCTATTGACACGATAGAGCCCATTAAAACAAGTTTTATTTAAATATATAAATCTAGCTGCTCGCTCTATCTGACTATATAAGCTAAAATGCTCTCCCCTATCCCAAGCCCTAATCTCATAATAGAACTCTTTTGAATGAAGCTCTTTAAAGCTCTTTAGTTTTTCAATAAGCTCTAATGGATTATCCCTGATGGTAGTGTATGTATTAATAAGTTCGCTATTTATATCAAATAGATATATATTTTTATCTTCTAAAAGACCTAGAGAGTATAGTTCAAAAAATAGAGCACCACCACCAACAAATGGCTCAAAATAGTTATTAAATTTGTTTGGTAAAAGTGGAATAATTTGAGATAAAAGCCCCCTTTTACCGCCTACCCATTTGATAAATGGCTGATATTTACTATTTTTACTCTCTATAATTTTTGTCATACTATACCTTTGGTCAATATTCTATCAAATCCAAAGTAAAAATCTAATTTCAACCCTAGAGTATCTATTTAACAAACCTAGCAACATAAGGATATATTAAACACGCAATACAAAAGCCAAATATAATATCAAGCAGTGCACAAATGATATATATAACAGCGGTGATGATAGTGGCTATATATAGCTTTAGAGCAAACAAAATCGCCACTAAAACTATAAATATAAATCCAACCACCATAGCAAACTTTTTAGGTGCATCATCGGCTAGTTTTGGCTCTAATTTTAGAGCTTTTTGCATAGAGCTAGAGAGTAGATATATAGGGCTAAATCTAGAAAATCCAAATATTCTAATCAAAAAATCGATGATTAAAAATAGCATTATCGCCAATAGATGTGAATATAAAAAAAGTATCAAAACCGCAACTACAATCGATGTAGCTATACGATTTGTGATGGTATCACTCTTTTTTAGTGATATGGGGCAGTGCTGAGGCATAAAAATTCCTAATATTTTTGTGACATTGTATGTATAAAATTATCTAATGTCAAGCAGGAGGCATTGCTAATTACTTTTTTAGTAATTCGCGTACCTTTTTCTCTACATTTGCGAGTGAATCAAATGGTTTTAGTATATAATTATCTGCACCTATCTTGTGCGATTCTAGCACACGATCTAGCGTAGAATAGGCAGTCATCATAATCACCATACAATCTGGGTCGATGCTTTTTATCTCATTTAAAACACTAATTCCATCTCGTTGTGGCATCATAATATCTAATAATACAACATCTGTTTCACCCTTTTTAAATCTACTCATAGCGGTAACAGGATTATCATAAAAACTGGTAGAAAAATCACCACTTCTGCTAAATGCTTTTTGTAGCATCGCACCTATAGAGCTCTCATCATCTATAATCATTAGTTTTATCATTTTATCTCTCCAAAAAGTTGTTCTATCGCACTGCTCATTAAATCTTTTGTCTTCTCCTCTACTAAAATATCCATCACTTCAAAAACCCTCAAACTAGAGTTCTCTATAGATTTAATACTATTTTCAATCATTGTTTTTGAGCAGTGAAGCTCTCCATCGCCACAATCAGATACTAGCTTTATCGCCTGATTATGCACCGCAGCGTGTGGCTCTTCTAACATTTTATATGATGGCAGATGTCCAAACTGCTCTTTACCGATACCGCCCTCATACCATTTACCCAGCCTACAAGAGCGGTGGTCTACCTTATCAAACTCGCTCACCTGTCCAAACAAGAACGCGTAGACATTATTTTTATAAATCACATGGTCGATTTTAGCTAGATTACTAAAAATATGGTTACTAATATCCATAATCTCATAGACGCTACGAGATGCATTTTTCTCAAAACTCTGCATATGTGTAGTTAAAAATGAGACCTCATCTTTGGTATCGCTAACGATAGATGATAGCGTCTCTGTAGCACCTTCGATATCTGATGTATCTTGTTGCATCGTCTGAATCACAATCTCTATCTCTTTTGTCGCTTTTTGCGTTCTCTCTGCGAGCTTACGCACCTCATCAGCAACTACCGCAAATCCTCGCCCATGCTCTCCCGCTCTTGCTGCCTCGATAGCTGCATTTAGTGCTAGTAGATTTGTCTGGTCTGCTATATCTTTTATCAGCTCTATAACACTAGAGACCTCATGCGAGCGACTCACTAGATTTGTAGTTGTAGTTACAGTAGAGTCCATCAGCTGTGCTAGATGATCCATATATCCATCTACTTTTTTAGATACTAACAGTCCATCTTTAGAGCCCTCTGCCGTGCTTTTGGATTGTCTTATCATCTCACGCAACTTCTCTAGCATATCGACAAATACTGCCTGAGTTCCAAAGAGTGATTTTTTGATACTATCTTGATGCAGTGATAGTAGTTCGCCATTATCCTCATTTAGTGATGATTTTCGCAGTTTATACATAACCACACCATCGCTTAGCTCACTAGAGCTGACAAATGCCTCACAATCACCCATCTCTAATTTGGTTGTCGTCGGTGTTAGCATAGATACTATCAGTTTTTTATCATCGATATCTTGAGCTTTTTGATTCTCAAATAGGATTTTTCTATCTCTTGAGAGAGCGATTATGGCTGTGTTTTTATCTGAATTTGCCATATCTTTATATAGTTGTAACTCTTGCTCTAATGCACTTTTTTGACTCTTTAAGAGTTCAATCTCTTCTAATAATCTACTATTATCGCCACTAAACCACATGCTCATCTTCCTTATATAGTTTTAATTTTATCTCAAAAATAGCACCCACGCTATCATTATATACATCTATAGTCCCGCCATGAGCTTTTACGATAACCTCTGCAACATTGAGCCCTACGCCCATACTTTTTTGTTTATCGCCACCTGTGCCAAATTTAAAAATATCTCGAGGCTCATCTAGTATTACACCACCACCATTATCTCTAATAGTGATATGCACACTCTCATCATCTCCATAGCAATTTATAAAAATTCGCCTCTCATTATACTCTAAAAATCCTTTTTCTAGTTCATCTAACGCATTATTTATTATTATAATCCAAACCTGCTCTAGTCTATCTGATTTACACTCTATTAAATATTTACCATTTGTATCTAATAACTGCGAACCAAACAAAACAGAGTTTACATATATTTTTGAGATATGCTTTGCTCTGTTTTGTACCAGTTTTACAGCATTTAGTATAGTTTTACTCACATCGCATATCTGTTTGTCTTTTTTGCAATTTCCAGAGAATTCATACATAGAATCGATTATCGACTCTATCCTCTTAATACCGCCAAAAATCTCATCAAACTGCTCTTTTGATTCATCATTATCACAATCAAATTGCAGTAGCTCTAGATTGCCTTTTATATATGTAAGAGGTGTATTTATCTCATGAGTTATCGCGGCACTAAGCTGTCCTATACTCATCAGTTTTGCACTCTCTATCGCTTGGATTTTTGCCAATTCCTGCTCTGTAACATCGATAAAATATAGTATATAATACCACTCAAACGAGACTATCGGATTTGCAATCGTGCTAACATGAGTGGTATAGTAGCGTCTGTTTCCATTTATCTCTGCGACGCTTATTATCTCTTTGCTATTTTTATATTTTGCATTTTTCATAAATGAGCTAAGCATATCAGCTCTAGTTCCACCATAATCGATATCTTCTAGATGAGTATTATATGTGTGCCAATCCCACAAAGTACAAGTGGAGAAAAACTCATCTTGGCTCAAAGAGCCTGCTAAATCTAGATATTTACTATTTACCATTATTGGTTCTAGATTATTATCAAACAGTATCGTTAGCGTATCTTCGTTATCTAGCAGGTTTGATAGGCTCTGCAGGAAAAGTTTATTTGATTCGCTCACATCTCTAGCGATATATACAATCTCTTTTGTGTTTGTAATGCTGTTTTCTATAGCATAAGCAGTACAATCTATAAAAATCTCGCCATCAAAACCAACTATCGATAGAGTACCTCTATATAGATCCCCCATCATCAGCCTACTATAGACATCTTTTTCTAGAAAATTCCAAATCTTATTATCTACAATATCTCGAAAATCAGAACCGATTAGTGCGTCGCTATCTACACCTAACAGCTCACAAAATAGGCTATTTATCTCTAATATCTTACCACTGATATCAAGCTTCATAAATAAAAATGTCTCATACATCAGCTCGAAAATACTCTTGTTATACTGTTTTGTATATTCGGTATGTTCTAGCTGTAAAATATCACACGCCAAACACTCAACCACCTCGGCTATCTCGCGGTTATGGCGATTTTTATCGACAAATCTATCGACACCCATATTTATAAGCTCTATCAAAAAACCAGAGTCGCTCACATCAGAGATAACGATAACTTTTAGGTGTGGATTTCTAATCTTAAAACCGCTAATGATTTTTAGAAATCTCCTATCAGTATCCTCTATATGCAAAACCATCAAATCAGCGTGAAAAGCTGTAGTAACGCTATCTAAATCTCTTTTTATTAGATCAAAATCCTCTAGCATATTGACATATGGATCATCTTTTATAAGTTTACTAATATATAGCATCGATGCGGTCAATCTAAAACCCCCAGATATAAAATCGTTTATCTACTCATTACATTTTTTATGTATAATACAAACCAACATAGATAAAAAGGATATTATATGCTAAAAAAGTTATTTTTTGTAGCATTGGCAACAATAACACTAAATGCCAACGATATTTACGAAGATGATCTCAGTGCAAGTGAAGCTTATGAGATGCAAAAAAAGGGTGAAGCTATCATAGTAGATGTACGAACTACGATAGAGCACATATACACAGGTCATGGTGAGGGGTTTATTAATATCCCTGCATTTGAGTGGAGCTATGTTCCAAAATCGCTAGAGTCTAGAGTAAAAAGCTCTGAATTTGAGGTTAAAAATGAGAAAATCAAAAACCATATAGATATACAAAAGCTATATGATGCAAAAGAGATTATCAATCCTGAATTTACAAAAGATGTAATGAAGGCTATGAAGATGAGAAATGTGGATTCTGTAATATTGGTTTGTCGTAGTGGTCCTCGCTCAAAAGAGGCTGCAAATATGCTAGCAAAAGAGGGAATAAAAGCATATAACCTAGATGGTGGATATATGTTTGGTTGGAAAGATGCAAAACTACCATATGATGGATATTGATATATAGCTTACAGCTTCACTTTAACTGTTATTGCTATGAACAGCGTAGCTAATCGGAACTTAGTTCCGATAGCGTTAGAAATAATGGACTGCCACGCTTCGCTCGCAGTGACGAATTTTGTCATTGCGATAAAACGCAGTGACGGATTTGTCATTGCGATGAACGCAGTGAAGAAGCAATCCATCTCCCTCGTAAATATCAATCTCTTTTTATTACATCACTCTCTTTTACCCAAAGTTCCTCATCGGCTCTTTGCCAGACTCTATCTACAAAATATCCTGTGATTTTAACCCATCCAGTGGTGCTAGTGCCAGATGTAAATGAGCGTCGCTCTTCCCAACTATCAACAACAGAGCCATTTGGAGCACTATATATAGGGGCATCTTTTGCCATACGATATGCAGATGGTTTTGTAGTAGTAGCTACTGCAGTAGGCTTTGAAGATACTATATTATTAGATACTACAGCGGGCTTAGGTGCAGTTTGTGGTGGCGTTTTTATAATTGCCTGCTTTGGAGCAATTGATGCTTGTGCTTGCTCTGGTTTATCTCTATAGACCACTTTTTCTATGATTTTATCTTTATATACTACTTTTTCAACTATCTTTTCTGGCGATTTTTTGATATTTTCTAGCCTACTTATCGTTAGTTTTGCTACTTTTAACTCTTGTTCTAGCTCTTTTAGCCTGCTATTATCGCTATTTTTATAGACTACTTTTTCTACGATTTTCTCTACTGGTTTATCGCGGTAGATTATCTTCTCTATAGGCTTATCTACATAGACTATTTTCTCTACTGGCTCTTTTGTGCTAGATTGGCTACTTCGTAGATTTTTAATCGTTATTTCGGCTGTTGTGAGCTCTGATTGTAGCGATTTGATGAGCTTATCATACTCAAGTGTTTTTGGATTATCTTTATATACAATCTTCTCAACTACGCTTGTTGCTGGCGTAGCTTTTGGTGCTTGTTTTAGCGATGCTATCTCTTTTTTGAGTCTATCTATCTCTGATTTTGCACCCTTTAGCTCGCCCTCTAGAGCGATTACATCTTTGGAGTTTTTACCCATAGATTTCTCTAGCTTCTCTTTTTCGCTCTTTGCCTCTAGAAGTGCTTTTCGCAGTTGCTCTCGCTCTGCTTTTGAGATTGTCTCATTGTGAGAGCTTTTTTTATACTGCTGTGAGTCTGCGAGTGCTTTTCGTAGTTGCTCATCTTTGGCGGTTAGTGATCTCTCTAGAGATGTGATGACTCCTTGTTTTTGAGTGAGCTCTTTTTTGATGGTTTTGTTTTCTGCCTCTAGAGAATCTATCGTATTTACACGAGTTTTTATCATCTCTTTTAATCGATTTATCTCTTTATTGTAGTTATCATCTTTGGCAGATGGAAGCAGTAAAGCCTCATTTTGTCTAACACACTCATCATATTTTTGGCGTAATTTACTCACATCTTCGATGACTGAATTTATGTTGTTTGCAAATAGATATGAAGCACACACTAAACTAGCTACAATAACTCTCATAACCTACCCTCTTTTAACTAATCTTACACCCATCTCTAGATGAGTTGTATAGGCAAACTGATCAAACATCGCCATAGATACTATATCGTGCGTTTTAGATAAAACATCCAAATCCTCTCGTAGTGTGAGAGGGTTACATGAAATATAGATAATATTATCAAATCTACTAGCAAAAATCGCTCCATCATAGCCTATGCCTGAGCGAGGCGGGTCTACAAATATAGTTTTTAGATTAAAGCTATTGATATCTATATCTCTCAATCTATTAAACTCTCGCACCCCATCTAGTGCCTCTATTAGCTCCTGTGCCGAGAGGCGGATAAAGTCGATATTTTCTATATTGTTTATCTCGCAGTTATATCTAGCTGCGACGATAGAGCTTTTTGATACCTCTGTAGCTAAAACTCTATCAAATTTAGAGGCAAAGGCAAGCGTAAAATTACCAGCTCCACAATATAGCTCTAGTAAATCACTACCAATACCATCTGCATTTTTTAGTGTCCACTCTATCATATGGCGATTTACGCCAATATTTGGCTGAGTAAAGCTATTTTCTATATATTTATATCTATAATTTCTGCCATCTATATCTATCGTTTGGATAATAAAATCCTCGCTCAAAACTATCTTTTGCTTGCGACTGCGACCGATGATTTTTATACCTAGCTCGCTCTCTATCTCTTTTGCAAGCTCAATCCAACTATCATCAAGCTTTCGATGATAGAGCATACTTACTAAGACCTCGTCGCCATTTGTGAGAAAATCGACTCCAAAGAGTCTGTGCGAGATACCTCTAGCTCTGATAGCATCTAACAGTTTTGGCATCAGTTCATAGATTCTAGAGTGCACTATTTCGCAAGCTTTTATAAGAATATGCCCATCTTTGCTCGCATTTCCCATCGCATAAGATATTTCACCACCATCATGATAAATCTTAAACTCTATACGATATCTAAAGCGGCTATGACTTGAGGTAAAAACCTCAAAATCACCACTATATATAGGATTAAATAGCTCTTTTATAGATGATATTTTTCGCTCCAACTGAGCCTCATATCCGCCTACATAGTTATTACAACTGCCACATTCGCCAAAATATCTACAATCCATCTACTTTATACTCGCTATCAGATTTCCAATGAGCAGATTCCACCCATCCACTAGCACAAAGACTAGTATCTTAAAGGGCATCGAAATCATAACAGGTGGAAGCATCATCATACCCATCGACATCAATATGGATGCCACAACCATATCGATAACCAAAAATGGTAAAAAGATTAAAAATCCTATCTCAAAAGCGGTCTTTAGCTCACTAATTATAAATGCTGGAATGATTATAGTTAGTGGCACATCTTGGATAGTTTGAGGGTTTTCCATACCTCTAATACGCAAAAATAGTGCTAAATCTTTCTCTCTTGTGTTTCGCACCATAAAGTTTTTAAATGGCTCTGCGGTCTTCTCTATCGCCTCTTCATAATCTATCTGCTCTTGTGTATATGGCTTTATCCCCTGCTCATACGCTTTTGTAGCGACAGGCTCCATCACAAAGATGGTAAGTATCAGTGCGAGTGTGATAAGTAGCTGTGTAGGTGGGACTTGTTGCGTTCCTAATGCTTGACGCAAAAATCCAAAAACAATCACAAAACGGGTAAATGTGGTCATTATAAGCAGTAAACTAGGGGCTAAAAATAGTATAGTCAGTACAAGCAGTACATTTAGCGAGCCCACTAGCTCTTGTGGAGTCTCTGGGGCAGCTAGATTAAAACTCATCGTCGGTATCTGCTCACCTGCACCAAAAAGCACAATAGGAACAAACAGTAAAATAGCTAAAATCTTGCCCAATCTATATCTCCACAAATTAAAAAGTAATAATATCATATTCTAAGAGTAGATATCGTTAATTTTCGATAAAATAGCACTCACTAAAAAGGAGTAACTATGCACAAAGAGATATCTATCGTAATTTTAGCCGCTGGAAAAGGCTCTAGGATGAGATCAGATACTCCAAAAGTACTCCATAAAATCTGTGGCAAAGAGATGCTATATTTTAGTATAAAAGCAGCTCGCGAGATTAGCGATGATGTGATAGTGGTGGTGGCTCATCAAAAAGAGCGAGTGATAGAGTCGATGAAGAGATATTTTAGCGATGTTACATTTATCACTCAAGATTTAGAAAATTTCCCTGGAACTGGCGGTGCTATGAAAAATATTAGTGCCAAATACGATGATGTACTGGTATTAAATGGGGATATGCCACTCATTACAAAAGGCTCAATAGAGAGATTTATCGCCTCAAATGCAGATATTACGATGTCAGTTTTAGAGCTAGAAAACCCTAGCGGATATGGTAGAGTGATTATAGAGAACTCTAGAGTTAAAAAAATAGTAGAGCAAAAAGATGCCACAGAATCTGAGCTAACGATAAATAGCGTAAATGCAGGTGTTTATGCCTTTAAGCACCACATACTACAATCATACATTCCTAAGCTCTCAAACAACAACGCTCAGGGCGAATACTACCTAACGGATGTGATAGAGCTAGCTGTGGCTGATAATCTACTCATCTCTCCGCTACTGGTAGATGAAGATGAGTTTCGTGGTGTAAACTCTAAAAATGATTTGGCAAATGCTGAGAGTGTAATGGCAAAACGCATTAAAAAAGAGTATATGAACAATGGCGTTATTATGCAACTTCCAGAGACTATATATATAGAAGATGGCGTGGAGTTTAGCGGAGAGTGCATAGTAGAAAATGGTGTGCGAATATGCGGGAGTTCTAAAATCATAAATAGTCATATAAAAGCTCATAGCGTTATAGAGGACTCTATCATAGCGGATTCTAGCGTCGGGCCACTAGCTCATATCCGCCCAGATAGCGATATAAAATCTAGCCATATAGGCAATTTTGTAGAGGTGAAAAAATCTCACCTAGTCGGGGTAAAAGCGGGACATCTAAGCTATTTAGGTGACGCTAAAATCGATGATGGTACAAATATCGGTGCTGGTACTATCACCTGTAATTATGATGGTAAAAACAAATATAAAACCACCATAGGTAAAAATGTATTTATTGGTAGCGATACACAGCTTATAGCCCCTGTAGAGATTGCTGATGATACGCTAATAGCTGCTGGTTCAACTATAACAAGCGGAAAATATGAGAGCGATACACTGCTCATAACCAGAACTCCCATCAAAAAAATAGCGGGATTTTATAGCAAATTTTTTGGATCTAAAAAATGATAACACCATCAAATCTACTAGAGGGGAAAAAAGTACTGCTAGGGGTGAGCGGCTCAATAGCTGTCTATAAATCACTAGAGATAGTGCGACTACTAACAAAAGCTGGTGCAAATGTACGAGTCGTAATGAGTGGTGCTAGTAAAAAATTTATTAATCCACTGGCATTTGAGACGCTCAGCAAAAATAGAGTACTAGATGATACAAATGAGTCGTGGGCAGATGATGTTAACCATATAAAAATCACTCAGTGGTGTGATGTGATGGTTATCGCCCCAGCTACAGCA
>CAZYTC010000006.1:0-10227 GCA_964650175.1 uncultured Campylobacterales bacterium | reverse complement strand
CAAACACTATCGCAAAGCTCTCAAATGCGATAGCTGATAATATACTACTGCAGTGTGCACTAGCATATCCACATAAAAAACTCATAGCCCCCGCAGCAAATACACATATGCTACACAACCCTATCATCCAAGCATCGCAAAAGATGTTAGCACTATCAAACTATGAGATAATCTCTACCCAAAACAAAGAGCTAGCGTGTGAGATGGTAGGTGATGGTGCAATGGCTGAACCGCTAGAGATTTTCTATCATATCTCTAGAGTGCTATTAGAGAGTGATTTTTGGCTACATCGCCGCGTGATTGTAACTGGTGGTGGGACGATAGAGAAAATCGATGATGTACGATATATCTCAAACCGCTCTAGTGGAAAAATGGCAAATGCGATAGCGACTGCTCTGTTTTTGCGAGGTGCGGATGTCAATCTCATCTCTAGCCGATTTGATAGTGAGCTACCACAAAACATTCACACCATCGACATAGAGAGCTCTAGCGAGCTAGAGGAGTATCTAGTTGATTCTATCAGAGTGGCTAAAAAGGGCAAATTAACCAAACCATCACTAATGAATAGCGATGAGATTAAGCTAATCCAAAAAGAGCCATATCTATTTATGGCAGCTGCTGTGAGTGATTATATTCCACAGTTTTCACAAAGTGGTAAGATTAAAAAAGAGAGCATAGGCGAAAACTGGAATCTACAGATGAGACAAAATAGAGATTTAATCTCTACTATAGATAAAGATGGGATAAAAACTATCGCTTTTAAAGCTGAGCTAGATGAGCAAAACGCTAGAGAAAATGCTCAAAATGCACTAAAATCCAAAGGGGTAGATGCGATTTGTCTAAATGTGATAGATAAAAATAACCCTTTTGGCTCTAACACTAACGAGCTAGAGGTAATAACCAAAAATGGCTCTACAATTTTATCTAAAAATGACAAGCTCACTATCGCATTTAAGCTACTAGATAGCGTGAGAGAGCTATGAGTAAAGAGTTGCATATCGCCATCATTATGGATGGAAATGGCAGATGGGCAGAAAATCGTGGATTAAAACGCACCGCAGGGCATGAAAAAGGTTCAGAGGTAGCCAGAGAGATCTCTAAATTTTGCTCATCACACTCTGATATCAAATATCTAACACTATATGCATTTAGTACCGAAAATTGGAGTAGACCTAAAAGCGAGGTGGAGTTTTTGATGAAACTGCTCTCTAAATATCTAGATAGCGAGTTGGAGAATTATCTAAAAGCAAATATACGATTTATCCCTATAGGAGATTTATCGAAATTTTCTAAAAACCTCACAAAATCGATAGAGAATCTGCAAAATAAAACAGCTCATTGTGATGGATTGGTGCAATATATGGCACTAAATTATGGCTCAAAAGATGAGATTTCTAGAGCTATCGCTAAATCAAAGAGTATAGATGAGCTGGGGCGAAATCTAGATTGTCCAGTAGATGTAGATATTTTAATTCGCACAGGTGGCGAGCAGAGACTATCAAACTTTATGCTATGGCAAGCGGCATATGCAGAGCTATTTTTTAGCAAAACTCTATGGCCAGATTTTAGCACAGATGAGCTAGAGCAGATAGTGAGTGATTTTAGATTGCGTGAGCGAAGATTTGGAGGTGTATAGTGATTGAGTTAATTATGATTTTTATATTTGGACTGCTGATAGGCTCATTTTTAAATGTTGTTATCATCAGATTACCTGAAGATAAGAGTATAGCTTTTCCATCTTCACACTGTGTGCACTGTAAAAAAAAGCTAAAACCATATCATAATATCCCCCTGCTCTCTTGGATAGCATTACGAGGCAAATGTGCATACTGTAAAGAGTCTATATCTAAACAATATCCGCTTATAGAGCTACTCACAGGAATTATATTTCTAGCGGTTTTTTATAAGTTTGGATTTGGGCTCTATGCACTAGGAATTTCAGTAGTTTTTACAACACTTTTAGCACTCTCAGCGATTGACTGGAAATACAAAATGGTTCCAGATAGCCTAAATCTACTCGCTCTAACAATAGCGATAGCTACAGCATTAACTCTAGGTGGGGTTATAAATAATCTTATAAATGCTCTGCTTTTTGCTGGTGGATTTTCACTACTGCGATTTTATGTCTCATATCTGAGCAAAAAAGAGGCGATGGGAGAGGCTGATATCATGATAGCTGCCACCATGGGGGCAGTGCTGGGCGTAAAATTAGGAGTCGTATCTATATTTATAGGAGCGATTATCGCCATTGTGCCACTGCTACTAAATATCAAGGGCAAAGAGCTACCATTTATCCCATTTCTAGCTCTAGGTGCATTTGTTACGCTAATATTTGATAGTGCGATTAATGATTATCTCGTGGGGCTTTATGGTTAAAAAATATATACTATCGCATCTATCATCAACATTTTTTTCGATATTTATACCACTATTTACTATAGCATCGGTTATATTTTTAGTAAAAATATCATCATACACTACCATCATAACGCTAAATAGCTATGAGATGTTTAAGCTATATCTATTCTCGCTCCCTCAGTTACTATTTTTTACACTCCCTATAACTTTTGTAGTTAGCGTAACTATGACTCTCTACAAACTCTCTCAAGATAATGAACTGCTTGTGCTCTTTTCTCTAGGAAAATCTCCTATTGATATACTAAAAATGATACTCTCATCAGCAATACTGCTATCGATAATACTGCTATTTAACTACATCTACGCGATGCCATATATCAAAAATATATCAGAAAATTTCATCCAGTATAAAAAAGCAGAAGCAAAATTTAACATCTCTGCATCAGAATTTGGACATAATTTTGGCGATTGGATGTTGTTTATAAAAGAGAGTGATGGACATAGATTTAAAGATATAGTGCTTTATAACAAAGAGCTACAAAATGATATTATTATAAAAGCTGATGATGCGGTACTAATAAATGATAGTGGCTATTTAAAACTAGAGCTAAATAGCGGTATCAGTTACTCAAAAGATAAAAATGAGCTAAAGGCTGCAATGTTTCAAAAAGCTCACATAAATGATAAGATGAAAAGTGATGAAAATAGATTTACAACTATTAATAACTACTGGAATAGCGATGAACGCTCAGACTATAAAACAGAAAAAATCATATCTCAAACACTCATCTCTATCTTTCCACTGATATCACTATTTCTTATTTTTGCTATGGGTATAGTGCACTCTAGAAATCAAAAGAGATGGATTTATCTGTGGATATTTATATCTATAACTATATATTATACGATAATATCTACAGCTCAAACTATGCACAACTTTAATGCCATCTGGATAGTTTCGCTCCTTTGGCTTGCCATCGGATATGGTTTTTATAGAGTATTAGTAGGCAGACGATTTTGAGAGCAAAGCTCATCATCAGCTACAACGGCTCACTCTATAGTGGCTCACAATTTCAAACTCACACTAAAAATACCATATCAAACACTCTTATAACTGCACTGCGCAGATTAAATATAGAGCAGACTCCTGTGGCAAGCGGTAGAACTGATAGCGGGGTTCATGCTCTGCGTCAAGTGCTACATCTAGATTTACCACCATTTTGGAGCGATTTAGATAGACTAAAAGAGATGCTAAATCTGCAGTTGCCACCATCCATTAGAGTTAATAAAATAGAAAAAGCAGATGATAATTTTCACGCTAGATTTGATGCAAAAAGTAGACTCTATAGATATGTAGTTAAAACTACAGAGCCAAATGCTTTTGAAGAGAGCTTTGTAACATTTATCGATAATATCGATATAGATGCCATCTCAGAGGCGATAAGACTTTTTAAAGGAAGGCATGATTTTATCTATTTTCACAAAAGCGGAAATGATAATACCACTACAACTAGAGAGATATTAAGTGCCTCTATCTATAGATATAGAGATTATTATATATTTAGATTTTTAGGAAGCGGGTTTTTGCGTTCACAAATTCGTATGATGGTAGCAGCATTGCTAGCTATTAGCGATAAAAAGCTCTCTAGTTCTCAGTTAAAAGAGCAGATAGATGGGATAAAACAGCACACTACAGCCATCGCCCCCGCTAATGGTTTATATCTCTCACGCATAAACTATTAGTGATATAGACTAAACTCTTTTGATAGTATTTGCATTATTATCTAAAATTTGATAAAATCTCTATAAAATAAATTATGGAGAAATTTATGGCAAAACATCAATTTCAAACAGAAGTTTCACAAATTCTACACCTAATGATTCACTCACTCTACTCTAACAAAGAGATTTTCGTGCGTGAACTAGTCTCAAACGCATCTGATGCACTAGATAAACTAAATATGCTAGTACTTACAGATGAAAACTATAAAAATGTTGAGTTCGCCCCTCGTATCGATATCAAACTAGATAAAGAGGCAAAAACTTTTACTATTAGTGATAGTGGTATCGGTATGAGCGAAACTGATTTGGTTGAGCATCTAGGAACCATCGCTAAATCTGGCACAAAAGCGTTTCTAGAGCAACTTACAGGTGATCAGAAAAAAGATTCAAAACTAATCGGTCAGTTTGGTGTGGGCTTTTATGCATCATTTATGGTAGCAGACAAGGTCGAAGTAGTTACCAAAAAAGCTGGTAGCGATGAGGCATTTATATGGAGCTCTAGTGCTGATGCAGAGTATGAAATTACTCCAAGTAGCAAAGATTCTCACGGTACATCGATTACTCTTTATCTAAAAGATGATGAGAGTGAGTTTTTAGATGGGTTTAGAATAGAGTCTATCATTAAAAAATACTCAAACCATATCCCATTTGCCATATTTATGGATAAAGAGGAGTATAAAGCACCAACCGAGGGTGAAGAAGAGGGAAAAACTGAGATAATAAATCAACAAATCAACAAAGCAAGTGCCCTATGGACACTCTCAAAGAGCGATATTAGCGATGATGAGTATAGAGATTTTTATCAATCTATCGCACACGACTCTAGTGATCCACTGCTATGGATGCACAACAAAGCAGAGGGGACGCAGGAGTACACAACGCTTTTTTATGTCCCATCAAAAGCACCGATGGATCTATATAGAGTAGATTATCAAAGCGGTATAAAACTCTATATCAACCGTGTATTTATCACTGATGATGAAAAAGAGTTAATGCCTACATATTTGAGATTTTTGCGTGGTGTGATTGATTCAGCAGACCTACCTCTAAATGTTAGCCGTGAGATACTACAAAACAACCGTATTATGGCAAATATTAAAAACGCTTCGGTCAAAAAAGTTCTAGCAGAGCTAGCAAAACTAGCTAAAAATGATGAGGCTAAATATAGTGAATTTTATGGCGAGTTTGGAAATGTATTAAAAGAGGGTCTATATAGCGACCATGCAAATCGTGAGAGAATATTAGAGCTACTAAAATTTAATACTCTAAACTCATCTGAGCCTATAAATCTAGAGAAATTTATAGAAAATGTAGACGCAGAGAAAAAAGAGATATACTATATATCAGCCAAAATGGCTCTAGGAATGCTCAAAAACTCCCCAGCTCTAGAGAGATTTAAAGCAAAAAATATCGATGTGCTAATACTAAATGAAGAGATTGATACTATCGTTTTTCCTATGGTGCATGAGTATAAAGAGTATAAATTTATCAATGTAGCTGATGCTAAACTAGATGAGAGCGAAGAGGAGAAGAAAGAGAATGAGGAAAAATCAAAAGAGCTAGATAGTTTCATCACTCAGGTACAAAACTCACTAGGTGAAAAGGTTAAAAAAGTAGAGACCACTTTTGATTTAACCGATTCTGCGGTGTGTCTAAAAGTAGATAAAGATGATCCAAACTATATGATGGCACAGATGATGAAACAGTTTGGACAAGGCTCTGATATCCCAGAGATAAAACCGATTTTACAAGTAAATCCAAACCATGAGCTCATTAAAAAACTAAATGACTCAAGTGATGTAAACTTAATCGAAGATGCTTCGCATGTACTATTAGATCAAGCCAGATTATATAATGGCGAAACGCTAGAAGATACAGCAGATTTCATCACCAGATTAAATAGAATAATCGCAAAAGCACTATAATATGCTACTAGATTACTCAAAGCTTGATGGACTAAATAGATACAAACTGATGTCTGGCTCTATTGTCCCACGCCCTGTGGCGTGGATTGTTACAGAAGATAATGGGGTGTTAAATGCAGCTCCATTTTCATATTTTATACCACTATCATCAGATCCTGCACTAGTGATAGTTGCGATTGGCAAAAAAGATGATAAAAGCCCAAAAGATACACTAGCAAATATATTAAAAAACAAAAAAGCGACTGTATGCTTTGCAAATATTGATAATCTAGAAGAGATGGATAAAACAGCCTATCCGCTAGATAAAGATGAGAGCGAAATAGAGAGATACTCTATCGCAGTAGAGCAGATAATGGATGATTATCCAGCAATGATTAGCTCTACCCAAACCGCTCTATTTTGTAGCTATTTTGATACCTATAAGATAGAGGGCGACACTACACCAATAGTTTTAAAAATAGAGCACCAATTTGTAGCTGATGATAGAATTGATGAGAAAAACCATCTCTTTATCGATAATATCGCTAGAGTGGGTGCCTCTTATAAAGTAGTAGTTGATATCTAAGGTTGCAACTCTTGCGACCTTAGCCTTTTATACCATCTGTGAAATGGTTCTTCGAAAGCGAGATAGAGAGAGCACAAAAAGCACAACCGCAATCAGTGCAAGAGCCAAAAAGTTTGTCCACACCACATCAAACCCAGCTCCACGAAAGAGTATCGCTTGTCCTAGTTGCACAAAGTGTGTCGTAGGTGCTACTAGCATCAGATGCTGGACAAGCTCAGGCATACTTTCTCGTGGAGTGCTTCCACCTGAAAGCATCTGCAGAGGCATAATGATCAGCATCATCAGCATGCCAAATTGTGGCATATTGCGTGCGATTGTCGCCATAAAGATCCCCATAGAGGTAGTAGCAAAGAGTGTCAGCGTAGCACCTGCAAAAAACAGCCAAAGTGATCCCGCAACAGGCACTTGCAAGAGTCCTTGCACCACAAAAGTAGTCGAAAGCCAAGCGGCTATCAGCACCACAAGCGACATTGCCCAGATTTTGGAGAGCATAATTTGAGCAGGCGTTACGGGCATCACTAGCAGATGCTCGATCGTGCCATGCTCTCTCTCACGAATCAGAGCAGCACCAGCTAGTATGATAGAGAGCATCGCTATATAGTTGATAACTTGCACAATAGAGCCAAACCACGACTGATCAAGGGTGGGATTAAACATAGCTCGCAAGTTGATATCTACAATCTGCGTACTATCTGATCGGTAGCCCTGTGCAAACTCCATCACTTCAGCCATAATAATCTGTTGCAAATAGCCACTTCCTGTAAATGCTTGGCTCATCCGTGTGGCATCGACGCTTAGCTGTATCTCTGGCGATTTGCCAGCTAGCAGATCTCTTTGAAAGCTATTTGGAATCACCAGCACAAAGGTAAACCGCCCAGCGTCCATACCGCTATCCATCTCGCTCCAGCTGATCATCTGTGGCGGAGTAAACTGCGGAGGATAGAGCGCTGAAATGATGCGATCAGATAGAGGCGATCTGTCTTCATCGACGATTGCAACAGGAGCGTTGTTTAGCGTCTCTGGCATAGCAGTAGCAGAGACATATACACCCACGACAAAGACATAGACAATAAGTACCAGCATAGCAGGATCACGCAACAAGCTAAAAAGCTCTTTTTTGCCTAGTTGCCAAGTGTTGGCTAGAAATAGTCGCATCAGCTCTCCTGCTTGCGAAGCAGAAGTATCGATGCGGTGATGATCACTGGTACTGCGATAAGAAGTGCTAGAAGTGAAGCTTTTAGATCAGCAAACTCTAACGCTTTGTTGAACACTCCACGGCTGATATCTATCATATGCGTTGCAGGGTAGATTTCGCCCACAAATCTAGCACTGCCTTCTAGTGATGATACAGGATCCATCAGTCCTGAAAACTGCACAGTTGGGATCATAGTGCCTATCATCGCAAAAAACATAGCGGCGATTTGGCTTTTGGTTACGCTTGAAGCTAATAGCCCCATACCAGTTGCAGAAAAGCTAAAGAGCAAGCTTGCGACAAACAAAACCGCAAAACTACCTTTGATCGGCACTCCAAAAACGGTAACCGACAAGATCGTCATCAAAAGAAAGTTGATCATCGCGAGCACGACATAAGGTAGCTGTTTGCCCAAGATAAACTCCGTGCGAGTTACTGGCGTGGTATAGAGATTGATGATAGAACCGCTCTCTTTTTCACGCACAACGGCAAGTGCTGTAAGCATCGCAGGAATCATCAAAAGAAGCATAGGGATAACCGCAGGCACCATAGCAGGCAAGCTTTTGACATCTGGGTTGTAGCGAAAACGAGTCTCTACGCTAGCTAGCGAAACACTATTTAGCCCATTTCTACTCATCTGATCAGCTAGCCAGTGGTAGTGAATTCCCTGCACATACCCTTTGACCGTTTCTGCTCTTTGTGGCATTGAGCCGTCGATCCACGCTCCTATCTCTACACTTTTACCTCTTAGCATATCCCTACCAAAGCCATTTGGGATCTCTATAGCCAAAGATAGCTCACCACTAGTCATCCGTTTGTCAAGCTCCGCATAGCTACTGATCGGCGGTTGTTCGATGAAATAGCGTGAACCTGACAAGCTTAGTTTGTAGCTCTCGCTAAAACTGCTCTGATCACGATCAAGTACCGCATAGGTCAAATCATCTACATCCATATTGATCCCAAAACCCATAACAAACATCAAAATCAGCGATCCTACAAGTGCAAGTGTTGCCCGCACTGGATCTCTTGTCAGTTCTAACGACTCACGCCATGCGTAGCTAAAGAGTCGTTGCAGACTAAATCTTTTCTGCTTTTCTGCCTCTTCGCTTATAGTTATCTGATCAGTTTCTTCTACTTCGCTCTGATTGGTAGCCTCGATCAGATAGCCGATAAAGGCATCTTCTAGGTTTTTGGCGTTTCGTTTTGCTACAAGATTGGCTGGGGTATCGCTATCTAGCACTTTGCCTGCGTGCATCATCGACATTCGGTCGCATCTACTAGCTTCGTTCATAAAGTGCGTGGATATAAAGATAGTAACCTGATCATTTCGTGAAAGCTCTATAAGCAGTCTCCAAAAGCTATCTCTGGCAACTGGATCAACGCCAGATGTAGGCTCATCAAGGATAAGTAGCTCTGGTTTATGTACCATAGCAACAGCGAGAGAGAGCCTTTGACGCATACCAAGCGGCAAGCTTTGAGGCAGGCTATTTCGCACTTCGCTTAGCCCAAAACGCTCCTCCATGTCGATAGCTCTTGAGACAATCTCATCTTTTGGCACTTGAAAAAGTTGTGCGTGAAGCACTAGATTTTGCCGCACGGTTAGTTCGTTGTAAAGCGAAAACGCCTGCGACATATAGCCCACTTTTCTGCGTGTAGATATATCGTTTGGATCGACTTCATTGCCAAAGAGCCACGCTTTGCCCTCGCTTGCTTCTAGTAAGCCTGTGAGCATCTTCATAGTGGTAGTTTTGCCACAACCATTTGATCCCAAAAATCCAAAAATTTCGCCCTTTTGGATACGAAACGATACGCTATCTACTGCGACAAAATCACCGAACCTCATAGTGAGGTTCTCTGCTTCAATCGCAATATCGCTACTAGGATCAAGTGGCGGGATCACCACCTCGCTATGATTTGCCTTTTTGTGATCAGGAAGCATCTTGACAAACGCCTCTTCTAGCGATCTGCTAGAAGTGCTGGCTAGCATCTGATCAGGCGTGCCAGTCGCCAATATCTTGCCACTATCCATCGCTACAAGAAAATCAAACCGTTCTGCTTCGTCCATATATGCAGTTGCGACAATCACGCTCATTTGCGGTCTGCTCCTGCGAATCTTGCTGATCAGCTCCCAAAACTGCGACCTTGCTAACGGATCGACACCAGTTGTCGGCTCATCTAGGATAAGTAGCTCTGGATCGTGGATCAATGCACAACAAAGCCCTAGTTTTTGCTTCATTCCGCCAGAGAGTTTGCCAGCAGGACGATCCAAAAACTCATAGAGTCCTGTTGATCTAGTGAGATTATCTATGCGTTTTCGTCTCTCTATCTTACTGTGATCAAAGAGGCGTGCAAAAAATTGTAGATTTTCCTCAACTGATAGTGTAGGATATAGGTTTTTGCCCAGC
>CAZYTC010000005.1:83959-91024 GCA_964650175.1 uncultured Campylobacterales bacterium | reverse complement strand
ATCTTTGAATGTAACCTTTATATTATGAACTTCCTTTGTTAATCTATTATTAAAAGTATCTGTAAAAAGGTACTCCAATATCAGCATATTCTGACATAAATATTCTTTTACTAGATGTTATTTCCAAAATATCTTTAAGCTTGATTTTTTTGATTTTAGACCCCATATCCAAGCCCCGCTAAGTTCTCTTTTATCATAGTTTCAAGTCTTGTACTCTCTTTGAACTGTTCACTAAGAGTTTTTGTCAGCTTATCCATTTTTTCTTTAAATGGTATTCCATCATCTTCTATCTCTTCAGTGCCTACAAAACGACCTGGAGTTAGGATATACTCTTGTTTTGCTATCTCTTCTATTGTTGCACTATAGTATTGTCCAGCTATATTTTCAAAGTTTTCATCACTTCTAAACTTATGAAAAGTATCTGCTATGGTTTTTATATCTTCAAGGCTAAAATCTCTTTGTTTTCTATCTATCATATATCCAAACTCTCTAGTATCTATAAAAAGAGTTTTGCCTTTTTGTTTTTTGTTACGGTTTAGTATCCATATACAAGCAGGGATTTGTGTATTTGCAAAAAGTTGTGAAGGAAGAGCAACTATTGCTTCTACCAAATCATTTTGTACTATTTTTTTTCTTATCTCTCCCTCACCACTTGTAGTTGAGCTTAAACTTCCATTTGCAAGCACTAGTCCTACAACTCCAGTTGTTGGGTCTGTGTGATAAAGCATATGAAGCATCCAAGCGAAGTTTGCATTTCCTTGTGGAGGTGTTGGATAATCTTTCCATCTAGCATCATTTTCCAAGCTTGCACTCCACCATTCGCTTTGATTAAAAGGTGGATTTGCTAGTACAAAATTGGCTCTTAAATCAGGGTGTAAATCATTTACCAAAGTATCAGCAGGCTCTTTTCCAAAATTAAAATCCAAACCACGAATTGCCATATTCATAGCAGCCAATCTCCAAGTTGTAGGATTTGACTCTTGACCATAAATAGATATATCTCCAATTCTTCCATTGTGTGCTTCTATAAACTTCTCAGAACTTATAAAAAACCCGCCGCTTCCCATTGCAGGGTCATAAATTCTTCCTTTGTATGGTTCTATCATCTCTACTATTAGGTTTACTATTGATTTTGGAGTATAAAATTGACCACCTTTTTTTCCTTCAGCTGAAGCAAATTGACCTAAGAAATACTCATAAACATGACCTAAAATATCTTTTGCTTTTAGGTTATGGTGAGTAAATGGTATAGTTGATATTAAATCAAAAAGGTCTGCTAGTTTGTTTTGTTCTATTTGAAGTTGAGCGTAGTTTTTATTTAAAATTCTTTTTAATTTAGGATTCTCTTTTTCTATGGCTTCCATAGTATCATCAAGAAGTTTTCCAGCTCCTTTAAACTCACCACCAAGGGGAAGTGTTGAACCTAAAGATAAACGAATAGAGTTTTGAATATAGTTCCATCTAGCAGTTGCAGGAACCCAAAATATATTTTTTTCTGTATAAAAATCTCTATTTTCTAGCTCTTCAAGTACAAGTTCATCGTTTGGATTATCGCTTAGGTAGTAGTCACTTTTTGGATTTGTAAACTCACCAATTAGTTCTTGTCTTCTTGTTTCAAAACTATCTGAAACATATTTTAAAAATACCATTCCTAAAACTACATGCTTGTAAACAGCTGCATCTAGTGAAGGTAAAAGTTTGTTTGCTGAAGTCCATAACTTTTTTTCTAAATCTTTTAAAAAATTTTGTTCGTTCATTATAATGTTCCATTATGTAGTTTGATTTATTATACCTAAACTAAGATAGCAAAATCTTATCTACAATCTCATAGACATTATCTGATAGATTTGGATGAGATTTTATTCGCTCTAGCTCCACACCCATCACAGTTTTTAGGTTAGTGTCTAGTTTGCCATATTGTTTAAAACTACCCACTAATGATGAGGCTATTTGAGGATTTATACTATCTAGCCCTATCACTTTTGATGCGACATAGCTAAAGCCCTCTGGGGTATAAAATGCTCTATGATTTCTGGCAAAACTACCTATAAGTGCTCGCACCATATTTGGCACTCTGATATCAAAAAACTCTCTATCCTCTAGCTCTTGGACTCTAGCTATCACGCCATCACGGATGGATGAAGAGATGACTGCGATATATTTATTTACTACAAGCGGTTGTGTTTTGTAACTCTCATAAAAATGAGCCATTATTTCAGCAGATGGAGCGTAGTTTTCTATTAAGTTTAGTGCACTAAGTCTTTGTGTCATCGTTACTGCACTATAGTATCTATCATATAAAAGCTCATCGACATATCTATCATCTATTACAGCTACAAATGAGAGCAATCTATCCTCTAGTGCTCGCTCGCCGATACTACCTCCGCTTAGTTTTAAAAGACCTGAGAGCAGCTGCTCTTTAAATCTAGTGGCGATAGCATATTTTAGAGCCTCGCGAGCATTAAAAACACTCTCTATATCGATAATCTCCTGACGCTCTAGTAGTGATGATATCGATGGCAACTCTAAAAGCTTAGATTTTAGATGAGTATCAATTTTCTCATCATTTAAAATAGCTCCAAAGCTCTCTAGATAGCTCTCGCTCACATCCTCACAGCACATCATAGCCTCTAGCGTCTTGATGCCAAACTGATGGGCTGCTTCGTACCTGCTAAATCCATTGCTATCATTTGCCATCAAAAATGACTCATCAACCTCATCGCACTCTATAATACATGGCACACTAAAATCGCGATTCAGTGATAAAAATGGTCTATTTTTTATCTCTCTAAACTCTATTACGCTTCGCTCTTTGTCTATATATAGCAAATCGCTTGAGAGCATTTTTACGCTATCAGTTATCAGCTCATACTCTGCCCCGCTCTCATCAAGCAGCGCCATCTTAAAGCCAAAAGCATACGGCAATTGTGGCTCATTTTTTACATTTTTAGGGATTTTTTGCTCTATAGTTAGTGTCAGTTTTTCGCTATCTCTATCATAACTGCTAGATATTTTGAGCCTCAGGGTTCGCTCTTGGTGATACCATCTGCGAAACTGCCCCAGATCAACAGGGCTCTGAGTCTCTATAGAGCTCAAAAACTCCTCAGTCCCTATCGCCATACCATCATAGGTACTAAAATAGTGCTCCATCGCCGCTTTAAATCGCTCATCACCTAAAATATTATAGAGCATTCTAATAACCTCTGCACCCTTTTCATAGATAGTAGAGGTGTAAAAATTGTTTATCTCCATATAACTATCTGGCTTGATAGGGTGAGCTGTAGGACCTGCATCTTCTACAAACTGTCTCTCTCGCAGAGATGTTACATCTAGTATCCTCTGTAATTGCTCGCTGTTCATATCGCCACTAAAGCATTGATCACGAAATACCGTCAAGCCCTCTTTTAGTGTTAGCTCAAACCAATTTCTACAGGTGATTCTATTGCCTGTATAGTTGTGAAAATACTCATGTGCAATAACGCTCTCGATGCCTAAAAAATCATTATCAGTAGCACTATCGCTATCAGCTAAAACATAAGCGGAGTTAAATATATTAAGTCCCTTATTCTCCATCGCCCCCATATTAAAACTATCGACTGCTACGATATTATATAGGCTCAAATCATATTCGCGGTTATATGTATACTCATCCCACTCCATCGCTTTTTTAAGTGAGTTCATAGCGTGAGCACATTTAGACTCATTACCCTTGTCTACGAAAATATTTAGCTCTACTTTTTTGCCACTTTTAGTGATAAACTCATCGCTCACACGCCCCAAATCCCCAGCGACAAGTGCAAAAAGATATGATGGTTTAGGGTATGGATCCTCCCACATAGCCAAGTGGCGATTGTTCTCTAGCGTAGCGGTGCCCGCAAGATTGCCATTACTAAGCAATATAGGGCACAGATCACGATCTGCGATAATTTTTACACTATATTTTGCCATAACATCGGGTCTATCTATAAAATATGTGATTCGCCTAAAACCCTCTGGCTCGTTTTGGGTGCACCAGAGCCCATTTGAGCGATAAAGCCCCTCTAATGCGGTGTTTTTATCTGGATAGATACGATTTATCACTCGCACTATAAAACTATCTCTATCTACGCCTAGTGATAACGACTGCTCATCAACTCTATATCTACTCTCATCTAGCAATTCATCATCTAGCCAAATGAGCTCTAAATCAAGCTCCAATCCATCAAGAATAAGTGTTTTTGCATCAGGATTTAGCCTCTCGATGCTCATAATGTTCTCTACTCTAGTAGAGACACTGTCTATAATAAACTCTAATTTAGTCTCTGTTATGGTAAAATCTGGAGTCTTATATTGATTAAAATATTTTATTTTGTGATTGTTCATCTAAAGCCTATTTTAGTTATAATAATGTTACAATTCTTATTATATAATAAAGATAATTAATGGATACAAAACTCTATATTGCCCGCCAAAGCATCTTTGACACTGATGGCAATATTGCTGGGTATGAATTTTTCTACCGCGACAGTGATGGCAATTCAAATATCATCGACTATAGACAAGCAACTGCTTCTGTTTTATGGAGCATTCTAAATCAGCTAGGCTCATACCGTGCATTTGGAAATATTGACGCGTTTATAAACATCGATGAGTCGATACTACTCACCGATATCATCTCTATTTTACCTAGCAAACAGTTTATATTTGAGATATCATCATCCATCCAAATCACTAGACAAACCATAGATGTGATAGAGTATTACCACTCACAAGGCTATAGATTTGCACTAGATAACGCATCATTTAACACTCAATATTTAGATAAATTTGCACCGCTTATTAGATTTGTAGAGTTTGTTAAATTTGATACTACTCAAGTAGACATAGAGCAGTTTAGCTACTCTCCACACCCATTTTCACAAAAAAAGCTCATAGCACAAAAGATAGAGTTCTCCGAGATGGCAGATGCCTACAAAGAGCTAGGTTTTAACTACCTCCAAGGCTTCTATCTAGGAGGCGTAGAGACTATTATTAAAAACAAGATTGAGCCAAAAACCAAAGAGATAGTAGACCTATTTGGAAAATTACAAGTAGGTGTTGAAAAAGAGGCTCTAGCGGATACTTTTAAAAATAATAGCTCATTAATGTTGCAGTTTTTACAGTTTGTGACATCATCAAAGCTAGAGCAACTCAGAAATAGCACTTCGGTATTAGACATAATAGATCAGTTTGAGCAAAAAGATATCGCTAGCTGGTTACTGCTCATCATCTACTCAAAATCAAGCTCTAGAGATTTAGATTCTGAAAACAGCTACGCAGTCGCAGCAAAAAATAGACTAGATATTATGTATGCAATTAGCGATGAGATGAGCGAAATCCTAGATGATGCAGAACTAAAAGAGAATATCTACTGTATGGGTATAATCTCACTACTTGATAATATTATGGGGCTTGATGTAGGCTATTTCAAAGAGGCATCTGGAGAGGATAATGAGATTTTTACAGCCATAATCTCAGGCTCTGGGGTGCTAGGTTCGCTACTAAAAGCGACTATAGCGATAGAAAATAGTGACACTCAAAGTGCCACAAATACTCTAAGCGAGTATGGCGTAAAGCCTAGTGCAATCGAAGCTATAACAGCTCGATTACATCAAGCCATTTAGCATCAGATGCTTATACATTGGTTTTAGCATATATAAATCAAACGCCCACCAAATCCATCTTGGTTTTGCAGGATCTAGAGGAAATGATGGTGCTAATCCATCATAGTTAAACTCTGCCATTATAATCTCGCCATATGATGTTTTAAGTGGACAAACAGTATATCCATCAAACTTTTGTGTCGGCTCTTTGCCCTCCATTACACTAATAAGGTTAGCTGTAACGATTGGAGCGTGATGTCTAGCACTTCCACCTGTTTTTCCTAGTGGAATACCACAAACATCGCCTATACCAAATACATTGCTATATCTGCGGTGTTGCAAGCTCTCTTTATCAACCTCTAGCCATCCAGCTGCGTTTCCTCTTTGCCATGCTAGCAAAGATGCTGCGACTGCGTTTGAGCCACTCATCGGTGGAACTATATGGATAAAGTCATACTCGATATCAACCTCATCCTCTTTGTCAATCATATCATACTCTTCATACTCCTCATCCCACTCGCCTTGGACTTGGTATTTATGTAAGAATGTAGCCACTTTTTTCTCTGCATCTATGCGGATTAAATCGTGAGAGAATTTATTTGTGATATTTCCATACATCTGCTGTGTTTTCTCTAGAGAATCTGATATCTCAGGTAATCCAAATAGTTTACCGCCAGCTGTTGCAAATGTAAAATCAGCCGTTAGCTTTCTTTGACGCAGATAATCATCTACTAGATATAGAATTTTTTGTGGAGCACCACCACATTTGATAGGGGTAGAAGGTTGCGTACAAATTACGCGTGGTTTTGATGTTTTTGCAGCTTCTGCTACAGCTTTAAACCACTCAAATGTAATCTCGCCACCCTCTGCTGTGCCGTGTTCTAAATCATTATAATATACACTTGATATATTATGTTTTCCTATCATTGAGCCATCTAGCCCCTCAATTTGATCATACTGATAAGATATACCAGCAGCTACAATTAGGTAATCATAATCTACCACCGAGCCATTTCTCGTAGTTACCTTATTGTTATCAGGGTCAAATGTAGCGACCTCATCTTTTACCCATGTTACATCACTGCCGATATAACCGCTATTATCAAATATAATATCACTTGGTTTATACTCACCAGCTGCGACAAAAACTTGCCCTGGTTGATATATATGCTTATCATTTGGTGCAATAATAACAATATTTGGATTTTTTAGAGCTTTTCGTAGTTTTGCAAGCATCATAAGAGCACCAGCACCGCCACCTACGATTACGATTTTACCTGTCGCTTCAGATGCCGCCGCTTCAGCTTTTGAAGACGCCGCTGATGATGCCAGCATGGTCGCTGCTAGCGGAGATAGAGCCATAAATTTTAGAGCGTCGCGTCTGCTTAGCGTCTCTTTATTTTGCTCAATCAAACATACTTCCAAAATTTTCGATCCGACAATC
>CAZYTC010000005.1:7814-83949 GCA_964650175.1 uncultured Campylobacterales bacterium | reverse complement strand
TTCTTAACTATCTCTTCTATTTTAATATCTTCAGGTTTCATGCTTCACCTTTTTTAGTTTTAAAGTTTTCATTATCTCATATTTGCACTTAAAGAACTATTTAGCCTCCAAGCTCATAAGAAGCATCTCATCGCTTCCATCGATGCTAATCTCGCTACTACCGCACTTTGGACACCTATAACTAATCGTTTGAACTGTAAAATCATCACTGCAACTACTACATTTTATAATAATTGCTTCTATATCCATTACCAGCTCTGCACTATCACACACCGTCTTTTCTTTAAATGTATCGAATGCTGTTTTAAGCAAATCTGGCTCCACACCACTCATAGAGCCTATTTTTATAACTACTTTATCCACCTCTATCGCGCCATTATCTTTTGCAATCTGCTCTATCTGCTCTATCAAAGCTCCCACAATACTATACTCATGCATCAGCAAATCCTAGGAAGTATCTCGCCGTGAGGCATCTCTAAAAACCGTTTGGTTCCCCAACCACTCTTTAGCACAACTTTTTTATCATAATCGTGATTTACACTAGCGATTACTCTGGCATTTTGGTTATGTTGCTGCAATATCTCTAGTGCTTTTTGTGCCTCATCTTTTTTCACTGCAAGTACAAAAGTCCCCTCATTTGCTAGCACCATTGCATCAAGCCCTAACACTTCACACACTCCTCGCACCTCATCAGCTACCACCACAGCAGACTCATCCACTTCTATGGAGATATTTGACTGTTTCGCCCACTCATTTAGTGTTGCTGCAAGACCTCCACGAGTAGCATCCCTCATCGCTGTTGGTTTTATACCACTATCAAGTAGCTCTTTTACTATAGGATAGAGCGATTTACAATCACTCATAAGATTTGAGCTAAACTCCATCCCCTCTCTAGCTGTAAATATAGTTGCCCCATGAGCTCCTATATCACCACTGATAATTATCACATCATCGGTTGTGATACTATTTGAGCTAATGCCATTCTCTAGCACCTCACCCACCGCAGTTGTATTTATAAATATCTTATCTACCACACCTCTAGGAACTACTTTTGTATCTCCGCTCACCACCACCGCACCATTTTTCTCTAGCTCTAGCTTCATAGACTCCACTATGCGTTCTAACTCAGCTATACTAAAACCCTCTTCGATAATAACGCTACATGTGAGATATTTGGGTTTTGCTCCCATCATCGCTATATCATTACATGTTCCACAAATAGCGAGTTTACCAATATCTCCACCACTAAAAAATAGTGGACTAACTGTAAAACTATCACTACTAAAAGCTAATCTACCACCATCTATAATCGCCGCATCTTCGCTTTTATCTAAAATATCGTTTTTGAAAGCTCTATAAAAAACCCTCTCTATTAGCTCGTTATTCTCTGCACCACCATTGCCATGTGCTAGTGTTATTTTTTTCATCAACACTCCACCCACACGAGAGAGAGTTTGATATCATATATATCTGTTCGGCGTGGATTTATATATATCTCATCTACGATAAATCTATCGATGTCATTCTCATCTTTGATTTTAGATAGCTCATCCTCTAGCTTCTCCCTGAGCCTATCTTGCTCTATCTCTATTTGGGCGATGTCGCTTTGTAGTAATTTTACCTGCTCACTGCCTCGCAGTAGTTTGTTAGCATTTTTAGCACCGCTTGCTATTTTAGAAGCACTACGCCCAGAGCCAAAAAATGCTCCCAGTATCGATGTGCCGATATTTATAAGAGCATCAGTTTTTGATGCACTAGCTTTTGACTCTGCACCACTGAGTCTCTCATTTAATCGCATCAGTTTTGATTCAAGCCTCTCATTATCTTTGCTAAATCGCTCTTTTAGCTTCTCTATCTGCTCATCGATTCGCTCATTTAGTCTATCTTTTAGACGCAATCTAAAATCTGATAGACTCTCATCATCTTTTGAGTGCAACTTTAGAGCGTCGTTTTTATATAACACAAGTTTTTGCTCTCTATATAGATAGTCGCTAAAATCTTTCTCGATTTTTTTGATATCCCTATCATTTTGGACAAAAGTTGCTAACCCATAATAGATCGCCCCTCGTCGCTCTTTATCGCCTCTACCAAACCCATCTTCGCTCTCATCAAATATAATCTCGCCCATATCTTCACTAAGATAATACGCCATCTCTATATCACGAGAGCTATCTATATTTTTAGATACATTTACAAATCGCACCTTTGCAGATAGCTCTAAATATGGCTGCATCTGCGGTGAATCGTTCTGGGTTTTATAGATATATCTCTGCTCTAGCGATGGAGCTACTATCGGTTTTGCACTCGCACTACTTGATGCTTTATGACTCTTTATCTCAGGCATTATAGAGCTTTTTTTCTCACTCATAAGTCTTGCGATACCATCTCGTGGGATTGGTCCCTTTAGATATGAGAGTGCCCATCTAGTCTCAAAAACCTCTATACTATCGCTATTTACATTATTTAAGATGAAGTTTCGCTTCTCTAGATTGCTAATCATATCAGCAATTTGAGCCTTGTCTAGCTCACCATTTGCACTACTTAGCCCATCTATTACTCGTGCGATATCCTGTTTAGTTTGAAGACGACCAATAAACCATGTCCCTATATTAGATAGCCCCTTGTAATCGATATCTACAGGGTTTTGAGTAGAGAGTACTATCCCCACTCCAAATGCACGAGCCTGCTTAAGCAGTGTAAGCATCGGCTCTTTTGATGGAGGATTTGCTGTAGGTGGAAAGTAGCCAAAAATCTCATCCATATATAGGAGTGCCTTTAGCGAGGTTGTCCCCTCTTGTCGTCTCATCCACGCCAGTAGCTCATTTAACAGTATGGTTACAAAAAACATCCGCTGTGCATCATTTAGATGAGCTATAGAGAAAATATTGACCTTTGCTCGTCCCTCTGGGCTATAGAGCATATTTGAGATATCTAACCCAACACCCTCTATCCATGAGCTAAAAGCGGGATTTGCGATAAGTGCATTTAGCTTTAGTGAAAATTTCAGTCTATCGTTTTGAGAGAAAAATGTCTCTAAATCAAACGCCCCCACCCTATCAAATGGCGGATTTAGCACCTCCCGCACTAAATCTTCTAGGCTTAAATCATTACCACTACTAAAATGGTGCATAAATATAGTGTTTAGTAGCACTGACTCTTTGGAGCTATCACTATGTTTGTCACCCATCAGTGCAAAAATCGACGCTACCATAGAGCCTACTAGCGTGGTAGATAGCTCAAAATCCTCTAAAATTTCTCGTGGTGGAGCTTTGAAGCTTGAAAGTATCGAAACCTTTACCCCCGCATCACTAGCTGGTGTATAGATAGTAAAATCGCCACTCTCTTTATATCGTTTGACTCTATCTAAATCTTGAAAATCTCGCTCTATTCCACCTCGCCAAAGCTCTGCCTTTTTCTCTGCTAGCTCGCTAATACTCAAACCAGCAGCAACTGCCTCACTCTCATCAATCCACGGCTCAAACTCAGCTGCACTCATACCATCAAACGCTAGCATCAGGTTTGTCATATCGCCTTTTGGATCTATGATGATTGATGGGATATTATCTATCACTGCTTCTTCTAGTAGCGTAATACCTAGTCCCGTCTTACCACTACCAGTCATACCGATGATTGCTGCATGAGTGAGCAAATCTTTATTCTCATAGACTAGTGGCACACTCTCGCCATCAATTTTTTGTTTACCTATATAAAAAAGTTTTAGTGTCTCGTAATTTATCGCCATTTCAACTCCTAATAGTAAAATGATATCAAATTATCATAAAGTTTTAGAAAATTCAAATATATTTTATAGTAATCTACTAGCTATCAAAACAAAAGAGTTACCATGCAAAAAAATAGAGCTTATTTAGAATCACACCCAGATGAAAAGGGATTTTTCGGTAAATTTGGTGGGGCATTTATACCTCCGCAACTAGAGCAACCATTCAAAGATATTACAGATGCTTATATGAAACTCAAAAACTCTCATGAGTTTATCAGCGAACTCAAAAAAATTAGAAAACACTACCAAGGACGCCCTACTCCGATACACTATGCAAAAAATCTTAGCGATAGTGTAGGTGGTGGTGCAATCTATCTAAAAAGAGAAGATTTAAATCACACAGGAGCGCACAAGCTAAATCACTGTATGGCAGAGGGATTGCTGGCTAAATTTCTAGGCAAAAAAAAGCTCATCGCTGAAACTGGTGCTGGTCAGCATGGTGTGGCACTTGCAACTGCGGCAGCGTATTTTGGGCTAGAGTGCGAGATACATATGGGCGAGGTCGATATAATAAAAGAGCGACCAAATGTTACTAGAATGCAGATATTAGGAGCAAAAGTAGTTCCCGCAACACATGGACTAAAAACACTCAAAGAGGCGGTAGATAGTGCATTTGAAGCCTATCTAAAAGACCCAGAAACTCAACTATTTGCCATCGGTAGCGTCGTAGGACCTCATCCATTTCCACTAATGGTGAGAGATTTTCAAAGCGTAGTCGGATTTGAAGCAAAAGAGCAGTTTTTAAAGATGACAGGCAGATTGCCTAATGCTATCACAGCGTGTGTGGGTGGTGGCTCAAACGCTATGGGAATATTTAGTGCATTTATCGAAGAATCGCCAGATTTAATAGCGGTAGAACCAGGTGGCAAGAGTGCAAATCTAGGTGATCATAGTGCTAGTTTATCATATGGTAGCGAGGGCGTAATGCATGGATTTAACTCTATTATGCTACAAAATAGCGATGGCTCGCCAGCTGCGGTTCACTCTATAGGAAGCGGTATAGATTACCCATCAGTAGGACCAGAACACGCATACTTGCACAGTATCGGTCGCACTAAAATCGCACTTTGCAGTGATGATGAAGCAGTAGATGCGTTTTATAAACTCTCACGATTAGAGGGGATTATTCCAGCACTTGAATCAGCTCACGCAGTCTCATATGCCATGAAGTGGGCAAAAGAGAATCCAAGTGGCACAATACTCGTAAATCTCAGTGGTCGAGGAGATAAAGATATAGATTATGTGATAGAGAACTATCCACAAGAGAGCTAAATTATTAAATCCCCATATCTATAGTACGCAGCACATGAGCCCTCAGAGCTTACCATACAACTACCTAGTGGGTTTGATGGAGTACATACAGTACCAAATACACTACAATCTCGTGGTTTTTTCACACCTCGTAAAATATCACCACAGATACAGAGTTTATGATCATCTAGCTCCTCATATGAGAGTGAATCTCTAAATTTTACCTCAGCATCGATATGGCTATACTCATCTCGTAGCTTCATTGCAGAATCAGCGATATTGCCGATACCTCGCCATTTAAATAGATCTACCTTTTTAAAATATTTCTCCATTAATGCTTGTGCTTTTTGATTACCATCATAGCTAACACTACGGTGATATTGCACCTCTAAATCGGCTCTGTTTTCTTTGATTTGGCGAACTATCATCAAGATAGACTCCATCACATCAACTGGCTCAAATCCACTCACAACAACTGGTTTTTTATAGCTAATGGCAAATTTCTCATAGATTTTAGAGCCACTAATAACGCTAACATGTGCAGGTCCTAAAAACGCATCTATTTTTGAGGACTCATCATCTACTAATAGCTCCATAGCTTCTGGAATAGTTACATGGTTTATATGAAAATAGATATTTTTAACCTCTCTTTTAATCACACTATCAATTAGTGCAGCACTCATAGGGGTAGTGGTCTCAAACCCAATAGCAAAGAAAATGATAGTTTTAGTAGGGTTTTGTAGTGCAATCTCTATCGTATCAAGGGGAGAATATACAAATCTCACATCAGCCCCAGAAGCTCTTGCATCAGCAAGTGAACCATGACTCCCAGGTACCTTTATCATATCTCCAAGTGTCACCAAAATTGTATCATCCATCTGTGAGAGTATATAGGCATGGTCTATCCTCTCTCGTGGCATAATGCATACTGGACACCCAGGACCGTGGATAAAATTTACATTTATTGGTAGAAGTTGAGGCAGTGCATATTTCATAATAGTGTGCGTATGTCCACCACACACCTCCATGATATTTATATCTCTATCAATACCCTTTGCTTCTTTTTTAATCTCACTCTCTAGTGCTTTTATAACATCTGGATCTCTAAATCCATCATACAAATCTTTTAGTGTAAGTTTCATAAATAGCCTCTGTGTATATTTTAGTGGATTGCCGCGTCGCTTCGCTCCTCGCAATGACGAGATAAAAACTTATAGATTTGTCTCGCAACAACAGTGACACCTTCGTCACTGCGAGGCTTTGAAAAAGCCGTGGCAGTCTACTTTAGTACACTACCTCTTCGCACAATTATCATCATCTATTATCTTCTGCTCTAGCTCAGCCCCATCTAGTGCCTCTAGTATATCTCGATAAGCCTCTAGTGTCGCTAGTGCATCTGCTTCATCGATTTTGTTTATCACAAAACCTATATGTATGAGGACAAAATCACCAATCTCTACACTATCATCATCCATCAAATCTAGCCCAGCACTTCGCTCCACTCCCATCGTATCGACTGTGACTGTATTTGATGCTTTATCTATTGCTACCACTTTTGATGGAATAGAAAGACACATATTAGCTCCTCATCTTTCGCTTGAACTCTATCCAATTGGCTACTGCTTTTATAGATTTCTCATCTTTGATACTCACCTCTAGCACATCGGCTCTAGGATTTAGTTTGCGAAGCTCTTGTTTTTCTCTAGCTATATCGTAATCAAAATGTGGAAGTAAATCTACTTTGGAAAACAGAACTATATCAGCATTTTTAAACATCACAGGGTATTTAGCTATCTTATCCTCACCCTCTGGGATAGATACCATCACGATATTTAGGTGTGAGCCTACATCATAACTAGCTGGACATACTAGATTTCCCACATTTTCTATAAAACATACATCGATTGGTTCTAGTGGCATGTCATGAAGTGCTTTATGCACCATAAACGCATCCAAATGACACGCACTACCTGTTTGAATCTGCACTGCATTAATCCCTAGTGCCTTTAGTCTATCAGCATCACGGTTAGTCTCTAAATCACCCTCTATAACACCAAATTTAAACTCTGCCACGCTAGAGAGTTTCTCTAGAAGTGCTGTTTTACCACTCCCAGGGGAGCTCATAATATTTATAGCTAGTACGCCATGCTCATCAAAATGCTCTCTATTATGTCCTGCTTCGTGGTCATTTTTATCTAAGATTTTTTTAATCACAGAGATGGTTTTAGCATCATTTAGCTGTGGATTGTGATGCAACACCTCATGGGCGTGTTGATGGGTGTCACTATGTGAGTGCGTGTACTCATTTCCATGCTCATCTATATGGGTATGAAAACCACCGTTATCTGTTATACTACATCCACAATCTTTACACATCTAAATATCCTCTCTTTTTATCAATTATATCAAAAGCTCTCTATTATATCAGTTAATGACATATCATTAATTCTCTCATAAACTACGCCCAAAGAGGCAATATACTCTAAAATCGCCAATATATACTTATCAAACGCATCTTGCACACTTATAGATAGAGAATTTGACTCACCCAAACTCTCAATACCTATGGCAAAAACCACCACATTTGGCATATGCTCACTTGAAAGCTCTAGCAGTTCTAAAGTCTCGATAATCCCTATCTCATGGGCACTCTTAACACTGTTTGCTTGTAAATCTTTAGCAGGTATAGAGTATATCTCGCCACTCTCTGCTTCTATCGCATCTAGTACAACCACCTCATCATATTCTGCTAGTATATTTAATAGTCCAATCCCCTCTACATTGCCATCATATATATCTAGTGGTGGCGAAAAACTATAATTTTGCTCTATATATTTAGCAGCATAGACACCCAGCCCATCATCACTAGCTAATATATTTCCAATCCCTAAAATAAGCACTCTCATAGATTTTTTGCAATTATCTCTGCTAGTGACAACCTATGATTATAGCTCACCGATATATTATGTTTTTTGATACTGTTTATAATCTCAGCTATATAGTTATCAAAAGCCTCTATCATGCTATCAGTAAGAGCTATTTTCACACTCATAATATCCTCTGCCACTACACTAATCATCTCTACTGCGGCACATCTATCCATCATCACACAGCTTTGAAGCATCTGTGCAATCTCTAGCTCATTTGCCGTTTTATGTATATGATTTTGCTCTAGCAGTTCATCGTGAGATATATGCTCTATATCACCTATGGCATGTGTTTTACTAGAGCTAGTATTTGCTATGATGAGATTATCATATTCAGCCACAATCTCCATAAACCTCATCCCCAAAACTCCACCATCATAGATATCAATAGGTGGAGTGAAACTATAGTTTGATTTTATATACTCACTCGCATATAACCCTATCCCCTCATCACAAAAGAGTATATTTCCAGAGCCAATAAGTGCAAGATTAGCCATAATTTTTCATCCCATAGTAGAGTTGTCCCAAAGAGATAGCACCATCATTTATAGGTGTGATTTGTGGTGTATATACTCTAATTCTCTCAAATAGCCTCTGCATAAGTGAGCTATTTTGAAAAACACCACCACTAGTGATGATTTTTAGCTCTGGATACTGGAAGGAGAAATGCTCTATTATAGAGATTATTGTCGATAAAAACCTAGATACTATCACTCTATTATCATCTAAATCTAAAATCTCTACTACCATCTGTGATATATCAATCTCTCCATCATCTATGCTATAGCTAAATGGCTCATCTATTGACATGTCATCATACGACTGCATATATAAACCACTTTGCCCCTCAAAATCTAGCACTTGGACAATATCACACATAGATGCAACTGCGTCAAAAACTCTACCCATAGATGAAGTAAGAGGTGAATTAATAGCTTTTGTATATATATGATGTAGCTGGATTATCTCACTTGGCTTAAATGCTCTTACAGTTGGGTTATCTATAGAAAGCACCTCATCTAAACTATATATATCAAACATTAGCGATAGTGCCACTCGCCTAGGCTCTAAAATCGCCCTCTCAGCTCCTAGCAATCTAAAAGGTTTTATATGCCCTATCCTCTTAAAGCTATGAGCATCACAGAGAAAAACCTCTCCACCCCATATAGTGCCATCATCTCCAGCCCCACTACCATCAAATGCAAAGCCGAGCACCCTCTCATCTATATCTCTCTCAGCCATAACTGCTAGTATATGCCCATAGTGATGTTGCAGTTTAATATTTTTAAACCTTTTGGCCTCTATAGAGCTAATATACCCATCGTGCAAGTCTCTCACTGCGATATCAGGGGTAAAATCATAATATTTTATAGCTCTATCTATATGGTTTTTATAGTTCTCTATCGATTTTATAGTTCCCAAATCACCCAAATATCCACCTAGCATCATATGTGAGCCGATATTTAAAGATATAGAGCTTTTTTGATGAACTCCTAGGGCTAAAATCTGTTTATCTATTGTAGTTGTGCTTTTAATATATTGTGGTGCAAAACCCCTACCGTGGCGATGCATTATCATATTCTCACCCACAAACTCCACTACACTATCATCAATTGGATTTATAATCTCCCTATCAAAATCTACTATAAAATCAACCACGCCACCCAAAGAGTCCAAAATATCACTAACATCTGCGATAATCGGCTCTCCAGAGATATTTGCACTAGTAGCAATTATGGGAAAATCGATATTTTTAAATAGTAATCTATGTAGTGGAGAGTATGCTAAAAACACCCCAACTCTATCAATATTTGGGGCTACAAACTGTGATAATCCTGTAGCATTTTTCACTATCACAATAGGCTTTATATCGCTATCTATCATCTGCCGCTCTACTACATTAGCATCTACAAAACGCCCCATATGTGCTAAATCTCTAAACATTACAGCTAGTGGCTTGAGTTTTCGCCTTTTTTTCTCTCGCAGTCTTTTTATAGCCTCATCATTTGTAGCATCACACACTAGATGAAATCCACCGATACCCTTTATAGCTAATATATCTCCACTCTTTAGTGCATTAGAGGCTAACTCTATCACATCGCCATCTATATGGTTGCCACTACTATCTAAAAATGAGAGTTTTGGACCACATTTATGGCATGATATAGGCTCAGCGTGAAATCTGCGTGAGGATATATCTCTATATTCACTCTCACACTCACTGCACATTTTAAATCTATCCATAGAGGTATTTACCCTATCGTATGGGCTAGATTTGATGATACTATATCTAGGACCACAAGCTGTACAGTTTATAAATGGATAGTTAAATCTACGATTACTCTCATCATCCATCTCTTTTGTACACTTATGGCATGTTGCCATGTCAGTCATCATAAATGATACTCTATCGCCATCACTGCTGCTATTTGCTACAATAAATCCATCATCAGTTATCTCATCACTAGCATATATCTCAAATGAATCTATTTTAGCAAATGGTGGATGGGTAAGCCTAATATCAGCGATAAACTGCTCTATTGCCTCACCCCTGCACTCTATCACCACACCAAATGGGCTATTTCTAACACTTCCACTAATGGCATGTTTTAGTGCCGTATGATAGACAAAGGGTCTAAATCCGACCCCCTGAACCTGCCCTGTGATAGTGATTTTATAGCTACTCATCTAGCTTAAATGCTGCATCCCAGTGGATTAATCTTATATTTTGCTATCTCTACACCACCTGAATCAATCACATGTACAGCACATGCCAAACATGGATCAAATGAGTGTATAGAGCGAAGCACCTCTAGCGGAGCTGATGGATCAGCTAGTTTTATACCGATGAGCGATTCCTCATATGGTCCTCTCTCTCCACTAAGCCCTTTTGGAGAGGCGTTCCAAGTAGTAGGTACTACTGCTTGATAGTTTGCGATTTTAGCATCTTCAATTCTTACAAAGTGGCTAAGCATACCACGAGGAACCTCATAATATCCCACACCTCTTGTACTAGTTGGAAGCTCTTCAAATATATATTTAGTCCAAGTCTCCTCATCATAATATTTTATATTTTCAATCAAATCACTCATCATATCAAATAGATAATCACTACATACCCACGCCTCTATTGCACGAGCGAGATTACGACCTATCGCAGTTGAGAAATCAATTAGCTCCAAATCAGCTCTTTTCATAAACTGATCCATATATGGCTTGATAGTATCAAACCCAGCTACATAACCCATTAGCATTCTAGCAACTGGCCCTACTTCCATAACCTCGCCACCATATCTAGGTGCTTTTATCCAGCTATATTTACCCTCACTCTTTAGCGTACCATCACTATTTAAATCTGTATAAAATGGTACTGTATCCCCCTCAAATGGGTCTTGTGGCTCATCATTTTCATACCATGAGCGAGATGCCTCTTCTGTGATTTTAGATATATCAAATGGCTCAATCTTGCTAAAATCGTGATTTTTGATAATACCACCTGCAAATAGTGTTTGGTTATTGCCAAACTTATATCCACCACAGCAGAGGAAGTTTCCAGCAGTTCTACCATCGCCATTTTTGATACTATCTCTATAGGCTTCAGCTAACATATATTGATCTGGAATATATGCACGGATTATAAAATCTCGTGTATCTTTTATGATAAATAGAAAATCATTTAATCTTTGAGGATTTAACATGTCAGCAACACTTGTAACACCACCCACTACTAGGTTTTGTGGATGTGGAGTCTTACCTGCAAATATTGCTATCGCTTTTGATAATTCTCTCTGGATTCGCAGAGCCTCTAAATAGTGATTCATATGCACTAGATTTTGCTCCGGAGTAAATTTATACTCACTATGACCCCAATATCCATTTGCAAAAAGCCCTAATCTTCCAGCTTTTACAAAGCTCTCTAGTTTCTCTTTTACAGATTCTAGATGACCTCTAGAGTTTCTATATGGATGATCGCTATAAAGGGCTGCTACCTTTGATGCCTCATCACTATCAGCACTAATTGCACTCACCACATCTACAAAATCTAGTGAGTGTAGATGGTAGTAGTGAACGATATGATCTTGAATAAATAGCGATAGTGTCACTAGATTTCTAATAATCTCTGCATTTGGTGGAATAGTTATCCCATAAGCATTCTCAACTGCTCCAATACTGCCACGATAGTGTGAATTTGTACAAACCCCGCATATTCGCTGAGCTAGAAGCCCCGCATCTCGTGGATCACGCCCCTTTAGTATCGTCTCAATCCCACGAAAGAGCTGTCCACTAGCCCACGCTTCTGTAACTATATTATTATCATCAACCTCTACCTCTACTCGCAGATGCCCCTCTATCCTCGTTACTGGATCTATAACTATTTTACGACTCATGACTCTAGCTCCCTAGTATTTGCATATAGATCAAAGGCGATTTTACCCTCGCCACAACCAAAACAACCATGCCCTGCTTGGACTGGCCAGCTTGTACCCTCATTAAATTTCACTTGTGGGCAGTTGAGATTTGCATATGGTCCTTTACATCCCATTTTAAAGAGACACCACCCCTGTTTTGCACCCTCATCACCCCACTCTAGGACAAACTCATCATTATCAAAATGGCCACGGCGTTCACAGTTATCATGTATTAGATAGCTATATGCCCATTTTGGACGGTTTTTCTCATCTAGCTCTGGGAGTTCATCAAACATTATATAATGTAGCAGTGTTCCTACGATATTTACAGGGTTTGTTGGACACCCAGGGAGATTTATAATATCTTCTCTCTGAAGTGCCTCTGCCACTCCCACAGCTCCCGTAGGATTTGGCTCAGCTGCCACCACGCCACCATCATATGCACATGAGCCAACTGCCATGACAGCCGCTGCATCTTTTGCCACTCTGCGAAGCAAATCTATCCCCGTCTCACCGTGAGGCCCAATTCGGAGATATTTACCATCCATACCCATAGGTACTGCTCCCTCAACTATAAGGATATATTTTCCAGCATCATTTTTGATAACACTATCTAGTGCCTCTTCGCTCCTATCTCCTGCTGCTGCCATTAGCAAATCGTGATAATCTAGCGAGATATATTTGAGTATTAAATCATCTACTTTTGGATGGGAGGTTTTTATAAACGCCTCAGAGTTTCCTGTACAATCAGATAGCTCTAGCCATATAATAGGGATTTTATTTAGCGATGTAACAGCGTAATCAACACTATCTTCAAATCGTGGATGCAGACGCAGTGAAGCAGTAATCATACTCACCCATCTATTGTACTCTTTGTTCATATTAAATGACTCTAGTGCCTCTTTTAGATTTTCAGGATTTAGTTGATTTTTTGGATTTAGTCTATTATATTTATCGATTCTAGCCTTTACTTTTGCTAGCTCTGCAGCCTCTGCCGCTGCAATTTTCTCTGCTTTTATCTGTGCTGCTAATTCTGGATCTACAGGAGTTACCTCTATAATATCTATAATATCTGGCTTACATCTACCACACACCCGTCCAGCTTCTGTTAGCCCCTTTAGCTCCCCATAGCTCATAACAGCATTTTCACGGATTATATCGACTAACTCCTGCTCATGAGTTCCCACACAGCTACAAATTAGTCTCCCTTTTTCAGACATTAGCCTATTTGAGTATAGATACGAAGCATCTACATCTTGGTTTTTCTCGATAATATCTTTTAGTGCCATCACATTGACATTTGTGTTGATACCGATAAATCTTTTTAGCTTGTCGTTATTTACTATATACTGGTCTATTCTATCGCCGTGAGAGATGAGGATATTTTCATTATTCTCATCATTTGGATTAAAATCGACACTTGTCACATCTGCAAATAAAAATGAGCCCACCTTTAGCCCATCGATAGCAGTCTCTTCTTTAAACTCTCTATCTCCACCAAATAGATTCTCTATCGCTACATCAGCTTCGATATGGCACTCTCTAACACGACCTGCCACAAAACCACTAGATGCAATCTCAGCCGCCTCGCCCACTACATATATATCAGGCTTTGAGGCTCTCATATGGTTATCTACTAAAATTCCCCGATTTGTCTCTAGTGAGCCTTTAGCGAAATCTACATTTGGATCTATCCCGACACCAAAAACCAAAAATGGCTCATCTATCTCATGCTTTTTGGTGATGATTTTTGTAATCTCACCATTTTCTACCACCTTATCTTCTATCTGATCATTAAACGATAGCGTTACCCGTGGGTCTGAGTTAAATATACCCTTTAGCAGATTCATCCCCTCTATACTAATAGATGGAGAGTAGAGATAATCTTTTCTTACAAGCAGTGTAATAGATTTTGCACTAGGCAGTGCACGCAGAGTATCTAAAAACTCTAGTGCAATAGGTCCAGCCCCTACGATTACTACATTTTTACCAGCTATCCCCTCTAGGATTTTAGCACTATCCTCACTGCTTCTAAATGTTGCAACATTACTTATACCTGTGGTGTCAAATAGCTCTTTTGGGCGTGAGCCTGTAGCGATGATGAGCTTATCGTATAAAAATGATGCATTTTGGCTAAATACCCGTTTTGCATCGGTATCAATCGATGTGATTTTTTGATTTAGCTCTACTTTCACACCATTATCAAGCTCTAGGGCAATCTCATCCATACAGTTTGCATCAACTAGCAATCTACACAGATGAATCCTATCATATGGCATGTGAGGCTCATCGCTCACTATCACCACCTCATTTGATGGATGGGACTCTTTTATCTTATTTGCTAGATATACAGCAGCGACTCCGCCACCTACAATAACGATACGCATTATGACTCCTCTTTTGGTTTTTTAGATGCTTTTTTCGCCTCTTTAAAGTCAATCCGTGCTTGTTTGCACGCCGCTTCATATAGATACCACTCACTATTTACATCATCTGCACCCGTGGCACACTCTTGTTTTAGCTCACTTTGAGTGAGTGCATCATCTGGTTTTGGACACGCTCTAATACACTCCCCGCAGTAGATACATAGCCATGGATTATAATCATACACCTTAGAGCCATCTTCATTTTGAAAAAATAGTATCGCCCCTGGAGGACAGACATTTTCACACTTATCACACCAGATACAAGTTTCAGGATTATGGACAATTAGCCCACGATATTGTGGTGGGAGTTGCTGTGGTTTTACTGGATAGCCACTTGTATGTGGTTTTTTAAATATATTTGTAAATGCATTAAAGATTGAGCCTATCATATCTGCCTCATTTTGCCGTACATGACATACATGGATCAAATGATGCCAAAATCGCTGGTGCATCAGCGTACTGTGAGCCTTTAAATACCTCTACCATCGCTGGAATACCTGAGAATGTAGGGGTCTTTATACGCACTCTCTCAAGCATATTAGAGCCATTTCCACGAACCATATAAAATATCTCCCCTCTAGGAGCCTCTAATCTATAAAACGCTTCCCCTTTTGGTTTGCCACGAACTTTTTCAAAAAATTCACCCTCTGGGAGATTATCAACGATATTTAGACACATCTGTATAGAGTTTACCACCTCTCGCAGACGAACCATATTTCTAGAATGTATATCGCCACCATGCTCAATCATCATCTCAAAACCTATCTCTTCATATGGAAAATATCCCGATTCAACTCTCACATCAGTTGCAAGTCCACTAGCACGAGCTAGAGGCCCTAGAGCATTTAGAGTCATCGCCTCTTCGTTTGTAAGAACTCCGATACCTTTGTATCTTAGCGATAGCGACCAGTTGCTACTATATGCCTCTATAAGTGCATCTATTTTTTCTGATAGTGTGGTTAGATTTTTCTTGAGCAAATCTATCATATAACTATCTAAATCACGATTTACTCCACCAATGCTCACATAGTCAAACTGCACTCTATTTCCACTAATAGCTTCTTGCACATCCATCACTAGTTCACGATCTGCCATAGTCTGCATAAATAGAGCTTCAAACCCAGCATTTTCAGCTGTATGAGATAGACATAACATGTGTGAGTGGATACGGTCAAGCTCTAGCATCAACATGCGTAGATATTTAATCTTTTTATTCGCCTCATATCCTAGTATCTGCTCCGTTGCGATAGTATAACTCAGTGAGTGAGTAATGGCACATAACCCGCAAACTCTAGCTACCACATAACCCACTTGTTTAAACTCAAACTTTGTCGTACATGCCAGCTCTATCCCACGGTGAACAAACCCTACATCGGCATCTACTCCTACAATTAGCTCATTTTCACACTCAAATTTAAATCTTACAGGCTCTAGGAGTGAGATATGTTGTGAGCCTAGTGGTATTTGGATTGTCTTTTTCATATTGCACACCCTTTTAGTGGAGTACTCATAGAATCCTCATCTAAATAAAGTCCTGCTTTTACCCCCACAATATCGATTCCAAACATATCTACAACCTCCCTCTCACCCATAATAGCTGATGGAATAAGTGGTACAATAGATGGGATTTTTGCATCATAATCTGTGATGGCAAAAAATATAACCATCTCATCTTTTACGCCATATTTGGAAAATATCCACTGTAATTCTAGAGATTTATCACCTAAATCTATCCCATTTAGAGTTAAAAAATGCCACTCTTTGTAGTTATAAAAACTCTCTATTTCAGAGAGTAAGTTATCAATCGTTATCTCAATTTTTCTCATCATTTACCCTTTTTGCCATGTTTAGCCTAGAGATTTTCTGTTTTATCGTCTCAACTGCACCAAATAGTTTAAATGGTTTCTCTATCTCTTTTGATTTTTTCTCTAAAATATCGAGTGCTCTTACCACACCATCTACAATAAGCTCAGGCGAAGCTGCACACCCAGGGACATATACATCTACGGGGATATATCTATCTATCCCATCTTCTACATTATACATCCCTCTAAATACGCCACCCGTGCTAGTACAAGCACCCACAGCGACAACCACTTTTGGCTCTGGGATTTGAGTATAAAGCTCTACTAATCTCTCACGAGATCTAAATGTTACAGGCCCCGTTACCAAAAATATATCGCTTTGTTTTGGGTTACCTGTATTTATAATCCCAAACTGCTCTAAATCATACCTAGGTGCTAAAGATGCGATAATCTCTATATCACACCCATTACAGCTTCCTGCATTATAGTGCAGTACCCATGGGGATTTTTTCCTAAATGGAGCAAAAAATTTCATATTATCACCACCAAATTTGCTAATACTAGTGTTAAAACTATTGTATATATAATTTTTAGTAGCTGATCTACTCTCACCCTAGCAGTAGCGTTATCTACGAGATTTACCACTAAAAATGAGATTGCCACTAATAAGCTACCCAGCCAAAAAAGGGCACCACCAAATATAAAGACAAAAGCATAGATAAATATATACTCTAACATCTTTGCCATGTATAAAAACTCATAAAAGAGCCCACTATACTCCACCTCTACACCACCAACTATCTCTTGGTGAGCCTCAGCTGAATCAAACGGTGATTTTTTTACCTTTATAGGGATGATAAATAGTAGTGCAATAAATAGCAGTGATAACTCAAATAGATATGATTTTTGTGAGAGTATTACACCTATCTCAAAACTACCACTTTGTAGATAAAATCCCGTTGCTATAAGCAGCAATATCGGCTCATACGCTAACAGCATCACAAGCTCTCTATTTGAGCCAATATGTGAAAATACAGATTTAACACTATAACCAGCTAACACCAGTAACATCTGTGCCACAAGATGGATAAATACTATATATAACAGACTCCACCCCAAAAATATAGCAGCCACAGCAAACCAAAGCACAAAAAAGTGTGCCACAGCTAACATGGCATGTGGAGCATGAATAATAAGTGTTCGCTTATCCATTAGTTTTAACATGTCATAAAATGGTTGCATCAGTGGTGGGCCAACGCGGCGTTGCATTCTAGCTCTTAGCACCCTCTCAAATCCATAAATAAATCCACCTATTATAGGAGCTAGTGCTATTAAAATCCATGCCATCATGATAGTACCCCCATAACTGCTACCATAAGAAATAGCATGCTAAAGATAATATATATCGCTTTTAAAACTCTCTTGCTTGGCTCATAATATGTGAGTGCCACTTCAAACTCTAGCTTTTCGCCACACATATATGGTTTTACTCTATCAAATCTATCGAGCCATTTTTTAAATAGTGGTAAAAACATCGCTATCATCATAGGGATTGCAAGATAGATGATATATTTATCTGATTGGATAAGAAGATAATATATCGCTCCAGCTACGATAAGAGCAGACAGAGCAAAAAGAGGCACAGTGTACATCTTCGAGCTTGGTTTATACTCAATACTCTCCACATCAGCTCTATGAGCTAACAAAGCTGAGGCTACCTTGAAATAGAGCATCACCATCATAGCACTACCAATAACAACACATATTACGCTAAATAAAAATATCGGATGAATTTTTATAAGTGAAGCAAACGACTCTATCGCAAAAAGCTTTCCTAAAAATAGCCCAAATGGTGGAAGTGTTAGAGAGATAAATCCAAATATGATAAACCCTACTAGAAGCCTAGAACGCTCTATCATAGAGCCCATATCCTCTATATTTTTTACATCATACTCTTTCTCTAGTACCCCAGCAGTTAAAAATAGTAGTGCTTTTGAGAGTGCGTGAAATATCATAAGAGCTATAGCAATTTCTCTCATATGAGGCATATCAACAGAAGCTAATGCCATCATAAGTGCTAGAAGTGCTATGGTGGAATAACCCAAAATCTCTTTAAATGAGCTACGAGCTAGTGCCATATATGTAGCCACTACAAATACAGCCGAGCCAATAACAGCTACTGCCAACCCCACTTTAGTCATAGAGATAGCGATAGAGAGTTTTAGTATCAAAAATGGAGCGATTTTAACCATTGTTGCAGAGTGTAGCATCGCACTAACAGGAGTTGGTGCTGCCATGGCACCAAGAAGCCATGATTCAAACGGCACACTTGCACCCTTAACTAGTGCTGCCATAGACACAAACGCCATTGCTAAAAATAGCATCGCCCCACCATTGCTAAATATTAAAATATCAAAGGAGATAGTATTATAATTCATAATAGAGACGATAAGTGCTAGTAGTATCGCCACACCACCCACTTGGTTCATCCATAAAGCTTTAAGTGCATTTGTACGGCTTATCTCATCATCTCTAAATGATATGAGTAGATATGATGCCAAAGTTGTCATCTCAAATAGGAAGAAAAATAGCATCATAGAGTTAGCTGATACTATAGCATTCATCACAGCTAAAAATCCAAACATCACAGCAGTAAAATATCGCTTTTTAGCCTCGCTAGTCTCTTCATCTTCGATATATTTGATAGCATAGAGGATGATTAATCCACCCACCACATTTATAATGAGATACATAAATTTCGACAAATCATCGATTATAATAGGTGCTGTTCCACCAGCTGAAATGATGCTCTCTAGATATATCAGTAGCCCAAGCTGTACTACAGCCAGTAGCCACGCTAGTTTATGGCGATACTTAATCCCCTGATGGACGAAAAATCCTAATAGTGCGAAATCAGCTACCGTGATAGCCATCAATAGCGTGTTATCTAGTGCAATCTCCGCCACATCAAACGCACCAAAGCTCATTACAGATAGTAGCGACAAAGCCCCTATGATTAGAGCTGAAATCCCATACTTGACAGCTTTTGGCTGAGGGATAAAAGCAAGCAGTGCCCCCACTATAGGCAACACTATCAGTGCAGTAAAAATATACATAGCCAGCCTCTGTTAAAAGATAGCTATATTATATGATATTTAGGGTTAAGATAGACTCAAAGCATAGCTACATAACTTTTATTTTCATCAATCCATAATAGATTTAGAGCTTTTCAAAAACCAATTTTATGATAATTGCCAACCCAGTCTATACAAACACCTCTTTTAACTAAAATTTGTTATAATTACCAAAACTAATCCTAACTATAAGAAATCAGATGAAAAATATTGCTTTAGCCATGATGGCTCTCTTTTTAATAACAGCATGTAGCGACAAGACGCTCACTCCTAAAATAGATGGATACAGATATGGCTATGTAGATAAAGAGGATAATTTCATAGTATCGCCAGAGTTTCACGAGGCAAAAGAGTTTCGTAATGGCTACGCTGTTGTGGTAAAAAATGGACTCTACGGTTTTATAAATAGAGATGGCAAGATAGCGATAGAGCCCCAATATACGCACGCTTCTAGCTTTAGTAAAAATGGATATGCTATCATAAGAGATGATTGGGACAGAAGCTATATAATCAACACCAAAAATGAGAAAATAACTACCGATAAGTATGAGTATCTATGGTTTTTCTATGACTATTTTACTTTTAGAGAGGGTAACGCTAGAGGATTATTGGATGAGAATCTAAAACCTATTTTTAAATCTACACGCTACTATATAAAAGACATCATAGATGATGAGCATTTTCTGCTCAAAGATTTAGAAAACGATAGTAAATACAATCTAGGGATAATGAAAAAGTCTGGAAAAATCATCCTAGAGCCTATCTATAGCTTTAGTGGTATGGGTAAAAACGGATTGATTGTTATAGAAAAAGATGGTCTCTATGGGCTTGTAAATATAGAGGGTAAATTTATTCTAGATATCAAATATGAGAAGATAAATAATGCCTATGGGTACCCTATAAATTTTGTTAAATTGGGTGGTAAATGGGGTGCTGTAGATGGTACGGGCAAGTTTATCATAGAGCCAAAATATAGCAGCGTAGATACATTTAATAGCCACGGTATCGCAGCTGTCTACGAAAATGGCTCTTATGCACTAATCGATAAAACGGGTAAAATAATAAATGATAATAGATATAGCACAATCTACATTAGTGATGAGTATATTCGTGCCAAAAATGGCGATGACTATATATTTATCGATGCTAAAAATGCAAATGAGCTAAAGAGCATCACAGCAACTACTATCGGCTACTTTCAAGATGGCTACGCTAGTATAAAAAACGGTGATGTGGTAGTGGGAATGCTAGATATGGATCTGAATATCACCAAATTTCCAGATGGCTATCATAGTATCGGTAATTTTAATAGTAATAGCTACACAACTATAAAAAAATCTAATAGATATGGGCTAATAGATAGAAGCGGCAAGATAATCATAGAGCCAAAATATGATTGGCTAAGCTATAGCGGATATAAAAGCGATAACCATTTTATCATCGCCGAGCAAGATAGAAAACGATTTCTCATAGATTTAAAAGAGCAAAAAATTTTAGATGGTAATTTTACTAATATAATGAGCAAAGGCAACAATCTATATGAGGTAAGCATCAACAACAAAGAGGGGATAATCCAACTAGATGGCAGATATCTAATAGAGCCAAAATTCAATCGTATCCGCAGCGAGAGAGGAGTCTATATCGCTACGCTAGGCGATAAACAGGGGCTATTAAATAGCGATGGTGAGTACATTTTAGAGCCTATATATGACTCTATTTCATCTGATTTGTATATCAATATCAATGGTAAACATAACCGCATAAACAGAGAGGGTAAATATCTATACAATCAATTTTATGATGAGATTATAGAGATAGATGATATAGATATAGTAAAGCTAGATGGCAAATATGGTATGCACCATCTAGATAAAATGGTACTAGATACAAATTACAGTAGTATCAAAAAAGCTTTTGATGAGAGAGAGCTTTTGATTATAGAGCTAGATAATAAGTTTGGATTATATAAAAATAGTGATGAGATTTTAGCACTAGAGTATGATGAAATCACGCCCTTGACGCTAGAGAGCATAAAAAAAGAGTCCGATGAGAGCGATGATGGTCACGGAGATATCAACCTAGTAACCACCGCAACTATAATCATAATGGGTGAGAATAAAAATCAAACCAACACCTACAGTAGCGAGCTACTCTTAATCAAAAAAGATGGCAAATATGGACTCATCAGTGCAGATTTAGAGCTACACATAGAGCCCAAATTTGATGAACTAGAGGTTATCTCTAGAGATATTTACAAGGTCAAAGTGGGTGATAAATATGGCATCATAAACAGCGATTTAGAGTACCTACAACCGCTAGAGTATGATAGCCTCAGAGCTTTTGATGGTAGATTTATCGCTAGCAAAGATAGTAAATTTGGTATCATTACTGCTAACTCTATGTTGCTAGATTTTATATATGACTCCATAGAGCCAACAATACAAGGAGTGGTAGTATTAGGGCGAGATAGCCACTTTGGCATAGCAGATATCATCAATAATCAGCTAACAGATATAGAGTATGACTCTATAGTTTTTACACCAGAAAATAGTGATGATTACGGCAATGCTTGGTGGAAAAATTATCCAAATCTTACACTAGTTAAAAACCAAGAGAAGCAAAATCTCATATATGGCGATAATCCAAAAGATATCGCCTTTCAGATAGAAAAATTGATTATAGACGAGCCGTTAGATGAACACTCTGACAGCTTTTATATAGATAACAGCTCCATAAAAGCCAAAGTCTCTATAAAAACAGAAAAATTTATAGGCAAAACTAACTATCAACTGTGCATCGATAGAGAAGATAATAGTAAAAAAATGACAAATATAGTAGATACCAAATATAGTTTGATGTGCAATAGGCATCAATCGTTAATTTTTGATATATCTGCATCGAGTTTTAATGAGCTAAATCGCTCATTTGATTTTGCCATAAAAGATGCTGATGCACAAAGCCTTATCCTAATGTTGGGTGATGATTATGATAACTATGAGTATCATCTATATTTTAGCTACGATAAAAAGAGAGATAATTTTACTCTAGATAAAATCTACTCTATGAACTATGAGAGATATCGTTATGGCAAGGGAGATTTAGAGTATGTATATCTCGTAGATGCAGGCAAATATAAAAACAGAACACTAGATAACCTAGATATGAATGAGATTTTTGATTATCTCTTTTTTAGCAATCATCAGAGCGAGAAATTAGATAATGTTTTTAGAAAATAGAGATTTGCTATTTTATTAAAAAATCTCTCTACAAAAATATAGTTTTAGTTTATCTAAAAGATTTTTATCTACTGTAGCAATTTTTTTATCGACAATAGAGCTGTTTAGAGTAAAGCATTTGTCATATTTTACATAAGACTGCAGAGGCAGATTGCTATAGAGCAAGTCTGCATCATTTATCTCTAATATGCAATTTTGATTCTTATTTGAAGTTATTTGAAAACAGACAATATCGCCTAGGCTGTTCTCATCTTTTACCACTAGTACTGGTCTTTTCTTAGCAGATTTTAGATTTGTAAAAGGAAATTTGATAATACAATATCTCCGAGGCTATAGCTCATCCCAAACCTCGTCATAATCATTATCCCAAGTTGTCCGCATAGATGAGACTTGTAATTGACTCAAATCATCATCAATCTGATTGTTTTCAGATTTTAACTTTTCAAAACTACTTTTTATAAACTCAATCAGCTTATCCTTATCACTATTAAACTCTCTTAGATAGATAGCTTCAAAGCTCTTATCATTAATATTTAGTGTAATCATAGCAAAACTCCTATCTCCATTATAGCCAAAAAATAAAACTACTTCCTCAAAAACTCTAGTAGCTCAATATACTCTTTTTCTATTGTAGAGAGATTTTCTAGTAGTTTTATCTCATCGCTTTGTGGGTTTTGCTCTAGAAATTCACGGCGATATTCGATGGTGTCTTGCAGCTCTTTTAGCCCCTCGCTGAGATACTCTATCATCATATCTATATCGCTACCTCTGATGATAGCATCGGTATCTGCTTTATAAAATATTAGTGCATAATCGCCTAATTCGTTTGAAAATCTAAAATCCTCTGCGATATTATGGATTATTTCACGGATTCTGCCATCTTTTATGATTCTTTTTGCCATTATTTTTTAAACCTATATCCTAAATTTTGTATCTCTTGTTTTAACTCAAGCTCTCTATCGATTTGTAGCTCTAAAAAACCATCTTTAAATGCACCACCACAAGCAAAGCGTTTTTTTAGCTTTGCTAATAGCTCTTTTTGAGTATTTGTGCCAATAAAAAACTCACCAGCTAGTAGTACTATTTTACCTTTTCGTCTCTCTTTTGATATATATAGTGAGTGTTCATTTGGCTCTAATATTTTAGCTAATGCTTTTTGCTCACTCTCTAAACTCCAGCCACTACCAAAATCAGCCCCGATAGACAAATCTAGCTTTTTACCCCTAGACATCGCTCTCGCCTATAAATTCAAATCTTTTTTGTCCATTTTCGACCGTTTCATTAAACATATCCAGTGGTCTAACCCACAGCCCGAAATCTCCATAAAGCTGTTTGTATAAAACTAGCAATTCCTCTGTTTCAGAGTGTTTTACTATACCTAGCACCTCATAATCTTTGCCCTTGTAGTGGCGATAGCGTCCACTTTTAAGCACGGACTACCTTTTGGATGAGCACGCTAATACCATCACTATCTTCTAGCGTATTTGAGCTAGCCATCGACAAAATAGGGTTTGTGCAGTAGAGATTATTATCATACACAACGACTATAATCTCATCTCCATCACGCAAAAAGTTGCTCTCGCCAAATGCAGTATATCTAGTCGCACCAATACTAATAAGTGCTTTTTTTGGTCTGTTTGCTTTTTTAATATACTCACTTATCGGCTCAAGTGGGCCGAAATCTCTCTGAGTGTTTAACTGATTTACTATCCAATCTAGTAGTTTTTGATGAAAGTAGCTATAACCTAATAGCTCCACATCCTCGCCATATCGCATAACGATACCATCACGGCGTAAAAATGAGGCGATACGATAGCTATCCATCACGCCACCACTCTCAAATTTATCGATAGCTATGAGATTTTTTGCTATCCCTTTTGTATCTTTGCCCCAGTTTTTCTTATAGCTGATTTTAGGTGCCTCTTTGCGAAGCGAACAATCATTATATGCTCCAAAATGGGTCGGCTTTATAGAGATGATTTTATCTGCATCATACTCTATATCACACACCAAAGCCACCTCTGGCTCCATCTGTACATTACACTCATAATCAGGAAGAGCGATAGTATCGCTTGATAATGGATAGGTGCCTAAAAATGTATCAAAATTAGGAACATAATATGCAAAAAGCCCCTTGGGTGCGAATGGATCTTCGGTCAATACATCTTTGAAATCCTCTAGCTCGCCTGCTTGCTCTAGATGCATAGCAAAGTTGCCTGCGATTCCCAATCCCAAATACTCTTTGTACATATATAATCCTTTTTAAATATTACCCCTAGTGTTTTCCTTAGCGGAATGCTCATCGCCTTTGGCGGATTGTCACGGCTTTTTCAAAGCCTCGCAATGACTGTGAGCGAAGCGTGGCAGCCTACTATTTCACTGTCCCAGCAGCTTTTGCCTCTAATAGTTCGCCATAATTTCCAGCAAAATCTATATAACTACCATCAGCTTTTATCTCTATAATTCGCCCTGCAAAAGCATCGAGCAACTCACGGTCATGACTCACACAGATAACATTGCCATCAAAATTATATAACGCCTCTCCTAGAGCGATAATCGCCTCTAAATCCAAATGGTTAGTTGGCTCATCTAGTACTAAAAAGTTACCCGCCTCTAGCATCATTTTACTGAGCATCATACGGTGTTTTTCACCACCTGAGATTTTCTCTATCGATTTTTCTTGCTGTTCGCCATTAAATAACATTCTTCCAAGACAGTTTCTAATCTCGCTAATATCTCGTTTAGGGTCAAACGCCTTTAGCCAATCATATAGAGTTTCTGTCCCTTTTATCTTATCAGCTGTATCTTGTGGAAAGTAGCTAGGCTCTATCGTAGCACCCCATTTTACGCTTCCGCTAGTTGGCTGTATCTCTTCCATAATGATTTTTAGTAGCGTAGTTTTACCCACACCGTTACCGCCGATGATAGCTATTTTCTCATTTGGAACGATTTTTAGATTTACATCTTGCAGTACGCTAATATCGCCATAACTATGAGAAACACCCACCACATCTAGTGCCTCATCGCCCATTTGGCGTTTTGCTTTAAATACGATACTAGGGTCTCTACGAGATGATGGTTTAATATCTTCGATATTTAGTTTTTCTAGCTGTTTTTGTCTAGAGGTAGCCTGTTTTGCTTTTGATGCGTTTGCACTAAATCGGCGTACAAATGCCTCTAGCTGCTCTTTCTCTTTTAGCTTTTTATCATGCTCTAGTTGTGCTTGATTTGCCATAACAGTCGATGCTAGATACCAATCATCATAGTTTCCTGTAAACTCACGGATTTTTTGAAAATCAACATCTAATATATGAGTTACAACAGAGTTTAGAAAGTGTCTATCATGAGAAATAACAACCATTGTCCCATCGTGGCGTTGGAGCTCATCCTCTAGCCAGCCGATAGTATTTATATCAAGGTTATTTGTCGGCTCATCCAAAAACAGAACATCAGGGCGAGGAAATAGCACCTGAGCTAGTAAAACTTTGAATTTATCAGATGATGGCAAGCTTGACATCAGATTATGATGCTGATCTGAACTGATGCCCACATTTTCTAAAATCTTAGTGATTTGTGTATCATACTCATATGTAGGATCCTCTTCTACGCACACCATCTCTAACTCACCTAGGCGGTTATTTACAGCGTCATCTTCAAAATCGCCCGTAGCATATAGATGCTCTTTTTCTTTGATGGCATCATATAGCCTCTTATTCCCCATCAGCACCGCATCAGCGATAGTAAACTCTTCATAAGCAAACTGATTTTGCCCTAGCACTCCCACTTTTAACCCTGGCTCTATCGAGATATCGCCATCATATTCATCTATCTCGCCACTTAGGATTTTTAAAAATGTAGATTTTCCAGCACCATTTGCACCGATAAGCCCATATCGTTTGTGCTGATCTAGCTTTAGATTTATCCCCTCAAATAGTATACGAGAGCCAAATCTCATAGTTAAATTTGTTACTTGAACCATATTATCTCTTTATATAATTTTTTGTGATTATATCCAAAAATATTTAGCCTATCCTTGATAATATATATGAAAATATTATTTTTTTAAGTTTTTTTAACAATCATATAAGATTAAAATAGCTAAAATTTGTTTAAGGATTATATTTCGTATAGTTCTATTTTTTAGTGGAGTGCAATGTGACACAGATTTATGTTGGGAATATTCCTTACAGCAAAAATGAAAATGATCTAGCAGATCTTTTCGCACAGTTTGGTGAAGTTGGTTCGGTCAAGTATGTAAACGATAGAGAAACAGGTCGTTTTCGTGGATTTGGATTTGTAGAAATGGTTAATAAAGACGAAGCACAAAGTGCAATAGAAGCTTTAAATGACAAAGATTTTGGCGGTAGAACACTTCGTGTAAATGAAGCAAGACCACAAGAAAAAAGAGCACCAAGAGCACCAAGAGAGCGTTGGTAATCAAACAAAGCCGCTTTGGCTTTGTTTAAATAAAAAAGTAGTAAAATATCGCCAAAAAGATATTTTATGAAATACTCCCTAAATGAGCTCTTTATAGAGCTATACAAACTTATCAAGCTACTAGATTTAGTCGATTCAGGAGCAGAAGCAAAACTACTTATTCAAAACAATCTAGTCTACAGAAACGGCACAATCGAGAGTCGCAAGAGAGCAAAAATCATCAAAGGTGACACTATAAAAATAGGCGATGTCACTATAGAGATTGTTTAGCTTTTTGTTTTAAATAAAAAATTACACAAGAACCATCTGCTAAAGAGCTCATTTTGAACTTTGCTCAAAATGTGAGAATCACATCAGATGGTATAGTTGTTAATTAACAGATATTTTACTATAATCATAAAATTATTAAAAAGCCAAAGGTGCTTATATTATGAAAAATAAAAAAATGGTGATAGTAGGGTTTTTGAGTGCACTCTCTATATCTCTAGCACTATCTACATCACTACTAGCAAAAACTGATACCACAAAAGAGCAAAAACCATCTACCGAGAGCAGCAGATTAGAATCTCTCGCTAAATTTTCCAAAGTTTTAGGGATTGTCGAGGAGTATAATGTCGATAGTCTAAATGCTGATGAGCTGATAAATAAATCGCTTCAAGGAATGCTCTCAAACCTAGATGCACACTCAGTATATTTAGATAAAAAAGGTTACGATAATCTCAAAACTCAAACTGATGGCGAGTTTGGAGGATTGGGTGTAACTGTTGGAATGCGTGATAATACCCTAACAGTTATAGCTCCTATAGAGGGTACACCTGCTGATAAAGCTGGGCTAAAAGCTGGAGATATTATCCTAAAAATCGAAGATAAAGCTACACTCAATATGACTATAGATGAGGCCGTATCGCTCATGAGAGGCAAGCCAAAAACTCCTATAAATATAACAGTCGTTAGAAAAGGCGAAGGCGAACCGCTAAAATTTAAAATCATCCGTGATATTATCAAAATAGACTCTGTCTACACTAGAACTATAAATGATGAAGTTTTATATATTCGTATTACAAATTTTGATAAAAAAGTAGCCTCAGAGGTTAAAAAATCTATCAAACAACACGCTTCAACCACAAAAGGTATCATATTAGATATGAGAAATAACCCTGGTGGATTACTAGATCAGGCGATTGAGCTAACTGATATGTTTGTTGATAGTGGTGTTATAGTTTCACAAAAGGGGCGAAATAGCTCTGATGATATCAGCTATAGTGCTACTAAATCAGCAACACTCACCGATGATCCGCTCGTTGTGCTAGTAAATGAGGGCTCTGCGAGTGCATCTGAAATCGTCAGTGGTGCACTACAAGATTTAAAGCGTGGCGTTATAGTAGGTGAAAAAACATTTGGCAAAGGCTCTGTGCAGGTAGTTATGCCAATCACAAACGAAGAGGCGATAAAACTAACAATAGCTAGATACTACTTGCCAAGCGGTAGAACAATACAAGCCGTGGGAGTTACTCCAGATATAGAGGTGGCAGCTGGCGAGATAAAACAGCACAACAAATCATTTAATATAAAAGAGGCGGATTTAAAAGATCATCTACAAGCAACGCTTGATAAAGAAGAGGCGATGTTAGATGTAAATGATCAAAATGCCTCTAAAACCATAATCACAAAAGAGCAGTTACAAAAAGATATCCAACTAAAAGAGGGTGTCGATATTCTAAAAGCACTAATAATAGTAAAAGGAGACTAAAAGATGCAAAAACTAGATATTTTATATGAAGGCAAGGCAAAAAGACTCTATAAAACAGAGAGTTCTGATCAGGTAATCGCTGAGTTTAAAGATGATTTAACAGCGTTTAATGGGCTAAAAAAAGATAGCGAAGCGGGCAAAGGTGCATTAAATAACAAAATCTCAACAGAGCTTTTTAAACTGCTAGAGTCTCGTGGCATCAAAACGCATTTTATAGAGATGCTAGATGATAATAATATGCTTTGTAAAAAAGTAGATGTAATTTTAATCGAGGTAATAGTACGAAATATCGCAACAGGAAGCCTATCTAAAAACCTAGGAATCCCTGATGGCAAGGTACTTCCATTTACTCTAGTAGAGTTTGATTATAAAAATGATGAACTAGGCGATCCAAAATTAAATGATCAACATTGTCTAATTTTAGAGCTAGTTCGTGATGAGAGCGAGCTAGATTTGTTGCGTAAGATGGCAAGAGAAGTAAATGATATTTTGCGTCCATATTTTGCAGATAAAGGGCTAAATCTAGTAGATTTTAAACTAGAGTTTGGTCGTGATAAAGATGGCAATATTATATTAGCTGATGAGATTAGCCCTGATAATTGTCGCTTTTGGGATCTAGAGACAGGTGAAAAGATGGACAAAGATAGATTTCGCCAAGGATTAGGCGGACTAAAAGTGGCATACGAAGAAGTCTTAAATAGAATTCTAAACTAATTTTGGAGATTTAACTCATTGAAGATTCTCATTATTTGGCTATTTTTAGCCACATTTTTAGCTGGCGAAACATCTGTATTTGAAGATAGCGCAGATTTTGTACCCGCAAACGAAGATGTGCCAGTTCAAAACATAGATGAGCTATTTTCAAGCGTAACTCCAGTGGCTAAATCACTAGAGTTATCATATGTAAAAAAACCAGATAGAATCTATATTGGAGAGGTGATAGAGGTATCTATCAAACTAACTCCTGTAGATATCGCCTCAGGGAATGTGGAGTATTCACTAGCTGGTGAGCGAGGGCTCAAGATATTTAGTGATGCACCAAAAAGAGTAGTAAGAAGCGATGGCATAATCGATACATTCTCTTTTGTAGTAGAGTCTACAAATGCGAGACTGCCAGACATAAGAGCCAATGCCGATGGAGCTTCTAGGGTTTTAGATGGTAGCACTCTAGAACCTAGAGAACTTGCACCACCTGCTGATTATGCAGGAATTTTAGCAAACAAACTAGATATACTAAACTATAAATCCACCCCTTATGATGGCGAATCAAATGTTGTAATCTTTAGTGCAAAAGCATATAAAACAAATATCACAAAATTTAATATCAAACACGCCCTAAAGCAGGGTTTTGAATCAAAAAATATAAATGCTGATGAGTCGCAATTTACATACTATGCGATTATTCCAAATAGCCATCAGACGCTATCGTTTAGCTATTTCAATCTGCTAAAACAGCGATATGAGCCTGTCAATATTCCCATCATAGTGGATGATGATTTGGTATCTACAGGCATTAGTGACCTCTCGCCATATGACACTAGAAAAACCACACTAAAAGTGACGATAGCATTTATAGCATCAGCTATACTATTTGTAATGTTTTATCTAAGACGCAAAAAATGGTATATCTATCTTTCGATACTGCCGATGTTTTATATCATCTATGCACTACTGCCAAACAAAACTATCTGCATCAGAGAAAATGCACCCGTCTATCTGCTGCCTATAAAAAATGGTACTATATTTGATATGACAAGCGAGCAAACCCATCTAGAGTCTGAAAAAGTGGTTGGAGAGTTTATAAAAGTGCACATAAATGATAAAGTAGGATGGATAAATAAAAATGATCTTTGCTCGAATTAGGTGGCTATATGCGGTAATTATGATATTTACCGCAATGACACTGCTGATACTTATCCACTACATCACGCCAAAACATTATGGTGTAAAAATATCTGCATGGTTTATTAGACTCTTTACATTTTTACCTGTAAAAGTAGAGGGTAAAGAGCATTCAGAGGTGCAGATGTTTATAGTAAATCATCAAAGCGATATCGATATAGGTGTAATGGAGACGATAACGACAAAAGATTTAGCGTGGGTCGCTAAAAAAGAACTATTTGATGTGCCATTTTTTGGACTTGTTGTAAAACTTCCAAAAGATATAGCACTAGAGCGAGAGTCTAAAAGTGCACTAGTAAAGCTACTACGAGATGCAAAAGATAGACTAGATAACAATAGGGTCATCACCATATTTCCAGAGGGAACACGCACAGAAACTGGCACAATGCGAGAGTTCAAAGCGGGTGCAAAGATAGTAGCTGATAAATATAGCTTGCGTGTTCAACCTGTCGTATTAATCGCTACAGCAAAACACTTTAGTAATAAGCAAAAAATCTTTAATCCAGGACAGATAAAGGCTATATTTCTAGACTCATTTATCGCGGACAAAAACGATAGCGAATGGTTAAATCGCACAAGAAGCCAGATGCAAGAGGTTTATGATAGTGAAATATCAGCTAATCCTCGCTATCGGTAGTGGCGGATTTTTAGGGGCTATCTCTAGAGTTTATGCTACCAACCTTATAAACACTGCATTCATATCTGCAATATCACTAGGAACGCTAGCTGTAAATCTACTAGGCAGTTTTATTATCGGGGTTTTATATCTATATCTCTCAGAGTATGAGTTAGCAAGAGCCTTTATAATCGCTGGATTTTTGGGTGCTTTTACCACATATTCAACCTTTGCACTAGCGACTTATCTGCTACTAGATAGCTCTCAAATAGGCTATGGGATTTTAAATATTTTAGCAAACTCTATTGGTTCTATTGTTTTTGTAGTTTTGGGATTTTATTTTGCGAGATTTTTTATAGCGTAGCCATCCCACAAGTGTGGGATAAGATGGAATAGATTATTCTATTTCGGCATCGATAACATCGTCATCTTTTTTAGCTGACTGTTGTTGCTCACCGCCTTCGTTTTGTTTATACATCTGCTCTGCCATTTTATGACTCGCATCTGCTAGTTTTTTCGTAGCTGCTTCTATCTCTTCTTTTGTAGCGTTATCATTTTTGAGCACTGCTTTTAGCTCTTCAAGAGCACTCTCGATTGCAGCTTTTTCGCTCTCTTCGATTTTGCCCTCCATCTCACGCAGAGATTTCTCTGTTTGGTTTGCTAGTGCGTCTGCTTGGTTACGCAAATCAACTAGCTCTTTTCGCTCAGCATCTTCTGCTTTGTGTTTTTCAGCATCTTGAACCATACGATTTATCTCTTCATCAGATAGCCCTGAGCTGCCTGTGATTTTAATCTCTTGGATTTTGCCTGTGCCTTTATCCATCGCTGAAACAGTTAGCATACCATTTGCATCGATATCAAAAGTTACCTCGATTTGAGGTACACCACGAGGTGCCGCTGGGATACCGCTGAGCTCAAATAGACCTAGAGATTTGTTATCTCTAGCAAACTCTCTCTCGCCTTGGACTACACTAATACTAACTGCTGGTTGGTTATCCTCTGCAGTTGAGAATACTTGTGATTTTTTTACAGGTATTGTTGTACCTTTTTCGATGATTTTTGTCGCAACCCCACCTAGTGTTTCGATACCTAGACTTAGTGGCGTAACATCTAGAAGCAATACATCTTTAACATCACCACGGAGCACTCCACCTTGGATTGCTGCACCTGCTGCTACAACTTCATCTGGGTTTACACCTTTGTTTAATGTTTTGCCGCCAAATGTATCTGAAACCATCTTTTGTGCTAGTGGAACACGAGTTGAGCCACCAACCATAATAATCTCATCTATCTCATTTTTAGCTAGACCCGCATCTTTCATAGCTACTTCGATATGGTTGATTGTATCTTTTATCATATCATCAATCATGCCCTCAAACTTAGCTCTTGTTAGCTTTGTTACAAGGTGTTTTGGACCTGTTGCATCAGCTGTGATAAATGGTAGATTAATCTCTGTCTCCTCAGCTGATGAGAGCTCTTTTTTAGCACTCTCTGCTGCATCTTTTAATCTTTGAAGAGCCATTTTATCTGATTTTAGCTCGATACCATTATCATTTTTAAATTCGCTCGCTAAAAAATCTACAACAGCGTTATCAAAATCATCACCACCTAAAAACGCGTTACCATCAGTTGAAAGAACCTCGAAAGTACCATCAGCAATCTCTAAAACCGTAACATCAAATGTACCACCACCTAGGTCATACACTAGCACTTTCTCTTCATCTTTGCTATCTAATCCATAAGCAAGTGCTGAGGCTGTAGGCTCATTGATAATTCTTAGAACATTAAGTCCTGCGATAGTTCCTGCCTCTTTTGTCGCTTTTCTCTGTGCATCGTTAAAGTATGCTGGAACTGTAATAACAGCGTCAGTTACGCTCGTACCAAGATATGACTCTGCATCTGTTTTTAGTTTTGTTAGGATTTTAGCTGAAATCTCTTGAGGCGTATAAACCTTACCTGCCACATCCACAGCTGCCATACCGTTTTTATCTACGATTTTATAAGTTACCTTATCAAACGCCTCTTTAGCCTTCTCTTCATTCATCATAAGACCCATAATTCTTTTGACTGAATAGATTGTTTTTTCTGGGTTTGTAATCGCTTGTCTTTTTGCTGGATCACCTACTAATATCTCACCCTTGTCTGTAAATGCCACAACTGATGGAGTTGTATTTTTACCCTCTTTGTTTGGGATGATTTTTGCTTCACCACCCTCATAAACTGCTACACAAGAGTTTGTTGTACCTAAATCTATACCTATTACTTTACTCATTATATATTCCTTAATATTCAAATTTATACGCCATCGGAACAAGTCCCGATTGGCTACGACTACGCTTGAGTTTTCCTTAGCGGAAAGCTCAAGCGACTTTGTCGCTTTTTTGCTATTCTCACGCCAATCCCGTCATTGCGAGAAGTGCACAGCACGACGAAGCAATCCAAAGTAGACTGCCACACTTCGCTCGCAGTGACAGAATCACTTACGCTCCTTGCAGTGACAACCACAGAGTGCCAAGGGCACGAGAGCCCTCGGCTGACGAGCTAAAATCTAGCTTTGCTAGATTTTTGAGAATTAATTAGTTGGCGACAACCACCATCGCATCTCTTAGAGTTCGCTCTTTGTATCTATACCCCTTTTGAAATACATTTACAATCGCACCACTCTCATGCTCATCACTATCTATCGTCTGAACCGCTTGATGCACATTTGCATCAAAAGGCTCATCATCAGCTACAGGCGTAACGCCATTTTTCTCCAGTGCAGATAGTAGCTGTTTTAGTGTCAAATCTACACCCTCTCGCAATTTATCGACAATTACGCTAGCATCAGCATCTATATTTGCTGCCTCTACCGCCATCATCAACGAATCAGCCACAGGGAGCATATCTTTTGCAAACTTCTCATTTGCATACTCTAGGGCACTATATTTTTCCCTCTCTAGACGCTTTTTGATATTCTCAAAATCAGCGTGAACTCTAGCGTAGGTATCTTTTAGCACCTCTAGTTCTCGTTTGGTTTTTTCTAGTTCATCTAGCTCCTCAACCTCTTGGGTGCTAGAGCCTTCATTTTCAATCTCTTCTAATGTGTCTGACATATCTATTTTAAGACTCCTTTTTTGAAATCTGATAGTATTATACTACATTGAGTCAATCAATGTCAAGTATATATTAAATAATTTTACTAAAGATAGTTGAGCGTAAATGACTCAATAATAAAATAGGGAGTTTTAGAGTATAATTTAACCTATGAAAGCCAAAACTATAGAGATTTTAAAACTACTACTATCTAAATGGTATACAAAAGCACTCATTTCACTAGTTGCATTTTTAACCACTCTATGGGTGATACTATTTAGCCCACTAGGCAATAAAGCGGCATCTGCTATGATAGAGCACTATATGACAAAAGAGCATAATATCACACTAGAGAGCTTTAAGCTAACTCATAATAGCTATAATATAGTGCTAAAAAATGCTCAAATCAGTGCAAATATAGATGCTCAATACTCATTTTTTAGACTCAAAAGCTATGGCAATTTCAAAACCACCCTAAAAAACAACGACCAAACAGTAGATGGCTATGGCAATTTCAGTATCAGCCCAAAGATTATAAATCTCAGTGGAACTCTAGAGCTTTTTGATGGTACTGCAGAGATAGGGGCGAGACTTAGATTTCTAAAACTAGCTAGAGCAAAAATAGCTATAAAAGATATAGATTACAATAAAATGATGAGTTTTTTAGATATCCCTAGTGATACAGATACAACTTTGAGTCTAAATATCGATGTAAAATCTAACAAAAGCAACTCTATAGTGCTATTTGCAGATTTAAAAACATCGACAGAGAGTTTTAATCACACGAAAATATATGATACAGATAATAATAAAGATAGCTCACTAAGAGAGCTTTTAGCAGATAGTAATGGAAATATCAGAGCATTTATGATAGATGCGGTGATTAATCTAGATATTGCTCATATAGGGATTTTAGAGCAGTTTGCAGGGCTTGAGCTACAAGGTGGCATAAACTCAAATATTAAAATCGATGGGGATGTAGAAAAAATCACTATAAATTCAGATACAAAAGTGGCAAACTCTACTATAAGTGCAGATATAGATATGAGATTTTTAAAGCTTGATTCCATCAAGCTAGATGCTAAAAACCTAGATATCTCAGAACTTTTTTATCTGTTTAGTATGCCATCACCCATTGATGGAAATTTGGATATATCAGCTCGTGCCAACACCGATAGTATCGCCACATCTATAGATATAAAAAGAGCATCTACAAATCCAGCAATACTCACAAAACACTATCAAATCAGACAACCAAAGATAGATTTCAATGCTCATATAGATGCAAAAACATCCAACAATAAAACGCTCTATAATCTCTCATTTGCCTCAAATCTATCTAGATTTGAGATAAAAAATAGCTCTAGCAACGATAAAATAGTTCAAAATCTACTAGAGAGCATCAGATAGTTATCTGTTTTCAGCATCACTAAGCGTAAGTGCCATAATGACTCGCTTACCCTCTTTTGCTAACGCCTCAGTCGCCTCTATGAGGGTTGTGCCTGTGGTTATGATATCATCAACGAGTATTACCTCATCTTCTCTAAAATAGCTATATTTAAACTCTCTAGGATGTAGCAGTCGCTCTTGTATCGATTTGCCCGCATATTTAAAATCACTCATTGAGCGAAGTTTACCAAAATATGGTCTGATTTGAGATGATTTTAGATATCTATTTAAAACCGCGGTGTGGCTAAAACTGTTCTTGCTTCTATCATCTATAGAGATGCTTGCAACTCTATTTTCATAGCTCCACTCGCTTGCAAATGGTAAGAATGAGTTTTTTGCCATTATATTGTAGATGTAGTATCCTAAATCTGTATGTTTGGTTAGTAGCAGTGGCTCGATTGTACTATATGGATAAAATGAGTAGACAGGGATGGAGTTTAGAATTTTGCGTTTGTGTAGCTGTGGGGTTAGAGTCGATTTTTGACAACTCCTGCAGATGTGCGAAAAGCTCCAACTCTCGCACAACATACATCTCATTAGTCCATCTTTAAAACAGACATAAAAGCCTCTTGAGGTAACTGGACTTTACCTATCGCTTTCATCCGTTTTTTACCCTCTTTTTGCTTCTCTAGCAGTTTTCTCTTACGGCTAATATCTCCACCATAACATTTAGCGGTAACATTTTTGCCCATAGATTTCACTGTCTCTCTAGCGATGATACGATTGCCGATAGATGCCTGAATAGCCACCTCAAATAGCTGTCTAGGTACAATCTCTTTCATATTTTTAACGAGCTCTCTACCTCGATATTCAGCCTGTGAACGCGGCACTATAACGCTCAGTGCATCCACCGCATCGCCTGCAACCCTCACATCAAGTTTGACCAAATCGCCCTCTCTAAATCCGCTAGGCTCATAATCAAAACTGGCATAACCTTTTGAGGTCGATTTTAGCTTATCATAAAAATCTACAACTATCTCATTCATAGGGATGGAGTACTCAAGCATCACTCGCTCTTCATTTAGATAATCCATCTTCTCTTGCACACCTCGTTTGTTCATCACAAGCGTCATAACATTGCCTAGATAATCAGTCGGCGTAATGACGGTAGCTTTTACATATGGCTCTTCTATTTTCTCTATCTTTTGCACCTCTGGCAACTCGCTAGGATTTTGCACCTCAACCATTGTCCCATCTGTTAGATAGACCTTGTAAACAACCGATGGGGCTGTAGCGATCAGATCGATATTAAACTCTCGTTCTAGTCGTTCTTTTATAACCTCCATATGTAGCATTCCTAGAAATCCTACACGAAATCCAAACCCTAGTGCCACCGAAGTTTCTGGCTCATAACTAAGACTACTATCATTTAGTTGCAGCTTATCTAATGCATCACGCAAATCTTCAAACTGATCAGTATCTATCGGATATAGCCCTGCAAATACAAACGCCTTTGCTGGTGCATATTCGCTCACTGGCTCAGACGCTGGATTTTTAGCATCTGTTATAGTATCACCTACTCTAATGCTCGCTACATCTTTTAGCCCTAGCACTACGATACCTATCTCGCCTGCTTTTATATTTTTGGTTTTTATACGGTGTAGCGGGTGTGGATACATCAAATCTAACACTTCGTGCATCTCGCCATTGTGCATTAGTTTAACTCTTTGATTTAACCTAATTTCCCCATCAAAAACTCTCACAAGTGCCAAAGCCCCCAGATATGAATCAAACCACGAATCATATATTATCGCTTTTGTAGTAGCATCTGGATCACCCACTGGTGCTGGAATACGCTCTACTATCGCATCGATTAAATCTCTAATTCCTATACCATTTTTAGCCGAAATCTTTACCGCATCAGTAGCATCAATACCGATAGATACCTCTATCTCCTCTGCCACCCTCTCAGGCTCTGCAGCTGGCAAATCTATCTTATTAATCACAGGGATTAGCTCCAGATTATTCTCCATCGCCATATAGACATTTGCGATAGTTTGAGCCTCTACGCCCTGAGCCGCATCTACAATAAGCAGTGCCCCATCTGATGAAGCTAATGATTTTGATACCTCATAGCTAAAATCGACATGCCCTGGGGTGTCGATGAGATTTAGTATATATGGTTTGCCATCTTTTATATAGTTTAATCTAACGCTTTGAGCCTTGATGGTGATACCTCGCTCTTGTTCGATATCCATCGTATCCATCATCTGCTTAGATAGCTCTCGATCACTTACTGCACCACACTCTTGGATGATGCGATCAGCTAGCGTTGATTTACCATGGTCTATATGGGCAATGATAGAAAAATTACGAATATTTTGCAATTTTATCCCTTAAGCAAATAGTGTATTTATACTCTCGTTATGATAAACACGGCGTATAACTTCAGCAAATAGTGGAGCGACTGTAAGAACTTTTATCTTGTCGCTTTTCTCTTGTAGCTCTAGAGAGTTTGAAACTACTAGCTCATCTAGTGCGTCGCTTTTGATATTCTCATATGCCTTGCCACTTAGTACTCCATGAGTTGCACACGCCATAACCGATGTTGCTCCACGAGCCTTTAGTGCCGCTGCAGCTTGAACCATAGTACCTGCAGTATCGACCATATCATCTATCATAATGACATCTCGACCCTCTACATCACCTATGATATTCATAACCTCAGACTCATTTGCCTTTTCGCGTCTTTTATCAACTATAACCATATCTAGCCCTAGTCGCTGTGCGAAATATCTAGCTCTAGCAACACCACCAATATCTGGTGAAGCGATGATAGGATTTGCAAAGTTTTTTGATTCTATGTAGTCTTGGAAGATTATAGAGCCATAGAGATTATCGACAGGAATATTAAAAAATCCCTGTATCTGTCCAGCGTGCAGATCTATAGTGATAACTCGCCCTACTCCTGATGCTTGGAATATATCAGCGACTAGCTTTGCGGTAATCGGAACTCGTGGTGCTGCTTTTCTATCTTGTCTAGCGTAACCAAAATATGGCACAACTGCTGTGATAGAGTTTGCTGATGAGCGACGCAGTGCATCTGTCATGATGAGCAGCTCCATCAGATTATCATTAGATGGTGCACCTGTACTTTGGATGATAAAAACATCTTTGCCTCTAACGCTCTCAGAGATTTGTACATTTATCTCGCCATCACTAAATCGCTTTACAGTAGCCTTTGAGAGGGGAATTTGCAGTGTTGCACACACCTCTTCTGCAAACGCCTCGCTCGCTGTACCACTAAATATCTTATAACCACGCATAGTTATCCCTATGAGAAAATTTAATCGTGATTATACATAGAAACGACTTAGCTTTTTATAATAGCGTACCAATTCAAATCAGTAAAAAACCGCAAACCAGAGTGTCGGCTCATCGTGGCTTGTATATTTTACTCTATGTTTTAACAAGGCATCTATATTTAGACAATCACCCGCTTTTAGCTCTATCTCAAAATCCTCAAACTCTAAAATAGCACTACCGCTAAGCAGTAAAATATACTCGCTCTCTGATTGCTCATACCAAAATCCATCAGGAGATTTTTGCCCATTTGAGACAATCTTCTCTACTCTAATATGCTCATTTTTGAAAATCTCAAAAAACTGCTCATCTTTTTTATCTATCTCTATAGTTTCAAAGATATTATATTTATGTTCTGTAATCTGCATTGATTTTTACATACTCATGACCTAAATCACAACCATATGCAACAAATGAGCCATTTTGTAGTCCAATATCACAATGTATGATAAAGTTAGAGCGTTTCATAACCTCTGCTGCTTTTGCCTCTATATCGCTATTAAAGAGCAGTTCGCCTTTTTTGTAGACACAAACATCATCAAACCAGATAGATAAAAATGCCTCATCGCACATAATACCGCTCGCCCCTATCGTTGAGGCGATACGCCCCCAATTTGGATCCTCTCCATATAGAGCTGTTTTTACAAGTAGTGAGTTTGATAGAGCTTTTGCGGCAATCTCTGCCTCATCATCATTTATCGCCCCTGTTACTTTGTATGTCACTAGTTTTGTAGCACCCTCGCCATCTCGCACCATCTCTTTGGCTAAAAATAGCATAACCTGCTCTAGTGCCTCGCCAAAAGCCTCACTATCAAACGCCCCACTAGAGCGGTTTGACATCACTATTACACTATCATTTGTGGATGTATCACCATCTACGCTTGCTGCATTAAATGTAGTATAGACCTTCTCATCTAGTATAGATTGAAGCGTTTTTTTATCAGCATCAGCGTCCGTTGTGATAAAACATAACATCGTAGCCATCGCAGGATTTATCATCCCAGCACCCTTTGCTATCGCACCGATTTTAAACGATTTGCCATCTTCTAACTCTACCTCAAATGCAATCTGTTTTGAGAATGTATCAGTTGTCATAATAGCCTCTGCAGCGGCGTCTGAGTTACGAACGCTCAAATCTATCTGGCTAAATCCGCTCACTATTTTATCTTTTGGCAATCTCACGCCTATAACACCCGTAGAGCTCATAATCGGATTTTTTATCACATTAAATCTGCTTTGAAGCTCTGCTAAAACCTCATCAATATCATCAATCCCAGCTTGAGCCGTCATCGCATTTGCATTTTTAGAGTTTATGAGGATAAAATTGCTCTCAAATTCCCCTTTTGCTCTATAGTGGCGAATCGGTGCCGCTGTCATTTTATTGGTAGTAAATACACTTGCCATCGTGCATAATCTATCACTATATATATAGGCTAAATCTTTTGCACCCTCTTTTTTAAGCCCAATACTGACGCCATTTGCATAAAATCCATCTACGACGCACAAACCGCCATCGATTTTATGTAACTTATACATATTTTAACTCCTCTGGTTTTTGTTCTTGTTTTACTAACTGTTTTGTATATTGAATACCCTTTTGAGTCCCTATCACAAGCAATCTAGATTCACTCATTATTATGGTATCGCCTTTTGGCATAGGTAAAATATTGCCATCTTTTCTCGTAATACCCACCACAGAAACATTTGCCATATCTCGTAGATGTGCCTCTTTTAGCTTTTTAAGCACCATCCAGCTGCTTTTTGGGACATAAATCTCCTCTAAATCTAGCGGTGTATCACTACGATATAAAAACTGCTCTAGTAGATTCTCCATATCAGGACGAGACGCCATCGCACCGATGCGTTGTGCTGTTAATTTTGTAGGAGAAACCACGCTATCAGCACCTAGTTTTTTTAGCTTTTCCATATCCGCTATATCTTTTGTAGCACCCATCACATAATATGGCGTTGGGATATGATGATCTCTCTCAAACAGCCTCACAGATGTGATAATAGCAATATTATCTGCTAGTGATTTTGAGAGAGCTATAACACCTTTTGCAGAGCTGAGAAATGATTTTAGCATTGCAACTTCTGTGTGTGGCTCTGCTTGGATATAGTGAGGATACTTATACTCTTTTGCGATACGCTCCATATCCTCACGCGGATCTACCACTACAAATGGTATATGACTAGCTCGCAACTGCCTAGCGACTTGCACCGCATATTCATTATGATAGCAGATGATAAAATGCTTTTTTAGCCGTGCGATTTTATATAGCATCTTTCGCTCCTTGAGTATCTTTTTGAGTTGCCCCTGATTTATAACATCTACTGCGATTAGTATCACAAATGTAAAGAGTCCCGAGCCTATAATGATGAGCGTTATGGTAAAAAGCTTACCGATGCTTGAAAACTCTGATTCATTAAGTGCACCAAAACCAACAGCGGTTATAGTGTATCCTGTCTGATACAATCCATCTATGAGAGAGTAGTCCTCTATGGCGATATAGCCGATAGTGCCTATTATCATAGCGATTTGTAAAATTATAAGTGGTGTTCTAAAAGGTAGTAGCTGAGCATATAGCTCATCACTAAGTGTTATATGGGGTTTGGGAGCTCTCTCCCATTTTAAAAGCTTTTGCAGTTTTGAAAAAAGACCCATTCAAACCCCTTGGGGTAAACTTAAGAATCTTTTTTAAGTGTACGAAGCTCTGATGCAGCGATTTTTAGTTTCTTTGTAGTACCATCTTCTAGCGTTACTCTAACAGTACGAAGATTTGGTAAAAAACGACGCTTAGTTCTATTTTTAGCGTGTGAAACATTGTTACCGCTCATTGGGCCTTTACCACTAATAGCACATTTTCTTGCCATCTCGAGGCTCCTTGCGTTTAATTTTGGTTGCGAATTCTACCCTATATAACCAAAACAAAAGCTTAATCCAACACCATAACTATCTACAAATTTCCTCTAAAGAGCGACTAGTCGCGAGAGCCCTCCGCTGAGGAGCTCATTTTGAGCTTTGCTTAAAATGTGAGCATTTATATAGCTGAATCATAAAACTATCTTAAACCTTTTTTGATACAATTTCGCTATCTAAACTTAATCTAGGAAAAAATATGTTAGTAGCTCCGAGTGTACTCTCAGCTGATTTTGGAAATTTAGCACGCGATGTAAAAGCGATTTGCGATGCGGGCTGTGATTTAGTCCATGTAGATGTGATGGATGGGCATTTTGTGCCAAATATGACCATAGGACCCGTAGTTGTTAGTGCTATCGCAGCAGCTGCTACAAAACCACTAGATATTCATCTAATGGTAGAAAATAACACATTTTTCGTAGATTTATACGCTCCACTAAAACCAGAGTTTATAACATTTCATATAGAAGAAGAAAAGCACCCTCATAGACTAGTGCACTATATCCGCTCACTAGGAATTCGCCCAGGGATTGTGCTAAATCCACACACTCCAGCAGAGGCGATAGAGTATCTGCTAGGTGATATCGATATGGTGCTTGTAATGTCGGTAAACCCTGGGTTTGGTGGACAGAAATTTATCCCTACGGTAGTTGAGAAGATAGAGCGACTAAAGGCGATGAGAGATAAAATCAATCCAGATTGTCTAATAGAGATAGATGGTGGCGTGAGCGATAAAAATATAGAGTTGCTTCGTGATGCAGGGGTTGATGTCTGTGTGGCAGGTAGCTATGTTTTTAATCATAGTGATAAAAAAGCAGCAATAGAGAGTCTAAAAATATAGATGAGAGTTAAAATCTGCGGAATTACAAACTATGATGATGCGATGGTTGCGATAGACTCTGGTGCCGATGCACTGGGATTTGTTTTCTATCCGCCATCTCCTAGATATATCACCCCGGATGATGCAAAAAATATAATCGAAAAACTACCGCCATTTATAGAAAAAGTGGCACTTTTTGTAAATGAATCAGCAGATTTTATAAACCAAACCACCAGCTACAGTGGTTGCACTCTAGCACAAATCCATTTTGATGGCTCAGATGAGCTCTATAAAAATCTCAGCGTGCCCTATTTGCGAGTGATTAGAGCACAATCAGCTAACGATGTTGCCAGCTTTTGTGATGAGTATAGGCTCATCGATGCATATTGTGAGGCGTATGGCGGTAGTGGCAAGAGGCTAAATATAGAGTGGTTTGATGATATAGATTGCTCTAAAATCATCCTAGCAGGTGGACTAGAGCCATCTAATGTAGCCGAATTAGCCAAATATGGATTCTATGGCGTAGATGTGAGTAGCGGAGTAGAAAAATCTCACGGCATAAAAGATGCCATAAAAGTGAGAGATTTTATAGCTAGGGCAAAATGCAACTGATAGAGGATATCGTTTTTTGTGTCGTAGATGTCGAGACAAATGGCTCTAAAGCAGATCTGCATCAGGTGATAGAGATTGGTGCTGTAAAAGTGCAAAATAGTAAAATAATAGAGCGTTTTGAATCACTTGTACACTGCGTGGAGATACCAGAGATTGTTACAAAAATTACAGGTATAGATGTAGATGATACCTATTATGCACCCTATATGGATAGCGTAATGGGTGAGTTTTGTAACTTTTTAGGTGATGGTGTATTTGTAGGGCATGACGCTAAATTTGATTATAAATTTACCTCTGCAATGCTAGAGCGATGCAACAGAGAGCCATTAAAAAATATTATGTTATGCACTATAGATTTAGCTGAGAGAACTATACCAGCAGAGCGGTATGGACTGGCGTTTTTAAATGATTTATTGGAGCTAAATCCGGATGCAAGGCATCACAGAGCACTTGATGATGCTATAACTACTGCATATTTACTTATAGAAACTATTAAATGTTTACCTGCAAATATTAAAACGCTGGAGCATTTAATCAAATTTTCCAAATCTGCTAAACGACTAAAAAAGCCAAAGCCCAAAATAGACAAATCAGATAACTAAAGCTAAAAGTGGTATAATCATCACAATTTACTCTAGGATTCTATAATGGAAAAGTTTTTAGAAAAAGTGAAAAAATCTAGCCGCGTACTACTAACGCTAGATGGCTCAAAACGAAATGCTATTTTGCTTCAAATGGCAGATGCACTACGAGCAAACACCCCAAATATCATAGAAGCAAACAAAAAAGATATGCAAAACGCCAAAGAGCTAGAGCTATCAAATGCGATGCTAGAGCGACTAATGTTAGATGAAAAACGCATAGAGGCTATGGCTAAATCTATCGAGGAGATAGCAGCCTTGCGAGACCCGATAGGTCGAGTGCTAGATGGTTGGATAAATGAGAATGCCCTAAAGATAGAAAAGGTCTCAATCCCTATCGGTGTAGTATCTATCATCTATGAATCACGCCCAAATGTTACATCTGACACAGCGGCACTATGCTTTAAAAGCTCCAATGGTTGCGTACTAAAAGGTGGTAAAGAGGCACTAGAATCAAACACCATCATAGCAGAGATACTACAGCAAGTTTTAGTAGCAAACAACCTGCCAAAAGAGCTCATCTCTCTACTGCCAGACTATAGCCGCGAAGGTGTCGCAAAGCTCATAAAGATGGATAGATTCGTAGATTTAATCGTGCCTCGTGGCGGAGAGCAACTGGTGCGATATATCTCTACTAACTCATCTATACCAGTCATCAAACACGACAAAGGTTTGTGCCACATCTATGTACACCGCAAGGCAAATATCGAAGAGGCACTATCGATAGTTGTAAATGCAAAAACACAACGCCCAGGGGTCTGCAATGCGATGGAGACGATGATAGTCGACGAGGCTATTGCAAATCAGTTTCTGCCTATGGCAAAAGAGCGATTTGATAGGCTAAATACAAAGCTAAAAGGGTGCTCAAAAGCAAAAGAGTCTATTGAGATAGAGTTTGCCGATGATGAGGCATTTGATAGCGAGTACTTAGATAATATTTTAAATATAAAAGTGGTCGATGGCGTCGATGGTGCAATAGAGCATATCAGACGATTTGGCTCTGGTCATAGTGAGTCGATAATCACCCAAGACACCTCTGTGGCAGAGTATTTTCTAAACAGCATAGATGCTGCGTGTGTCTATCTAAACGCCTCTACGAGGTTTACCGATGGTGGAGTTTTTGGCTTTGGTGCCGAGGTGGGAATTAGCACCAACAAACTCCACGCTAGAGGTCCAATGGGCGTCGAGGGACTCACAACATATAAATATAAAATCTATGGTGATGGGCAGATTAGATAATAAAATATAACTAGCTCAAGGAGAGGTGATGAAATATAATGATTTAGATCTAGAAAATTGGCGAGATTTAGATATAAATACCGACTCTCTTTGGCTAATAAATGAGCGAGACAAAAGCGGAAAACACAAAAACATTTATCATGGAAATTTCATACCACAAATTCCAAATCAGCTTTTGAGAAGATTTACAAAAAAAGAAGATATAGTTTTAGAGCCTTTTATGGGAAGTGGAACAACACTTTTTGAGTGCGAAAAATTAAATAGAAAATATATAGGTTTTGATATAAATCCTGCAATGCTTGAATATGTAAATAAAAGTATGCAAGATAGTAACTTTGAAGAAAATTTTTATATAAATTACTGCAACTCACAAGATAGTTTAGAAGTTGAAGAAAATATAGAAAAAGCAAAGCAAAAATTTGCTTCAAATGGTGTACAGTTTGTGCTTATGCACCCACCTTATATGGATATTGTTAAGTTTACAGAAAACAAAGATGATTTATCACAAATTGACAACATAAAAGAGTTTGTACAAAAATTTAAAACAGTTTGTGAAAATAGCCTAAAATATTTGGATAAAAATAGATATTTTGCAGTAGTTATTGGAGATGTTTATAAAAATAGTGAGGTTTTACCTTTGGGATTTTATTGTATGGATATGATAAAGCGAAATTTTAAAGTAAAACTAAAAGGAACTATTATAAAAAATATTGAGGGAAATCGTGGAAAACTTGGAAGTGGCGGAATTTGGAAATATAGAGCAATGAATAGTGATTATTATATTTTTAAACATGAGTATATTTTTGTATTTAAGAAGGAGTTTTGATTTATGACAGATGAAATATTAAGATATGATACAAATGAACAAAATTTAAAGTCGTTAATTAGGAATTTTATTAATCAAAAAAATATAAAAATCACAAACAGTAATCGACATTGCTATCATATTAGATTTGCATTAGAAGGAAATTTGGAGTATTTCAATGCACTTTTCTCTGGGATAAATATTAAAATTATAAACTCTCCTAGAAGCTGTTCATCTAAAAGCCCAACTTATATTTTAAAAACAACAAAAGAACTAGATAATATTGAAGCAGGAACGGAACTATTTTGGGTTAATAATGCAGTTTCAAACTCTCAAACAGGAAGCACAATATTTGCTACAAAAGATTTAAGTCCTCTAAAATTAAATTTAACTGATGAAAATTATAATATTGAAGATTTAATAAAAAAAACTACTACTGAACTTCAAAACAATCATAGTTCTTGCACAAGTGAGCAATTAATTAGTTTACTACATAGTTCAAAGATTAAAAAAAACACAATTATTTTAGATAAAAAACTAGACTTTTCAAGAAATGATTTAGTGGTTATTTCAAAAGATTTTGGAGAGATCTTATCGGCTATCTGGCTAATGTCAAACTTTAATTTTTCACAAATATTTTTTCCAAAAAACTCTAATGAAAAACTTGTAGATTTTTATGCAAAAAAAGTAAATATAAACTATCCAATATCTGTAAAATCTGGAAATGGTAGCAAAGTATATTTAAAAAATATAATAGATGCAATAAATAAAAGAAAAAAAATAGCTAGTAAAAATTTCAATAATGAATCAAGCATGAAAGTTATAAAAATTGTTGAAGAAAATACGATGAAATCTCAAATGATTATGCTTCATCAATATTTAAATACTCAAATGATAAAAGATTTATCAAATATTATGAAAACAAATATAGAAAATATAACGGAAGATAGTGTTAAAAAATGGGTTGAAGCAAAGTCAATAGAAGAATTAAAAAACATATTAAAAGATTGGTGGGAAAAGTATTCAAAGCTTAGAAAATTTGATATAGATGATAAAGAAAGATTAGTAATTGCTGCTCTAGGAGAAAAGATTAAATTTATTTTAAATGAAGATGAAAATTTGAAAAAATCATTAAATAATTTAGCAAAAAAAGTTTCTATTCTACAAATAAATATAGATGTAAAAACAGATAGAATAGTCTTTAAAAAAAGATTTTTTAAAGATTCAAAATTTAAGTTTGATTGGCAAGGCTATTCTTCTGGAAATAAATTGGGGTTTAATATAGTTTATTAAATATTTAATATTAATTCATAAAATATTTGACTTTATGAAAATAAAAAGGTATAATGATGGTAGAAATTGATAAATTCAAAATAAGAGAACTTATGGCAAAAAAACAAATTGCAACATTGCAAGAGTTAGCAAGCTGCTTAGGCATGTCTAAAACTCAAGTTTCAAATATTTTATCTGATAAATTTGTGCCTATTAAAAGCAATATTGTAGAGTTAGCAGAATTTTTTGAAGTAAGTCCGCTTGAATTAATCAAAGAGAAAGATTTGGGAGAAAAAAATGACAAATAATTTAATTTATAAACATGGAATTGATAATATTTTTGACTTCTCTTTTATGGAAGACTTTACAACTGTTGTACTTGCAAAAGAAGAGTACAATATAGATATTTCAACTTTAAACTATGAAAATGATTTTTACTCTTTTAGCGAAAACAAAGTTTATAGTGAAAAAGAGTTATTTGCAAAATTTAATATAAAAAAAGTTATAGAATGAATTATATAGGCTCAAAATTTAAACTCTCATCGTGGATAGAAGAAGAGGTAAAAAGTGTTGTTGGGAGTGATTTATCACAAAAAATATTTTGCGATATTTTTGCAGGAACTGGAATAGTAGGAAGAACATTTAAAAAAGATGTAAAAAAAGTAATCTCAAATGATTTAGAAGATTATAGTTTTGTTTTAAATAAAAACTATATTGAAAATCACGAAAATATACCAAACAAAGAGGCTTTTATAGAAGAGTTAAACTCTTTACCTTTAATAGATACGGGATTTATATACCAAAACTACTGTATGGGAAGTGGAAGTTTTAGGCAATATTTTAGTGATTTTAACGGTAAAAAAATAGATACTATAAGAACACAAATTGAAGCTTGGAGAAAAAGCAAAAAAATAGATGATAATTTATACTATTTTTTACTAGCTTCTTTGATAGAAAGTGCCGATAAAGTAGCAAATACAGCTAGTGTTTATGGGGCATTTCTAAAACACATTAAAAAAAGTGCTTCAAAAGAGATGGTTTTAGAAAGTGCAGATTTTATAGAAAATGATAACTCACACAAAGTTTACAAAGAAGATAGCAATAAATTAATAAAAAAAATAGAGGGCGATATTTTGTACCTTGATCCACCCTATAATCAAAGACAATATAGTGCAAATTATCATCTTTTAAATACTATTGCTTTGTATGATGAGTTTGTTCCAAAAGGAAAAACTGGGCTTAGAGAGTATAATCGTTCTAAATATTCACAAAAAAACGAAGTAGCAAAAAGCTTTGAAGAGCTTATAAAAAATGCAAATTTCAAATACATTTTTCTAAGTTACAACAATGAAGGACTTATGAGTGAAGATGAAGTAAAAAGTATTATGCAAAAATATGGGAAATACGATTTGCAACAAAAAGAGTACCAAAGATTTAAAGCAGATAAAACAGAAAATAGAAATCATAAAGCAAACTCTACTTTTGAATATTTGCATATCTTAGAGAAGTGGTAATGATCGAATCAAACAGAGTTGAGCATCCAAAGTTTGAAGCAGTTATGGCTCTAGAGATTAGCGATTTATCATTTGGGTATAGCAGGGACAAGCTACTATATAAAGATTTCAATCTAACTATAAAAAGAGGCGAGATTAAATCTATACTAGGTCGTAGCGGTGTGGGCAAATCTACGCTGCTTGAGCTGATATTAGATAATCTGCGACCTCTATCTGGAGCTATCAAAACATCTCGCCTATCGCAGGTTTTTCAAGACCCATACACCTCATTTCATCCAAGCTACAGCATCATAAATCAGATATCAGAAGTGGCAGATATATCAGATATCGATGAGTATATATCAAAAATGTCGCTATCTCGTGAGCTACTAGATAAGCTACCCCATCAGCTCTCTGGTGGTCAGCTTCAACGATGCTCTATCATTAGAGCACTACTGATGAAGCCTGAACTACTGCTACTAGATGAGCCTACATCGGCACTAGATAATCTAAATCAACTAGATGTGATGAAAATCATAGTAGAGCTCAGTCGTGATATAGGGGTTTTAATCATCACTCACGATAGAGATTTGGCTACTTGGTGTAGTGATGAGATTATAGAGCTTAGCTAGAGATAAATTTTAGAAAATAATAGAGCCCAAATCCCACAGAGCCCGCAATGAGGGCAATGAGGATAATGACAATAGCTATCCTAGTAAATAGCACCCATAAAAATTTCATTTTTTATATGGAGTAAATGGTATATTTTTAGATTTTGCATAGATAGTTCCGCCTGCTAAATCTATCACTCGATAACCTAGCTGATCGCCTAAAAATCGCCCTACCATCTGAGTGCGACTACCACTGTTGCAAATCAGAGCAAACTGCTCATTTTTTTTCACTACGGCATTTAGTTGATGCAGAAACTTCTCTATATTATAGTTGCCCTGCTCATCAAAAAACATTATAGGAATTGAGCCCTTTACAAGCCCTGTTTCAACCCACTCTGGCTCTGTTCTGATATCTATGATTTTTGTTTTTGAATTAACCAGATTGATATCAATAGGTTGTTGTTTATACTCCGCAAAAATAGCTGTAGTTAGAGTGAGTAAGATGAATAAAAATCGCATTTAATCTCCAGATACTGTATAATAACTATAATTGTATCGACAAAATATTAATATCTATAAAGAATAGTATGAAAAATAGTAAATTTGATAGTGCAAAACGGCTCAAATATATCAGATTATTAGAGCGATTTAACTCCTCTATCCTAGCGTGGCTGGCAAAATCAGCTGAACCCACAAAAGATGAATATAACAAGAGAGTTGCACAAAATTTTAGATTTTTAGAGAATTTTGAATCAGTTGAGCTATACAAAGATAACTATAACTCTCTAGAGTCGCTCGCTCAAAAAATATTGGATTTTGCATCATCTACAAAAGAGATAGATGAGATAAAAAATGAGCTTTTTTATATCCAAAACCAACTAGAAAAATCCAAAAATAGTAGAAAGTATAAAAAATCCAAATATAATAGCGATATGAATGATGGCTACTGATATCTATAGTAGAGGTGCAATTTAATCAACTTTTTATCACAAAGATGTATAATTGTATAACTTAAGCCAAGCAGGGGTATTTTGGTGCAAAAAATAGACAGATATGATGTTTTAGACAAAATCTACGACAATGGTAGAACTGTAGTCTACAAAGCAATCGATGAAAATGGCTCTATTGTTGCTATCAAAACACTACTAGACCCCAACGATCAGACATCTATAAACAAACTCTACAGAGAGTTTAATATCGGAAAAAACCTAGATAGCAAATACTCATCCACATATATCGAACTACTAGAGCTAGATAGAGTCTATCTCATTAAAACATTTGATAATGGCGAGCTTTTAGCAGATATTATCTCTGCTGGTGCGATGGATAGAGAGAGATTTATCACATATGCTATCTCACTAACTGTTGCACTAGATTCACTGCACCAAAACAACACGCTACATCTGGATCTAAACCCATATAATATATTGTGCGATACATCATCTAAAAATATAAAACTGCTAGATTTTGGCGAGAGCATACAGATTGCAGGAGAGCAAAAACTATATCTCAAAAATGTCCAAAGAAATCTCGCCTACACCTCACCAGAGCTTACAGGACTCATCACTAAAAGCGTAGATTATCGTAGTGATTTATACTCTTTGGGGGTGATTTTTTATCAGATGTTAGCTGGTAGATTTCTATTTGATTATGATGATGAGATAGATTTAGCTCACGCTCATACAGCTAAAATCCCACAACCACTGCATGAGCTAGACTCAAATATCCCTATCGTTTTATCAAAAATTATTCAAAAACTGCTCTCAAAAGATAAAATCGACAGATACCAAAGCACAAAAGGATTGCTGTATAATTTATATCTCGCACAAAATAGCGATTTTGAGGATTTTGAGCTCGCTAGCGAAGATGAAAAGCCATCACTAACAATACCAAAAAAACTCTATGGTAGAGCACTAGAGATAGAGCAGATAGATGAGTTTTTAACACACAAAGCCGCTACAGCTGCTCCTACGCTAATAACCATCAGTGGGTACTCTGGGGTGGGTAAAACTGCGTTTATAGAAGAGCTACAAGATAAGCTTTTTAGTAAAGATACCTGTTTTGCTAGAGGAAAGTTCGATCAATACAACCGCACCACATCATATATCGCATTTATCCAATCGCTTAAATCTCTATTTAGAATATTTGATGCAAATGGCTCATATCTAAAGAGCGAACTACAGCTATCACTAGGAGAGAGCAGACACGCTCTAGCTCGTGTGATACCTGATTTAAACGATATTTTAGATGCCGATTTATCCCACCATATCGACCCATTGCAGCTAAAAAATCAGCTATTTATCTCTATAGAGAGATTGCTCATATTTTTTCTAAAATATAAGAATCGTATCGTGTTATTTATAGATGATTTGCAATGGATTGATAGTGCATCACTAGAGATTTTTGATCTCTTATTTACATCTAAAAAACTCTCAAATGTGCTCATAATAGGTGCATATCGCTCTAATGAGGTAGATAGCTCTCATCCTATCAAACTATCACTAGATAGACTCGCTAAAAGATTAGCATTGACGCTGCATATAGAACTAGAATCGCTAAAAATAGAGCCTATCAAAGAGCTTTTAAGAGATACTCTCAAAAACGATAGTGTAGATAATCTAGCATCGCTACTACTACAAAAAACAGATGGTAATCCATTTTTTATGCGACAGTTTCTAGATACGCTAGAGCAACGCAATCTACTTACGCTAGATAAGAGTAAAAACTCGTGGGTCTGGAATATAGAGGAGATTAAAAAGCAAAACCTCACAGATAATGTCGTAGAGCATCTAATCGACAAGATAGATACGCTCTCGCCAGATACGCAGATATTTCTAAAAACAGCCTCTGTGATGGGCGATACATTTAATATAAAAACTATAAATGCGGTCAATAATTTCAAACAAACTGAGCTATATAAAGCTCTGCAAGAGTCACTAAATGAGGGGTTAATCGATGGTATCAGTGATATAAATATCGCTATGGTACTAGAGGATAACTATTTTAATTTCGCACACGATAAAATCAGACAAGCAGCCTACTCACTCATAAATGATAGCGACAAAAAGATAAAACATGCTCAAATCGCAAAAGAGCTAATCTCGCACAAACCATACGATAATAAAACTATACTATTAATCGCCAAACATACGCTAGAATCGATTGATATATTAGATGATATCGATAAAAAAATCATCATAGATATACTCAAATGTGCATCAATCATCACAAAAGATTCTCTAGCATTTAGCGAATCGATAGAGTACTCAAAACTCACAATCTCTCTGCTAGATAGCGATTGTTGGAGCCAAAACTACTCAGATACATTTGATATCTACCATATCTATCTAGACTCTATCAGTAAATTTTACGCCTATAGCGATGCGGTCGAGCTTTTTAATGAACTACTAAAAAATAGCTACCTAAAAAATATCGATTTGGCAAAAATCTATCATCTGCGTTCTATTCTCAACTTTACAAACGGCAATCTAGCCGACTCTATCAATGATGGCATAGTAGCACTATCACATCTAGATATAGATATACCTGATGATGCACAAAAACTATCTATCATAAAGCAATCAGAGATTGAATTTTTAGATGCTCACATAGATAATATCGAGAGTTTTTATGAGTCCAAAGATGTAAGCGATGAGCCAATAGAATTAGCAATGGAGATATTAGTAACCATCGGTATCCCTGCATTTGTGAGCCGTCAAGATCTATTTGGAGTTATCGCATTTAAACTCGCTAGACTCTCTATAGAGCATGGAAACTCAAATGTCTCATCATATGGATTTATGCTCTGTGGAATGATTTTTGGAGCTGGATTAAATCGATTTAGTGATGGATATAGATTTGGCGAACTAGCGATGAGGCTACAAGATAGATATGATAACAAAGCGATAGAGTGTAAATTGCTTCGTGTCTATGGGGCATATGTAGCATCATGGGTAAATCCACACGAAGTAGCATTAGATATACTATATCGTGCCTATATCTCTGGGGTAGAAAATGGTGATTTTGGCTACGCTGCATACTCAACCAATCATATATTTACTAGAGAATTGCTCTCTAGCATAGATTTAAATGAGCTAGAATCTCGCACGAGAAACTATAGAGAGTTTATCACTAGAGCAAACGAGCCATCTATACTGGCGACTCAAGATCTGCTAATTGCTATAGTCAAGGCATTTAGAGGCACGACGACAAAACCAAACTCATTTAGCAGTGATGAGTTTAATGAATCAGAAGCACTAGAGCAGTTTAGAAAAACTGGTTTTAAGACCCTATTAGCCTATCACTATGTATATAAAACACAACTATGCTATACCCATGAATATTATGATGATGCGATAGAATCAGCGATACAAGCAGAGGAGTTTTTGGTAAATCTAAAAGGCAATATCCTAGAGAGTGAGCTATATTTTTACCAAGCTCTCTCTATTATTAGAAAAAGTATACTAGATAGTGAATACTCTTTGGATATAGCTACGATAGAGCGAGCGGTTGAGAAATTTGAGCTCTACTCATCACTGTGTGAGGATAATTTTAAATCAAAATATCTCACGCTACAAGCGATGCATAGCTATATCGAGGGCGATTTCCAAAACACAATAGACAATCTAGAGTTAGCACTCGCTCTAGAGGATGCAAAGCAGATAACACCACTAAAAGCACTTATCCTAGAGCTACTAGGATATATAGGAGCACATCGAGATAGCTGGCGTATAGCAAAAACATATCTGCAAGAGTCATATGCGATATATTATGATTTAGGCTACAGCACAAAGGCAAAAATCCTATATACCACCTACTCAAAAATATTTGGATATGAGAAAAACAAAACAAAATCAGTCAGTACTTCAGCCTCTAATCTCGGAGATTTAAATATATTTGATGAAGAGACAATTTTGCGTGCTTCACAACTCATCTCTGGCAAGATAAACAAAGATGAGCTGATAGAGAAATTTATGCAGATTATCGCATCAAGCTTTGGTATACAACTAGGTGCACTGATACTAAAAGATGGCAATGAGTTTTTCTTAGAGGGGCTATTTAATATAGACTCGAAAACCAAAATCAGACTGCAACATCAATCGCTTATAAATACCACCGCAATACCTGTTTCTATCGTAAACGAGGTTATATCTAGCGGCGAAACACTCATCATAGAAGATGCCATAAGCGATAGTAGATTTGCTATGGATGCCACAGTAATAGAGCTAGGCGTAATATCGGCTATTTGTGCACCTATCATACTAAAAGATGAGCTCATCGGGCTAGTCTATATGCAAAACAACCTAATCAAAGGCTTTTTTGATAACACTAGAGAAAAAGTGCTTGATATTTTGCTCACTCAAACAGCCATCACGCTAGAGCTAGAGCATCTATATTCACACGATAAACTTACAGGTGTACTGAGTCGATTTAAACTAGATGAAGTGATAGAAAAAGATGATTATAGTGCACTATCACTACTAAATATCTCCAATCTTGACTCCATAAACTCCACTTATGGCTATCTGATGGGCGATGAGGCGATAAAACTATTTGTATCATTTTTGAAAAAACATATATTAGATAACAGTGTCATCTATAGGCTCTCTGGCGATGAGTTTGTAGTTATATCATATACACAAGATATTGACTCTGTAAATGAAAAAGCGACACTATTTGTAGAAAAACTAGGCGAGCACAAATTTTTATTAGATGATATATATCTACAGATGGGATGTACTATTGGGATTGCCAAAAATGATAAAAACCAGAGTACAAGCTCGCTCGTAAGAGCTCACGCAGCTATGAAAGAGGCTAGAAAAAGCGGAACAAATAGAGTATTAATCTATACTCCAGACTCTCAATTTATCAAAAAACAGCAAGAGACACTAGAGTGGATTCACAAAGTCAGAGATGCTATTAGCGAAGATAGAATAGTCCCATTTTATCAACCAATAATAGATAATATCACTCAAACAGTATATAAATATGAGTGTCTAGCAAGGCTAGTAGATAATGATAATAAAATCATATCGCCATATTTCTTCCTAGAACCTGCTAGATTAGCAGGGCTAATGCCAGCACTTACTAAGATTATGTTAGAGAAATCATTTAAATATTTCTCTAACAAACCATACGATTTTTCTATAAATATATCTGAAGAGGATTTGGTTCATAACTACCTAGTAGATACGCTTGGCACACTATGTGAAACACATAAAGTCAAACCAAATCGTATAACGCTAGAGATTTTAGAGAACATCTCAGCTCAAGATAATCCTGCAGCGATACTACAGATAGAGGTGCTAAAAAATCTAGGATACAAGATAGCACTAGATGATTTTGGAAGTGAAAAATCAAACTTTATGAGACTTCAATCTATGAATGTGGACTATATAAAAATAGATGGCTCATATATAAAAGATATAGATACCAACCCAAATAGCTTTAAAATATGTCAAACTATAGTTCATCTAGCTAGAGCGATTAACTGTCGTGTGGTGGCTGAGTTTGTACACTCTAGCGATGTATATGAGACTGTTAAAAGATTAGGAATAGAGTATTCACAGGGGTATCATTTTAGCGAGCCTGTTGGCTCGATTTAACACTTGCCTCTAAAGATACAATCACCATTTAGATAGAGTTTTCGCACAAGATATATAAGTGCAACTAGTGCTATGATGCCACTAGCTGCAGCTTGTAGATAGAGTGCTTTTGTGATAAAAGTAATGGTTAGAGCGACAAATATTATAGTGAATATAAAACACATCTATTCGCTATATCGCCCCATACTTAGTAGTCTATTGTAGCGTTTTTCTAGACGCTCTTCATCGCTTAGTTTTCGCAGTTCTGCTAACTGTGCTAGAAAATACTCTCCTAGTGCCATAGCTGCACCCTCTTTATCTCTGTGAGCACCGATTTGTGGCTCATCGATAACGGCATCGACTAAATCTAGCTCTTTTAAATCACTACTGGTAATTTTTAGAGCTTTTGTGGCTGCTTCTACTTTTGATGGGTCATTCCATAAAATCGCAGAACACCCCTCTGGAGAGATTACACTAAATACAGAGTATCTCATCATAGCAAGTCTATCAGCTACACCAATAGCCAAAGCTCCACCTGAGCCGCCCTCGCCTATTACTACTGATATTGTGATAGTATTTAGATTTGATAGCTCTAGCAGATTTCGTGCGATTGCCTCACTCTGATTTCGCTCCTCTGCCCCTAGCCCTGGATATGCACCTGGGGTGTCGATGAGCATCAATACAGGTATTTTAAACTTTTCAGCCATTTTTGCCATTCGCAGGGCTTTTCTATACCCCTCAGGATGAGGCATACCAAAGTTTCGGCGGATTTTGTTTTTAGTTCCACGACCCTTTTGTTCACCTATTATCATCACTCGCTCTTCGCCCATATAGCCGATATAGCAGATAATAGATGGATCATCGCGAAAGTGTCTATCGCCATGAAGCTCATATTTTTTATCTAGTAGCAAATTTATATAATCGAGTGCATATGGTCTATCAGCGTGGCGAGCTAATTGTAGCTCTTGATATGGAGTGAGATTTGCATAGGTTTTTAATACCTCTTTATCTAAATCACTCTTTAAAATCTCCACCGCGTGGTGATCATAGCGGAGCTCTGCAGATATGATATCATCTTGAATTTGCTCTATTTTTTGTTCAAAATCTAAATATGTAGCCAAAAATGTGCCTTATATCTTTTTAAATATCACAACGCCATTGGTTCCACCAAAACCAAATGAGTTACTCATAATAGTATTTAGCTCTGCAGCTCTTGCACCCTCAGTTACATAATCTAAATCACAATCAGCATCAGGTGTTTTATAGTTGATGGTCGGAGGAATTATCCCATCACGCATAGCCATAATACCCACTACAGCCTCTATCGCACCAGCTGCACCAAGACAGTGTCCTATCTGACCCTTTGTAGAGCTCACAGGCGGGCAGTTCTCTTTGCTACCAAACGCTATTTTTAGTGCTGCTGTTTCGTTTTTATCATTTGTAGGCGTACTAGTTCCGTGTGCATTTACATAATCAATCTTTGGATTACCAGCCATATTTAGTGCTGCTTTCATAGCCCGCAGTGGTCCATCTAGTGATGGCGAAGTGATATGACTAGCATCGCCACTCTCACCAAATCCTATCAGCTCTGCATAGATTCTAGCTCCTCTAGCGACTGCTGATTCATACTCCTCTAGCACAAGTGCCGCTGCACCCTCACCCATTACAAAACCATCACGATCCGCATCAAACGGTCGTGAAGCAGTTTTAGGGTCATCATTTCTAGTTGATAGTGCTTTCATAGATGCAAAACCACCTATTCCAACTCCCGTAACAGCAGACTCTGCTGCTACCACTAGCATCTGATCAGCACCATTTGTCATAATCGTTTTTGCTGCTTCACAAATACCGTGAGTTCCCGCTGCACACGCTGTAACTGAAGATAGATTTGGTCCTTTTATACCGTGGTCTATCGTAATAAATCCACCTAGCATATTTACAAGTGCCCCTGGAATAAAAAATGGAGATATTCTACGAGGTCCCTTTTCAGCTAAAGTGATAGAGTTTCTCTCAATAGATGGCAATCCACCAATGCCACTAGCTGCATCGATTCCGAATCTATCTTTATTGAAATCTTCGCTAAAGTTAGCATCGCTCATCGCTTCAGCAGCTGCTTTTATACCTAACTGTATAAATCTATCAGCTTTTTTTACCTCTTTTGCATCCATAACTGTGGCTGGGTCAAAATCTTTTACCTCTGCTGCTATTTGAGCACTTTGAGCCGATGCATCAAAGAGCGATATAGTATCTACACCACACTCTCCATCACATATCGCCTTAAATGAGCTCTCTTTGTCGTGCCCTAGAGCATTGATCATACCTAAACCAGTAACTACTACTCTTCTCAAAACTATCTCCTTAATGGCCTGAAATCGAGATTTTAAATCTAGATTTCAAGACACTATAAAAATAAAGAGCCCGAGGGCTCTAAGTGTGCAAAATGACTATTTTTTGCTCTCTACATAGCTGATAACATCAGAAACTGAAAGAAGTTTCTCAGCCTCATCATCAGGAATTTCAATATCAAATTTCTCTTCTAATGCCATTACAAGCTCAACAACATCTAGACTATCTGCACCTAGATCCTCTATAAACTTAGCTGTCTCAACAACTTCCTCTGGTTTAACGCTTAGTTGCTCTACAACTACCTCTTTGATTTCATCGATTAGTGCCATCATAGCTCCTATATAAAGTGAATAACCCTAAAATTATACCACATTTTACTTAAGTGGCAAAATTTTGAGCTTTTTTTTTACATCAACATTCCGCCATTTACTTTTAGCGTCTCTCCTGTTATGTAGCTAGAGCTATCGCTAAGTAAAAATGCACACGCCTCTGCAACCTCTTTTGCCTCTCCAAATCTAGCCATCGGGATTTTTGATGTAAATGATGATTTTACATCATCGCTTAACACATCTGTCATATCTGTAGCGATAAATCCAGGGGTGATAGAGTTGTATCTGATGCCACTGCTTGCAGACTCTAGTGCAAAACTCTTTGTCATGGCAATCGCTCCGCCTTTTGATGCAGAGTAGTTTGTCTGCCCTGCGTTTCCAACCTCACCTACGATAGAAGCGATATTTACTACTGAGCCAAATTTCTGTTTTCTCATAACTTTAAATGCCTCACGACACCCTATAAATGTAGATGTAAGATTTGCATTTATTACGCTCATAAAATCATCACTCTTCATTCTCATTGCTAGGCCATCTTTTGTGATACCTGCATTATTTACCAGATAACTAAGCTCTCCATCACTATCGACTATAGTCTTTATAGCATCCACAAAAGCTGTCTCATCAGATACATCAAACCCTATCACAGCAGCGGCTCCACCAGCTGATTCTATCTCAGCCTTAACAGCGTCCGCCTCAGCTGCACCACTGCGATAATTTATCCACACCTTTAGACCATAACCTGCTAGTACCTTTGCAATCTCTGCACCGATTCCACGGCTTGCACCTGTTACTAAAACATTTTTACCACTAAATTTCATAAAACATATTCCTTTATATATCGATTAACGCTTCATCCATCTGCTCTGGAGTCTCTAGGCCCATCAGTTTTAGCACTGTTGGAGCGATATTATTTAGTGCCCCATCTCGTACTGCTTTTACCTCATCATCCATCACAAAACACCACACACTACCTACTGTATGATTTGTGAGAATATTACCCTCTAAATCACACATCTCTTCGCAGTTTCCATGATCAGAGGTAAGTATCATAGAGTAGCCCTCTTTTTTAACCGCCTCTACAATACGCCCTAACTCATAATCAACCGCTTCAACTGCCTCTACCGCAGCATCAAATACACCTGTATGACCCACCATATCGCCATTTGCAAAATTCACTACGATAAAATCATATCCATCTTCAATAGCTTTTAGCACCACATCGCCCACCTCTGGGGCTGACATTTTTGGCTGCAAATCATATGTTTTTACCTGCGGGCTGGGGATTAATACCCTTGTCTCATTCTCATATGGCTCTTCTATGCCACCATTAAAGAAAAATGTCACATGAGCATACTTTTCCGTCTCTGCGGTGTGTAGCTGACGCAAGCCTGCTTTTGAGATTATCTCTGCTAGAGTATTTTTTGGAGTCTCTTTTTCAAATAGCACAGGATAGGCAAAACTCGCATCATACTCGCTGATAGTTGCTAGATGCGTTGGGATAAAATCTCTAGCAAACGAGCCAAACTCTCTATCGCCTATCGCAGTTGTAAGCTCTCTAGCTCTATCGCTTCTAAAGTTTATCATCAGCACTGCATCGCCATCACTAAATCCATCATAACCGCTAAATGCAGTTGGAGTTATAAATTCATCGCTCTCGCCTGCTTCATATCTGCTAGTAACATAATCAGAAATCGACAGCTCGCTCTTTGGAGATGCTTTTGCTATAGCGTTATAGCCCTGCTCTACTCTCTCCCATCTATTATCTCTATCCATCGCAAAAAATCGCCCACCAAATGATGCGATGCGTAGATTTTTAATATTAGCTGATTCTATCATATCTATATATTGGTGTGCTGATTTTGGAGCCACATCACGACCATCACCGAGCATATGTAGCCAGACCTCTTTATTTTCTAGCGATGCGATTTTAGCCACACCGATAATGTGCTCTATATGAGAGTGCACCCCACCATCAGACATTAGCCCTATGATATGCAATCTATCGCTAGAGTTTAGCAAATCTATAAATTTATCATTTTTAGCAAACGAGCCATCCTCTAGTGCTAGAGAGATTTTTACCAAATCTTGATAGAGCACACGACCGCTTCCTATGCTCATATGACCCACTTCACTATTACCCATCTGTCCCTCTGGGAGCCCCACAGCTAGCCCAAAAGTCTCTACCATAGAGTATGGTGTATTTTTAAATAGATAATCGTATGTTGGTTTTTTTGCAGCAATGAATGCATTACACTCGTTTTGCTCAGAGTGTCCGATACCATCGGTTATCACCAAAAGAGTTTTTTTTCTCAAAATGGCTCCTCATTAATCAAACTTTGTGGTGATTATATTAAAATATCACTTTTGGATTTCTTTTACACTAAATTTTAGAGAGTTTTATTATGCTTTATTGGTTTTACCAAACATTTGACATCAACATTTTACAATATATTACGATTCGTGCTGGAGTATCTTTTTTCTTAGGACTGCTTTTTACACTATTTTTTATGCCTAGATTTATAAAATGGGCTCAAAACTCCTCACGCGTCCAACCTATCAGCGAATATGTCGCCACGCATCAAAGTAAAGCAAAGACCCCTACGATGGGCGGAGTAGTATTTATCGCCTCAACTATTTTTGCTTCACTCCTTACAGCAAATATCACAAACTATTTCGTCATCGGTGGACTACTAACACTACTATTTTATGCCTATATAGGCTTTAGTGATGATTGGGGTAAAATCAGAGGCTCGCATAATCTAGCTGGGCTAAAGGCTCGCACTAAATTAGCCTTGCAGATACTATTTGGTCTAGCGATTGGGATATTTTTAATCAAAGTTGCCAAACTAGAGACTGGTTTTTATCTACCATTTTTTAAAAATAGCCTATTTGATATGGGTATCTATGCTGTGGGCTTTTGGGTGCTTGTAATGATTGCCACATCAAATGCGGTAAACCTCACAGATGGGCTCGATGGGCTCGCTACAGTACCATCGATTTTTGCTCTATTTTCACTCAGTGCGATAGTCTATATAGTAGGACATGCTGCGTTTGCTAACTATCTATTGATGCCTAAAATCCCCGCTGGAGAGGTGGTCGTCATATCTACCGCACTCATGGGTTCACTGCTAGGGTTTTTATGGTTTAACTGCCATCCTGCACAGGTTTTTATGGGTGATAGTGGCTCGCTAACTATCGGAGCATTTATCGCATATCTAGCGATTATCTCCAAAAGCGAAATACTACTGATTTTAATAGGTCTCATTTTTGTTATCGAAACAGTATCTGTGATACTACAAGTAGGTAGCTATAAAATCCGCAAAAAACGGGTCTTTTTAATGGCACCTATACATCACCATTTTGAGATGAAGCAGTGGGCGGAAAATAAAATTATAGTGCGATTTTGGATTATCTCACTACTATCAAACATCCTAGCACTCATTACGCTAAAGATACGATAATGCAGAGAGTTAGCCTATTTGGATATGCCAAAACGACAAAAGCATTAGCAAAGTGTTTTAACCGTGTTACATTTTATGATGATAAATGCCACAAGCCATTTCGTGATGAAGATGGCTACAAAATCAAACCCTCTAGTGAGTTTGATGCTCGCTATTCTGATTTAGAGATAACATCCCCAGGGATTTCGCCATCGCATCCGCTAATCAAAAGTGCCAAAAACCTCATCAGCGAATATGACTATTTTCAAGGCACCAAACCGCTCAAAATCTGGATAAGTGGCACAAACGGCAAGACCACCACCACGCAGATGACTGAATATATCCTAAAACCATATGGTGCTATAAGTGGTGGAAATATCGGCACGCCACTAGCTGAGCTGGATACCACAAAACCTATCTGGCTACTAGAGACTAGCTCATTTACGATGCACTACAACACTATCGCCTCGCCAAATATCTATGCACTTCTGCCTATAACGCCAGATCATATCAGCTGGCACGGCTCTATAGATGAGTATGAAAAAGCAAAGCTAAAACCACTATTATCTATGAGGGAGGGTGAAATCGCCATCATTCCAGCTAAATATAGAGATTTTAAAACCTTTGCATCTACTATATATTATGAAAATAGCGATGATTTGGCTAGATATTTTGGATTTGATATCTCTAAAATTAGATATAAAGGGGCGTTTTTACTAGATGCCATCATCGCTATGAGTTTTGAGAAAATCCTATATGATAAAATAGATTATGATAAAATCAATAGTTTTACACTAGATCCACACCGCCAAGAGGAGCTGTTTGACTTTAAAAATAGATTGTGGGTTAATGATTCAAAAGCGACAAATATCGATGCAACGCTCGTCGCAGTCGATAGATATAGTGACAGATTTATACATCTAATACTAGGCGGTGATGATAAGGGTGTAGATATGGAACCACTATTTAAAGAGCTACAAAGCTACCGCCTATCTATCTATAGCGTCGGTGCAAATAGCGATAAACTATCAGATTTAGCTCTAAAATATGGTATCAAAAATATAAAATGTGACACTCTGGCAAATGCTATTGGCTCTATAGATAGCGTTTTATCAAATGATGAGATAGCCCTATTATCGCCCGCTGCAGCGAGTTTGGATCAGTTTAAATCATACCAAGAGAGAGGAGATTTATTTAAATCTATCATAAAATCTCTCACTTAAGCTAGATTTTAACCATTAGGCACTATAATTTCGACCTCAATGGCTCATTAGCTCAGTTGGTAGAGCAAGTGACTGAAAATCACTGTGTCCTTGGTTCGATTCCGAGATGAGCCACCACTTCAAAAAGATATTCAATGAACAATCTAATCACAACAGTTCATCAACAAATTTCACAAAATCTACATAAAAGAACTATAAAATTTACACACAACGATAAAACCTACTGGATTAAACGCCCAGAACTTGGCGAAGCAAACATTTGGCATAAAGCCCTGCTACTTTTATCAAAGATGTTTAAAAATCCGCTATTTATCCCTACAGTCGTTACAGACCCGAAAAAATCACTAGCAAACGAGGCAAAAAAGCTCTCTATGCTCTCTCAAAATAATATTCCAGTCCCAGAGCTCGTTATAACTGATGATGATTTTTTAGTGCTAGCTGATAGCGGTGAACCACTAAGTGTGATATTAAATAGCCCCGATGTTGATTTTGAGGGCAAAAAACAGATAACACTTGCGATGTCGCACTCTCTAGCACAGATGCACAATAGCGGATTTTATCACTCCAGACCAGCACTGCGAGATATGACCTATCTTGATGGCGTGGTCTATTTTTTAGATTTTGAAGAGGATTTAGAGGGGATTTTATCGAGCGATGAGGCGATAATGAGAGATGGGCTCATATTTATCCACTCCATCTATCGCAAACTATATGATGATACACTAGCAGATATCGCTATAAAAGTCTATATCGCCACACTGGATAAAAAACACAAAACAGCCCTATTTAATAGTGTAAAAAATTTTGGTTTTTTATATTATCTGCTCAAAATCTCATATAGATTTTTAGGCAAAGATGCTATCGCAATCTATAAAACCCTAGAGTTTTTACGCTCTGGCTCCTGAGCATCTTTAAACCGTTTAAAGTGCCCATCTACGCTAGAGAGCTCACTAAAACTCCCCTCTTGAATAACCTTGCCATTTTCTAGCACATAGATATAATCGGCGTAATTTATCGTACTGAGCCTATGGGCGATGATTATTACCGTTTTGCCAGATAAAAACTCTCTAATATCATCAAACAACATCTGCTCAGTATGCACATCTAGTGCTGATGTGGACTCATCAAATATTATCACCTCTGGATTTGCGATAATCATCCGTGCGATACTTAACCGCTGTCTTTGACCACCTGAGAGCCGCACCCCAAATTTGCCCACCTGCGTATCTAATCCATCGGCTAGCTCTGCTACTACACTATCAAGCTGAGCAATTTTTAGAGCCTTAGCGATAGTATCATCATCTATCTCCTCACCCATCGTGAGGTTAAATCGTAGTGTATCATTAAATAGCATCGGACTTTGAAGCACTACAAATATATGATCTCTAATCTCTGATAGCCCTAAATCTCTATAGCTGATACCATCATAGTAAATCTCGCCACTAGTAGGCGGATAAAATCCCACTAGTAGCTGTGAGAGGGTACTTTTGCCACTACCGCTAGAGCCTATGATGGCAACGGTGGAGCTAGGTTTTATCTCTATAGCGATATCTTTTAAGATGAGCTCATCACTATATCCAAATGATAAATTTTTAGTCGAAATAGATAGTGGCTTATTTTTAGTCAGTTTACTCTCACCAGCTCTAGATGGCTCTAGTGGCAGAGCAAATAGCTCATTTAATCTACTCATCGCATTTGTAGCATTTGCATAGCTATATTGTAGTGAAATCATATCTTGAATCGGAGTCATCATAAACCACAAATAGCCAAAAACCCCAAACATCATACCGATAGAGAGGTCTGAATATAGCACCATCACGAGCCCTAAAGCCCTAAAAATCTCATATCCACTCAAAAATACAGTGTATGAGAATCGCTCTGCTTTTAGTGCCTCATAGGTATAGTTAGATGCCCTCTGTCTGAGATTTTGAGATTTTTTAATCGCACTATCTATAAATGATCTCTCTTTATTTGATGCTCTAATTTGACCAAATAGATCACACATTTGAGTGAGATTATCTGAAAACTCGCCTATGGTTTTGTTTTGCTCTTTTTTTAGCACTCCCACTTTTTGTGAAATCTTTTTGGTTAGTAGCATAATGAGTGGCTGAAATATGAGTATAAGCACCCCAAATAGCGGATTTATCCATATGAGCACCGCAGCAACCCCCACCAGTGTCGCTATAGCGATGATGAGCTTTGAGAGTGCGCTGCTTAAAAACTGCTCAATCGTATCTATATCGGTGATTAGATGGGTTATAACTTTACCGCTACCTAGTGCCTCATATGATGCCATCGAAACTCGCTCTAGATGCAGTAGTGCTCGTTTTCGTAGAGCAAATGAGAGCTCTTGGGATAGCTTTATAAAAAACTTCTGTGAGATAACGCTGAGAATATAGAATATAAACCGTAGCGAAATAGTAACCACTAGCACAATAGCTATATATAACAGTGGCTCCGCTACTGAGCCAAATCTATCTATAAAATCGACTATAAAACCCCGTTTTTCTAGTAAAACCTCATCTACCATCATCGGTATTAGTAGTGGAATCGGGATGCTTACCAGTGTCGCTAGCAGTGCTACAATATTACCTAGTATCAGCTCACGGCGATACTCTTTTGCCAAATTAAAAAGCCATCTAAATGTAATCATACTCATATTATATCTATGATAAGGATATTTTCTCATAAATTGACGCTTTTATTTAATATTTAGTGCTATAATGTCGTCAATTTTTAGGAGAGCATAATGGCAAAGGGTTTTGGTGGTAAATATTTCTCACTACAAGCTATCACAGCAACTGTAGCACAAATATCAGCTCATGCTATAAACTCTCGTTGTGAAAACCACCATAGCTATCGCTATCTCTCTCATAGCGAAAGCGACGATGCTCCGCCAGATTTAACCGATGAAATCCTCGCTCTCATAGAGCCATTTACACCTAGAGTATCTAGATGCCAGTGCCATTGTAACTGTTTTTATCGTAGACGCACCAGATGTGCTATACAAAATGCACTAAAAACCCCAAAAAGACGCTTTTTATTTAGATACTTCCATTCGACTATCTCACCACCACTATAAATTAGATTTTGCACCGCAAAATCAATCAAATTAAACAATCAACATTAACCGTAAAGCTTTGATTTTTTAGGACAGAAGATTTTAGAGCGATGAGCGTATAAAAAATCAAACTGTTTGAGCGTAGCGAGTTTTTGATTTTTAGCAAAGAGTGAAAAAATCTCCTAAAAAAACCAACCGCTTTACGAGTTTTTTTGGTTACTTTTTTGGCGGAACAAAAAAGTAATAGAAGAATAAAATAAATAAAAGGCAGTGACAATGCAAAATAAAATAGAGATAATCGGATATCCTAGAATAGGAGAAAACAGAGAGCTAAAATTTGCTCTAGAGCAGTTTTGGAGAGGCGAAATAAGCTTTGAGGCACTAGAGTCTATCGCATCAGATTTGCGAAAAACACATTGGCAGACACAAGCAGATTCAGGAGTGGCAAAAGTCTCTATCAATGACTTTAGCCTCTATGATAATATGCTGGATTTGATGGTAATTTTAGGTGCAATACCAGAGCGATTTTGTGATATCGATGATAAAAATGCGAGATATTTTGCGATGGCTAGAGGCGATAGTAACCATCTAGCACTAGAGATGACAAAGTGGTTTAATACAAACTACCACTATCTAGTACCAGAGCTACGCAGCGATTTTAAATTTAGCCCTATCGATATCTCTAAAATATCTACAGAGCTAAATGAGGCAAATAAGCTAGGTTTTGAAACAAATATCCAGCTCATTGGACCACTTACATTTTTAGCACTATCACGAGTCGATGAGGCTACAAAAGTAGCACTATTTGATAAGATTTTAGCTCAATACGAGGCGGTTTTATCGAAGCTCACAGGGTTAAATATCACACTTCATGAGCCATCACTAGCAAGAGGAGCAGATGCGAGTGAGCTATCACTGCTAAAGATAGCGTATGATAGATTAGCACCTCTAGCAAACATCACAGTGGCCACATATTTTGAGCACTCAAACGAAGCTACAGCGGTACTAGTAAATACTCCAATACAGGCTCTGTTTTTAGATTTTATCCACGGTAGCGAAAATATAGACTCACTAGATATTATCGCTAAAAGCGATAAAAAACTCATAGCAGGGGTAGTAGATGGTAGAAATGTGTGGAAAAACAATCTACCTCGTACACTAGAGCTATTAGAGTCTATTGCAAAAGTTGTTGGCAAAGATAGGCTCTCTATCGCACCATCTTGCTCACTACTACACACTCCATACACGATAAAGAATGAGGCTAAATTAGATAAAAATGTGCTAAATCTACTATCATTTGCAAACGAAAAACTACTAGAGCTACAAGAGCTATCAAGTGCACTGTTTAATAATAGAGCCCTCATCTATAGTGAGCCATCTATAGCTAGAGCAAACCCATCAGTTCAGGAGCGAGTCGCACAAATCACAGCTGAGAGTATGCGTAGAGATTATCCATATAATATCAGAGCAGAAGCAGCTAGAGAGCTATTTGATTTGCCACCGCTACCGACAACAACGATAGGCTCATTCCCACAAACTGCCGAAGTGCGTAAAGCTAGGAGAGACTACAAAGATGGTACGATAAACCACAGTGAATATGATAAATTTATCAAAAAAGCGATAGCAGACTCAATAGAACTTCAAGAGCAAATCGATATAGATGTGCTAGTACACGGTGAGTTTGAGCGAAATGATATGGTGGAGTATTTTGGTGAATCGTTAGATGGGTTTGCATTTAGCTCTAATGGTTGGGTGCAAAGCTATGGTAGTAGATGTGTAAAACCACCGCTACTTTATGCTGATGTATCTAGAGCTAGAGCTATGACGCTAGAGTACACACTCTATGCAAAAAGCCTCACACAAAAACCGCTAAAAGGTATGCTAACAGGACCTGTTACGATACTAAATTGGAGTTTTGTGCGTGATGATATTCCTCGCTCAGAGTCACTACAGCAGATTGCACTAGCGATATCTGATGAGATAGATGATCTGCAAAAAAATAACATCAAGATGATTCAAGTAGATGAAGCAGCATTTAAAGAGGGTTATCCACTTAGAAAATCTAAACGAGCTGACTATGAGAAGATGGCTCTAGAGAGCTTTTTACTCTCAACAGCAGTAGCAGAGCGAGATACGCAGATCCACACTCATATGTGCTATAGCGATTTTACAGATATTATGCCAACTATCGAGGCGATGGACGCTGATGTTATCAGTATCGAAACATCTCGTAGCTCAAATAGATTGCTAAAAATCTTTGCCACTCACGGCTATGATAAAGAGGTGGGACCAGGGGTATATGATATCCACTCACCACGAGTACCGAGCATAGATGAGATAAAAACTCAAATCGATTCGCTACTAGAGGTGCTACCAGCATCACAGCTATGGATAAATCCAGATTGTGGGCTAAAAACCAGAGGATGGAGCGAGACAAAAGCATCTTTAATCAATATGGTCGAAGCTGTTAAGAAGGTTAGAGAGAGATTATAGAGCAATTTCGCAGTGACGACCTCCGTCATTGCGAAGTCTTGGGCTGAAGCAATCCATAGTAGACTGCCACGCTTCGCTCGCAGTGACGCCCCTTACAGTGAAAAACCAGTTATTGCGACCTTCCCGTCATTGCGAAGTCTTGGGCTGAAGCAATCTACTTTTATCATCTATTTTGGCGGTACAAAAAAGTGACAACAACATCTACTATTATAAATAAAAACTAATTTACGCCTTATCGATTTTATTAATATTATTTCGTTACAATTACACAACACTAAAAAAAGGATATTCATGTTAGTAACTAAAAAAGCTCCAGATTTTACAGCAACAACAGTTTTAGGCGACAACCAAATCGTCGATAATTTTAACCTATACGAAAACCTAGGTTCAAAAGGTGCGGTACTATTTTTCTACCCACTAGACTTTACATTCGTATGTCCATCAGAGATTATCGCATTTGATCACCGTCTTGATGAGTTTACAAGCCGTGGTATAAATGTAATCGGTGTATCAGTAGATTCACAATTTAGCCACTTTGCATGGAAAAACACTCCGATAAACGAAGGTGGTATTGGTCAAGTTCGCTACCCACTAGTAGCAGACCTAAACAAACAAATCTCTAAAGATTATGATGTACTATTTGATGAGTCAGTGGCTCTAAGAGGCTCATTTTTGATAGACAAAGATGGTACAGTTCGCCACGCAGTAATCAACGATTTACCACTAGGTAGAAACATCGATGAGATGCTAAGAATGATTGATGCGATGCTATTTACAAATGAGCATGGCGAAGTGTGTCCAGCAGGTTGGGCAAAAGGTGATGAGGGTATGAAAGCAACTACTGATGGTGTTGCAGAGTACCTAGCGGCAAACTCAGAAAAACTGTAATTTTATACGCCATCAGAGCAAAGCTCTGATTGGCTACGCTAACTCTGAGTTTTCCTCAGCGGAAGACGCTTTGCGTCGTCATTGCGAGCGAAGCGTGGCAATCTACTTTTGTAGAGTAAAAACTTAATACAACTCTATCACTCTTCCAAATGCCACATCTTTTTTCATCGGCGAAACCCAAATAGTCTCATATGATGGCTCATTTTCTGGAAATATTCCATCTAAATCACTAAAATATAACAGCAACGATGGTAGAGCATCAAAACTCTCAATAAGTTTAAAAACAGCTCTAAAATCAGTACCTCCACCACCATTTATCGGATAATATATCTCATCGCTATGGCTAAATCTCTCATAAAACCGTACTCTATCATCACACACTATCAAATCTATATCATATGAGCGAAAGCTCTCAAATATATACTCTATCTCGCTCATAAAACTAGCCAGCAGTAGCTCATCTATAGAGCCAGAACTATCTATCGCTATAGCAATATGTAGATGATTTGAGACTACGCTAGGTAGATATATATTTTGATAGAGCAGTTTTTTACTCGGAGTGATAAATGAGTAATCACTATATATAAATCCACCAATAGAGTCTCGAAGCTCATCACGCCACGAGATTTTAGGTTTAAAAAGCTCTCCAAAAACTCGCTCGAAGCTATCTTTGATAGAGTCATCTTTAGTGTATGCATCTTTTATGCGGTTTTTTCTCAGCTCCTGTGATAACCTATCGCTACTCTCTAGCTCATCATCATAATCTCTATCGTTTTGCTCACTATCTAAAAACTCACTTGCTAACTCTTTGTATATCTCCTCAGAGCTGAGATTATCAAATCGTTTATCATAATGAACCAGTGGTGGCAACTCAAAACCAGCCTCTAATAGCAGTGAATTTATAGCATAATCACACGCCATAGCCCATAACCACGGACTACGCTCACCTCTTCTATCGCTATGTGATAACACCTCTTGCATAGATGCATTTGCCAGAGCTGTTAGCTGTTGTGAGCTATTTAGAGAGTTTATATAATCCTCTCTATATAAAAAATATCCATTTTTGAGTTTGAAATGCGATAGATTATCATCGACTACCATCTCAAAACCACTAGCCACAGAGCCCAAAAATGGGTACTCTAAAATCAGTTTTGTTTTAAGATGAGAAAAATCAATCATAACAGATGTGCAAACGCCTCTACCCACTCGCCATATGCATCTAGATGATCCATCACTACACCCTGACGCTGCAAATCTTGGATAATCAGTAGTGCAAACTCATTTTTTAGCTGCAGGGAGTAGCCTAAAACCATAGAGATATTCTCATCACTTCTATCAGATAAGACTCTCATCACTAGCACTGACGAGAGAGCATATAGCGACTCTATATCATCACAAACCACACTAAAATCACCGCTAAAAATCGCATCGATATCTGGTAATCTATCCATTACCTTGATAAATCCCAAAAAATCTATCGCTCTATCAGCCCCAATCGCACCACCGACTACATCTAGATAGAGATTTTTATCTACATCTGATTTTAGTATCTTATCGACCGCTTCCCAGCTTCGTGGTGTGGCAAAACTCTTTTGTGTTGGGTCAAACTCAAAGAGCGATGATGGCTTAAATGATATATATGCGATGATTTTGCTATCTACTCCCATCTTTATCGCCCACTCTCGCCACTCATCGCTATCTGCACCCATCTCTAGATGCACAAACCTATTTGCCAAAGGTGATGGCAATCTATAAACTACGCCACGATCTCCCTCACGGTTTCCAGCCGCCACCACAGCCCAGCCATCAGGGAGCTCATACTCCCCCACTCTCCTATCTAATATGAGCTGATACGCTGATGCTTGTACCGCAGGAGCTGCTAGATTTAGCTCATCTAAAAACAAAATCCCCTCACCACTTCGTGGCAAAAACGATGGCGGAGCCCACTGTGCACTACCGCTATCAAAATATGGAATCCCTTTTAAATCAGTAGGATCAAATAGCGACAATCTCAAATCGATACACTCGATATCTAAATCTCTAGCCACCTCTTTTATGATAGATGATTTTCCAATCCCTGGAGCTCCCCATAAAAATAGTGGGATTTTCGCCTCTACTAGCGATTTAGTCGCTCTTTTAATCTCGCTACTCTTCACTAAAACCACCCCATATTTTCAAATTTTATATGATTTGCAAACGATATATTTGATTTTACAAACCTCTCAAATCGCTGATCTAGATGCAGTTGATAGAGCATCTCTATAGGTGTATTTATATTTTTTGCTAGTTCTGTGAGTACGCCACTATCATTTGAGTTATATAACCTACTAAAATGGCTCTCACTTAATGATTCATTACTAGCTAACTCTACCCATAAATCTCTATTTTCTATCAACCTTTCAAAATCCATAAACGCACTATTTCTAGCTAAATATTTATGATTTTTACTATCTTTTATTAGCTCATCTATCATATTTTGCTCTAGTGAGCTGTTTTGAGATAGATAGATAGAGTGCTCTTTCAATCTATCAAACAGCTCACTATCAAGCTCTATAAATTGTGCAATATTTTCAGGATATCTATCTATTAGCTTTAGTGCACGAGATTTTGAGAGAGTTTTATTTTTAGACAGCACCTCATCGCACTCTAATTTATCTTCTAATTCCAATGGCTCTCGCATGGCGATTAGCTCAGCTCTGCTAGATATTAGCCTCTCTAGCACCGATAGGGGCGTGTTCTTATGCAGTGCGATAGCATCTAATAGCTCTGTAATAGGTGTCTTAATGAGAGAGTTTAGCTCTTTTTTGATAGGTTTTAACTCTATGAGCGATTCTATCAGCTCACTTGTGGCATATCTCTCTACTAGATATGTAAACCCGCTCATAGCGTATTGGATATTGTGATTTTTATCTAAATCTTTATAAAATCGTGAGATTATCGCCGCACTCACATCACGGTTATCATCACTCTCAAATAGCCCATCATCGCCATAATCATAGAGCTTTAACAATCTAAAAAATAGCTCATCAGATATATAACTATTTAGCAAAAATGCGATTAGTCGCTCACGGTTTTTAGATAGCTTTAGACTCATTAGTAATCTATTTGGCTCTATAAATTGACACAGCCACCGCTCTAGTGAATCTAACTCTATGATGGCACTTTTATCTATTTTATAGCACTCATCTAACTCTATCTGCTCATAGGGATCTAACATCCGCCCCTCTATGAGAAAATCGCCACCACTTTTCACTAGCACGACGCCGTGTTGCTCTAATAAAATCTCAAACTCTGCTAGATTTAACGCTCTAGTTTTACCAAGCAATCTAACGCTTTTATCTTTTAATATATTAAAATCCATCCACTATTATATAAACATCTATATTAAAATAATTATCATTGGTATAATTACAAAATATTTTCAAAGGATTTTAAATGAGCGATTTGATGCGTGCTGTAGAGGCGTATGAAAATGATGATTATAAAACGGCATATGAGCTATTTTATCCACTAGCAGCCTACAAACGAAACGATGAAGCACAACTATATATGGGGATGATATACTTTCATGGCGATGGAGTAGAAAAAAACATTGACACAGCGTGTGAGTGGTGGAAAAAAGCGATGAGAAACGGCAATGTCGATGCCGCAAACCGCCTCAGCGAAATAAAAACATCTACAAAGACGATGTTTTAGGTTGAAAATCCACCATAGACTGCCGCGTCGCTATGCTCCTCGCAGTGACAAAAGCCCGTCATTGCGAGGCTTTGAAAAAGCCGTGGCAATCCATCTCCCCGCGTAGCGTGGCAATCTACTCACTTATAGACTATCCGTTTAAAACTCTCTCTATACTATATCTCATATCATCATCTAGATTTTCCATCTTATCTCTCATCCACTCTAGATAACCTCTATCAGCCTCTAGTATCTCTAGTAGCGTTTGACCTCTGTATTTACCAAATCGCAGTGGTTTTTTATAAAAAACAGGTGTATTTGTCAGCTCTAGCATTTTATCAATCGCATTTTCGCCACTATATATACTCTCTATCTTTTTGCGTAGCTCTGTTAGCAGTAATTTTAATATAAGCACATCACCTATAGCATCATGAGCTTTTATCTCTACACCTAGTTTCTCTGCCTCAGCGGCTTCATTTTTATAAATCCCCAGACTATATCGCAGATACTGCAATCTATGATACTCCTGCTCATCTAAAATATGTCTAGCAACCTTTAGCGTATCGATAAGCTTCATCTGGTTTTTAAAACCCTCTTTCTCCAGCATCCCTATATCAAACGGGGCATTATGAATGATGATATAGTTTTCACTGCTATTTAGCTCTAAAAGCTTTTGATACGCCCCTATCTCCGCACAAAGCGGTTTGCCAGCTATCATATCAGGAGTAATATTATGTGCCTCCATCGCACCAAAACTGATAGGCACATCGCTATAGCAATACTCATTATAGACCTCTACACTTGCACCCTCTAGCACCATAAAACCCAACTGTATTATACGGTCATGCTCATCAGCCCCAGTAGTTTCAGTATCTAATATGATAAATTTTGCCAAAATATTTTCCTTTAGTTTGCGGTACTTTGTAATCTATCCCTCGTCATTGCGAGCGAAGCGTGGCAATCCATCACAGACTGCCGCGTCGCAAGCTCCTCGCAGTGACAAAAGCCCGTCATTGCGAACGAAGCGAAGCAATCCACAATAGACTGCCGCGTCGCAAGCTCCTCACAGTGACAAAAGCCGTCATTGCGAGCGAAGCGTGGCAATCCATCCCCCTCGTAGTGACAAATCTTATATATTTATTTTATCTTACCAATTCTCATCTTCATCATCGATATCAAACTCATCATAATCATCTTCATCATCTAGCTCTTCATCATCATAATAGTCATCATCTTCATCAAAATCTCTCATAGCAGTTAGCTCTGTATATAGTTGCTCTGCCTCATCCTCATCTATCTCGCCACTGCTGATTTCACCTAGTAGCTCTTTATACTCATTGCGTAGCTCTTGGAGTTCTGCTAGTTGCAATCTATCGCTATCGCTAGCATCTTTGTTTGATGATATAGATTCAAAGAGCATATCAATCTGCTCTTCTACATCTGGGACTAGTTCACTTTGGATTAGGTTTTTTAGTTGTGTTATATATGCCATCTCGCACCTCTAGACTGTTTTAGAAATTATACTCTAAAAATGGTGCGAGAATTACTATAATTTTTGAAAACTTCGTTTGAAAACTCTTATCTGCTCTGGTGCTAAATCAACATCAGTAACAGTAACATCGATTCTTGCCATATTGCCTTGGGTATTCTCTGTAGATATAACTCTATTGCTATCACAACCCATATTGGAACCATTGCTATCTTTGAATGAATAAGATAGATTAACATCTACATTATATGCAGATACACCAAAAGAATCTTGCACATCTATATTGATATCTCGCAGACAATTCGTTATATTGTTATCTAGGTCATTTACCATATCTTGTATATTCATAATAGCAAACTCTGTAGCACTTAGTGCTAGTAGCTCTGCTTGGGTATGGATATAGTTATCGCCTAACATTTTTGTACCTTTGGAGGCTTTAGATAGTATCATAGCACCACCTAGAGCAACTAGTACCACTACAAATATCGCCATTATCATGGCAAATCCAGAGCGTTTAGTATCGTACATTTACACTCCTTTCTCTACAGATTGCCAAATCTTGATCATCGGCTGTAGCCAGTCCCTCATCTAGCCCCATCATACAGATTTTTAGCTTCCACGCTGCACCTGTATTTATCATATTGTTATCTTTATCAAAAGATGCATGAAAGCTCGATACATTTGTCCCTA
>CAZYTC010000005.1:6428-7714 GCA_964650175.1 uncultured Campylobacterales bacterium | reverse complement strand
ACATCAGTAAAGCCTTGTGCATTATATATAGCACTATTTACCAAACCATAGCCATATTTTTGGTTTATAATATCATTTGCACGATTATGGTTTACACCACTGGAGTTCATTTTTGTTGCTGTAGAGTTTTTATCAATCTCCTCATACCATCCTGGTTCATCGCCATATTGCACTCTTTGACTATCTGTCTCTACTGTAACCATCACTACAGTAAAGTCTGTATTATTTCCATCTGCCACAGGGTGCCCATCACAAGCTCCAGTTATGTTATCATCACCACTACCATCAAAATTAGCGATAGATAGCTCTATAGCATTTTCAAACCTCTTGGCAACTAAATCTAATATATGATCAGCCTCGCTCACTCGCTTGGCTATAGTCTGGGTTTTATAGACACCCTCATAATACTGTCGTATCGCCTCTAGTGCCAATCCTCCAACAATCCCCATTATGACAATAACAAAGAGTAGCTCTATCATAGTAAATGCTTTTCTACTCATCAGCTACTCCTATGTTGGATTTAAAAAATGAGAGCGTAGTATCTACACCTAAATCTTCATTTTTAAAATTTACCACTACTCTTTTTAGATTTGTTGTCGATGCTGATGCTGATGGAGCCAAGTTGTCACTAAAACCAAGCCTCCAAACAATATCTTTTCTACTTTTACCACCATCATGGTCAGCAAAATTATCTGAAACATAACTCACACCATACTCTACATCTATATCTATAGACTCAGCACCCAATGATGCATCAGTAGTTACTATCTCTATCACATCCTGATCAAATCCGTTTAGCTGCTCTATTCCATTTCGTACATCACCACTACCTGAAGAAGGAATCGCACTTGCCGTTAGATTTGTATCGCTACAGAGCCGAGTTGTGAGTTTGTTTTTTCTCTTAAAATCATCATCATCACACTTGTAATTACCGCTTGTTTCAGAACTTGCAGTATTAACTATTCTTCCCATAGAGCTATTCTCATCTAGTCCGTAATTCCCATCCCATCTAGATTGAAATATCTCTAGTGTCTCTGATTTTAGACGCAACATAACATCATCATCTAAAACCATCGTCTTGTTAGAGTTGTTTGCAATAGCCATCATAGTGGGTATGGTTACAACACTGATGGCTATAACCACTATCGCAAAAATTAGCTCTATCATCGCTATTGCTTTTCTCATTACTACCTCTATTTTATAGCTGGAGCGTACTCTCTAGTCGATTTTCGACCTGTGCTCTTTTTATTATCTTTAAAGCTCTCTGACTCTGTTTTCGCACTACC
>CAZYTC010000005.1:0-6328 GCA_964650175.1 uncultured Campylobacterales bacterium | reverse complement strand
TGAGTCACATTTGCATCACCATGCGTAGTGATATTATGATCTTGATTGATATACCAATTAGCGGTAAATTTATTTTGTGCTAAATTTTTACCCATAAATGCACCACCATCTGGCAAATATACCTCAAACGCAGCAGGTATATCAGTACTCGTATCATTCTTAAAAACTCTCGTTTTATTCGTAGCTACTCTACCATAAACATGAGTCACATTAAAATCTAGTGCTTTTAGACCTATAGCGGTATCAGGCGTATCTATCTTGATAGTACTATTGCCATCTTTAGTGCCTATTAATATGCTATTGTCTCTCGCTTCCATAGCACAATCTACACCGCTACTACAAGTGATATTCATATCATAATACTCAATCCTAACAGGTGGCGTCGCCACAGTAGGAACTCTATCATCATTCATATGGATTTTTGGATATGCAGTTCCTTTGTTATCTTTTATAAATGACATCTTATCAAGCTTCATCGCCTGCATGCTCACTAAATCTTGCTTTTGCGTATCAGTTGTATCTATGACAGTACCATTATCATCGCCCCATACTCTATATTTAAAGTTTGAACTATTGATATCACCACCCAACTCTGCAAAAAAGTCTAAATCAGCAGCATAACAATTACCTACAAAGTTTGTTAAAACTCTACCATCATAGCTATATGCCTCTATCTTACCATCTGATCTAACAGACATCTGCGAATCTCTCATAGGATTATTGTTTACATCTTTATCAAATCCGATATCAGATTTATATATAAAACTCGTCCCATTTGAATCTATCGGAGCAAAACTAAAACCTAGCCCAAAATCTAGATAATCAGTCGCAAATCTAGCTGGTTTCATTCGTAATTTATGGTTTTTATATACAGCTAGTGCACCATTTGGCTCTACTGTTCCCCCTATATGCTCTGATTGCGTGATACACCCGATTTTCTCTCCATCTGTATGGTCGCTATTTTCAACACAATCTTGCTCTATGGCTTGAGCTATCATTCTAAAGCCTTTTTCTTTGGTGTGGTGCGTCATTACAGAAGTATTCCAATCCACCGCCGTCCAATCTTTATCATATATCTCTAATCGATACTCGCCTACTTGTGAATGTTTACCTTTTGTATCAATCATCATACCATTAGCTACATAAAACGACATCGGCAGATGGCTCACATCATTACACTCACTGAGAGTTTTAGCAGAATCCCATTTCATTCTGGCATAATATCCACCCTCTGATAGCTGTTTAAAATTCCTAGTATATCCTGGGGTCGGCTCTAGCGAGTCATTACCCGTAGAGTTCATATCATATCTATACTCATATCCTGCAGCTATATTTATTCTATCATTTACACCCGCACTAACAGGAGTATAGTTATATTTGCTCGACAGATCGGTATATATCATAGAGCTATCTGTCTGATTCGTATCATATATACGCAAATCATACGACTCTGGTCTGATAGAGAAATTATCTCTAGCACAGATAGGTTTTGCATATTGTAGTTTTATACAATCAAAACAAGCTTTAGTAGTCTCTTTTGCTGGCGTATCGCACACATTGGCACAAAGTGGATGCTCATCCTCATTATAGAGCCCACTTATCCCGCCTGTTGCTTTTATCTTATCTATAGTTGGAATACCATCATGTGTGTACGCCTCCCAATCAGCGATAGTGCCGTTGTGCTCAAAAAACCAGATTCTAAATGTAGCATTTTTAACCGCACGGTTAAAATATTGCTCATCTTGTGGTGGAATCTCTATACGATAGCGTGTTTCATGTGCATCTACAGGAACTATGATAGGTTCTGATATAGCCGCATCTGGGTTACCACATGTAGATGATGTGATATCGTGAAACGACTCATTATCCATCATCTCTACTAAAACTGTAGTTTTAACATCGCCTTGTGGTGTGATTTTATACTCACCCGCACTATCTCGACCATAAACCGCCAAATCTGTATAAAACGGTCTTCTAGTTACCTGCGTTTTTAGATTGTTATATGGCAGTTTATAACTAGGTTGCTCACTAGGCGTAACACCATCATTTGCCTCTCTATCAACTACATTAAACATCCCCCACAGTGGCTCATAAGCACCCTCTGATGGTGGACACATATTGAGTTTTCCTAACTCTTGCGTCGGAACTCTGTTCTCTTCTGATTCTTCTGATTTGATATAGAAATCATATTTTATATTTAATTTCTGAGATATATCAGTAATAGAGCTAAAGTTTGGTTTTAGTTTGAACTTTGTATAGATAAACTCATTTATCTTCATCTTCCCTGCGCTCTTTTGAGAATATCCAGTAGCACCACGCCCTAGACCAAATCTGATATTAGTTCCATCATAACAGCTGATACCGCCAGCAGGGTCATCTTCATAGTTACACTCATCTTTTACAGCTTCGCCACCTGCTGATGACATTCCAGAACCATTTACTTGTGAAACCTCGACACTATTTGGAACATATGAAAATTGAGAGTTCTCTAGCCCCTCTGTAAATAGCGAAATACCCTCTAAATCAAAATCCCCATCCAAACTACGCAGATATAAAGATACCTCTACATCTGAATTTGGATTTATATTGCCATTTAGCGTCAGTGCCTGCTCTCTTGGGTCATCATTTTTGATATAAACACCATCTTGTTTAAATGAGTAGTCATAACACAAATCTGGTACATATAGCTCTGTAGAAAACGCTAGCATCGATGGCCAATATTGGTCTTTGGTAGATGTAAATCTAAACTCCATCTCTGTCTGTTTTGGTTTTAGATATTGTCCGATTTCATAGTTGTGAATATCTATACCGTTGTTATTTGTTAGCTTTGGTGTTCTAATATCTATACCAGAGATACTAGAGTTAAACGCATTGTTCGCCAGTGCTCCGAGTGCTACTGGATTAGATTTCGGATTAGTTTTAGTATAATCGTATGTATTAAATCTATCATTTGGAATATGTTTATCACCCTCTGCGGTAAATACTGCTAGTTTCGATGAGATATTAGCTCTATTTGGCGTCAAAAATCCAGATGCTTTTACATCTACTGATGTTATAGCTTGTGAAACCGACTGCCAACCATCAAAGATGGTAACATTTCTATTTTCTAGGTCTGGATCACTAACCTCATACGCAATAACTAGCGTCCATGCACCATATGTCCCTAGACCAGCTATTATACCCTCATATACTGGGATACCACTAACCGTATATTTACCCTTTTTCCATCCGTTTGTTTTAAATATCTCTGTAACATCTGAAAATGCAGAGTAGCTAGTATATGCAGTAGTACTGTATCGCTCATAATCGACGCTATCCACCTTCACGCTTTTGTATCCTGCTCCATGACCATCGAGTCTAATTTTTACAGGCATATTTGTCCATGGAGATGGTCTAGTGCTCGCATCTACTATAGATTGCCAATATAGCCCCGCCCATACGATAGTAATCTCATCATCGCTATACTCTTCAGGCAGATTCAAACCAGCCGTAGTAGCTGCGACATTTGGATTATTATCTACACTATATCCACACAGATAGTATGCCTGATTACCCTCTCTAGCATCAGTGATATAAGTTCCATTTGTATATGTAGAACATGTATTAGAGTTTGAAGTTGCACTCTGGTTCGTCCCTGGTGGAACCAATATAGTATTACCAGTAACTGTCATATCGCCTCTAACATTTTCTTGAAATCTTACTGTAAATGGTCGATAGCCTCTCTTGGAATTATCTAAAGAGGCAACGAGAGTGTAGGTAGAGTTACTAGATGTGCTACCTATGAGTTTTATTCTATATGTTCCAGCCTCCGTCAGAGTAATCATAGCATTTTTAATCTCGCCGTTTCTGGCTGTTTTTGCCTCGCCACTATATATCTGATTTGTACTACAAGCACTACTATCTCTAGTGACAGTAACTTTTGTATTTGCCCCTGCAACACTCAAAGACAATTCCAAACTCATAGGAGTGGTAGTCGTAAACTCGTAGTAGTGAGCGTTTGTATCATTGTTCCTTACCACTCCAGTATGCGTAGAGCCCAATGGGTTTATGTCACCTTTGTGAGTACCACACGCCCCCCACGCACTACTGCCTATAAAAAGTGTTAATATTAAAACTATCCAGATATTTTTAAACCTACTCATCATATCCTCCTATGAAATGATATCCGCCATAAAATCTAGCGATAGTGCATCTAGCACGCTATCAACTATCTCTATAGCCCTCTTTGACTCTCTTTGTGTTGCCCTACCATCAGGCAATAACCCAAAACTCGCTGGGTATCTAGATTCTATATAGACACTATCTATAAAATATAGACTATCTACATCTATGGGCTTTTTTACAAATTCAAAAACTATATCATACAACCTTTTAGTGCTATGAACTCTCGGGATATCCAGTCCATTTTGCTCTAAAATAGCTTTGAATAGCTTTTCTATACACTGCTGTGCATGAAAAAGCACCATAGGGGCTAGATACTCATCATCAGATAGTTTTAGCATTGCATAATAATCTATCCTAGCGAGCTCTACCCACTCATTATGCAGCTTCAAGAACAACACCTTTTTGATTGATATCTCTGATAAAAGAGCTATTTTTATCTATCAAATCTGCCCATTCTGATTTGGTATAGAGTAGCAAATCCACAGGCTTATCTAGAGTATCTAGAGCCTTTAGTATCTCTATCTTTTTAGATATCCTATCGCTGAAGCTCAGAAAACCATCGGTATCTAAAACGACTACCAAGTCGATATCGCTCTCATCATCTGGCACACCATATGCGTAAGAGCCAAACAATATTACCTCACTAGGCTCTATTGACTTTAACGATGCTACAATCTGTTTTCGTATATCGCTACTCATCATATCCTCCTATGAAACTATAAATGTCATATCGACAAATCCATTACACAATTAACCTATCATCATTTTAGTATCATATAGATTAAAGGATTATTAAATTGTGTTAATAAATATTTTATGAAACATATATCAACTCTTTGTTTTTTTGTGATATAATCAAATTAACTTATAAAAGGAGTAATTATGAATATCTCAATCGTAGGCAGAAGAGTAGAACTCAGCGATAGTATCAAAGAGCACATCTCAGCATCTATAGAGACGCTTAGCAAATATAATCTAGACATCATCAGTGCGAATGCGGTGGCAAATGTCAATGAAAAAAACAAAGGTTTCAAGATAGAGTTTGTGATTAAAATCGCAGGCAACAATACTATAGTAATCACACAACCTCACGATGATTTATACGCCGCTGTGGATTTGGCGACAAATAGAGCTCAAAAGGCACTTCGTAGATTGCACGATAGACAAAACAACCACTACGACAACATCCCAGCCCCAGCTGATAGCGAGCCGACAATCATCGAAGAAGATGAGATTATCCCGGCAGAGCCAGTGTTGTTTAAACCTCAAGAGATAGGCGATATATTAGAGTCGCTCAAATCTTCAAACAAGGTTTTTGAAGTGTTTTATGATATCGATGGAAAAATGAGAGTAATGTACAAACGAAACGATGGGAAGTTTGGGTTGTATTAAATATTAATACGCCAATCGGAACAAGTTCTGATTGGCTGTGTAGATTGCTTCGCTACGCTCGCAATGACAGGGATGGCGTAATAGATTGCTTCGCTTTGCTCGCAATGACAATGAAGTCGCAATGACGGGTTTTCGTCACTGCGAGGAACGAAGTGACGCGGCAGTCTACAAGATGGATTGCTTCGTCGTGCTTTGCACTTCTCGCAATGACGGACAATGTCACTGCGAGACCCTTTAGGGTCGTGGCAGTCTAGTACCTATAAAATATCATTATATAAATCTCTCCAATCTTTATTAAAATCCTCTATAAGTGCTATCTTCTTCTTGCGACTGCCTGCTTTTAGTTGCTTTTCTCTTTCTATGGCGGTTGTCATATCATCGTACAGTTCATAATAAACTAACATTGAAATATTATATTTTTTCGTAAATCCATCTATTAGTTGGTTTTTATGCTCATATATGCGTTTTGGTAAATCTGATGTAACACCTATATATAGTGTGCCATTTTTAGATGATGTTAATATATAGATTGCGGGCTGTTTCATTTTGTATTCTTTTTAATAAATTATAGCGTAGATTGCCACGGCTTTTTCAAAGCCTCGCAATGACGAGGGAATGGATTGCTTCGTCGTGCTCTGCACTTCTCGCAATGACGAGTTTTCGTCACTGCGAGCGAAGCGTGGCAGTCTATTCTCTGTCACTGCGAGGCGTTCTCGCCGTGGCAGTCTACAAGATGGATTGCTTCGTCGTGCTGTGCACTTCTCGCAATGAC
>CAZYTC010000004.1:0-92083 GCA_964650175.1 uncultured Campylobacterales bacterium | reverse complement strand
GTCAAAGTGGCAGAGATGGTGATAGAAAGAGCAAAACGACGCGTAGAGTTAGGTAAAGATGTAGTGATACTGCTAGATTCTATCACTCGTTTGGCTCGTGCATATAACACCGTTACACCATCAAGCGGCAAAGTGCTCTCAGGTGGGGTCGATGCAAACGCACTACATAAACCAAAAAGATTTTTCGGAGCTGCTAGAAATATAGAAAATGGCGGAAGCTTAACTATCATCGCAACAGCACTAGTAGAGACTGGAAGCCGTATGGATGAGGTTATTTTTGAAGAGTTCAAGGGTACTGGAAACTCTGAAATCGTACTAAGTAGAAAAATCTCAGATCGCAGAATCTTCCCAGCTATCGATATACTAAAATCAGGTACAAGAAAAGAGGAGCTACTGCTAGGGCCAGATGTGCTTCAAAAAGTTTTTGTACTTCGCTCAATGCTTCATAAACAAGAAGATGAGGTTGAGGCACTGCGATTTTTATATACTACAATGCTTAAAAATAAGTCAAATATAGAGTTTTTAGAGAGTATGAATCAAGAGGTTAAATAAACATCTATGAGAGTGGGAGTTTTTGACTCAGGGCTTGGCGGTCTAACGATAGCAAAAACCATCCTACGCCACAGCGTGGGGCTAGATATCATCTATCTAGCAGACACTCTAAATGCTCCATATGGAGATAAAACAACAGATGAGATACTCAGGCACTCCATAGATATCACACAATTTTTACTAAAAAACTACCATATCGAAGCACTAGTTGTAGCGTGCAATACTGCCACAAGTGCGGCTATAGAGAGCCTTCGAGAGCTATATCCACGCCTAATTATCATAGGGACTGAGCCTGCACTAAAGCCTGCATTTAACATCAGCAAGACCAAACGCATCGGGGTATTAGCGACATTTGCCACACTAAATGGAGATAAATATAGATATCTAGTCAATCAGCTAAGCATAGATAATGATGCTATGGTTTATGAGCAGCCATGTATTGGGCTAGTAGAGCAGATAGAGCTAGGTGAGATAGATACACCTAAAACTATGCAGATGCTAGAGGGGTATCTATCGGTAATGAGAGATAGTGGCGTAGATACAATAGTGCTTGGATGTACGCACTATCCGCTAATAACAGACTCTATCAGAGAGATTTTTCAGAGAGAAATAGCATTTACAGATAGTGCCATGGGGGTTACCAATAGATTAAATGCAATGCTAATGCAATATAATAAAATGCACAAAAACGAGCCTAGCAAAATAGAGATATTATCGACATCTACTATCAGTAAAAATATGGTTGAATCGATAGTAGGCGAAAGTTTAAATATAAAAATGGTAAAGTTACAAGATTGATTAAAGAGGTATTATGAGTAGAGTTTTAGCACTGAAATATCGTCCGCGTCGCTTTGAGGAGCTCATAGGTCAAGATAGCATCTCACAAACGCTCTCTCTCGCACTTGATAGCAATAGACTCTCTCATGCATACCTATTTTCAGGTTTGCGAGGAAGCGGAAAGACCTCTACAGCTAGAATATTTGCAAAATCACTACTGTGTGATAGTGGTCCAAACTCTAGCCCTTGTGATGTGTGTGATCACTGTGTTATGGCAAATGAGTCGCGTCATATCGACATCATAGAGCTAGATGGTGCATCAAATCGTAAAATCGATGATATACGAGATCTCATAGAGCAGACTAAATATATGCCCTCATCTGCGAGATTTAAAGTCTTCATCATAGATGAGGTGCATATGATAACCAGAGAGGCAAGCAATGCACTGCTAAAGACTCTCGAAGAGCCACCACCATATGTAAAATTTATCCTAGCAACCACCGATCCGCTAAAGCTTCCAGCGACAATCCTCAGCCGAACTCAACATTTTAGATTTAAGCGAGTAAGCCACACAAATATAGTCCATCATCTAGAGTATATTTTAAATAAAGAGGAGATTGGGTTTGAGAAAGAGGCACTAGATATACTCGCTCGCAGTGGCTCTGGAAGCCTGCGAGATACGCTTACACTGACTGATCAAGCGATAATCTACTCTAAAAACTTTGTCGATACAAAGACAGTTTCTCAGATGCTAGGGCTGATAGACCCATCACAAATTAGCCATATTTTTGATACGATTTTCAAAAAAGATACTATAGGACTCATAGAGATTTTAAAAGAGCTAGAGAGCTATGAATCAGAGATGATAGTAGATGAGCTTATAATCTATCTAAAAAATGCTCTTTTTGAGAAAGATCATCGATTTACACCACTAATTATAGAGCGATTTTTTAGAATTCTTAGCGATTCAAAAGCACTACTCAATATAAACGCAGACGGTGGATTTGTCCTCTCGCTAGTACTATTTAAGATGATAGAGGCTCTAAAAATCAAAGATATAGATGAGATGATAGAGTCACTCGAATCTAGTACGCTAAATAAAGCAGCAATCCCTATAGAGCGAGATATAAAAATCGCACTCACGCCAGCACCAGAGCCTATGAAGTCGCAGTTTGAGCAACTATTACAGAAGATAGAGCTACGAGATGCGACGCTCTTTAGTGCGTTTTCTAAAAATATAGAGTATATCTCGTTTGAAAATAGCACGCTCACTTGGGAGAGTTGTGCAGAGGGCGAAGATAGAGAGATACTAAAAAATAGCTATGGCATCATCAGACAGTTTGTGCGTGAGATTTATGGCGAAGATACAGCGATAAAATCATCACCGTGCACAAAAGAGCCAGCAGAGATAATAGATGAACCTATAACTACTACGCCTACTATAGAAAATACCGAAACTACAGAGCCATTTTCTATAAACGAGAGCGAGCCAGCATCTATGATAGAAGATATAGAGGTGGGAGTGGGAAGCTGCGTTAGTAGCTGTGATGAGACGAGCACAAAAGAGCTAGATGGTAGCGATATAGCTAACCACCCGATGATTCAAAAGGCTCAAGAGCTATTTGAGCCCACGCAAATCACTATTCAATCAAAGGTTTAACGCAGAGATATCTACCGTTTTGCCTTTTTTATATAGCTTCATAAACTCAACAATCATCCCATGATATCTGGCATAAACTAATGCCATATCTTCAAACGCTCCGTCCATAGAGCTATGAAAAAAGTGTTGCAAATCATCATAATTTTCAAACTCATATCCGATAGCATTTAGTAATTTCGCACTATAGCTATCAACCACCATCACAGCACGCCCACACCCATAGCAGAGTATAGAATCAGCACTCTCAAGCCCTATCCCCTTTTGAGATAGTAGCCACTCTCTAGTGACGCTAGATTTAAAATATTCAAAATCGCCAAACTCTGATATGATATTTTTAGCTAGGTTTATGAGATAGTTTGATTTTGCCTTATATAATCCGCTAGGGCGAATCAGCTCCATCAGTAGCTCTCTATCACACTCTGCTAGATTTTCTAGCTCTAGTAGATTGTGCTTTTTGAGATTATCTATCGACTCTAAGACCCGCTCCCATGAGGCGTTTTGAGTTAAAATAGTCCCTATAATAATATCAGATGAACCATAGCCATCCCACCAATACTGTGGCAAGCCTGCTAGCAGATTTAGGCTATCTAATTTATGATATAGCTCTAGTGAATCTACCATCAATCCTCTATCCATGCATCTGTTTTTATGATTTTGCCGTTATCGAAAACCTTTAGTTTATAGGCACTGCTGCAGTTGCCATCAGCGATATCCATAATAGCGATTTGCATTATAGATTTACACTTCTCAGGCACTTTAAACCGTCCAGAGATGCCCGTCATAAACCTATCTATCGGCTCATTGCTATCCATCCCTATCACATTATCACGACACCCCGTTAAACCGATATCGCTTAGATAGGCACTACCACCGACGATTTGAAAATCATCACATCCCACATGCGTATGAGTGCCTATTATGGCAGTTACGCTCTCTTGTAGCATCATAAATAGAGCCCTCTTCTCGCTCGTCGCCTCTGCGTGGATATCGATGATGATATTTTTTATCCCATCATCTTGTAGCTTTTGTACGCTCTCTTTTGCACATCTAAACATATTATCGACATATGGCATCGTAAAGTGCCCCATCAGATTTAAAAACGCTACCCTCTCATCCCCTACGCTATAGATACCCACGCCACTGCCAGCTACCTCGGATGGATAGTTGTGCGGACGGAGGATATGAGGGTTTTTTAGTAGCTCTATGATATCTTTTTTATCCCACGAGTGATTGCCACCACCCATAACATCGATACCGTATGAGAGTAGCTCATTTGAGTTTTTGCTACTTAGCCCAAACCCGCCAGAGCTATTTTCATAGTTTGCATATACAAAATCTATTCTCTCATCTACTCGTAAATCTCGCAGATATTTTTTAATAATCTCACGCCCAGGGCGACCTACAATATCGCCTATAAATGCAACTCTCAAAAATTCTCCTTTAGACTCTCTCTAGCATCACTAAAACTTCCATATGTTCAGTATGAGCAAACATATCAAATAGTTGTGCTTTTTTGATACTATAGGAGGTTGTCAAAATCTCCAAATCTCTCTCTAGTGTAGCGAGATTACAGCTAGAGTATATTATATTTTTAGCATCAGTTTTCAGTAGCCACTGCGATATCTGCTCCCCTAGACCACGGCGAGGCGGATTTACCACCACCAAATCAGCACCACTTTCGCCCTCTGCACTAAAAGTGACAGTATCGAGTGCTCTAAAGCTCACTCGCTCAGAGATTCCCATCTCAGTGGCGGATTTTTTAGCACACTCTATCGCATATGGCTCTATCTCTATGCCGATGAGCTCTCTATCATCACTCATCAAATGTAGTCCAAAAGCCCCCACGCCACAAAAGAGATCCCATACCACTCTAATATCTCCCTCGCTACACCACTGCGAGGCAGTTTTATAGAGCTTTTGTGTAATAGTTGGGTTTGTCTGAAAAAAGCTTTTAGGATGAATATATAGCGGAATATTATTAAATCGCTCGCTTAGATGGTGATTATCTGTTAGAAATATCTCCTCATCGCCCTCTAATATCGCCATATGCTTTGGCTGAATATTGACACTCGCTACTGCTAGCTGTGGTAACTCTAGCTCACTCAGTCCACGGCGAAGCCTAGCGATAATACCGTGAGATCTGAGAATAAATCGCACCATCAGCTCGCCACTGCTATTTTCGCTCACTATTACGAATTTTAGCTCCCCTTTGCGGTACCTGATATCATAGCCACGAATCCCTAGCTCTCGTAGCCATGATTGTATCTTGATGAGTGAGCCTTGTAGATTTTTACTATAGAGCGGGCAATATATGAGCGGTGATTCACTGCTTAGCCCCAGTACCACGCCATCGCTTGTGGGAATCGCTACCATCTTTGCCTTAGATCTAAATCCAGTTACGGGCGAGATGGTGGGCTTTAGTATCTCTGAGGGTGAAAAACACTCTAGCGTACTCTCTAATCTCCCTTGCTTCTTTCTAATCTGCTCTGCATAAGCAAGCTCGATTTTAGAGCAAGAGCTACATATCCCATCATCATAGTAGTGACAAAAACTCATATGCTTTTAGCTCCACTGCGTAGATATTTTAGCGTCGCATCTAAAATATCATCATCATCTCTACTGGCACTTGTGATGGTTGTTTTTTTAGAGTCTAGATACTCAAATGTGATGTTTTGATTATAGTTCATAATGGTTTTTATACCATTTTCGATAGCTAAAATCTTCACCACCACCAGATCTAAAAACTGCTTTGTAGGGGTATCTGGTTTTGCAAATCTATCCTCTATCTCCTCATATATCTCATAAACCTCTGCTATCTCCTCGCAGTGACTAAGCCGTCTATATAGCTCTAGACGCAGTCTATCCTCACTCACCACCTCATCAGAGATATATGCACTGATGGCTAGCTTGATATCGACTTTTGCCTTTTTAGCCGATTGCTGATTTGTAAGCTCTTTTATAGCATCCTCTAGCATCCGCAAATATAGTGAGTAGCCTATATTTTTAATATGACCGCTCTGGGCATCTCCTATGAGATTTCCACCTCCTCTAATCTCTAAATCATGGTAGGCTAGCATCGCACCACTACCTAAAAATGAGTTGGACTCTAGTGCGATTAGTCTCTTTTTCGCCTCATCCGTTAGAGTATCTTTATCATCTACCACAAAATATGCATAACCCTCAATACTACCACGCCCTACACGACCACGCAGCTGATGCAAATCTGCCATACCAAATCTATCGGCACCATCGATTATCATCGTATTTACCGTAGGCATATGGATACCTGATTCGATAATAGATGTTGCAAGTAGTAGGTCATACTCTTTAGCGGCAAATTTCGCTAGCTCCTCTTCTGTCTGTGTGGCAGAGATTTTAGAGTGTAGCGTTACGATACGCAGATTTGGTAAAATCGCCTTTAGTTCGCCCTCTTTTATACTCATAGAGTCAATCGAGTTATGGACATAAAATATCTGTCCGCCACGGCGAAGCTCTCGCAGTATCACCTCTTTTACCAGCTTCTCATCATAGCTTTTTACAAATGTCTTAACGCCCAGTCTCTCACTAGGTGGAGTAAGTAGCTCTGAGAGAGTTTTAATAGAGCTTAGAGCTTGATTTAGACTACGAGGTATCGGCGTAGCTGACATAGTAAGCAGATGCACGCTCTCATACATCCCTTTTAGCTTCTCTTTTTGCTTGACCCCAAATTTATGCTCCTCATCTATCACCACAAGACCTAGATTTTGACACTTTATCCCCAGTAGTGCGTGAGTTCCCACCACACAATCTATCTCTCCATCAGCGAGTGCTTTTAGAGTTGCATTTTTCTCTTTTGTACTGACAAATCTATCTATTTTGGCGATTTTTAGCCCATATGGAGTGAGCCTCTCAGTGAGCGAGCGAAAGTGTTGTGCACTTAGAAGCGTCGTAGGCACCACTAGCAGCGACTGATAGCCACTCTTTGCGGCGATATATATCGATGCCATCGCCACCTCTGTTTTACCAAAACCGACATCCCCGCTTAGTAACCTATCCATAATCTGTCCAGAGGCGAGATTTTTTACTATCTCATCTACCGCTTTTGTTTGATCTTCTGTATAGATAAATCCAGCACCAGATACGAACCGCTTAAACTCGCTCTCTTCCACTCTCATCACAGGGGCTTTTATGAGTGCTCTTGATGCTGCTAGCTCCACTATCTCGCCAGCTATCTCAAATAGTTTTGCTCGCACGCTATCTTTGAGCTTGATAAAGCTACCTTTGCCCAGCCTATCGACTACAGGGACATTTCCAGAGGCGATATATCTATCTATCACATCTAGATTTTCCACAGGGATAAGTAATCTATCATCGCCTAGATATCGCAGAACCACTAAATCTTTGATGCCACCTAATATGCTAGCTTGCTCAATCCCTACAAATACCCCTACGCCGTACTCTTCATGAACCACATAGTCGCCCACTTTTAAATCATCCAGCAGTATAGAGGTTTTACGACGACGCCGTTTTTTCTCTGTGCGATTTAGCGAGATGATTATCTCATCATCTCCTATTAGATTTAGTATAATAGGTAGATTTTTAATCTCTACGCCATCTGTGTTGATACCGCTCGCTTTTATCTGAGCCTCGCTAGAGCTGATTATGGTGAGTTTTTTATCGCTATGAGCTTTTCTAAGTAGCTCAATATCAGGAGCAATAAGCGGTGCATAGATAGTCGCCTCATCTAGCTCGCTTGAGTCAAAAAACGCTCTATCGATAGTAGGTTTATCAAAGCTATACGCCTCATCGACTAGCGAGGTTAGCCCACGAGTTAAAAGCATCATCGCCCATCACCCAATAGCCCAGAGAGTTTATATCTTTTATAAAACTATCGCTCTCTAGAGATTCAACCATCCGCTCTAGCTCTTTGTACCTAGTCTCATCTAGTGAAAAAAATGCACTCGCAATCTCTATAGCGTCTATCTCATCGCCTAGTGAGCGTTGTGAATCGATATCAAACGCCCTAATCTCCTCTACCTCATCATCAAATAGGCTGATGCGATACGGATTTGTCGATTCGGGGATAAAAATATCTATAATATCGCCACGAAATGAGACCTCCCCATCAGTTTGAACCATATCCACAAAGCTATAACCCCAGTTTATAAGCTTGCTCTTTAGCTCCTCTAAATCGATAGTTGCGGCAAACTCTATGCTAAAACTCTCTAGCATATGCTCTCGTGGCACAGGATATAGCAGTGTCTTAAATGGTGATATTATTAGTGGTTTTTTATCTCGTTTGTAGTACTCTCGCAGTGCAGCAAATAGCTCAAAAAGCTCTTCGTTAAATGGTCGTAAATCATCTAGATATGAGGCCCTAAAATCGCTAAATATTATATAATCAATCCCTAGATACTCACACACCCCAGAGAGATTTTTCGCCTCTGTGGCGTCACTACACAGTAGTACCTCAGGCAAGCTTTTAGGATTTTTCTTGCAATACTCATACCAATTTATCATAATACCTCTTCAAAAAACTCTCTGCTACACTAAATGAGCCAAAAACCAGATATTCATCATCGCCTATAGTGCTAAAATCCCTATACTCTAGCCCTAGCGATACAATAGCATCTACCATCTCATTACGAGGTGTGATTCGCTCATCTTCTACGCTTATAATCTCTACTCTTTTTATAATGTTTGAGAGAGTTTTTAAAATCTCTTTGTAATCTTTATCGCTATAGCTATTGTAGATTAAAACTACCTTTTTGCCATCAAATGCTTTTGCTATCGCTCTTGCTGCTTGAGCATTATGACCCACATCTAGCGTGATATTATCAGCGATTTTTGAGAGCCTGCCAAATATAGGTGTAGTACTAAAATAGCTCTCATCTATCTCTAGATTCAGCATAGCAAATGCACTCATAGCTAGAGTGAGATTATCTCTCATATAGTGTGGCAGTGAGTTTTTAGTAGCTATTTTATGAGCTAATATAGAGATATCTTCGCTCACCCCATTATCTAAAAATGCTACATCAGCACCCTTAGATAATGCAATCTCTTTGGCGATATCTACTACCTCGCTATGGCTTTGAAAACCAACTAGTGCGTTTTTACTCATCGCATTTAATTTTGTAGTAGCAATAGATTTTATACTATCGCCTAAAAATGCACTATGATCAAAATCTATAGGGGTAAAAATCGAGAGCACCTTATCAAATACCGCTGTGGCGTCATACTCTCCACCTAGCCCCGCTTCAAGCACTACATATTCACAATCGCTAAAAGCTATCATCGCAATCAGCGTAGTATATTCAAAATAACTAAGCCCACGAGAGATATCTCTATCTAAAATCTGCTCTAACTTAGCGTGAGCTGCCTCTAATGCCTCATCGCTAATATCAGAGCCATCTATCCATATTCGCTCGTTGAATTTTAGTATGTGTGGAGATGTGTAGTGACCTGTTTTTTTGCCAGATAAAAAAAGAGCATTTGCTAAAAATCGCCCCGTAGAGCCTTTGGCATTTGTCCCTATTAGATGGACTATTTTTGGCTTTGGCAGATGGCTTTTAATCGACTCATAGGCTTGCGGAAACCGCTCATAATCAATCTCGCTATAATATAGCGGTTTACTATCTAGATAACTCTCTAAACTCATCCGACAACTACGCGGTTACGCCCTTGCTCTTTTGCTTTATATAGCATATTATCAGCATGTTTTGCAGCTGCTGAACTAGAGCCAAACTTACTGCGTTGTGCTATACCTATACTGATACTAACATTGATACGCTTGCCCTGATACATAAAATGAGCTGACTCTACATGTTTTCTAATCTTATCGCAAAAAACTCTAGCACCCTCTATATCACTATGACATAGTATCGCCATAAACTCCTCGCCACCCCATCTGCCGACGATATCACAAGCTCTTGATTCTCCCTTTAGCATTTTAGCAAATGCTACCAGCACTGCATCACCAGCGTCATGCCCATAAGTATCATTAATACTCTTAAAGTGATCTAGATCCATCATAGCGATAGCATAATCTACACCGTGTCTTTCAAATTCAGACTCTTTTATGGCTAACTGCTCATCTAATGCTCGTTTATTAAAAATCTTGGTTAAAAAATCCTCTCTAGATGCCGCATTTGCACTCTCTAGTTCCGCTTCTAATGATGCGATACGCTTTGACATTACAGAGACTTTATCATTATGGTTCTTCAAATCAGCCCCTAAGACCTGCACCTTCTCCTCTAGCGTCGTAGCTATAGTATAGAGTCTTTTGTGAGCTATTTTAAAATCATCTCCCTTTAGCTCTTTTAGCGATGAGAGCTCTTTTTTAACCTCTTGGATTTCACCCGATGAGCTCTCGCTTCGCTCTATCAAATCGATTAGCTGAGTGGAGAGTTTGCCTAGTAGTGAGTTTAGCGTATGTGTCATATCAGCTACAGAGTTTTTATCTAGTGCTATACGAATAGTGATTGCATTTTTGATATCTTCAATCACAGATATATCTGATAGCAGTGATGGATTAGAGGTGATTTTTGTAGATAACTTTACTATATCATCACCCATCGCAGGAGCTATTGATGGAGCTAGAGAGCTCACAACTGCCACTGCAAGCGAGCTTAAGTCCATATCTTTAGAAGCACTAGAAGCAAACTCCATCGCCTCGATAGATTTTTTTAGATTATTCTTATCAACTCTGCCAAATTGTGATAATTTTTGCAAAAATGAGTCATCATAGATAGATAAAAAGTTCTCCCAAGCCTGCTTTAGTAGCTCGATTTGCGACGCACTAGCTTGCTCATCGATAAGTGTTATTGTCTTTTTTGATAGTGCTAAAACCTCTGCATTATGTAGCATCGATGAGGCTTCTGCCATATTTCTCGCTAGCAAACTAAGTTGCTCTACTAAAATAGATGCTTCTGTAGGGTTTAATCTAGAGATTTTAGAGATTAAAAAGCGAATCAACTCTGCTGTGGTTTTGACGCGATATTGCTTTACCTCTTCGGCTGTTTTCTTATCCATTGCACCAACAAATCGCTCTATCTCATTGCAATCTTCTACAACAAATCCAGCTTTTTTTGCCTCTGCACAAAATGCCTCGCTATAGGCACTAGGCGTCCACGCTTTTGACTCTCTCTTTAATCTCTCGACTGTATTTTTAACTAACTGATTAATTGTCATTTCTCGCCTCTATACCATCAGATGCAACTTGTGCTATAAAACTATCTAGTGCTTTTGATGCACCATTTCTAATCGCATCAAACCTTAACTTGTCTGATATAATCGCATTTGGCTCTATATCAAAATCATAATATCCTACACTGCTATAACTCTTAGCATCATCGCCACTAGCTCTATTTACGCCCAGATTTACCACTGTTCTATAGGTAATAACATAACCATTATTATCATATCTCATAGGGTTATAGCTAATAGAGTTTATATTAAAAATCAGCTTTGTTTTTGCTACCTGCTCATCTGCTAGTGATGCTCTAAATCTCGTAAGCACTGCCGCATCTACTGCGTCTTTAATGATTACTGTATTTTGTGGATCAGAGAGTGAGATTATAACTTTTGTGTAGATAGACTCGCCCACCACCTCTTTGGCTAGATGAGATGATGGAACATATCCGCACCCACTCATTAAAAGTACAAAAGCTAAAATCAACCCTCTCACAACTACCCTTTTATCACTATATTTACAAGTTTTTTAGGTACCACTATCTCTTTTACTATCTCTTTATTTTCGATATATTTTGCTACCGCCTCTTTTGCTATCGCTATTAGCTCATCATTAGAGGCATCAACCGCCACCTCGATAGATGCTCTATTTTTACCATTTACGCTTACGCCTATCTCTATAGTTGATACCTCAAAAACCTCATCCAATACACTCTGAGTCGTTAGATTTTTGAGATTAAATAGTTTTTGTGATAGCTCACTACAAACATGAGGAATAATCGGCTCTAGAATTGAAGAGAGTATCCAATACCCCTCACTCCACACATCGCTACTATCTTGCTCTGAAAGTGCATTTAGTGCCTCCATCGCCCCAGCGATAAGAGTATTAAATGTGTGTCTATCTTCATAGACCTCTTTTGCTCTAACCAGTGCTTCATAGACCTTTTTGCGGGCAAATTTTTGCTCTTTATTTAAGCTTGCGTGCTCTATTTTAGGCAATTTTTCGCACGCTGTAGCATTTTTAGCTCTATCATAAAAGCGACGAATAAATCTATAAGCTCCCTCTAGTGCACTATCATTCCACTCTAGCTCTTGTGTTGGAGGAGCAGCAAAGAGTATAAATAGTCTCGCTGTATCAGCACCATATTTGCTCACTATAAAATCTGGATCTACTACATTGCCTTTTGATTTACTCATCTTAGAGCCATCTTTTAGCACCATTCCCTGCGTTAGCAGATGCTCAAATGGCTCATCAATCTCTATGTACCCTAAATCTCGAAGCATCTTTGTAAAAAAACGAGCATATAGCAGATGCAATATCGCATGCTCTATTCCACCGATATAGTGATCTACACTCTTAAAATATTCAAGTGCCTTTTTATCAAATATTTCACTATGTGAATTTGGTGCCATGAATCGTAGAAAATACCAACTAGATTGTACAAATGTATCCATCGTATCAGTCTCACGAACCGCATCCGCTCCACACTCTGGACATTTACAATATTTCCATGTTGGATGAGAATCTAGCGGATTACCCTCGCCTGTTATCTCTACATCCTCAGGGAGTGCTATTGGTAGGTTCTCTTTTTTCTCCGCTACGATACCACATTTATCACAGTGCACTAGCGGTATAGGAGCACCCCAATATCTCTGACGACTTATCCCCCAATCTTTTAGGCGGTAGTTTGTCACTCTTTTACCTAGTGAGTTTGATTCAAAATAGCTCATTATGGCATCTCTTGCCACATTATTTTCTAAACCACTAAACTCGCCACTATCACGCAGTAGCCCGCTATCTATAAATGCTTCAGCCTCATTAATATCGCCATCAACTGGATAGATAACGCGTTTTATAGGTAGATTATACTGAGCTGCAAACTCAAAATCTCTCTCATCGTGAGCTGGAACTGCCATAACAGCCCCTGAGCCATACTCAACAAGTACAAAATTCGCAACCCAGACAGGAATGAGCTCTTTTGTTAGCGGATGGATAACTTTTAGACCCAAATCAAATCCACTCTTTGGCTCTGTAGCTCTATCTCTAGCACCTACTCTCTGCATCGCTTCAAGTGTTTTAATCTGCTCTGGTGCAAGAAGTGCATTTTTTTGCATATATCGCACAATCTCATGTTCAGGCGATAGTGCACTGTAGCTCACGCCATATATAGTATCAGCACGAGTGGTAAATACACCATAGCCATCAAAACTGTTACCCAATATAGCTTTAGAGCTCTCATCAAAACTAAAATCAAACTCTAATCCAAATGATTTTCCTATCCAGTTCTCCTGCATAGCTAAAACCTGTTTTGGCCACTTGTTCTCTAGTGCTTTTAGAGATTCTAGTAGCTCATCAGCATATGAACTGATACGAAAATAGTATTGATTCATCTCTCGCTGAACTACCGTAGTACCACATCTCCAACATCCACCATCAACCACTTGCTCATTGGCCAAAACGGTCAAATCATGCGGACACCAGTTTAAAAATCCGCTCTTTCTATATAGCAGACCCTTGTTATACATATCAATGATTAATGATTGCTCAAATGCTGTATATTTTATATCTGAAGTTGCAAACTCATGCTCTTTGGAAAAAGATAGCCCTAGAGCCTCTAACTCGCCTCTCATATGAGCGATATTTTCATATGTCCATTTTTTAGGGTGAATTCTGTTTTGAATAGCAGCATTTTCAGCTGGCATCCCAAAACTATCCCAACCGATAGGGTGCAATACATTGTAGCCATTTTGTCTATAAAATCTAGCTAATGCATCACCTATGGCGTAGTTTCGCACATGCCCCATATGTATCCGCCCAGATGGGTATGGAAACATACTAAGAATATATTTTTTTGGTTTTGTATAGTCGCTCTGTGGCTCAAAAGATCTACTCTCTAGCCAAAATTTTTGCCACTTTTTTTCAATATTTTTTGCTGAATATTCCAACGAAAACTCCTAAATTACTCATATAGCTCTTTTGTCTTTGCACTCTCGATAAATAGTATGATAATCGCAAAAACATTTGCTATCATCGCACCAATAGATAACGACAGAGCCCATGACATACTCTCACCCACTTCTAGTGCAATAAATGCAGGAATTAGATGCAAATCAGCCACTATAGAAGCAGCGAGTAGCTCTGCAGCTAACAGATTTCTCACACCTAGTTTTATTATAGTAGAGATGAGATTTAGCCCCGCCGCCACAAATAGCATAATCGGGCTATGATCATATAAAAATGCCGCAGTTGATGTTAAACTCATCAATGTAAAAAATATATAGATTACTTTTGACCAATCCATCTTAGATTATACCTTGCTCAAATTGTGCTCGCATCTTCTCTCGCTCTGCTGCACGAGCCTTTTTATCTGCGATTTTAGATCTATATTTGTTGATATCAAATCCCACTACAGGCAGTAGTGCGGAGGCGATAAATACAGAGCTAAATATCCCAATACCGATACCTAGTAGCAGTACAAATGTAAATGGGTTTATAATCTCTCCACCATATAGATATAGCGTCACTACCACTATCAAAGTTGTAAATGCTGTGAGTATTGTTCTAGAGAGCGTGCCAGTAATCGCCTCATTGATAGTCTCATTTAGTGGCATCTTTTTAGCATCATTTATTCGCTCTCTAATTCTATCAAATACTATAATCGTATCATTGATAGAGTACCCAAGCACCGTTAGTACAGCAGCTAGCACATCTAGATTTACATCTAATCCCACGAGCGAAATAATACCCACCACAATAGTAATATCATGAAGCAGTCCCAAAATCGCAGCGAGTGCAAATCTCCACTCATAGCGATATGATACATACGCTAGCATCCCTATTAGTGCTAAGATTAGTGCGGTAATGCCCTTTTCTCGCAGTTCTGAGCCAACTTTTGCACCTACTATATCAACTCTTCTAATCTCAAATTTTCCTGTCCCCTCTAGCTGAATAGTTGTTAAATCGCCTACATCTTGTGTAAGGCTCTCGCTTACACTCTTCATACGAATCACAACCTCATCAGGCGAGCCAAATTCACTAATAGATGAGCCATCATAGATAGGATTGCTTGAGAGCTTATGTCTCATATCATCTATCGGTGCGACACCCTCATATTTGACCTGTATTACAGTTCCGCCTACAAAGTCGATACCATAATTTAGTCCCTTTGTAAAAAGTAGCACAAGCGAAGCTGCGACTAAAATCCACGAGATAACCAGTGTATAGATGGAGTATCTCATAAAAGGTATAATACTTTTTGCTCTAAAAAATTCCATTTTTACACCTTTATCCCAAAAAATCTAGCTGGTTTTTTAGATTTTGACATCCATTTCTCTAACATCTGGTAGATACCATAAGTTCCTAAAATCGCCGTTAGCATCGATGCGATAATCCCTATACTCATAGTGATTGCAAAACCTTTTATAGAGCCTGTTCCATATGAATAAAGTAGTACCGCAGCAATAAGAGTGGTGATGTTTGAATCAAGTATCGCTCGTATCGCGTTATCATAACCTAAATCTAACGCCTTTTTCAGGCTATGTCCAGCTCTTAAAAACTCTCGTATTCGCTCAGATATAATAACATTGGCGTCCACTGCCATCCCGATGGTTAGCACTATACCCGCCATCCCTGGAAGTGTAAGCGTAGCTCCAAACATCGCCATAACTGCGATTATTAGCAGCAGGTTTACAACAAGTGCGATAACTGCAACTACTCCTGCTAAACTATAGTAGAGTATCATAAATAGTGCCACCAGCACAAAACCGCTAACTAGTGCGACCATACTCGCTTTTATACTATCTGCCCCTAGGCTCGGTCCTACAGAGCGTTTTTCCATCATATAAATTGGTGCCAATAGTGCACCTGATCGAAGTGCGATTGCTAAATCGTTTGCCTCTTCTTTAGTGTAGCTTCCGCTAATCTGTCCACTTCCACCACCGATTCTCTCGTTGATATTTGGAGCTGAATAGACCTTGTTATCTAGCACTATAGCAAGTCGTTTGCCTACATTTTTTCCAGTAAAATCACCAAATATTTGCGCACCCACAGAGTTTAGTGAGAAATGAATTACTGGATTGTTGTTTTGATCATACCCCATAGATGCATCTGTTAGCATTGAGCCATCTAAAATAGGAATACTGTTTACTAGATATTTGATTTGTGGATTTTTTGCATCTTCTAAAATAGCATCTCCATAACTAGCCGCCTCTAGCGGAGTCATCTCATAGACTCTCATAGCTCGCTCTTCATCTACCGCCATTAGCTCTAATTTTGCAGCTCTAGAGATGAGCTCACGAGCACGGTTCTCTTCTTCTTGTGTTTTAATCCCTGGGAGTTCTACTTGAATCTTGTCGATACCCTGTTTTGTTACGCTAGGCTCTGCTAGACCAAACTGATCTAGGCGATTTCGTATCGTCTCAACCGCCTGATCTATCGCTAACTGCTCTAGAGAGATGATAGATTCTGGAGTCATTTTTACGATATAGCTAAGTGCCTCTTTGTCTATATAGATACCATCTAGTGTCTTTAGATGCTTATCCATAGCCTCTATATCATCGATATCTAGTAGTTCAAAAGAGACCTCATCTTCATTAATGCTGATGTGCTCTAAAAATATCTCATTACGATCAGCAAAATGTTTTACGCCAGATGCGATAGATTTTAGATGTGACTTTACAGCCTCTTCAGATTTTACACCCAAAATCATATTAAGTCCACCCTGCAAATCTAGCCCTAGGGTTATTTTTTTGCCCTCATCACTTTGAGTTAGTGATGGGATAGAGTACGCTAGACCAAAAATAGCCGCAAATAGTAAGATTGCGATTCGATAATTAAGCTTCATCCTCATACTTTCTAGCGACCGCATCTTTTACGATTTTTGCCTCTATCTCATTATTGATTTTTACAGAAAAGAACTCATCTTCTACTTTTTTAATCTCTACGATAAGCCCGCCAGTTGTAACGATTTTATCACCTTTTGCAAGCGATTCTATCATCTCACGATGTCTCTTTGCCTGTTGTGATTGTGGTCTGATAATCACAAAATACATCACCGCGATTAAAAAAATAAACGGTGCTATCTGAATCAAAAATTCCATACAACTCTCCACTTTGTGTAATATTTTGCCATTATACTAAAATGTAGCTAATAACGATATAATATCGATATGAAAAATTTATTACCTACTGCCAAAGAGCTCTATCTATCGATATTTACAGCGATATCATTTTCTATATTTATCTATCTTGCTCACTTTAATATAGAGCTAAAAATCATAGATACTATCGCAGCACTAACTGCACTCTATCTACTGCTTCATCTGGATAAAAAAATCGTAATCTATAGCGGTTTTTTCATAGGATTATTATGGTTTTACTGGATTGGATTTAGCTTTAGATATTATGATTTATCTTGGGCGATGGGGTTTGTTAGCTTTGGCTTTGGGCTCATATATGCTCTATTTTTTGCCATATTAACCATTACAAAAAAACCACTATTTAGAGCTGTAATACTATTTGCACTGAGCTATTTTTATCCGCTAGATTTTAACTGGATGCAGTTAGAGCTTATATTTATCCATAGCTATATAGGTATAGAAAAGTGGCAATTTATAGTGGTTTTGCTTGCTCTAGCATTAACAGATTTTAAGAAAAATGGCTACCTTAAACTAGCCCCGCTTTTACTACTACTGCTTACTATCGACACTACAAGCACTTCTCCATCAGAGCTACCACTAAAGGTCTCATTAGTTCAAACAGATATCTCACAAGATTTCAAATGGCAAAGAGATAATCTACAAAATATCATAGAAGAAAATTTCAAAGCGATAGAGGAAGCTATAGATGATGGTAGTGATTTAGTAGTGCTTCCAGAGACTGCATTTTCTATCTATATGAACCACAATCCGCATATCCATCAAAGGCTCATCGACTACTCTCATCACATCTCTATAATCACAGGTGCACTCTATAGCGAAGATGGCAAATTTTATAATGTATCTTATCACTATATGAATGGGGATTTTACAATTGCTAAAAAAACAGTGCTTGTACCATTTGGAGAGTATATTCCACTGCCTGCTTTTGCTAGAGATATATTAGATAAATATATATTTAAAGGTGGGGCTGATTTTACTACCGCAAGCGAGCCGACTATATTTAATATCAAATCTTATAAAATCAAAAATGCGATATGCTATGAAGCAACTAGAGGCGAGCTATACGAGAGAGATATTGAATATATGGTCGCTATTAGCAACAATAGCTGGTTTAAACCATCAATCGAGCCAACGCTACAGGAACTACTAATAAAATTTTATGCCAAAAAGAGTAAAACAACAGTCTATCATAGTGCAAATGGTGGAGGTGGTGGAGTGATTAGAAGCACCCCTTAAAGGGGTGGCAATTTTAGTATCTAGTATTTAGATTATGTTTTTTGATTGCTTCGATTACCTCTGTAATCTTTTGCATTTTAGCCTCTTCGTGCTCCATATTATTGACAGCTTCAAGGTTAAAATCTCCCATTTTTGCATCTAGATAACCAGTATCGATGTTGCCTTTATAGAAATCATCATCACGAACAATTTGTCTGTGAAGCGGGATATTTGTCGGCACACCCTCAATCAAGAACTCATCAAGTGCTCTCATCGCTTTGCGAACTGTATCTTCCCAAGTTAGACCATAAACGATTAGCTTACCAATCATAGAGTCATAGTTTGCTGGGATTTGATAGTTTGCATACATACTTGTATCAAGTCTAACACCAGGACCACCTGGAGCTAGATAGTTTGTGATTAGCCCTGGAGATGGTGCGAAATTTAGTTTTGGATTCTCAGCATTAATTCTAAACTCTACTGCATATCCACGGAATTTTAGCTCTTCTTGTAGGAATTTAAGCTTATCGCCCTCTGCGATTCTAATCATTCTTTGGATTAAATCTATCCCTGAAATCGCCTCTGTTACTGGGTGCTCTACCTGAACACGAGTATTCATCTCGATAAAATAGAAGTTATCTTGCTCATCTACTAGATACTCTATCGTACCTACAGACTCATAACCTAGTTTAAACATAGATTTTGTAGATACTCTAAATAGCTCACGGCGAACCTGCTCATCTAGTCTTGGAGATGGTGCTATTTCGATAACTTTTTGATGGCGTCTTTGGATTGAACAATCTCTCTCTCCTAGATGAACAACATTACCATATTTATCAGCTACGATTTGAATCTCGATATGGCGAGGATTTTTTACATATTTTTCTATAAATACTTCACCACGACCGAAAAATTTAAGTGCCTCAGCAGTTGCAGACTCATAAAGCTCTTTAAAATCAGCCGCTTTTTCTACGATACGCATACCGCGTCCGCCACCACCGTATGCTGCTTTGATAATAACAGGAAAACCTATCTCGCCTGCGAAATTTTCTGCCTCTTGTATATTATCTATCGGCTCATCAGTACCTGGTAAAACTGGAACACCTACGCCACGCATAGCAACTTTTGAAGCCATCTTGTCACCAAATAGTGCAATATGTTCTGGTTTTGGACCTATAAAAATGATTCCATTATCTTCACACGCTTGAGCAAACTCTGCAGACTCAGATAAAAATCCATACCCAGGGTGAATTGCATCACACTCAGTTTTTTTAGCTAGAGTAATGATTTTATCAAAATCTAGATAAGCTTGTATCGGATCACCAGTGATTGGATAGCACTCATCTGCTTTTCTTACCCATACACCATTTATATCAACTTCTGAAAATATAACAGCACTTCTAATATCTAGCTCTCTACAAGCACGAATAATTCGCAGAGCAATCTCCCCACGGTTTGCGATTAGTATCTTGTTAATCTTTTTTGTTTGCACAACATCCCCTCGTTTTGAGTTTAATATCTCTATCGAGATTATTTGGGGTTATTATAGGATAAAACACCTTTAATACAAAATATATTTAAAACTTTTGAGCAAAAAGAAATTATTTGCTATGATGTTAAAAAGATTTTAGGATAATAAATTATGAAAATTGCTAACAATATAACAGAACTCATAGGAAACACACCACTTATAAGATTAAACAAACTATCAGAAAAGTCAGGTGCAAACATAATAGGAAAGTGTGAATTTCTAAATCCCACTAGCTCTGTAAAAGATAGAATCGGCTTTAATATGATTCAAACAGCCCTAGATGAGGGCAAAATCGATAGTGATACTATGATTATAGAGCCCACTAGTGGCAATACTGGTATCGCATTAGCAGCTATCTGTGCATCACTAAATCTACGCCTCACGCTCACGATGCCAGAATCTATGTCGATAGAGAGACGAAACATACTTCGCTCACTCGGAGCAGAGCTCGTATTAACACCTGCATCACAGGGGATGAAGGGCTCTATAGAAGAGGCACAAAGACTGCACGCAAAAAACAAAAACTCTATAATACTCCAACAATTTGCAAATCCTGCAAACCCTGATATACATAGAAAAACTACAGCTCTAGAGATTCTAAGAGATACAGATAACTCTGTAGATATATTTGTAGCAGCTGTTGGAACAGGCGGAACTCTTACAGGAACAGGCGAAGTACTAAAAAAACATCTACCAAATATAGAGATTTACGCGGTAGAGCCTAGCGATTCGGCGGTGCTTAGTGGAAATCAGCCAGCCCCTCATAAAATCCAAGGCATAGGTGCAGGATTTATTCCAGATGTATTAAACACCTCTATATATGGCGAGATTATAACTGTTAGCAATGATGATGCGATAGCTACAGCTAAATCTTTAGCATTAGAGGAGGGACTACTTGTAGGAATATCAGCTGGAGCAAACGCATATGCCGCATCTATAGTAGCCTCACGAGCAGAAAATCGTGGAAAAACCATCGTAACAATATTGTGTGATACAGCAGAGCGATATATGAGCACTGCATTATTTGAGTAGATGCTACTAGAGACCATTAGATGTATAGATGGCGAGGCAGAAAATCTATCTTATCATCAGCGTCGTTTAGATTACTCTATAAAAAAACTAGGGTTTTTGAGTAGCTATAACCTCTCAAGCCTCATCACACCACCAGATAAAAACCTCTATAGATGCAGATTTGTGTACAGTGATAGTAGCTATAAAATAGAGTATATTCCATATGAGATAAAAAAAATCTCATCGCTAAAACTAGTAGCAGCTACAGAGCTAAAATATGAGCTAAAATATAGCGACAGAGCAGAGTTAAACAGCCTATATGATATGAGAGGTAGCTGTGATGATGTGCTGATAACACAAGATGGCGAACTAAAAGATACAACTATCGCCAACATCGCACTATATATAAATAATAGATGGCTAACACCACAAAATCCGCTACTACAAGGCACTACTAGAGCTAGATTACTAGATGAAAACAAGATTTTTCCTGCAATTTTAACCATAGATGATATAGCCAAAGCATCAAAAGTGGCAGTTTTTAACGCGATGATTGGATTTATAGTTGTAGAAAATGGTATAATTTTGTAAAATTTATTTAGGTTAGTGTATGATTTTAGACATTGCAAAGAGCAAATCATTTGCACAGATGATGCAACAACATCTCAAGGATATGATTTATTATCTACTAGAGAGCAATCAAAATTTCGGAATATTGTGCAATTTAGATTTTGTAGAGTTCGACCCTCCACTACCTGATTCTATCTTAAATGAATTTACTGATATGACGCTATTTTTTCTCGCTGGATATACATTTGAGAGCACGAGAATTGAGAATAATAGTATAATTTTCGAGGCTGGATTTGGAGCAGAAAATTTTGGTAGTGTCGTAACTGTAGATTTGCTAGCGATTATGCAACTACTTATCGATGATATGCCAGCACTTATAAATATGGCAAGACCGATAAAAAATGATAGCGTAAAACAAGATGATAGCGGAGTACAAAACTCTCTAAATGCCCTGCTATCAAATCCTGAAAATCAAAAATTTCTAAAAAAATAATCTGTTAGAATTTCAATCCTAACAGATATGTCACCACATTATCTATAAACGCATCATGCTTTCGCTCTTTTGAGTATGCGATATAGAATTTGCGTTTGATTTTAAAATTTCTAATTCTAGCCTCAAACAATCTACCATCAGAGACCTCTTCTTTTATTACATGTCTAGAAACTATCGAAACTATCGGTCTAGCTGCATCTTTTGGCGATCTCATGATAGTCTCTTTTATAGCAGTTGAGCTCGCCACAACACCTATAACATTAAAGCTAGAGCACTCCACACCTATCTCATCAAACACCTCTGCTGTGAGTTTTCTAGTGTGAGATTTCTCATCTCTACAGATCCAATCAAACTTATATAAATCCTCTTTGCGTAGGTTTTTTGGAATTTGCTGATTTGAAAAAACCACAAGCTCATCCTCTTCCCACTCTCTATAGATAACGCCATCACGCATTATAGGCGATTCGATAAGTGCTATATCTATTCTCTTATCTAAAAGCTGCTCTATAATTTCGCCAGAGTTTGCAACCTGTATATGCACCTCATTATCGATTTTATCTTTTAATTCACTCAAGTATGATGGTAAAACATAGTTACCTATAGCATAAGATGCCCCTACTACAAATGTAAACTCTTTGTTGATAATCTTGAGAACCTCTTTTTCAGATGCGTAAATTGCCTTCTCTAATTTGATAGCAATTCGGTGTAAATCCTCACCCTCTTTTGTCAATTTTATGCCATTTTTCTTACGCTCAACTATCTTCGTATCTAGATAATCTTCTATAAATTTTATCTGTTGCGTAACCGCTGGCTGAGAGATTCCAAGCTTTGCAGATGCCTTTGAAAAGCTTTTTTCTCGCACAACTGTTAAAAATGTCATCAGTTTTGCAAAATCTTTTAACATAATAATTCCTATAAGTTTAATGAATAGCACTATTATAACCTAAAATAATAATCAATGCAAGCAAAAAATATCGATATTTGTATAAAAATAATCTTTTAGATATAATAGATATATATTTTACACATCACAGGCAGATATGAAAGAGACACTAGAGCAACTTAACCCTCCGCAATTAGCCGCCGTAGAGCAGATAGATGGTCCGCTACTTATCCTAGCTGGTGCAGGTAGCGGAAAGACAAAAACCATCACTACTAGATTAGCCTATATGCTCGAAGCAGTAGGCATTCCAGCAAGCTCCACGCTCACTCTTACATTTACAAACAAAGCAGCAAAAGAGATGCGAGATAGAGCATTTGCTCTCATATCTACCCAGAGCTATCCACCGCTACTGTGCACATTTCATAAATTTGGTCTGCTATTTTTAAAGTTTCATATACATCTATTAGGAAGAAACAATAATTTTGTTGTAATAGATAGCGATGATAGAAAAAAGATAATAAAAAAGATAAATTCAGAGCTACCAACCCCGCTTATCTCTAGTGAAATCTCTAGATATAAAAACTCTCTTATGAGCCCAAGCGAAGCATATGAGCAATCAGAGCTAGCAAACTATAAACAAATCGCTAAAATCTATGAAGAGTATGAAGATTATCTACTACAAAACAACCTCGTGGATTTTGATGATTTGCTCTCGCTTACATATAGGTTGCTTGATGAAAACCCAGATTTAGCGACTCAAACATCGCAAAAATATCAATATATAATGGTTGATGAGTACCAAGATACAAATGAGTTGCAGTTTAAACTACTCAAAAAACTCTGCTCTATGCACAATAATCTCTGTGTGGTAGGCGATGATGATCAGAGTATATATGGCTGGCGTGGTGCACATGTGCGTAATATTTTGGAGTTTGATCAAGACTTCAAAGATGCAAAAGTGATTAAATTAGAGCACAACTACCGCTCTAGCAAACCTATATTAGATGTAGCAAATGCACTGATTGAGCACAATCGCTCAAGACTTGGCAAAACACTACTAGCTACCAAAAGCGGAGATGAAAAGGTAGAGGTATTAGACTCACACGATGAGAGCGAAGAGTCACTAAAAATAGCAAAACAGATTAAAAAACTACTCCAAAGTGGCATCAGGGCAAGCGAAATAGCTGTTTTATACCGTATAAATGCACTGAGTCGCTCGCTAGAAGATGGACTAAACCGCATAGGAGTCGCCTATAAACTAGTAGGGGGACTGCGGTTTTATGATAGAGCGGAGATAAAAGATTTAATCAGCTATCTGCGTGTAATCATAAATGTTCATGATAATTTTTCGCTCAAACGCATCATAAATAAACCAAAAAGAGGCGTCGGAAAAGCGAGCATAGAGAAGCTAGAGTTAAATGCTATAGAGGCTAAAAAATCGATTTTTGACTATATCACAACCACGAGCGACAAAGAACTAGAGTCAATCGTTCGCAAAAAAGCACTCACAGAGCTACGACAATTTAGCAGAGATATTCTCTATCTACAAGAGCTTGCAAATGATGCTATATATAAATTTATAGACCTTTTTGAAGAGACTATTGAGCTAAAAAGCACCGTAAAAGGGCTAGTAGATGAGAGTGAAAAGATAGCAAATATCGATGAGTTTTATGGGATGATGAGAGATTATGTCAAACAAAATCCATCGGCCACGCTCAATGAGTTTTTAAATGATGTATCACTCCAAAGCGATCAAGACCAAGTAGAGGGCGAATCTATATATATTATGAGTATTCACGCCTCCAAAGGGCTAGAGTTTGAGCATCTTTTTGTGATAGGACTAGAGGAGGGATTTTTACCACTAATAGGCGATGGGAGCGACTTAGAAGAGGAGCGTCGCCTAGGCTATGTAGCATTTACTAGAGCAAAATCACGCCTCACAATCAGCCATGTAAATAGCAGATTTTACAAAGGTCGCAGAACAGATTTACAAAAGAGCCGTTTTATAAATGAGTCAGGGCTCTGCGAGGGCTCACTCATCGTAGAGAAAAATACAGCGTATAAAAAAGGCGATTTGGTGCGTCATAAAATCTTTGGTACAGGACGGATTGAGGGGGTCTCAAAAGCGGGACGAGAGTTTAAACTACTCATAAACTTTGCAGGCAACAAGCGAGAGATATTGGCATCTTTTGTAGAGAAATTATGAATAAACTCTTTGTTGCAAATAAGCCTACAGGGCTAAGCTCAAATCAGTTTTTATCAAGACTCAAACGAAAATATAGGGTTAAAAAAGCGGGCTACTCTGGCACTCTTGATCCATTTGCAAAAGGCGTGCTCATAGTTGCATTTGGAAACTCTGGTAGATTGTTTAGATTTTTAGATAAAACTCCCAAAACATATAGAGCGACACTCTGGTTAGGGGCTTCATCGCCTACTTTAGATATTGAGCAAGCCCAAAATATCATAGCCACAGAGCCACTAAACCTAGATACGATAGAGCAAGAGCTAGCAAATCTCATAGGTGAGATAGAGTATCAGCCACCAAAATATAGTGCAAAACATATAGATGGCAAGCGAGCTTATGATTTAGCTAGAGCTGATATCGATTTTGAGCTAAAAACTATCAAATCAACCATATATGATATATCTTTAGTGCACTACTCACACCCATTTATAACTTTTGATATTACTGTATCAGAGGGTAGTTATATACGCTCAATTGGTGCAATAGTGGCAAAAAATCTAGGTACATATGGGATACTGAGCTCTCTTGAGCGAGTTAGCGAGGGGATTTTTAGATATAAAAATGAAGAGCAAATCGATATAAAAAACTCTCTAAATATCCCTAAAAATCGATATAATAGCGATATTAAAACGCTACTGCTAGGTCAAAAGCTCGACGCTAGAGATTTTGAGATAGTAGATGATGGCACCTACTGGGTCGATTTGGGCGAAATGATAACTATTATAGAGATAAAAGATTCTGTAGTTACATATATATTAAATAGGGTTGAGATATGCTAGTACTATCACGCAAACAGGGCGAATCACTAGTGATAGCCGATACAATTACAATAAAAATCATATCATCCAATAATGGAGTGGTAAAAATCGGCATAGATGCGCCTCATGATGTGAGAATTTTACGCTCAGAGCTACTAAAAGCGGTTGGCGAATCAAACAAACAGGCACAATCTACATCTAATGAGAATCTGCTATTATCGCTAAAAGAGAAGTTTAAACTATGAAGCATCGCTCATTTGCAAAGGTAAATATATTTTTAAAAATCACAGGTAGCGATGGCGATTATCATACTATATCATCTAGATTTATGCGAGTAGATAGCCTATTTGATGAGATATGGTTTGAGAGCAAAAACACACCAGAGTTTGAGATAGTAGGAGATTTTGATTGCGATACAGCATCAAATACAATCTACAGAGCCTATAAACAGCTACAAAGCTACACCAACTCAGATAGGCTAAGTGCATTTTTTGAAACACATAGAGTGTGTGTAAATAAAAACATCCCATCTTTTGCAGGACTCGGTGGTGGCAGCTCAAATGCTGCTACATTTTTACATATGTGCAATGAAGCAGCAGAGCTTGATTTAGATATAGAAACACTCGCAGAGATAGGTTCTAGTGTGGGCTCTGATGTAGCATTTTTTATCTATGGATATAAGAGTGCAAATGTAAATGGCACAGGCGATATAGTAGAGAGATTTGATGAACAACCGCTTGAGCTAGAGCTTTTTCACAGCGATATTAAAATCTCTACTCCAGCCATCTATAGCCACTACAGAGCCAATCACTACAATCCCATCTCTGAGGCTAAAGCCAAAGAGCTTGAATCTATGAGCTCATTAGAGATTTTAGAAAAACTTAGCCCGATAGATGCAAATGATTTGTATCCCGTGGCATTAGAGTTGTATGAAAATCTTACACAAAAAGATGGATGGTTTTTTACAGGTAGCGGAAGCACTTTTTTTAGGATAAATAATGGGTGAAAATATAGCGACAAATAAAAAAGCGTTTTTTGACTACTATATAGAAGAGCAGTTTGAAGCGGGTATCGTTTTAAAAGGCAGTGAGGTTAAATCTCTTCGTGCAGGTCGTGTCAATCTAAAAGATAGTTTTATAAAAATCGTACGAAATGAGGCATTTGTTTTTGGTATGCATATTGGGGTATTAGACACCACGCATCGCTACTACGCCCACGAAGAGCGAGGCTCACGCAAACTACTCTTGCATCGCAAACAGATAGAAAAAATGGCAAAAGCGGTTGAGAAAGATGGGCTAACGCTAATACCACTATCGATATATTTTAACGATAGAAATATCGCAAAGCTCCAAGTGGCAATAGCTAGAGGTAAAAAACTCTACGATAAGCGAGATGACTTAAAAGAAAAAAGTATCAAACGAGATATAGAGAGAGCTCTAAAGGAGAGGTAAATATGAAAAAAATCTCGCTTATAATGGCTCTAGCTACCACGGCACTGTTTGCCGAGCCAAAGCTCTCTAGTGCCTATTATCACTGTATAGATAGCGTAGATGCTACAACATCTAGTATGGTAAAATGCAATGGCGATGAATTACAAAGACAAGATAAAAGATTAAATGAAACCTATAAAAGAGTGATGACGACACTAGATGATAGACAAAAAAATGAGCTCAAAACACTTCAGCGAGCTTGGATGGCATATAGAGATATTAAATGTAGTTTTTACTACAGCTTTACAGGCGGAACTATAGATAGATTAAATGGCTCTTTTTGTATGATAATTGAAACTGCAAATCAAGCTGATGAGCTAAAATCACTAGAGTCATATTAATCTATCATCATCTCATAAACTATCTGCTGTAGTGGCAACATCTTCTCATAATGAGTAAATAACACCTCAATCAACATATGGGGATTCTCTACTATTTTAGCCTCTAGCGAAATAGATGCGGCCATCGCCTTATATAAGCTAAGCTCGCCCATTGTGCTATCAAAGCCTCTAGGGTATCGCTTTAGCTCTTTGCCCATAATCTTATAGCCACTGCTTGATAAATCATCAATTATTGCCTCAAGCCTATCTCTATTTTTGCTATCACTGATAAACTCTCTATATTTTTGCAAACTATCAGACTCAAACCATCTAATGCCCGCTGCTACAAATAGCTCATCAGGCGAAAAGTGCATATAAAATGATGATTTTTGAAGCCTTCTATTATATCCACCTTGTGGAAAAATGATGCCGATTTTACTCTTCATAGGCTCTTTATTAGAGCCCATTCTTCTTGTGTCTCTATAGATTTTAAATAGACTTTTATTGAGCTTTGGCTCAAACGATATTGATGGCACTAGAGCTTGCAGATGCTCGCCCATCTCAATCACGAAATCTTTTGATGGCTCCAATATTAGCCTCTCATACTCACTTCTATGAAGCTCAAACCACTCTTTATTATTATTCTCTCTTAGCTTAGTTAAAAACTCTAATGCCCCACTAAAATTCATACACAACACCAATCATCTATTTTGCTTATAGACTTTATCTAATAGCTCTTGCCACTGGATGATATTGAGCTTGATTTGAGTATCTATTTTAGCATCTTTTATACTAAAATATCCAAACTCATTCATAGCCACAAGTGGCGTTAAATCTCTTCTAGCACCAAGCGGCAATACTCTAAAGCTCAGATTATCTAAAACTAAAATCTCTGAATTTCTATCTTTATTATATAGCAAAACCATATGATAATTACTAGAGCCCTCCACTTTTACAATCGACAGATAGAGATCTCTTTTATCGATATCTAACTCAATAAGCGTGAAATATTTTGCGATAGCATAATCTTCACAATCTCCCTTGCCTATTATCAAAAACTCTTTTGGACTCATCCAGTAATCACCATCATCACAAGTGATACAATCTAGCTCAGGCAATATCTGATTTATATAGAAATTTACCCTGCAGAGTTTACGCTCTATCGCGGAGTTTTGCTCTAACTTTACAAACTCTCTATAGTCATTAATTCGATTTCTTATTTGATGTTTTAGTGGGGATTGTTCGATTATATTATAATCATTAGTAGTTAGCTCAAAGCTATAACTAAAAAGTAGTGTGGGAATAAATAGAAATAGTTTTCGCCAGAGGCGAAAATTATTTACGAAGCTCTTTAATACGAGCAGATTTACCAGCACGATCACGCAGATAGAATAGTTTTGCACGACGAACACGACCACGGCGTAGAACTTCGATACTATTTAGGCTATCGCTATAGATTGGGAATATTCTCTCTATTCCAACACCATTTGCACCGATTTTTCTCACAGTGATAGTTTTAGCTGTACCCTCACCACGAACTGATATACAAACGCCTTCATAATTTTGAACACGGCTTTTGTCACCCTCTTTAATCGTAACTGCTAGTCTTAGACTATCTCCAGCACGAAATTCTGGTATAGCTTTACCAGCGATTTGAGCATTTTCGAATGCTGCTATATATTTATTTTTCATAAGATGTCCTTATTTTATGCTTTTGAAGCTGCTCTGGTCTAAAATATTTGGTTTTATACTCAGACAGAGTCGATTTTAATTGGCGAATTTTACTATGATTTCCCTTTAGAAATTCTGATGGAACACTCAAACCTCTAAACTCGGCAGGTTTTGCAAAAGATGGTGCCTCTAAAAGAGGAGATTCAAAACTCTCATACTCTAGCGACTGGCTATTTCCTAGTACTCCATCTATATTTCGCACTATCGCATCAGTAATAACCAATGATGGTAGCTCTCCGCCAGTGAGCACATAATCGCCAATACTAAAAACCTCATCACAATATCGCTCTAATACCCTCTCATCAATCCCCTCATATCTACCGCTAACTAGTGCGATATGGCGTTTCTTAGAGAGTCGTTTGGCATCATTTTGACTAAATGGCTTGCCTACGGGTGCTACAAATATAATATAGACATCATCACCTAGAAAATCAAGTGCATCATATAGTGGCTGTGGCGTCATAACCATTCCAGCCCCGCCTCCAGCTGCACTATCATCTACTTTTTTATGCTTTGAGCCACTAAAATCTCTAGGGTCTAGATAATCAACACTAAAAAGCTCTGCATCAATCGCCCGCTTTAGTATAGAGTCCTCAAAATATCCTCTAATAAGATTAGAAAATATGCTCACATATGTAAAACGCACTAAGATGCCTTTAATATATCATATGCACCGCTACAGTAGAGCTCTTTTGTCTCTCTATCAAATCGGATAATATACCTATCGATATATGGCACTAAAAAGCTCTGGGGCAAATCACTCTCAACTAATGATTCATCAGTCGATATCACCACATAATCTGTTTCGCCTAATCTTTCGATATCTTTTATAACCCCTAAGAGTTTATCATCTTCTATAACTTTTGCTCCAAAAAGCTCAAACCAAAAAAACTCTCCCTCATCTAGCTCACACTGACTAATCGTCTGCTCATGCGTAGAATAGAGCTCTTGATTGGTCAATTTTTTTGCATCTTCAGGATTATCTACACCCTCAAAACGGATGAGATTTCTACTCTCATCATACGCTGATACTACAAGAGTTTTACTATTTTTAAGTAAAAATGAGTTTTTGGGTTTAAACTGCTCTGGAAAGTCACTTTGGATATTTAATCTCAGATCACCTCTAAGACCTACAGCTCGCCCTATTGTGGCGACACAGAGCCAATCGGATGGAATTTTATTACGAAAGCGGTTCGACATTTATGCGATAACTTTTGCCATCTTTGGCTTTACAGCCAGATATAACTGTCTTGATAGCACCAATCATTTTGCCATCTTTGCCTATAAGCTTGCCCACATCACTCTGGTGGGCACTTAGCGTAATTTCGCACACATCATCATAATCTTTTGTCTGTACGCTAACCATATCTGGATAGGCAACTATTAATTTTGCAAACTCTGCGACGAAATTAGCTATCATTACTACTTACCTGTAATCTTTTTTACTCTCTCAGACATTTGAGCACCAACACCTAACCAGTAGTTTAGTCTCTCTTCATCTACTTTTGTAGTCACAGGGTCTGTCATTGGGTTATAATAACCAATTAGCTCAATCCAACCACCATCACGACGCTTTCTACTGTCTGTAACTGCGATACGATAAAAAGGTTGTTTTTTTCTTCCCATACGGGTTAATCTGATAACTGTTGCCATTTTGGCTCCTTTAATATATTAAGCGATAGGTAACTTTATAGAGTGTTTTGCCCACTAAAGCAAAAATATAAACGATAAAACTACCTAAACGCTATATAAAATATTAGCTCTAATACTCTATATAGCGTTTGGGGTTATCTAGGGATATTCATCCCCTGCATCTGCCCCATCATAGATTGCAAATCCTTCATCCCCTGTTTTCCAGAGAACTTTTTAGCCATTTTAGATGCATTTTTAAACTGTTTTAAGATGCGGTTTACCTCTATAACATCGATACCAGCACCTTTTGCTAAACGAGCTTTTCGGCTATTATTTAGCAAATCTGGCTCCTCTCGCTCGCGTGGCGTCATAGAGCTTACCATCGCTTTTATCTGCTTCATCTGAGTGGAGTTTTCTAAATCAAAATCTTTTAGAGCTGATGCCATATTTCCCATTCCAGGAATCATCCCTAGTAGCGATTTCATACTACCCATTTTTTTAAGTGATTCCATCTGCTCTAAAAAGTCATTAAAGTTAAATTGACCTTTTTTTATCTTTTTAGATAGCTGTTTTGCTTTTTTCTCATCGATTACAGACGCTGTTCGCTCAGCTAGCCCCTCGATATCTCCTAGACCCATCAGGCGATTTACGATACGCTCAGGTAAAAATGGCTCTAAATCCTCCATCTTTTCACCAGCACCGATAAATCGTAGCGGTACGCTGATTTGTGAAGCGATGCCTAGCGCCACTCCGCCTTTGCTATCGCCATCATATTTTGTTAGTATCACCCCATCGATACCAATCATATCATTAAACGCACCAGCTGTTCGCACCGCGTCTTGCCCTGCTAGTGAGTCTGCTACATAAAATATCTCATGAGGTTTTGCGGCATCACGCACAGCTTTTAGCTGATTCATCAGCTCCTCATCTATGGCGAGTCGTCCCGCCGTATCTATTAGCACTACATCAAATAGTTTGTTTTTGGCATAATCTAGTGCTGCATTTACCACATCTACTGGATTTGTACTAGACTCATCAGCAAATAGCTCTACATCGATACTCTCGCACACTTGACGCAACTGCTCAACTGCCGCTAAACGCTGTAAATCCGCTGCTACTACTAATACTTTTTTCTTTTGGCGTACTTTTAGATAGTTGGCTAATTTTCCAGTGGTTGTCGTCTTACCAGAACCTTGCAAACCACTCATAAGAATTACTGTCGGAGGGTTAGAGGCATAGGTAAAGCCACTTTTGCCATCTATATTTAATATATCATATAGCGAGCTTCGCAGAGCATCTAAGAACTCATCTTTGCCGATGCCTAATTGTTTTGTTTTGATAGCTACAGTTTCGATGAGATCTTTTACCACTTTGTGGTGCACATCTGCTTTTAGTAGTGCTTTTTTGAGCTCATCCAACGCCTTGTTAAGTGCTTTTTCATCATCATGAAAGCGGATTTTCTTTATGGCATTTGTAAATGACTCTGTGAGCGTATCAAACACATCTATCTCCTATTTTAGAGCGTAAAATTTTCGCATTATAGCAAAACAATACTTCTATTTTCTTTATTTAACTCTCACATTTTGAACAAAGTCCAAAATCTGGTCTAAGCAGACAGCTCTCGCGACTAGTCGCTCTTGTAAAATTGTATCTATCAACTACCAAAGTGCTCAAATATCTTAGGTTCTGGCGATTCATAAGTGCGTCCTAGCAGTGTAACCTTATGAGCATGAAGCATTATTCGCTTGCTTCCTCTGCCACCATATTGCTCATCTCCTACAATACTATGACCTACTGATTGTAGATGAGCTCTGATTTGGTGCGTTCTGCCATGATGTATCACCAATTTTAGTTTGGTTTTTTTACCACTGATCATAGCTGGAGTTGCCTCTGTGATGGCTGGTTTGCCTTTTTTAGAGAGTTTTGTGTATGCTTTATTGCCTCTTTTTTCTGTTATGAGCGGTGCATCCACCACAAATGGCTCACTAACGATACCATCGACCCACGCCATATACTCTTTGTAGACTCTATCATTTTTAAACTCTTCTATCGCTTTTTCTCTAAAGCTATCATTCTTAACAAGCATCAAAACACCGCTTGTCTCTCTATCTAGTCTATGCAGTAGCCTTGTACCTTTAAATCTCTTTTCTATCTCATCAGAGTTTATAAATGGTGGTTTATCTATCACTAAAATATCACTATTTTCAAATATTACTCGTGGTTTTTCCACTTTTTGAATAATAAATGTACTCTTAGGCGACAGCTCACCTCGTGCTATCATCACCTTGTGGTTGCCCACATATACTAGCCCTCTATCTATAAGTGATTTTGCCTCACTGTTTGATATATTCTCTTGGGCTGCTAGCAGTTTATATGCTTTTTCTTTCATTTATAGTAACTCTTTTATATAATTTGTGGCTCTATCTAAATCTACACTGCCATTTATGCGTGATGGAGGCAGTATTAATGCACTCTCTAGTGAGGCTAAAATCTCACTATTTTTAATAATTTGAATATTCTCTACATACTTAAATAGCTCTAGCTGTAGAAAATTATGCTCTCCAGAGATGATTTTACATCCAAATGTGGCAGGCTCTAGCGGATTATGTCCGCCAATGGATGCAAATGCACCACCTAAAATTGCAATATCGCTAATCGCATAGATATTATTTAGCTCTCCCATAGCATCTACTAGAGTGATGGTTGAGCCAAAATCTCTACTCTCACTCCATCTACTATATGATAGTGAGCTCTTTTTTATCATCTCATAGACTCTATCAAATCTCTCAGGATGACGGGGTACAACTATCAATTTTGCTTCGCTATGAGATTTATAAAACTCTACAAATGCATCTAAAATCAGCTGCTCTTCGCCCTCATGGGTGCTTGCTGCAACAACCACTAATTCTGATGGCTTGGTGTACTCTTTGGTTTTTTTTATCTCTTGGGCTAGTTTAATATTGCCGATAACTTCAATATTTTTAGCTCCAATCGATTCAAAACGGACTCTATCATCCTCACTTTGGACAAAAATTTTATCACATTTTGCAAAAATCAGAGTATAAAACCATCTCATTTTATAATATTTACTAAAACTTTTTTGACTAATTCTAGCATTTAAGAGCACTACTTTTGCACCGCGAGATTTTACGATTTTAAAGAGCAGATACCAAAACTCAGCCTCTAGAACCACTAAAACTTTTGGTCGCTCAACCCAAAAATATAGCCACATCTCATATGGCAGATATCTCACCTGTGCCATATATCTAGATGCCTCACTAAAGCCTGTATGAGTAATTGTTGTAATAGCTATATTATAATCACTCACTCTATCTATAACAGGTTTTAGTGCCTTTGCTTCGCCTAGTGAGCAGACATGAAACCAGATATCATGAGGTAAAAAAGGTGGATTTTTTATCCCAAAAAAACGAGCAGGAATAGATGAGCGGTACTTTTTTTTAAATGACAAAAGCACCAAAACAGGAAGTGCTACCGCAAAAGCGATAATCGCTAAAGCGGTATAGGTTATATTAAATAAAAAATTACGCACCCACAGCTTCATCAGTTGGATCTAGGTATAGTATACGACCACAGTGTGGACACATTGTAATATCTTCTGCTTTTATAATATCACTATAGACTTTATCGCTAACTACCATAAAACAGCCCATACATGCTTGGTTTTTTACAGTAACTGCAGTTGTATTTTTAGCCCATCTGCGGATTTTTTGATAAAAAGAGAGTCCTTTTTGATTCATAGAGCCAACAAGCTCCTCTTTTTTCATAAATACAACTTTTCTCTCTTCATTAATAGTAGCTAGTTTTTTATCAACTTCGCTTTTAATGCCCTCTAGTGAGCTATCTACATCAGCTGCTTTTTGCTCTAGCTCTTTGATTTTATCTTTTTTATTGTCGATTAGTTTTTCAAGTCTCTCAATCTCTTCGTTTGCAAACGATATCTGCTCTTTTGCAATCTCCTCTTCTAGCTGTAGAGATTTCATCTCTCGTTCTGTTTTAACTTCGCCACTTTTGCGTCTATTATCCTCTAGTTTTACCGATAATTCTGATAGGTGAAGCTCATTTTTTTGCTTTTTAACTGTCTCATCTTTTATCTCACTATTTAGCGTATCTATCTCTTTTATTAGTGAGTTTTTTGTAGCTTGTACTGTCTCATATTGTAGATTTGCCTCTTCGATTTGTGGCTCAAACGCATCTATCTCTTTATCTATTTGAGATAGTGAGATTAACTGCTCTAGGTGCTTGTTCATTGTTTTCCTTAAATAAGTATATTTACTATGTTATCGAAAGATATTTCGACCAACTACGCCAATTTTTAATCCTTAAAGATAAATAAAAGGGTTATCTGATTGCGAAATTATAACATTTAACCCCAATTTTTCCAAATGTTTTGCTAAAATCTCTCCAAAATAGCTCTCACTCTCATAGTGACCGATATCAAGCATCGATAGACCTATGCTTTTTGCCTCCATTGCATCGTGATATTTAATATCTCCTGTTAAAAAGCAATCAGCGTCTATATTTTTAAGTAGTGACGCCCCAGAACCTGTAACAAGTGCTGCTTTAGTGATAAAATCACCACATTTGACGCCTCTGATGTGAGTAAGCCCTAAAGCCTCTTTTAGTTGTCTGCTAAACTCATCATAGCTCTGATTTACCTCTAGATATGCTACAAATCCATCTTTTTGTACTATCTCATAGCCTAATATTTCTGTCGCCACAAAATCATTGAGATGTGTAATATCAAAGTTTGTATGCATTGCGATATTTGCGATATTTTTTCTAATCATTGGCACTAATAACTTGGCTGGATATTGGTTAAAAGTGAGCTGTTTTAATCCGCCAAATATGATAGGATGATGTGTAATAACTAGTGAGTCTGATGGCAGTGATTCAATGAGTGCTTCATCTAAATCTATAGATAAAACCACTGTATCAACCTCACTATTCCAATCTCCCACTAACAGCCCTGAGTTATCCCACCCCTCTTGAAGCTCAAATGGCGAGAGCTCATCTAAAAATTTATATATATCAGCTATTTTCATAATCTCTCTCTTAACTCATCTAGTGCCTCTTTTGCCTCGCTAAATTCGCTATCAAGCTCAACTGCTCTCTCATACATCTCTATAGCCCTGTCATTTAAATCCATAGTAGCAAGCATATTTGCATAGTTATAATATGTCACAGCGTAGCTATCATCAATCTCTAATGCTCGCTTGTAGTGGCTCTCTGCCTCGCTAAATCTAGAGCTATCTTTATAGATTGATGCTATGGCGTTGTGGGTCATATCATTCTCATCATCTAGTGATAGTGATTCATTATATAGCTCTATGGCTCTATCATTATCATCTAATTTTGCACAAATATATGCAAATCTATTTAGAGATTCGCTATTTTTTGTCCCATTCTCATAAGCAGTGCTGAGAATATCTCGTGCTCTAGTTATATCATCAGCTAGATAGGCATCATCTGCCTCTTTAATGATACTCTCTATCGTAGGGGCAACCTCGATAGCATCTATAATCTCGCCCCCATCTGGTTTTTTATCCTCTAGGGTTTGGACATGTTTGTAAATATGGTATGCGAAATATAGTGTCGCTGCTAGCATTAAAATCTGAAAAGTGTTCATATTTTTTCCTTTTGTAACCATAATTATAATATAATCACGATTAATATACCAATTATAAAAGTAATGACAATGTCAATAAATCTAAAAAATCCATCATATTATATAAATCGTGAGCTCTCATGGTTAGAGTTTAATACTAGGGTGCTAGCCCAAGCAAAAGATGAATCACTTCCGCTATTAGAGAGGCTGAAATTTCTAGCTATCTATGGAACAAATCTAGATGAGTTTTATATGATTCGTATTGCGGGTCTTAAAAAACTATTTAGTGCTGGCGTAAATGTATCTGGTCCTGATATGCTCACACCGCTACATCAGCTACGAGAGATTAGAGCACACCTACAAAACGAACAGCTAGAGGTGGAGAGTTGTCTGCTAGATATTATGAATAAACTAGAAGATGAGGGGATAGTTTTTCGCTCATACAAACAGCTCTCAAGCGAGCATCAACAATATCTAGATAGATATTTTAGCGAGCATATCTATCCTGTAGTTGTGCCGATTGCTGTGGATGCTACACACCCATTTCCACATCTAAATAATCTCAGCTTTGGTCAAATAGTAAAGCTATGTGATTGTGAAGATATCTCATCAGAGCGATATGGAATCATCAGAATTCCACGGGTTCTGCCACGATTTGTAGAGATTGATAGTCGCATTTATGTCCCTATTGGAAGTGTCGTAGCAGAGCATGCAAGGCAGCTTTTTCCTGGATATGAGCTACTAAAATTCTCTGCATTTAGAATCACTAGAAATGCCGATATCGCTATCGAAGAGGAAGAGGCAGATGATTTTATGGAGATACTCGAAGAGGGTCTAAAACTGCGTAAAAAAGGTGAAATCGTACGATTAGAGCTAAGCAACCATGTCGATGATGATTTGCTAAATTTTTTTAACCGCCATGCAAATGTAGATAGAGATGATATATTTCGTTTTCAAACATATCTAAATCTAGGTGCACTATGGCAAGTGGTTGGAAATAAAGAGTTTAGCCATCTCACAAACGCATCTTTTAAACCCAAAAATCTCCCGCCTCTAGAGAGTGAAGAGAGTCTATATCATATATTAGATAGACAAGATTTGATGATTTTTCATCCGTGTGAGAGTTTTGAGCCTGTGGTTAATTTTATCCAAACAGCTGCAAAAGATCCCGATGTTGTATCTATCAAAATCACGCTCTATCGTGCTGGTGCAAAATCTCCTATCGTACAATCACTCATCTCCGCAGCAGAATCTGGCAAACAGGTAACTGCGATGGTGGAGCTTAGAGCTAGATTTGATGAGGAGAATAATCTACACTGGGCAAAAGCACTAGAGGCTGCTGGTGCTCATGTAATCTATGGAATCACTGGCTTTAAAGTCCACGCAAAAGCGGCACTGGTAACTAGACGCATAGATGATACCATAAAACAGTACGCTCATATCGGCACAGGAAACTATAATCCATCAACAGCGACAATCTACACTGATATCAGCTATATGACAAGCAAAGATGCCATCACTTATGATTTGACGAGATTTTTTCACTTTTTAACAGGTTTTAGTAAAAAAGGTAAACTAAACGAGCTCTATATGGCTCCAACACAGATAAAACCAAAAATCCTCTCACTCATCCAGACAGAGACAAAAAAAGCTAATGAGGGCTATATAATCGCAAAGATGAATGCTCTAGTAGATGAAGAGGTGATAAAAGCACTCTATAAAGCATCTATTGCTGGTGTTAAAATCGATTTAATAGTGCGTGGAGTGTGCTGTTTGCGTCCACAAATCCCAGGTATCAGTGAAAATATCAGGGTCATCTCAATTATAGGTAAATATCTAGAGCACGCTAGAATATTCTATTTCAAACACGCTAGCCCACAAATCTATATATCTAGTGCTGATTGGATGCCACGAAATCTAGTGCGTAGAATTGAATTGCTCACGCCTATCGCCTCAAAAGAGGGTGCTGATAAGCTACTGCAGATACTGCAACTACAAATATCAGATAACTCACTCTCACATGAGTTACAAAATGATGGAAGTTATAAAAAGGTTACTAATGATGGAGTAAATATCATCAATAGCCACGAAATCATAGAGACGCAGACAAACAAGGTATATAGTTCATCTAAAAAACAGACGCCAAACTATATAGAAAAACTAACAAAAAGATTATTCAAGGAGAGCTAAAATGATATCAAACTATCTACACTTTACCCCGACACTAGGCGAGAGAGCATGGATTGCAGACTCAGCCGATCTCATAGGCAGAGCAACGCTAGGAGATGATGTGAGCATTTGGCATGGTGCGGTTGTGCGAGCTGATGTACACTATATCAAAATCGGAGATCGCAGCAATATCCAAGATCTCAGCATGGTACATGTAACTCATCACAAAAAAGCAGATGAGAGCGATGGTCATCCAACAATCATAGGTAACGATGTAACAGTAGGGCATCGTGTAATGCTACATGGTTGCACTATAGAAGACGCCTGTCTAATAGGTATGAGTGCGACTATACTCGATGGTGCTGTTATAGGGCGTGAATCTATCGTAGGAGCTGGTTCGCTAGTAACAAAGAACAAGATTTTCCCGCCTCGCTCACTCATTATGGGCTCGCCTGCTAAAGTGGTGCGAGAGCTAAGCGATGAAGAGGTGGCAGAGCTATATGCATCTGCGACTCGCTATGTGAGTTTTAAAGAGAACTACCGTAATCCACCTACATGCTAGAACTGGTAATAATTGCCGATATCCTAGGGATTATCGCTTTTGCTTTTAGTGGTTTTTTAGTAGGGGTTAGAAATAATCTAGACCTACTAGGCATCATAATAGCCTCATCTATCACCGCACTTGGTGGTGGGGTAGTGAGAGATGTGATATTAGATCGCACACCATTTGCATTTAATGAGTACTACCCCGCTATTACGGTATTTTCTACTATTGTATTAGCGTTTGTATTTAGACTCTACAGACGCCAAGAGCTAGAGCGTAAATGGCTATTTGTTATCTCTGACACCCTAGGGCTTGTCGCATTTAGCATCACTGGAGCACTACTAGCGATAGAGGCTGATTTTAACTTTTTTGGAGTGATAATTCTTAGCTTCGTTACCGCAGTTGGTGGTGGAGTTTTACGAGATACGATGATAAATCAGGTACCATCGGTATTAATAAGCGATTTTTATGGCTCTATAGCCCTTATTGTCGCTATTTTATTACTGCTACTATCATACTTTTTTATCATAAATCCAATCATTGTGAGCATAGTAGCAACTATCGCCATCACTATTAGACTGCTCGCCTATAAAAATGGATGGCATCTGCCCACTATTGCAAATAGATGAATAGTCCAGAATTTAATCCTTTTTGTATCTCATCTTCTAAAAATGATAAATCCTCAACTGCACTATTTTCAATAATTTTTACTTCACTTTTAGGAAGATTATCTAAAAAATAGAAAACTTTTTCAAAATAGATGATTATAATAGAATATTTATGTTTTATGAGTAGTGAAATTTTAGAGAAATTATTATCAACTGATTATTTTCTACTTTATATACTAGTCTATGCTCGTGAGTGATTCTTCTAGACCAATATCCACTTAAATTATTTTTCAGCGGCTCAGGTTTTCCAGTCCCAGAAAAAGGGCTTCTTAAAACCTCTTTTATAAGTTTTTGTATTTTTGCAAATATCTTCTTGTCAGCCTCTTGCCAACTATTGTATTCGCTCCAACTTCTCTCTGTAAAAGAGATAATCATAAGCCCAACTCTTCTATAGTTTTAGTAATAAATTTTGACTCATCTACCTCTTTTATAGCCTCTTGCAGATATGCTCTATTTTTTTCAGATGAGTTTAGATAATCTGTTTCATCCATCTGCTTTATCACAATATCCACTTTTGCATTTTGAAACTGTTTTTTTATACTATTTATAAAGTTTAAATCTATCTCATTTAGACTTACATGATAAATTGCTTGCATAAAATCTCCTTTGAGTGATAAATTATATCTAAAAGTGTATATAATCTAATTTTAGAGAATATCGATAGCTAGATAATCCAACCGCCACCTAGTAATCTATCGCCATCATACATAACACCAGCTTGACCTGCTGCGACGCCAAATGCACTATCATAAAGCTCTACAAATGCCTTATCGCCATCGATTTTAACTCTACATCGCAAGCCCTCGCTGCGATAACGAAGTTTTATCTCACACTCAAAATCGCTTCTCTCATCAAACATATTTAGATTCTCTAGCACCACGCTATTGCACTCCAAATCCTCTTTTTTGCCCACTACTATCTGATTTGTATCAGGCTTTATCTCGAGCACAAAATGGGGCTCATGAGCACCGTGCACATAAAAGCCTTTTCGTTTTCCAATCGTATAGTGCATATAGCCTTTGTGATGACCTACTACATTTCCATCTATATCTAGCACCTCGCCATCTCTATCGACCTCTACAAATGGCTTTAGCACATCCATATATGTGGTATCTACAAAACAGATTTCGCTAGATTCGCTTTGGGTAGCAAATGACTCTAACCCCTCTATCGATGCGGCGAGCTCTTTTATATCGCTTTTTTTTGCCTCTGCTAGTGGAAAAAGTAGTCTTGGGGCAATAGATGGGTCTATAAAAAATAGAAAATAGCTCTGATCTTTTGTATCATCGGCTGCTTTATATAGATATTTTCCATCGCTTTTTATATAGTGCCCTGTTGCTAAAAAATGAGCTCCAATAGAGTCGGCAAACTCTGCCATTGCACCAAACTTTATATTACGATTACAGAGTGCACATGGATTTGGTGTGCGACCATCTTTGTAAGTATCTACAAATGGCTTAAATACATTTTTATCAAATCGCTCTTCTAAATCCAATATATGTAGTTTTACACCCACAAAATCGGCAGCTCTCTGTGCTCTTGCTTGATGAATCTCATGGTATCCTGGCTTTGCGTGAAGTCTCATATAGACCCCCTCTACATCATACCCCTCATCTCGTAGAAGCATTGCAGAGACGGTCGAGTCCACCCCTCCACTCATCCCTATTAGAACTTTTTTACTCACAGTATATCACTATCTCTTTTGAGTTTCTCTTTCATATACTCATTTAATACTTTATAGTAACTAGTATCTTGAAGTCCCTCTCGCTCCATCGTTAGCATCTGTTTTACAAGCGATTTTTCAATCCCTCGTACCACCTCATCTAAATCATCAGTTAGATTAATCAGCTCCATATCTCGCTCATCAATCATCCCCTCACCAGCTAGTTTTGTGCGTAAAAACTCCATCAGTGGCTCATAAAACTCCGTCCCTACCACAAATAGCTTTACACCCCACACTTTACGCGTTTGAATTAGCGTTAATGCCTCAAACATCTCATCAAGCGTACCAAATCCCCCAGGGAAAATTACATAAGCCATAGAGTATTTAACGAGCATCACTTTGCGTGAGAAAAAGTACTCAAATGTCTTCTCTTTTGTCACATATGGGTTTATAGATTGCTCCATTGGCAAATCTATATTTAGTCCGATAGATTCAGCATTTTCGTGCTCAAATGCACCTCTATTTGCCGCCTCCATAATTCCAGGCCCACCACCTGTGATAACATTGTAGCCTCTTTGTGCTAGCTTGCTTGATAGCTCTTGTGCTTGTTTATAATATGGATGATTCTCATCAGTTCTAGCACTTCCAAAAACCGTTACAGAAGGCCCTAGATCCCCTAGTGCATCAAAACCACCGATAAAATCTGTAATAATCTTGAACATACTCCATGAGTTAGCAGATTTAATATCTCTAACATACCTACTACTTTGATACTCTTTTTTCATTACACGAGCCATTTTTTACCCTTTTAACTTATTTAATCTATCTCTTTTTGAACCAATCGATGTTATCTGTACCCCGAAGTTTCCATCTACGATTACCACCTCGCCTTGGGCGATTACCTGATCATCTACTAATATATCTAGCGGGTCATTTGCTAGTTGATTTAGCTCTATAACAGAGCCTATATCCATCGTTAAGACATCTTTTAATAACATCTTTTTCTTACCGATTCGCACACGCACTGGCAGTTTTACACCCATAATGAGTGAAATATTTCTCATATCAGAGTCATCTAATTTTACACTACTCTCGCTACTACTGGTGCTGAAAATATCTTCGCTGACCGCAGAGCTAGAGCTACTGCTACCATATAACGCACTATTTACACTATCATCTATAGCAAGCATAATAAGCGAGTTAATCTCACCGAGTGAAAATGAAAAAACATACATCCTAGCGTATCTGCTCAGCGATACATCATCGCCCTCAGGAATAAAATTTATAGAGTCTGGTTTTATATTAAATTTTGGCAACTCTTTTTGCGATGAGAGCGTCGTGCTCATAGAGCCTACGATGTTTGAGACTATCTCTTTTGTAGCATCTAAATCCTCATCGTCTGGCTCATCTTTACCCTCTCCATCGCCACCTAGCATCAAATCTCCAAGTGCCGTTGCAAGCTGTGGAGAGAGCATAACAACACCATCTCCATCGCCTCCAAAGCTAATGTGCACCTGCACTATGGGAGCTATAACATTTGAAACTATCGATACCTCTTCGGACTCTTTTAGTGAAATCTGTGGAGCATAGCCTGTTAGCCCCTCTATCGTGGCAACCGCCTCATTTATAAAAATATCTGAAAAATCACTCATCTTCAAAGTCCTCTAACTCAGGTCTATCAAACATCTCTTTTACACCGCTTATGCGTGCTTTTCGCTTTATCTCAAACTCTTTTAGCACTCGTTTAACTGCATCTTTTTCTGTATCAATAACAGATGATATCTGTACTGATTTTCTATATCTATGTAGCCCGATTTTACCTAAAAATCGCTCTTTTCCATCAACACTCACACTCACAGAGTCATCTGCTGGAATATTTAACCTAATTATATCTAACTCTTTTAAATCTAGTAACTCTCGTAGCGTAAGCTCTGCTACTCCTAGATTTACCTCTATGCCCACATGTGCACCACCTAGTAGTACCTGCAGCTCTTTATTTCGGCTCTTTTTTGAGCTTGTCTCATTTAGCATTAAATCACGGCTTGCAAGCTTTGGAAGTATCGGCTCTAGGGCGATAACAGGATAACAGATATTCATCATCCCAGAGCTGTGACCGATAATAATCTCCATAACTACCATCACGACAATCTCATTTTGTGCCACGATTTGCACAACATTGGGGCTTGACTCTTTTGACTCTATCTGTGGATATAGATCTGTTACAGGCCCCCACGCCTCACGCAGTGTTCCCATCATAACCCGCAAAATCGTCTCAAAAAGACTAAGCTCTATATCAGAGAACTCTCTACTTGCTTCAAAAGGCTCGCCCTTACCACCAAGTATTCTATCTAGCATAGGAAAAGCGATAGATGGATTTATCTCTAAAACACCATTTCCCTCTAGTGGCTTCATAGAAAAGACATTAAAGCTCGTTGGGTTTGGTAGCGACATCAAAAACTCGCCATATGTCATCTGATCTACTGAGTGTAGTTGTATCTCTACGATAGATCTCATAATAGCAGAGATTTGCGAGGCGATAGAGCGAGCCATCTTGTCATGAATACCACGAAATGCTCTGAGCTGCTCTTTAGATACTCTATTTGGTCGCTTAAAATCATAGAGTGTGACTTGTCTCTGTGCTACAAATGGATCTTCACTACTATCTAGTGCAACATCTCCATCATCATCTACGACATCTAATAGGGCATCAATCTCCTCTTGCGATAATATATCAGCCATCAGATCTCCCCTATTGAGTCTTTGATTTTACGAATTACGCTTTTGTGAATTTGTGAGATTCTAGACTCTGTAATACCCACTATCTCGCTAATTTCACTGAGTGTTAGCTCCTCAAAATAATATAGCTGTATAATAAGCTGCTCTCTCTCGCCAAAAGTGCCTAAAACCTTCATAACAGTATCTACTAAATCATCATGCTCTAACTGCTCTAGAATGCTCTTTTCCTCTGGAGTGCCTAGCTGATCATCTAGTGGCAATACAGCATAGATATCTGATGCGATTCTAGCATCTCGTATCTTACTCTCATCCACTTCCAAAATCTCTGATAACTCCGCATCGCTGGGCTCTTCATCGTGCTCACTCATATAGGCTTCTATAGCACTATCTATCTCTTTTATGAGCTTTCTACTAGAGCGACTCACTGTATCAAGTGAGCGGAGATAATCTAACATTGCACCATAAACTCTCGTTTTTGCATAACCCCAAAATGAGTCATTTTGGCTCTCATCATATCTGCGTGCAAGCTTTACTAGCTCCTCAGTCCCTATGGCACACAAATCCATATAATCAACAGAGCTAGGGAGTCTCTCTTTTAGCCTAAAAGACATCGCTTTTACAGCTGGTAGATATTGGAGTGCTAGCTGATCTTCGCGGTGACGCAACTCCTGCTCATAGCCGTTTATTACCATTATGCCGCACTCCTTTCACTATCTTCTAAGAGCTCGCTTCGATGGTTATAAAACGCATCAATAAACTGCTCTCGTTTGTTTATCTCTCTAACAAAAAAATCTAAGTTGTGTTCGTGAGTCTTTTTAGCAAATGATTGTGATTTTGCCTCTAGTGTCTGGAAAAATAGCCCCACACACAGATGTGCAAACATATAAAAAACTGAGCTAATAACTATAACATAGCCTAAAAATCCCTCTGGTGTGCTTGATTGTAGCAGTGCAAAAATTATCCCTATAAAAAAACCACCAACGGTTAAAAATGAGACAAAATTGACACCCTGCATCACTACTCCTAGAGATTTTTATTTAAAAGTGCTCCATAAGTCGTTTAAAAAACCCACCTAGCCCACTATCTTTAGAGTCTACTAGCACATTTCGTTCCAATTTTTTAGATAATTTCTTTACTATCTGCTCTAACTCTACCACAGATGATGAAGCTGGGTGCTCTTCGCTAAAGAGTGAGCGTTTTTTTACACTATTTGATATCTTGATATCACTAGTAATAGAGCCTAGAAACTCTAGCTTTAAAGCTCCGCCGATATTTGCATCTGCTACTTTATTAATCTTCTCAAATAGTAGCTGTGCCTCTTTTGCAGATCTTACTTGATTCATAACTACGCCTATACTGCTTCGTAGTTTTGAGGCTACTTTTATAGTGGCATAGGCATCCGTAATCGCTGCTGGGTCTGGTACCGTAACCACCACCACATCATCACATGCTTTTAAAAATAGCTGTATATGCTCGCCTATTCCTGCACCTGTGTCGATTATCATTACATCTAGATTATCTAGCACGCTTGCTTGATCCATAAAGCTCTCAAAGAGCCCTGATGAGGCATATTTAAATATCTCCTCGCCACTCTCACCTGGGATGAGCACAAGATTATCACTAATTGGAACTATTATATCCTCAACTCTAGATTCACCCTTTAGCACATGCAGTATAGTCTTTTGTGATTTTACATTAAACATCACATCTAGATTGGCTAGCCCTATATCAGCATCAAAAATGCCCACTTTTAGCCCATATTTCGCCATCAAAAATGCTAGATTTGAGCTGATAGTACTCTTGCCCACGCCACCTTTTCCACTAGTGATGGCGATAAATCTCGTCTTTTTAGATGCTACTCTTTTGTTTTGATTTACTAGCTCTTCTAGTTTCGCTGCTTGATGAGTCATCACTTCTCACCTCTACTAAATCCATTCATCAGACAATCAACCAAATAATCAGGAGTCGCCACAGCTAAATCCTCTGGCACCTCTTGACCGATAGAAAAATAACTAATAGGTATCTTTGTCTCATAAATAAGCGAGAATATATTACCAAAACCCTTTGTCTCATCGAGCTTTGTAAACATAATCGTATCTATGCCTAAATATGAGAAGCTCTCATAAGTTGAGAGCAAATCTTCGTATTTGATAGAACTAGGAAGTACAAGCATCACATCGATTTCAAAATCTGTATCATTACCTCTCAAACACTCGCTGAGTTTTTCGATTTTACTCTTATCATACGGTGAGCTTCCCATTGTATCGATGATGATATAGTCATTATATTTGAGTGCATTTATCGCCCCGCTAAACTCTAGTGGGTCACTCACAGTCTCAATCCCTAACTTCATCATTCTAGCATACTGCATCAGTTGCTCAACAGCACCTATTCTAAATGTATCTAAAACTACCAACCCTACTTTATGTTTTTTCTCTAATAAAAATGAGTATCTAGCAGCTAGCTTTGCTGTAGATGTAGTCTTGCCCACACCTGTAGGCCCTACTAGCATTAGCACCTTTTTTTGACCAAACTTTAGATTACTCTCTAGTCTTGTAGGGATGATTTTTCGCATTAATACTTGAAAATATCGCTTGACTGTATCAGAGCTCTCTTTCATCTTTGATGGCATATGCTCTAGCGTTAGATGCATTATCTCATCTAGATGCTCTTTGTTCATACCGCTTTGCTCTACTAGACGGTAAATCTCTGCAAACTCTGGAGGAATAGGTGCGGATGTTCTTGGGGATTTCTCCTGCCAAAACATATTTTGTATCAGCTTTACCTTATCGCCTAATCTCTCGATTTCATCTTTGATAAGACGCAAATCTTCACTCTCTTTTGAAGCTACTTTGATTGAGCTTTTGCTATCTTTTGTAACTTCAGCTATTTTAGATATCTGTTTTGCAGCCTCTGTGATATTGCATAATACATCAGAGCTCTTTTGCGTGAGTGGTTTTTGTACCGATAGTGGCTCGCTATAGGCTGCTGGAATTTTGATAGGCATCTGAAAATCATCTTCTACGCCTACCACCACTTCATATAGAGGTGTTTTGCCTAAAGATTTTTTTTGTATCTCGCGTGTCTCGATTAACATCGCCTCTTCGCCAACTTCAAGTTGTGCTTTTTTTAGAGCCTCCGCAGGAGATGAGCCACTAAATGTTAAAATTTTCATTAGGCCTCCATTTTTTCAAATATCGCAAACTTCGTAGCGGAATCATCACGCTAGCTCTTGATTTATAATCTTTGTGAGGGACTATTAAATCTTTGGTTTTAATATTGCGATTATCAAAAAATATAATATCTAAATCTAGTGTTCTAGGACTGTTTTCAAACGCCCTCTCTCTGCCAAAATGGCTCTCAATCATATGAAGCCGTCTCAAAAAAGCCCTAGGTTCAAGCGATGTAGCTACCACTATAACGCTATTGTCAAAATAGTTCTGCTTTAAAAATCCAAATGGCGGATTATGTAATATAACTCCGCTCTCTATGATTTTCATATAAGATAAGCGATTAATATAGTGCCACAGATGATTAAACCGTCGCTTTACATCGCCTATGTTGCCACCGATACCGATGGCAACATTATATCTAAATGGGTGAGCACTACTTGAGCGTTTTGGATAGAGCCTATCTTTATAGATTGTATACTCTCTATCTAGTTCAAGTCGCAGTGGCATATTAACCCTCGACGCTCTGTTCCTCATGAGCTTGCTTTAGCATTGCAATCTCTGTAAATATCTGAATCATTCCCACCATCGCTAGATGATATCCAAATGGTCCAAAACCAACAATCGATGATGCACATACAGGAGCTATTAGATTTTTTTGTCTAAACTCCTCTCTGCGGTATGTATTAGAGATATGCACCTCTATCGTAGGGATAGATACAGCTGAAATTGCATCTCTAATAGCAACAGATGTGTGAGTATATGCCGCAGGATTTAAGATAATTCCATCAGCATCGCCATAGCACTCTTGGATTCTATCTACTAGCTCTCCCTCAAGATTGCTTTGATAAAACTCAATCTCGATACCGTGCTGATCTGCTACATCTTTCATCTGTGCGTGAATCTGCTCTAGCTTCATAGCTCCATAAATTTGTTGCTCTCTAACGCCGAGCATATTTAGATTTGGTCCTTGAATAACCACTATTTTCATATAGATTCCTATCTCTTTTCGATTTTAAATATCAATTATAAGTGTTTGTAGATTATAAGCAACTAAATTTGCCCATTTCTATAAAAACTCGACTCTATTTCTGCCGTTTTCTTTTGCCTTATAGAGTGCCTCATCTGCTCTTTGCATTATCGTCTCTTGCGTGTCGCCTTTGATATACAAAGAGACCCCAAATGATGATGTTACCCTACCTACGATAGGGATGGATAGATTCTCTAGTTCAACTCTTAGCTTCTCTGCAACCAATAGAGCTTTATCTTTGTTTACATTTGGCAGTAAAAATACAAACTCTTCACCACCCCATCTAGCGACAACATCGCCTAATCTGATTGTTTTAGAAAAAACCGTTGCCGCTTCAAAAAGCACTATATCACCATTTTGATGTCCAAAATTATCATTTACACTCTTAAAATGGTCAATATCAGAGATTATTAGAGCAAAACTATTTTCACCATCTACCCAGTGAGTTCGGCTCATCATATTGTCAAACTCTTCGTTAAATTTATATCTATTATATAGTTTTGTTAGTGCATCAGTAACAGAGAGTAGTTCGATGCGTTTTTTATCTGTAATATCACTAAATATTATAGTATAAAGCCCTAGCCCAAACTCATCTATATATGGAGAGAGCAGTATATCAAACCATACTTCTTTATCTTTGACAAAAATCCTCACTTCACCTGAAAATTTTTGACCATCTAATACCGCTTGATATAGTTTTTTTATACTAAAATCACACTGTGTATCTAGAAAAACATTTGGTAACTTCTCGCCCACCACAGCCTCTTTCTCAAGCGAGAAAAATCGTAAAAACGCACTAGAAGCCTCTAAGATACTGCATCTTACATCTACTTTTACTATAAAAAGGTTTGAGTCTATGATATCTTTATCGCTTTTTAGCTCACTATTTAATACAGAGATTTTATTCATCTGATTGCTTAAATCTAGTTTTAGCTCATGCAAATCACTAATATCATAAATCGATATCATAACGAGCGATTGCTCTACATCATACGCCGATACGATTACTTGAAGTTGCATATATTTTAGTAGTGATGATGTGATTTTAATACGAGGTATCTCTATAAATCTGTTTTGAATAGATGCATCATAAAATGCGGGAGAGCCTAGACGCAGTGCCGTTCGTATCTTTCGACCTAAAACATTATAATCGATATTTGGATAGAAATCTTTTAGATTTTTACCCATCGTCTCATCGCCTGATAGTGCTGTGTTTATCTCTAGCCACTGATTCCAATATTTGATATTGAAATCACTATCTAAAATTATTACGCCTATCTCTAGTGCGTCTAGGAGAATATTAGGTCTAGCAATCTCTATCATTAGCCAAAGAGCTCTTCGATTTTTTTATCTATTAGAGATTTTAGATTATCTATCATAGAATCTTTTGTGAGGATAAAAATATGCCCGCTAATTTGTTGCTCTTCAAACTCCATAACAGTAGAGATGATAATAATCTTATGATAATTTATCAAATCATCTGGGCTGATTAACTCGCCTGTATTTACTAGTTGCGTAGTTGGTACAAAAAACTGCACCTTTGTGTTTAGCTCCTCAGTTAGTCGGCTAATCATCGTCGCACTCAAAATATTTGTCAGCTCAATAACAGCATCTAAAATATCGCCCTCTGATGGAGATTCGATATTATATAGATGATTTCCTAGATTATGTGCGGACTCTTTAGGGATTAAAAATAAAAATTCCCCACTAAAAATACCACTAAATAGCTGTTTTGTGGCATAGCATTGACAATCTGGCTTGATTGTACGCTTAATATACTCATCAAGCCCTTGCATATCACTAACAACAATCTCTGGTATATGCATCTTACCAAAAGCATCCAGTAAATCGGCAATGCTTGCTGTAGCATTACCCATAGCGATATTCATAAGCTCACGCAAAACATCTAAGTGATCTTCGCTAAATCCTTCATTTTGCATAGGTATTTCCATAATTTAAATAGATAGTTTACCCAAAATAGATAGCATTTTATCGCTATTTATAGGCTTTGGAACCATCATTTTGGCTCCTAATTCAATTACCATCTCTTGTGCTTGTACCTGCACATCAGCAGATACTACAACCACCTGTGCAGCAACATCAAATGATATGATATGTCGCAGTGCCTCATAGCCATCCATTATCGGCATAGTTAAATCCAAAAAGACGGCACTAGGGCGTAGCTCTTTATATAAATCTACAGCAATCTGTCCATTTTCAGCCTCATAAATTTCGCTTCTTGGCTCAAATTCACGCAATGTTTTTATTAAAAATGTTCTAGCTAGTTTAGAGTCATCAACTACCAATATTTTCAAACAACGCCCTCGCTTCTCATTCACTAGAGTGAATTATATCTAAAATCTTATTAACTAAACATAGTTTCACAATTACTAATCGATAAATCTTTATTATGATACAATTATAGTCAATATATTTTGATATTAGGATTAATTTGAAAGCAATATTAGCAGATGTTATCTATACAGACAAAAAACTACTCTTTAATCATGGAATCATCTTTGATAAACAGATCATAACCATAGCTTCTCATAGTGATATTATCGCAAAAGCAAAAGATAAAAATATAACTATTTCAAATGCAAATATAGTTATTCCAGGGCTTATAAACCCCCATGTACACCTAGAGTTTAGCTCTAACCAAACGAGCCTAGAGTATGGTAATTTTATCTCATGGCTATATAGTGTTATCAAAAATCGAGATGAACTTATCAGTAGATGCGATGATGAGATGATTACGCAAACACTGCAACAGATGGCAAAAAATGGCATCACAACTATCGGAGCTGTTAGCTCATATGGATTTGATTTAAACTCTTGTGCTTCAAGCAAGCAAAATATTATCTATTTTAACGAGCTACTAGGTAGCGATATGGCGATGGCGGATGTTCTTTATGATAATTTTCTCTCTAGATTCAATGATAGTAGTGATGTAAAACGAGAGGGATTTTATCCAGCTATTGCGATACATTCGCCCTACTCTACAAATAGAGTTATCATTAAAAAAGCTATTGAGCTAGCAAAATCTAGCAAAGCTCATCTATCAGCACATCTGCTAGAGAGTCATGCGGAGCGAGAGTGGCTAGATAGCGGTAGTGGTGATTTTGCACCTTTTTTCAAAGATTTTCTAAACCAGAGCACACCTGCAAATAGTGCGAGTGATTTTATCTCATATTTTGATGATACGCCTACACTATTTACACACGCCACGCAGATAGATGATAGCGAACTAGAAAAGCTAAGCAAACACCATCACACCATCATACATTGTCCTATATCAAATAGATTATTAGGAAATTCAAAGCTAAATCTAAAGAGTCTTAAAAAACATAGCGTCGCCTATATTTGTGCTACTGATGGACTAAGTTCACACTATAATCTAGATATTTTTGAGGAGCTAAAAATCGCTCTATTTAGCCATAGTGATGAGGATTTACTAGAGTTAGCTCTAGAGCTTTTTGACTCTGTAACAGCTCGCAGTGCATCAGCTCTTGGGCTAAATATCGGTAGCATAAAAGAGGGCTTTAACGCTGATATCGTAGCAATAGATGTAGATTATCCACTAAATGAGCAACTACCTATTCATCTACTACTGCAACCTAAAACCATAAAAGATGTATATATCAAAGGAGAGAGTATATTATGATAGAATTTTTCAAAAAAATACTACACGCCATCACACAGACGATAAAGTTTATACAAAACCACTTTAAAGCGACGCTATTTATATTTTTTCTGTTGTGGCTACTGATTCCATCTAGTGGCGAAAATATAACACCTCATAATCTAGAAAAAATCACTCTAAATGGTGGCATTTTTGATGTAAGTGATGTAGTAGAGAAACTAGAAAAAGCTGAGAAAAATGAGCGAATCAAGGGCGTGTTATTTGTTATGAACTCCCCAGGTGGTGCAGTAGCACCATCGATAGAGCTAGCTCATGCTATAAAAAGAGTGGCTGAGAAAAAACCACTAATTATATATGGTTCTGGAATGATGGCAAGTGGTGGATACTACGCATCTATCTATGCTCATAAAATCATTGCAAACCCTGGTAGCATAATAGGTTCTATCGGCGTAATTATGCAAGGAGCAGATATATCAGAGCTGATGGATAAAATCGGTATAAAAACACAAAGTATACAAGCAGGAGAGTACAAAAGCGTGGGAACTGCTGATAGGGCTTGGAGTGAAAAAGAAAAAGCTGAACTAGAGAAAGTTATATTTGATACATACGATATGTTCGTAGGAGATGTTGCAAATGCTAGGGGACTTGATATAAATAGCAGCAGTGATTATGCTGATGCACACATATTCACAGCTTCTCAAGCGATGCAGGTAGGGCTCATCGATGAGATAGGCGTAGAAAATGATGCTAAAAATCTGCTCATAGAGATGACGGGCGTAGAAAATCCTATCTGGAGTCGTGAAGATAAGATAGAAAAATTTATGAAAAAACTAGCAGCAGAGTCTAGCTCATATCTGCATACATATTTTCCATCTCTGTTTTTACGATAGAGAGCTTATATCTATCACTTTTGAGGTGATTTTCACCTCACTATTCATAACATCAAATATATCATCTTTTTGTAGCTTAGCTAAATCTATAACTTTTTTATCTTTTGTTATCTGTGCATATCCGCGAGAGTTTTTTAGATTTGGATTTTGAGCGATGAGTGATTGATTTATGATATTTAGCTCATTTTGTTTTAGATTTAAGGTTTGTAAAATCGTCTGATTTAGTTGCGACTTTAATTGTGGAATCTGATATGAGAGAGTCTGTAGTTTTTGAGATATTTGAGAGTTAAATATCACTGAGAGTTCCGCCAAAGCCTTTTGTTGCGAGCTTATCTTATGGGAGATATTATTTTGTTTAAATAGCTCAAATAGGCTCATTAGCTGTTGCTCTTTTTTAGAGATGCTCTGATTTATCGTCTGATTATATCTACTCATAAGCTCATCTAGATATATCATCAGCTCATTTTTATCTGGCAAAGCTAACTGCATAGCAGCACTAGGTGTAGCAGCTCGCACATCGGCAACAAAATCACTAATAACCCAATCTATCTCGTGCCCTATCGCTGAGATAGTCGGGGTCTTCATAGCAAACAGTGCATCTGCTACAACTCGCTCATTAAATGCCCATAAATCCTCGATACTACCGCCACCACGAGCTAAAACTATCACATCATAACCCATACTATCGATACGAGTAATAATATCAGCTATCATAGAGGCTGCCATATCGCCTTGGACTAGCGTATCATAAACGACAAACTCACACAGTTGCCATCTGCTGTTTGCTACCCTAATCATATCTTGTAGTGCAGCACCTGTAGCAGATGTCACTAGTGCTATGCGATTAGCAAATTTAGGCAGAGGCTTTTTACGGCTCTCATCGAAATACCCCAGCCCGCTCAGCTCTTTTTTCATCTGCTCATATGCAACAGCTAATGCACCTGCACCATATGGCTCTGCACTTGCCACATTTAGCTGATATTCACCTCTGGGTTTATAGAGCGAAATCGCCCCATGAAGCACTATATGCATCCCCTCTTCTAATCTAAATTTTAGCCTAGCGGCGTTGCCTTTGAACATTACACACTTTAGATTTGAGCCTGCATCTTTGATGCTAAAATATAGGTGTCCACTACTGTGATATGTGACCCTAGAGAGCTCTCCCTCTACGCTAATAAACTCAAATGTGGACTCTAAAAGCGATTTTATCTGCTCATTTAGAGTACTAACAGAGAGAATATTTGCCATATTTTATAGCTTTTTTGCGATTATAAGTGTTGAGATATCCATCGAAAAGCTCTTTGAATATAGCACCTCAAAGCCTGCTTCTCTTAGCTCTGAGCTCATATCATCTGTGCTTAAAAAACCCTCTATTGAGTTTGGTAGATACTCATATGCCTCTAGATTTTTAGAGATAAATCCACCTATTTTTGGTAAAACTCTATTTAGGTAAAAATCTCTGATTTTTGATAGAAATGATGGATTTGAGTTTTTCATAAACTCTAATATAACCACAAGTCCGCCTACTTTTAGGACTCTATTAAACTCACGCAGTGCACTCTCTCGCTCTAGTACATTTCTAATCCCATAAGAGATACTAATAATATCAACAACCCCATCATCTAGTGGAATCTCTGTCGCTGGTGCTATATGAAATGTAGAATGCGGTAGTTTCTCTCTAGCAACTCCCACCATCCCCTCACTAGGGTCTACTCCTATGATTGAGCCTATGTCGATACCATTTTTCTCTGCCTGCTTTGCCCAATATAGCATCATATCACCAGTTCCACACGCCACATCTACTATCAAATCTAGCTCACTGCTACCTAGATAACTAAATGCTAAATCACAACCTTTTTTTCTCCAAATAGTATCCACGCCCATACTAAGCACTCTGTTGGCTCTATCATAAGTAGGAGCTATATCATCAAACATCGAAACTATCTTTTTTTGTCTATCCATCTCGTCTCATCCATATTGTAATATCATCACCACTGGTGGTGTGCAGCAACTCAAAACTCTCATTTACACCACTAAAGCTTCTCTCTCCGCCACCAAATCGTGGTGCCATATAGCATAGTACCCAATCGATACTATCTTTGATACTCTCATAAAGCTTTACTCCACCCTCAACCATCACGAGGCTGTAGTTTTTTAATATATCTAGATTATCGCTGATAAAAACCTCTCTATCAGCTATATTAAAAAGCGGTATATCTCTATCAAAATCATCTCGATTGCTTAAAATTAACACATCAGGAGCCTTGCCTCCAACTAGCCTAGCATCTAGCGTAGGTCTATCAGCTCTCACGCTCTCGCCACCAATGATGAGCAAATCACATCTATCTCTAATAGCGTGCATATGAGTTCTAGAGCTTATAGAGCTAATAGTACCGCCATCGTATGTTCCATCAAATCTTGTGGCGTATTTAAAAAATACAAATGGACGCTTTTGCCACAATCTAAATGGCTCTAGCAATCTATCACACTCATCTTTTAAGATATGTGGATGAATGTTATCACTAAATAGCTCTCTTGCTCCAGATGCTTCTGGATTTGGATCATCAGAGCCATAATAGATATTTTTTAGCCCCAAAGCAGATAAGAGTGATGCACAAGATGGAGTTTTACCGCTATGCATACAGGGCTCTAGTGTAATAACTATAGATAGGTTTTTAAATATATCTCGATGATTTTCTCTGAGGTAGTTATGTATAAAAAGTGAATCTTCACACTCTGCGATAGTGCTATCTCGGCTAAGTAGTGTATAGGCATCTCGCAGTGCATAGATTTCTGCGTGAGCTCCGCCAGAGTATCTATGAGCAGCAGATGAGATAATCATACCCCGTTCACACACTACACTAGCACCCACTGCAGGGTTTGGATGGGTTAGTAGCTGATACTCCCACGCCTTTTTTAGTGCTAATCGCATAGCACTAAAGATTGCCTCACTTACCACTGATAAAAAGTTTTTGCTTTTGAGATGGTTTTAAAATCAATCTCACTCACACCATCTTCGCTCTCTAGAGAGATAATCTCGCCATTAACTGCTAGTAGCTTTCCTGTAAATTTCTCTTTTGAGATAGTAGAGAGCTCTATATTTTCGCCTATAGATTTTTCAAAATGTTTAAGCGTCTTTAATTTTCGCTCAATCCCAGGGCTACTAACCTCTAATCTATACTCTCCACTTAGCGGTGGCGTCACATCTAGTAGCGGAGAGAGCAGATGCGTAGCTTCAACACAATCATCAAGACTCACACCGCCCTCTTTTACCACGCTAACGCGGTATATAAGCTGCTCATTCTCTTTTATTGTTGCTATATCATATAGCTCTAATCCTATGGAGTTTAGTAGTTTTTCTATATCTTCTTCTAATGCCATCACTTAGCCTTTTCTATCATTGCAAACAGCTCATCAATCTTTTTGGCTCGCTCATAAGTATCATCAAAAACAAATGTAAGTTTTGGAGATTTAAACCATCCCTGCTCTTTCATACAGTGGTTTTCGATAATGGGGCGTGCTTTTTCTAGCTGTTTTATAATCGCTTTTTGCTCAGATTCATCAAAATATGATGGGTCTAAATAGACCTTTGCATCGCTTTTGCCTCTAGAGCAGTGCACATCCAAAACATCAACCTCATGCAATCTCTCATCACCTAGTTGCCCTAGAGCCTCTGGGATGAGCTCTTTAAGTACCGATTCAGTTCTTTTTAGCTTTATCTGCTCTGGTTTCACAGTGATACTTTTTTCTCGATTTTCATAAATGTTTCGATGACATCGCCCACTTTTACATCTTCATAGCCTTTGAGCACAACACCACACTCAAACCCTTTACTAACCTCTTTGACATCATCTTTAAAGCGTTTTAGAGATGTTAAATCGCCCTCGTGAATTACAACACCATCACGAATTACACGCACCATTCCACCACGAACAAGCTTGCCATCATCTACCATACAACCAGCAACCATACCACCTTTTGATAGAGCAAACACATCTCGCACTTCTGCTTGACCTGTGTTCTCCTCTCTAAATTGTGGTGCCATCATACCAGTTAGCATAAGCTCAACATCATCTAGTAGCTGATAGATGATAGAGTATGTTTTAATATCTACACCTAGCTGTTTTGCTAGTGCATTTACACTTCCAGTTGGGCGAACATTAAATCCAAATAGCACACAATTTTCACTATTGTTTACAAGCTGAACATCGTTTTCAGTAATTCCACCCACACCAGATGAGATAATCTCGACTTTTACCTCTTCATTTCTCATCTCAGCGAGTGAAGCTTTGATAGCCTCTAGTGAACCGTGAACATCAGTTTTTAGAACCACTTTTAGTGCTTTTAATCTACCCTCTGCAATAAGCGAGCCTAGCTCATCTAGAGTAGTTTTTGTACTATGTGATAGCTCGCGATGACGATCATATTCATATCGTTTTTGAGCCACTTCACGAGCCTCTTTATCACTATTCATAGCCATTAAAATCTCGCCTGATGGTGGAACCTCATTTAGACCCACTACAACCGCAGTTTGACTTGGCCCTATTTGACGAAGCTGTGCTCTTTTGTCATCTATTAGCGTTCTAACACGCCCAAATGAGCTACCACAAACGATATTGTCACCCACATGAAGAGTACCATTTTGAACAATTACTGTCGCAACTGGTCCACGACCTTTTTCTAGTGAGGACTCAACCACAACTGCTTTTGCAAGTGTTTTTGGATTTGCTTGAAGCTCCATAACCTCTGCTTGAAGTAGCACAGTCTCAAGTAGCTCATCAATCCCCATCATCGCCTTAGCAGATATATGAACAAACTCTGTCTCTCCGCCCCAATCTAGTGGGTTTAGACCGATTTCAGCCATTTGAGCCTTTACCATATCAGGGTTTGCTGTCTCTTTATCCATCTTGTTTACTGCAACAATAATCGGCACACCTGCATCTTGAGCAAGCTTTACAGACTCTCTTGTTTGAGGTTTTACACCATCATCAGCAGCAACTACGATAATAGCGATATCAGTCACCTGAGTACCACGACTACGCATAGCACTAAATGCCTCATGTCCTGGAGTATCTAAAAATGTAATTAGCTTACCATTTTGCTCTACAGAGTATGCACCAATATGTTGTGTAATCCCGCCAGCTTCGCCACTAGCTACTTTTGCACTTCTAATGGCATCTAATAGCGAGGTTTTACCATGATCAACATGCCCCATAATAGTAATAACAGGCGGTCGCTCCTCTAGGTGCTCATCCTCGATAGTTGCCTCTTCGTACATCTCTTCTAGGTTAAACGCATCTTTTGGATCTATCGTAGTGACCTCTACACCAAACTCATCAGCTAAAATCTCTATCTCATCTTTGCCTAAAAAGTCATTTTTAGTAACCATCATACCTAGATTAAATAGTATTTTTATCACTTCTGCTAGAGGCTGTTGTAACTTTTCAGCAAACTCATATACACGAATATCCTCTGGAATCTCGACATGTGTGATTACCTCTTGCTCTTTTGCTTCACGCGTATACTTTTTTCTAGCCTCACGAGCTACTTTTCTAGGCTTGCCTCTGTTGTCTGGCTTTTTCTTACCTGCATTTCTACCTACTGGTTTTTTCTCACGAGGTTTTTGCTCCTCTTCAGTTTCGCCTTTTAATACAAGCTCATTAAAATCTAATAGTACCACCTGATCATCTTCATAATCCATAGATACATCAGAGATTCCACCACCAAAAATATCAAGTCTTACGCCTTGATCTTTTTTAGATACTGGTGCTGTATTGGCTCTCTTTGGCTTCTTAGATACAAGCTCCTCTTGAGCCTCTTTGCTTAGTTTTCCATAACTAGATTGAATCACTGTTGATTCTGGCTTACAATTTATATCTTCATCTGCAGTTTGTATAGGTTTTGGATTTTTCTTTTTAACGATTGTTAAACGAGATCTCTTGATAGGCTCTTGCTCTACTGCCACAACCTTGGGCTCTTCTTGTTTTATCTCTTTTGGCTCTTTAATCTCTTGAGGTTTTTCTATCTCTTTTTCTGCCTGTGGCTTTGGCTCTGGTTTTTTTGGTTTTGGTGCTAAAGACTCTATACTCGCACCACTAAGTATAAACTCGCTAATCTTTTCTGCCTCTTCCATACTTACAGAACTAGATGCTGTTTTTACATTTACACCCATTGCTATAGCTTTATCCACTACCTCTTTTGAGTTTACGCCAAGCTCTTTTGCAATCTCATGTATCCTAACCTTATCTATCATCAACAACAATCTCCTTTAACTGATTCATAAGAGTATCCACCGCTTTTGTTCTACAGCTATGTGCTAGCTTATAGGGAGTTTTTTTATCATCTACACACTCACTGCAGATATAAAAACTCCTGCCACTTCCACTAAAGCTGTAGAGATTTGCATCTTTACATTGTAGTCTTATAAGTGATGATTGAGCAAATCGCCCTCTACAAACAACACACATTCTTATGGGTTGGGTAATATTTTTTGCCATTATAGCGAAAATTTCCTTTGATTATCTCTCAATCACTAATCCATCATTATCAAAACTTAAAATCTTGACCTCAAAATCACTAAACTCATTTTTAAATTTCTCTGCCAACTGCTCTGCGTCATCATCATAAACCATACTAAAAAATGTCGAACCGCTCCCTGAGAGTGTAGACATAAGAGCACCATTATCATATGCTATCTTTTGAACTGCAAATAGCTCAGGTAGCATCTTCATACGAATTCGCTGATGAAATCTATCTTGCGTAGAGAGTCGCAGCAATTCCCAATCCTCATTAAAAAATGCTCCCACCGTAACGGCAGTGTGCGAGAGGTTAAATATCGCACTCTCTTTACTATATGATTTAGGCAGCGTAGTTCTAGATTTAGCAGTTGAGATTGGTTTATTTGGTATCACAACTACGGCTTTTAGATAATCTGGTAGATGCTTTTGCTGTGAAAAAACCTTTTGTTTTTCAACCATAGCCACATTAAATCCACCCATTACAGCAGGTGTGATATTATCTGGATGGTTCTCATAAGTTAATGCATAGTTTAATATTCTTCTCTTTGATACTCGCACTCCCGCCGCCTCATGGGCACAACTAATAGCACTAACAATTACAGCTGATGAACTACCTAATCCTCTAGACATCGGAATTTGATTATAAAATGTAAATTTGAAATTTTGCTTTTTGGATGTTAATCTGCGATAGTGCTCATTAAATATAGAGACAAATAGATTATTTCCTTTGAGTTTTGGATTTCCCTCGCCCTCGCCTTTTATAGAGAGAGTAAAAAACCTCGATGGTGCAAGCTCAACTCTATTTCGTAAATCCAGTGCTAATCCTAGCGAATCAAATCCAGGCCCTAGGTTGGCACTCGTAGCTGGTACACTAACTATCAATCTCTCTCCTTTATACTGCATCAAGCCCATAATATGGCAGGGCGTTATCACTAAATTTTGCTATATCTATATTTTGTGGCAGTGTGAAAATATTTAGATTTTCGCCATCTAGTGGCTTTAGAGTAATCTTATTATCTTCTTTTATAAAATATAGTTTTCCATACGCTTTTATAGCTCTATTATCGTTAAAATAGAATGCATCTATAGCTAAAAGCGGAACATCTTTTACTATAGATATACTCTTTAAAAAAATATATGAGATTTTTATCCCCATAAAACTGCCAGGACCATTTGCATAGAGCAATCTATCAAAACAATATCTGCTCGATAGCTCCTCATAAGCTAGTGGTAAAAACTCTGATGCGTGAGCTTTTTTATCCACCTGCTCTATAAGCAGACCATCTCTATAGATACCTATAAGCAGACTCTCGCCAAGTGCAACAACTAAAAAATCAAGCATAAGCTTTTGCAAGCTCCTTTGACTCAGCTACAGATAGCTCTACTACTTCATAATTTGCTGGATCTTTTAGTAGCTCTAGAGTGAGCTTGTGATTTAAATCATGACTTCCTGCAAATGCCTCATAATTTCCTATAAAATTCATCCCCATCAGTGACATATCACCAATAGCATCTAAAATTTTATGTCGCACAAACTCATCATCAAATCGCAACCCCTCTGGATTTAAAACCCGCCTTTCATCTAACACAACTGCATTTTCTAAACTACCGCCTAGTGCTAAACCTTTTGAGCGTAGATATTGCACCTCGTGTGCAAAACCAAATGTTCTAGCACGGGCTATCTCTTTTTTGTAGTTTGTTTTTGTAAAATCAAACGAAAATACCTGCTCATCTATCACAGGGTGGGCAAATTTTATAGTAAAATGGTAGTTCATATCATCTGATGGGATAAGCTTTACATACTTATCCCCCTCTTGAACTACCACCTCTTTTTTAATACGCATAATCTTTTTAGGCTCATCTAGCTCTTTAATCCCCGCCTCTTCAAGAAGCATACAGTAAGCGATACTAGAGCCATCCATAACAGGAACCTCATCAGCATCCACGATAACACGCAGGTTATCTATCCCGTACGCATAGATAGCTGATAGTAGATGCTCTATAGTAGAGATAGAGTGGTTGTTTTTACCTATAACTGTTGCCATTTTCGTATCAACCACACTAGATGGCTCTAGAGCTATAGTGATAGCTACATCACTTCTATAAAATACTATACCGCTATTTGCACCTAGTGGCTCTAGTCTAAGCTTTACAGGCGAGCCACGATGAAGCCCGATTCCTACAACCTCTACTGCCTCTTTTATAGTTGTCTGTTTCATTATAATGCCTAAAATAATTTGGTTATTATACCACTAATTTGAACTTATTGTCGTTTTTGCTGTATTTATAACATCAGTGATATTATCTTTTATCCATTTGCTATCCATCCACTCCTCAGGGCGAACCTCTATGCCTTGTACTAATACTCCAAAATGTAGATGATCTCCCATCGCATAGCCACTGACACCTGTTTTTGCTATCACATCACCAGATCTTATGATATCACCCTCGCTCACAAGCGAAGATGAGCAGTGTCCATAGAGCGTATATAGCCCAAATCCATGATCTATAATCGGTAGTATCCCATAGATGCCATTCTCCTCATTATAAACAACCTTTCCACCATTTGAAGTGATAATCGGAGCTTGTGCTAAACTAGCTAAATCAAGCCCCATATGATAGGCGTTTGAGAAATCTTTTTTATCTTTGTAGCTATAGACACGGTGATCTGCAAAATCTGCCACTTTTTGACCATTTACCAGTGGATAAAAGGCACGAGGAGCAAAATCGCTAATCATCTCACTAGAGACTTTTGATGTTATATTATGGATAATCTTCTCATTATCATCACGCACTTTTTCATTGATAGTAACAAACTGCTCTAATCTATCATCTATACCGATAGTCTGCTCATAAACATTTGCAAGCTCTGCTATTTTGCCATCTAAAAATCTATCGCTTAACTCTATATTTGATACCCTATAGGCTCTATCTTGTAGCCACAGCGGAACATATGTTTTAGTCTCATTTCCTGCCTTATCTCGTGCTATGATATGGGCTCTAAAATCTCTCTCAACAGCTGGCCAAGCGATAAGCGATGCGTAATATCCCTCTTTCACAAATGGTTGAGCGATAAATTTTTTACCAAAAGTTGTCTCTATCTCTAGTGAATCTAGATGCTCATCAGTTGCTTTAAAAATCACAACAGCCGAGCCACCTCGCTGAATCTTATATGAGTTTGCTACTACTGATACCACAGGATTTCGCTGATCTATGATGATAGTGTGCTCCTCATCATAACTATTGCCCGTAAAAAAGCCCCATAAGCTATTATCCACAGCTCTTATCTTTAGCGTTAGAGATGAAACCTTTACTCTTTTAATCTCTTTTGGTGGCTCGATTTTAAACTCTCTATCGCTCAAATCGCTAGACTCCGTATCATCTAGCACTTCCCACTCATCTTCGCCATCACTGAGAGTTGCTTTTACATATTTAAGACCACTCTCATCAAATATATTTATAACTAGTGGATCTTTTAGATTCCAAAATCCATCTCCCTCTATAGTTACCACAGGCTCATCTTTTTCAAAACTCGATGAAACAGTTACAAAAATCACTAGCACAACTACAACTATAGTTATGATTAGTCCTAAAAATCTGCTCTTGCCTCTTTGTCTCAACTCAACCCCTTTTTAATCTCATCTATAATTTTTTGCTTATCCGCTGTGGATACTCTAGCACCAGCTCTGCTACTATGTCCGCCACCGCCAAACGCCGATGCAACCACATTTGCATCTATTCTTGAGCTGCTTCTAATCGATACCACGACATCATCAACCGACTCAGCAAACAGCACAACCACCTCAACCATAGAGAGCGATAGTGCCTCTTCGCAAATAGCTTTAGCATCAGCTATAAAGGCACCACTTCTATTAAAACTCTCTCTATCTATATCAAATATCGCAACTCTCGCATCTGCTATTAGCTCCATCGCACCTAGCATTATAGATTTGAGTCTGATATAAGATAGTGATTTCTTATGATACAGATTAGTTATAGCCATAGCGTGTTCTGCTCCACTTTCAAGCAAACTTTGTGCCATAGCAAATGTTTTTATAGTGCAATCTCTTGATTTAAAAGAGTCACTATCATCAACCAACCCTGCATACAAAGAGGTCGCCATCTTAGCATTTATCTTTATATCATTGGCTACAAAAAAATCATAAACCACCTCTGTGGTGCTAATAGCATCAGGATTTACGATATTAAATTTTCCAAAATTATTATTGCTTCTGTGATGATCAAAATTTATCAGCGTCACACCATCAGTATCAAAACCCAGTCTCTCTATAGAGCCACAATCAAAACTGATAATACAATCTATATCTTTTGGCAATCTATCTTTTATCTTGTCGCTCCATGGAATAAAAGAGAGATTATGTGCTATTTTAGGGCTTATACAGTAGTAGCTTATATTTTTATTTTCACGCAGTAGATATGAGTAGAATGCACTCGCAGAGCCGATAGAGTCGGCATCTGGATTTTTATGGACAACTAGAGTGATGTTTTGTACCGATTTTAAAAAATCTAGAATCATTATGCGAGAGCTACCTTTATAAAAGGCATTATTATACCCTCGCTTTGATTATAAAATGATTACTCTATCGCAGATTCTAAAATCTCTTGGAAATCTCTTTGAGCGATTAATAGCTCCTCTTTACCCTCGCTATCAACCACTAAAGCACTGCTCATCCAGTTATAGACGCTTGGAAATCCCAGTACTATCTCATCGCTATCTTTTTTCTTGTAAACCATTAAGCTACAAGGTGCAAAAGCAGCCGCTTCTGGGCGAGTTTTAGCCACATTATAGATTACTTTTAACTTACAAATAGAGTATGTATCGTAAAAATCAAACGGGCTCTCATCGCCTAGGACAAAGTTAAAATCACTAAAGTTTGACATAACAAATCCCATAGGCTTTAGCCCCTCTTCTATCATCATCTCTACATCATCTTTATCGCTAGCATCAGAATCGCTTTTGATAAATTTGCTAAATAGCTCGCCTTGTGCCTCTAGCGATTTATCACTTTTTACTATCTTTATTGATGGTAGTGCCTTTTTAATAGCCTCTATAGCAGAGCCCTCTAGCTTTTTAAACTCTGGCGATTTTACGCCAACTATCTTTTCCATCGCCTCAGCAGTTAATATTGATACCCTAAGTACACTATCGCCTTTTGCCTGATATACACCAAATCCCATAGGTGCAAATATTCCACTATCTGGCTCTGATTTTAATAGATTTATCGTATGCACTTTATGATAAGCAGTTAGCAGATTAAAGTGCGTAAATCCACTCTCTCCAAACTGTTTTATAAATGGATCATTCATCTCTGTATTTGCAGAGATTTCAAATCCATTATCTATAAGTGCATTCTCTATCACTTTAGCATCAATCTTATTATCACTATTATCTATACTCATAATATATAGATCACTCGCCACCAAATGCAGACAAGCTGCCACTAATAATATAAAAAATCTCATAATTTCCCCCTATGGTTCGATATAAAATGCACCCTCAGATGCTCTTTCAATAACCTCTGCTATACCAGCACTAACGATTTCTACACCATCTATAAGCTCATCTGATGATATATTTTTTGTTACCATTGTGTTGCCACACGCTACAAACTCTACATCATATTGCTGCAGTGCATCGACACGCACCGCTATATCTTTGTTTTTAGCTAGTAGTGCCTCTATGCCGTGATAATAGGCAACTATTCTCATATGAACATTTTCAGGTCCATAAAATTTGAGTATATTATTTGCGGTACTTAGCACATGATGAATCGCTTCGCTATCGCCTTTGCTGATACCCATTACCACCTCTCTAGGATTATCCATAGATGGCTTAGGCTCAGCCAAAACAACATCTGCTTCTAAAGTAAAAAGCATAAAAAATATCGCTAAAATAACTCTCATTGCCACTCCAGTGTTCTATATGCTGCCTCGACATTGTGTCTATGTACCTCATCATAGAGTTTGTAATCCCTAAAACTATCCATAGTTACTCTATCTATAGTTTCAGTGATATCAAGACCATCATCTATAGCATCTCTAACGCCATCTCTAAGCTCTCTAAAATACTCTAGCGTCATCTCATAGCTTTTAGAATCGACCCTATCGCCATGTCCGCCGATAATATAGTTAGCATCTAAATCTCTAATATACTCTAATGCCTCAATCCAGCCATCTATATCGCCATTTCCTAGGGTTGGGATTCTAGTATTAAATACCAAATCCCCTGCAAAAAGCACCCTATCATCTGGTAGATATATCATCATATCCTTAGCGGTGTGAGCCTTTTTTTTCGCTATTATTAGTTGTAATTTTTTATTTGAGGAGATTATATCTGTATCACCACTAATAATATGATTAGGCATAGTTGGAACTGTCTGTGCGTACGCCTCTGTTGATATAAAAGCTGACATACGAGTTGGCTCATTTGTTGATGCGTTTATTAAAAAATCATCACTTCCAACTATCTCCACACCGCTAAAAAAATTGTTTCCTAGCCAATGATCATCATGAATATGAGTATTTATAACTAAAACTGCATCTTTTTTAGAGACTTTTTGCATCTCATTAAATGCAGTTTTACTATAGTTATATGATGGACCTGTATCGATAACTATAAATCCATCATCACTGAGAATATAACAACTATTTACAATATCACCATTATTTACACTATCCATAATCTCTGCTTTTCCAAAAAAGCAGTAGACATCGCTATTTACCTGCACTGGAGTGAGGCTATATGGTGATGCAAACAGTAGTGATGATAACGCTATGGCAGTTGCTAATATTCTCATATCAAATCCCTAAAATAGGTAGTTTACTTCAAATCTATACTCATTATATGAGTTGTAATCTTCTGCTGCAGTAGGTGCTTTTTCAGCATCTATAGTTGCAAAACGGAACTTAAACTCTGTGTTTGGTAGAGATTTAAATGTTTTCCATACATCTACATGTAGAGTATTTCTATCAGTTAGTCCACTAGCTGCTATTTTTCTATCATCGTAGTTGATGTTTTCATAATCAGCTACCACTTTTAGACCATCCATTATCCCAGCTTTTCCAAAATCATAGCCCATTTTCACAGCCCAGCTTTTAGTATTTGCTTGCCAATCCATAATCGCCATAGATCTTACATATCCACCTGTTGGAAACCCTCTCCATGGAGCTATAATATCTGCTTTATCAGCGATTCTTGCATAACCTACTTGTAGTGATAGCGGACCACTCTCAGCTACCAATCTAGCCATCCATGCATGAGTATCTACACTATCGTGAGCCTTATAGCCATTTGTAGTTGCTTGTGCTTGTGTTTTTACTTTACCAGTGATAGATGCACCACCTATCTTACCAGCACCATCATCCATCTGTTTAATATATCTAACTCCTGGAGTAAGCGTCCAATCACCAAGTGCGATTTTATAGTTAGCCTCTGCTACTGCTGTGCTAAAGTAATCATTGATATGTAAAAACTCACCATCAAGTTTTAGATTAGGGATTGATTTATTTGATACATTTAATAAAATCATATCTGGATTTACGCTCGCACCTCTAGCTTTTATCGCCGTTGGAGTAAGTCCCTTGTGAGTACCCACATCATCATTATAGTTTACTTTTTTTGCACCATCAAAAGCTAAAATAGAGTGAAATTTATTGTGATCACGAAGTTTTTGTTTAGTGATATAACCTAGACGCAAATTTGTATCTGGAATCTCTTTTGTCTCTATCATCGCTGCTTCAAATGTATTTGGAACCATTTTTGTATCATTTGTAGCTATCATAAGAGTATCGATGCCTTGGCGACCGATTTTGATATTTGATTTACCATATTTATACTCTAAATACGCCTCTGCAAAGTTACCTAGTGGCAGCTCATGACCATCTACATCTTGTCTATATGTATCTTTACCAGATTTACCATAGTTTCCTCTGTCATTTCTATTCTCGCCTACTAGTGGAACAGAGCCATAAAAACCTACAGTTGCACCAAAACCATTTAGATAGCCAGTTTTATATACTAAACTACCTCCAAAACCCCACATATTTCCATCTTCTGTCGAGCCATTTGGATTTGCATTATCCCAATCCCACCAAAACATATGAGATCTAACACGACCATAGATATCGCCCTCGCTAAACATCTCCGAGAAAGAGTTTACCGCACCTGGAGTTTTTGTATACTCAACTACATAGTTAGCTTTTATAACTCTATCTTCTGTTTTTAAGCCATACGCTGATGTACTTAGCATACAGGCCGCTGCTAAGATACTAAGATTTGACATTTTCATCTTTTGTCCTTTTTGCGTTTTAGTGGGTGCTTAGCACCCAGAACTACCCTTGGTTGGGCAGCCACACGAATAATCTAATATTCGAACATTGCTATTGCCACTTATATTTATCGTCTTTTGACGACGAACATAAGCTGATGTGACATCATACACTGGACGCGTTAAAGAGTCATTTAAATTTCGCCCTGCGTTTTGTAGATTTCCACCCCATGATGAGACTTTATATGTCTTATTATCATCCAAGGTTTTGCCACCTACTAAGATATTACTGATTCTATCGCCACCTTTTGCACCTATTTTTATATCATAGGTAACATTTCCAAGCCTACTCATATCACCGCCTTGTTGATAGAGTGGGTTTGCATTAAATACATTATCTGCGATATCTTCTAGTAATCTCTTAATCTGCTCACCGCCTAGCTCAAATGTATATACATCTGGATATGTGATACTAGTCATATCATAGATATCATCCATAGTGATTTTAGAGCCACCTAAGACGGTAGAGCCCCATCTATAGCCAGGGGTAAATGAGATATCGCTATCCATTGTATCGATGATTGCATCATTGATTAAATCATCAAATGTAGAGTGAAATGTATCTCTCTTATAGAGAGTGTTTTTTGTTATACCTAACACTTCGCCAAACTCTCTATCATATGGGCTATACCACTTCTCAATCAGCTCTTCACCCGCAGGGTCTGCTGGGATGAGATTTGATGCCACAGGGATTAGTTTATACTCATAACCTTTTACTTTGTGATTTTGTATATCAATATCTAATCTGCCTATATATTTACCATGGCTTCCTGCGATAACTATGACAGTTCCATTTATCACAGTTGGACGAGGTGATGGGTCATGCGTGTGTCCACTGAGGATAAAATCTATACCCTTTACGCTTCTAGCTACCTCTTGATCTACGCTAAATCCATCGTGTGATAATACAACTACACAATCTACTTTTTTCTCATCTCTAAGCTCATCAACATATCTTTGTAAGCTATCTAGTCTCAGACCAAAACTCCAACCCTCGGTAAACTCTTTTGGATTTGCAGTAGATGTAAATGGAAATGATTGACCAATAATTCCTATTTTAGCACCACCTCGCTCTATGATTGTATATGGTTCAAAAATGAGCTCTTCAAACTCATCATCAAATGGATCATCTCCCACAACATTTTGAGAGATAAACTGCCCATCTAGCATATCTATAAGCTCTTTTACTCGCTCTTTACCATATGTGAACTCCCAGTGCCCTACCATCACATCTACACCTAGATAGTTTTGTGCATCTACGATAGCCTCGCCTCTAGTTTTTAGTGCAACACCTGTACCTTGCCAAGTATCACCAGAATCTAGCAGTGCAACTCTATCTTCGCCTCGCTCTTTTTTGATGTGGTTGATGAGTGTTTTCATATGAGAGATTCCACCCATCTTTCCAAATTTGTTTGCGAGTGAATCAAAATCCATATGTGTATCAAAATATGCATCGAGTGTTTTTCCACTCATTCCATAATATTTTAAAAACGACTCACCACACAAAAACCCTGGTGTACCTGTAAGATTAGGTGCAGATATAAGCGTAGATGGCTCTCTCCAATATAGTGGCTTTAAGTGAGCGTGCATATCACAAATATGAAGTAGTGTAACATTGCCTTTTGATTTAAAGTCATAGATATCATTTAGCGTTACACTATCAGCTCTCTTTGGCGATGCCATCAATGCTGATGGCAAACCAATCCCTAAAGCTGCTGCTATATGAAAAAAATCTCTTCTTGATAGATCCATAGATCTCTCCTTATCTCTTTACGCTTGGAACACTTATAGTGTTGCCTTTTGTTTTATTAGTTACATAGACCTCTAATGCCACCATCTCTTCTGAACCTAGTGGAATAGTTGCTAAAAGTGCATTATTCATACACTGCTGCATCCTCTTATCTAGTGTGATAAGTTTACTTTGAGTCATACGATACGCTGGCCAAGTCCCAGCAGCTGCTGTTGCTGGTGCACCCAAATCTGGAAGCTCTTGCATACGCAGTCTTGAGCCTACTATGTCACTACTATGGCAGTTGTTACACGATAACCCTCTACCACCACGGCGTTCGTGAAACACCTCATCACCTAGTGCATACATTCGTTTCATATGCTCATTTGCATTTACATCGATATTTGTAACCTCATCATTTGCTAGAGATTTTACATAAGCTGACATCTTTATCATCTCATTGCTCTCTAGATTAGCAACAGGTTTTTTCATTAATGATGCTGCCATCTGAATTGTCTGTGCGATTGTAACAACACGACCTGCAGAGTCTATATATCTAGGAAAACCTGCTATAAAGTTTGGCAACTTATCTTCAGTGGTACCAAGCATTTTTGCATAATCCTCTAGTGCAATCAACTGCTCAAACAGTTGCTCACCCTCTGCCACATCCATCTCTGCTGGATTATTCTCTAATAGCTCTAGATACATCTGCTTATCAGCTTCTGACATACTAAGCTTCTCTTGTGCACCAACTGGGTTTAAAAACGCCAAACAAACTAGTGCAGTAGCGATTGATAAATTACGCATCTATTATCCTTTTGGCGTTATTTTTATAGTCGATTCTGCCGACTCACCTTTGCTATCTTTTACTAAAACTTTTAGTGTCCCCTCGCCTGAAATCTTTAGACTTGTAGACATTAGTGGATTAACTGATAGCGACTCCCAAATAACCATATTTGTCACTAACTGATCATTAAATAGGAATTTAACCTCATTGATATAGTGAGCTGGTATAACCTTGCCATCACCATCTTTTCTAAGACCTGTCTCCATCGGATGCATCGCCATAAAATCTACTTTTACGATGTCGCCTACTTTGTATGTTTTTGGTTTAATTTTTATTAGAGTTTTCATATGTTTTCCTTATTTTTTATATCGATATGGTCTAATCAACCACACCCACCGATTGTTACTTTTACATTTTGTTTTGCACTAATAAAACTACCATCGCTTAGCTCTGCAATAGCCACTACATCTTGAGTGCTTCCTAGTTTGATACGAGTACCAAAAAACGCCTCTCCATTTGCTGGAGTTAGATAGATATTTGCACATCTACTATTTGCATTACCTGCTGCTAAAATATGGATAGCTTTTACATAATCGCTACTACTCATAGGGCTATCAACTGTAACTTTTACAGGTACAACCGCTCCATTTTCAGCGATTTCTGGTGCTTCTATCTTTATCTTTGGTGATTCAGACACACCTTTGCCACCTGTGATTGCATCTGTTGCTGATTTTAGATTCATCGCACTAGATACACCTGTACTCTCAGCTGCAGTTGCAACATATGGAAGTGTCGCTGCACAAGCTGCTGCTACTCCAAAACCTTTTAAAAATGATCTTCTTTGCATTATTATCTCCTTTTATTTTGGTGCTACGATGTATGATACTAAATCACACACTTCGCTCTCGCTCATTAGCCCATTTGCTAAATTTACAGTCATTGCTGATGCTGGATTATCTGTGCGTGGTTCAGCTATCTTTTGATAGATAAACTGAGCATCTCGCACTCCACTATCATAAAAATACTCTTTGTAGTTTGTTAAATCTGGCCCTATATTTCCATAGCCTATAGCACCCTCTATATTATGACACGCCACACAGTTGCCTAGCTGCTTCTCTTTGCCATTAGCTAGAGTCTTAGCAATTCCCTCTGGTGGAGTTTTTTTCGCCTCTTTTGTATTTAAAAAGTGGAATATAAACTCTCCGCGTGCAATCGATTTAGGATCGCTACTAATACAGCCTGATGGCATCTTATACTCTTTTGGAGTTGGCAGGGCATCTTTGATTAAAATCGCCTTTGCGTCTGGAATCTCAATAGCTTGCGATAGATCTGCTGCACTAAGCAAGCTTGCAAAACCTAGCATTATCACTTTTCGCATTGACTCTCCTATCTTTTATTCAAATAGAGATTGTTAAATCCCATTTCAAAAAGTATTGTAAAGTATCAATGTAAAATTAGTGTAAAAAAATCGTATTTATAAATATTTAATTGATTGAATATTCTCTATAAGAGCGACTAGTCGCAAGAGCACTCCGCTGAGGAGCTCATTTTGGGCTTAGCTCAAAATGTGAGTATTTAATCAGATGGTAAAAATTGGTGGATAAAAAATATACCTAAATGTACTTCCTTTTCCATATTCTGATTCTATCTCTAGCTTTATACCCGCTTTGTCGATGATAGATTTTACGATATTTAGCCCTATTCCAAAACCGCCCTTGTCGCCATTTTCTCTATAGTATCTATCAAATATCTGATCAACATCCTCTATCCCTACACCATTATCACGAAACTCCATCACAGCACTATCGCTATTTTTATATAGTACTGCCTCTATAGAGCGTCCCTCTGGTGAATATTTGATAGCATTTGAGATATTATTATCTATAATTCGCTGAAGCTGTGTGGGATTAAAATCTATCATAACACTCATATCGATATCTCTATGAATCTCTATGTTGTGCATCGCTGCTACCTCATAAAAATAGTCACACCGCTCTTGTAAAAACTCCCCTAGATTTATAGTCTCATATTTAAACTCTAACCTATCGTTTTTTATCAAATAGTCCATATCATTATAGATATTTGAGAGAGTTTTTGATGCTGCTTTTATTCGACTTAAATATTTGTTTTGGCTATTTAATCTGCTGTATAAATCGATATTTACATTTATAATCGATAGTGGTGTATTTATCTCATGCATTGAATCTTTTATGAACTTATCGAGCCTATCATTTAGTTTCTTAAATGGTTTTGCAAATCTATCTAGAAAAAATAGCGATATGGTAAAAATAAGCAGTGCAATAGCAAATAGTATCATGGTAGCGTCTTGATAGACTTTTGCATATGATAACTCACTCTCTAATACCAAAAATGAGGCATCAAAATAGCGGTGCTCTGGCAGTGCTACTACTAGATAGATATAATCACTATCTATATATATTCCAGATTTTTGCCTTTTTATAGGGGCCTCTATCTCTGTATAGATAGAGTGAAACTTATCATCATACAGTCCTGATTTAAATGAGCTAAACTTTGGATAATCAAACACCTTTTTATCGCTATCGCCAAACTCCTCCATCGCTTTTATCACTAGTAGCGACTCTCGTTTTAGCTGCAGCTCTAGCTGCACTTCATGGAAATTTTTAGAGTAGATTATATATAGATAGAGTGGTATTAGTAGCAGTATCGCCACAAACAGCGTATATAAAAAGGCATTTTTTAGTGCGTATCTACTATCTCTCAATGATATATCCTAATCCGCGTCTATTTTGTATGATTTCTTGTGGGAGTTTTTTGCGTAGATTATTTATCTGCACACGAACATTTGCTGGGTCTATATACTCTCCCCAAATCTCATCGATAAACATCTCTACAGATACCACTTGATTTTTATGCTTTAGCAATATTGCGAAAATCTCTTTTTCAGTCTTGCTTAGAGCTATATTTTCACTATTATATTTTAGTGTAAACTTCTCTGTATCATATATCAAATTATCGCCAAAATCTATCTCATTATCATTATCGTGATAGTGGCTTTTTAGTGCCTGCATCACTCTCATCTGTAGCTCTGCTAAATCAAAAGGCTTTCTAATATAATCACAACATCCAGATTTATATCCCTCTTGCAAATCATCTATCCCCACCATTGATGTGAGAAATATCGCTGGGGTTTTATTGCCATCTTGACGCAGTGAGCGAAGCAGATCAAAACCACTCATTCCTGGGACATTTACATCTAGCAGATAGAGATCATAATGGCTCTCATAGATACTATCATAAGCATCATCACCATTGCTAAATCCTGCCACCTCAAAGCCCAAATCCTCCAAAAACTCTCCGATGCTAATACGCAACATATACTCATCTTCTAGCAGTAAAATCTTCATCTAATCTCTCCACGAATCTCTTTTGAAGCCTTGTATCCCAAAATGAGTCCGATTAGCTCCTCTTTTGAGTACTCATTTAATCTATCTTTTGCCTCTTGTAAAAATAGCTCTCTATCCTCAGGTGAGACGACATCTTTTATCTCTAATAACTCTTTATCATAGACACTCTGATAGAGCCCATCTGGTGCGATTTTTTTATATGCCAAATTATATAACTCACTGCGTGATAGATGGATTAAAAACGATATATCATCTTCGCTTGTATGAGCATATGATGAGATTTGTTTTTGACTTAGCGATAGCACAAACGCACCTATGATGTCACCCTCACCATTTTTCATAGGCTCATAAAATAGGTATCTATCTTTATGCTCTAATAGCTTTTCTCTCTTTAGAGTATCATAATTTATACTATTTAATAGCTCTAGCTCGCTATTTGTAAATCTTGTATTCGCTAGTACATAATCGCGTGCTATATGTGGATTATCTCTCATAAATACCGCTGTATCATAAAATTTCTCATCCATCAAAATATATAAATCTATCCCCAAAGAGTCAAAATACTCTAAAACCGATTCAAAAAACGATACCACCTCTACAAACCCAACCATCTTTTTTTCAAAAAATACAGGAACTGTCGCTTTTATCCCTATTTTTCTGCCCACCTCTATCGCAGATCTAGGCTTTTTGTGCGTTTGAAAATATAGCAAATCAGGACGATGATAATCCAGTGGCATACCTGCATATGAGTTATCCCAGCTCCTAGCAAAGATAAAAAAATCTGATGTGATTATTTGTGAGCGTATTAGCGAGTTGGTATGAAGTTTAATAGACTCCATTATTTGAGATAGTATCTCATAACCCTTGTCCTCATCATCCTCATCTATAGCATTTGTAAGCGATTGATTTTGAGAGATGATGAGTGCATATCGCAAAGCCAAAGATTGCTCTTTTTCGATTTGGGAGTTCAGTGCCATCGATAGCTCATCGCTTAGCTTCATCATTGTCTGTTTGGTCACTTTTGTATCAAAATACCAAAATAGTAGTGCTAGCACAACAAACAACAATCCAAAAAAAGAGGCTATCATCTTTTTATTTGCTAAATATCTCATCTTATCTCTTTTTACCCATCTTAAATACATATGCAAGCACCTCTGCAACGGCGGTAAATAGCGTCTCTGGAATAGGATGATCTACCTCTACCTCAGCATATAAACTTCTTGCAAGCGGTGGATTTTGTACTATATGCACACTGTTCTCTCGTGCTATCTTTTTAATCTGTAGTGCAATATTATCAGCACCCTTTGCTACCACCACAGGGGCGTTATGCTTGCCCTCTTCATAGACTATCGCCACAGCATAGTGAGTTGGATTTGTGATAACAACATCAGCAGTTGGCACAGCTGACATCATCCGTTTTCTAGCTGCTTGCATCTGGATTTGGCGGATTTTACCCTTTACATGAGGGTCCCCTTCCATATTTTTCATCTCATCTTTAATCTCTTGTTTTGACATTTTGAGCTTTTCAAAATATTGATACCTAACAATAATCAAATCGATAATACCATAAACAAATATTATCACCAGCATCACAAGTGCCATAATAATCATCTTATCACGCAACCACCCTAGCTGATCAAATATACCAAATAGTGCTACAGTAGGGAGCTCCTGTATAAAAAACCAAAAGTATAAAAAACCAACAAAAAAGGCGGTCAATGATTTGAGAGTCATCTTTAGCCCCTGAACGAGCTTCTCCATAGAGATGAGGTTTTTTAATCCTTTAATGGGGTCAAGTTTAGAAAAATTAGGCTCTAGAGGTTTAGTAGTAAAGTTAAACCCAATCTGTGCTGCAGTACCAATCACCCCAGATATAGCGATGATTGTGGCAAATGGAACAACCATAATCACAAACTCTCTCATCGTCACAACCGCTAAATCAAAAAGCGTTTCACGACTTAGCTCTACCATGCTATATGAGAGATAAAATCTCGTCAAATTCATCATCCGCTCAGCGATAAATCCAAACATCATCAGCAGTGCCAAAATAGCAAAAAAGAGCACTATAACACCAACTATATCTTGGCTTTTAGCTACATTTCCCTCTTGTCTTGCATCGGCGAGCTTCTTGGCGGTGGGCTCTTCGGTCTTCTCCATATCATCTGCCATAGCCCACCTCCTCTATCACTGCATCTTCATAGATATATCTATCCAGCTTGATTGGTGTATCGTTGCACCTGTGCTTATCGCATCCACTCCACTCTTAGCATAACTCTCAATCGTATCTAGTGTTATATTTCCACTCGCTTCTAATAGTGTAGATTTATGATGCTCATCTCTATACTTAACTACGCGAACTAGCTCATCTATGCTCATATTATCACACATAACGATATCAGCCCCTGCTCTCATAGCTATCACAGCATCATCAAGACTCTCTGACTCTATCTCGATTTTAGCAGTAAATGGAATCGATTTTCTAGCCTCACTCATAAACTCATCTAGATTTTTTATCGTTTTTAGATGAGTATCTTTTAGCATCAGCGAATCATCAAGCCCCATACGATGGTTAGTTCCGCCACCAACTCTAGCTGCATATTTCTCAAAATTTCGCAAATGTGGTCTGGTTTTACGAGTATCTAACAGCTTTACACCATAGGGCTCTAAGATTTTGACATACTCATTTGTTAGTGTTGCAATTGAGCTAGCATGCAGCAGTATATTAAGTAGTGTTCGCTCGATTCTTAGCAGTATATGCGATGAGCCTCGCAGCTCTAGCAGTGTATCGCCACTCTTGAATGCTTCGCCATCATTTACTAAAAACTCCAGCTCAAATGACTCTAATTTTGCTAACTCTTGCAGATATAACTCTCCAGCAAAAATGCCACTGCTTTTTGCTATCACTTTTGCATAAGCATCCACTGGCTTTGAGACTCTAGCATACAAATCCCCTCTGCCAATATCCTCTGCTAATGCACTCTTTATAAAATCTGCTATCATAGTGCCATCATCCGCTCTAGCGATACTCTAGCCCAATGAGCAGTATGCTCATCGACAAATATCTCATTTATCGGCTCGCCATCTTCTATCGCTTTTAGAGTATTATACAGATCCTCTAGCGTCGTCTCATTCATCGTCGGACACTCTGGTTTTGATGAAGATAATATATATGTATTATTTGGACGCAGACGATTTACCATATTAAACTCTGTCCCCACTGCCACTTTTTGATCACTCGGCAGTGCCATAATATATTTAATCAGCTGTGATGTAGAGCCTACAAAATCTGCTCTCTCACAAATTGCAGGGTCACACTCAGGATGCACTGCTATTAAAATATCTGGATACTTCTCTCTATAAAACTCTATATCATCTACGCTAAATAGCTGATGCACTGAGCAAAACCCATCATAACAGATGATATCAGCCTCGCTCAAATCACTTCCATCACCGATAACTGCCGATTTTAGGTTCATATCTTTTGCAATATTTTGACCCAAACATCTATCTGGAACAAATAGTATCTTTTTGCCCTCATTTAGTGCATTTGTGATGATAGTTTTAGCATTTGAGCTAGTACAGACCATACCGCCCATCTCACCCACTTTTGCCTTTACACTTGCATCAGAGTTTATATATGTGATGGGCAATATATTATCTTTTGATATACCAGCATCTTCTAGTTTTTTGATAGATTCATCATAATAGATTCCATCTATCATCTTTGCCATCGCACAACAGGCGATGCGTGGCATTACTACCCGTTTTTGTGGGGCTAAAATCTTTACACTTTGACCCATAAAACCAACACCACAAAAAACGATAAACTCACTCTCACTACTCATAGAGCGTTTTGCGAGCTCTAGCGAATCTCCCGTGATATCGGCCAACTCAAACACCTCATCTTTTTGATAATAGTGTGCTACTACCGTTACATCTAGTCGCTTTTTTAGCTCTAAAATCTCTCTTTTCAAATCCAAATTAGTCAAGTCTGCTACCCCGTAATTTTTCACTTAATCGATTAAATACTCTGAATAAATACAAATTCACAAGAGCGACTAGTCGCGAGAGCCCTCCGCTGAGGAGCTCATTTTGGGCTTTGCACAAAATGTGAGCATTTAATCAGATGGTACGATTATTATATCCTATTCTACAAGCAGTAAATATTAATTCAAATCAACTTTTGAGCATTTTTTATTTAGCTGTAACCAATAGTGCTCTATAATTTCAATAAAAAGAGTATAAATGGATTTTTTATTTCATACAAATGTACAATTTTATCTAGCAGCCTATCTTATCGGCGGAATCCCTTTTGGGCTTATATTGGCAAAGCTTTTTGCTGGTGTAAATATTAGTGATAGTGGCTCAAAAAGCATAGGTGCTACAAATGTACTGCGAGTTGTAAAAGAAAAAGACCCAAAACTAGCAAAAAAACTAGGAGCCGCAACGCTAGCACTAGATGCACTAAAAGGTATTGCGGTTTTAGTTGTTGCAAAAATTATGGGGCTTGATGAGAGCGTGCTTTGGATGATAGCAGTACTTGCAGTAATCGGGCACTGCTTTAGCCCATATCTATGGTTTGAGGGTGGCAAGGGCGTAGCTACAGGGATGGGCGTAATGGCTGTGATGCTTCCTATAGAGACAATCATCGCTCTTGCAGCATGGTTTATCGCTGCTAAAACCATCAAAATATCATCCATATCATCGATGATAGGATTAGCGACGCTACTTGTCGCATCATTTGTGATGAAGCCTGATATGTTTCATGCACCTGTTGTTTTTATCGCTTTTATACTATTTTATAAACATATTCCAAACTTCATCAGACTCTTTAGTGGAGAAGAAAAACGGGTATGATGAATATTCACATCAGAGATTTAGAGTTTGAAGCAATTATTGGAATTTTAGATTTTGAGAGACAAAAAGAGCAAAAAATTATTATAAATATAGATATAGAGTATAGATATAATAAAGAGAGTTTTATAGATTATGCCAAAGTCGCTCAAATAATCGAAGAAACTACAAAGCAAGAGCAATTTTTACTTCTAGAAGATGCGATAGAGTTTTTAGCATCTCATATTTATGCTACATTCCCACAGACAAAGGCTCTAGAGCTATCTATAACAAAGCCTGAAATATTAAAAAACTGCCTCGTTGGAGTCTCCAAAAAGTTCAATTTTTAAAATTTTTTGAAATTTAGTTTAAAAAATTCTAAAAGTTATGCTATTATGTCAAAAAAATTTCAGCTATGGGGAGTTTGATGCGAATTTTAATTATTGAAGATGAGATTACTCTAAACAAAACGCTAGTAGAAGGATTAAAAGAGTTTGGCTACCAAAGTGATGATGCAGAGACTTTAAAAGATGGTGAATATTTTTTAAGCATCAGAAACTATGATTTAGTGCTTATGGATTGGATGCTTCCAGATGGAAACGGTATCGATATTATAAAATCTATAAAAGCAAATACACCAAAAACAGTTGTGATTGTTCTCTCAGCTAGAGATGATAACGAAAGCGAAATCGAAGCACTCAAAAATGGAGCAGATGATTATATCCGCAAACCATTTGATTTTGATGTTCTAGTGGCTCGTATAGAGGCTAGACTTCGTTTTGGTGGTAGTAATATTATAGAGATTGATAATCTGATTATCAACCCTGAAGAGGAGAAAATCATCTATAATAACCAAGAGATAGAGCTAAAAGGTAAACCTTTTGAGGTTCTAACTCACCTAGCTAGACACCGCGATCAAATCGTATCAAAAGAGCAGCTATTAGATGCTATCTGGGAAGAGCCAGAGCTTGTTACACCAAATGTTATCGAAGTTGCAATCAATCAAATCCGCCAAAAGATGGATAAACCTCTAGGTATCACTACTATAGAGACTATTCGTCGCCGTGGATATAGATTTTGTTTTCCAAAAGATGCAAGCTAAGCACTCATACTAGAGTGCTACGGAGCGAGAGTTGATACCAAAAACAAGCATTAGAAGAGGCTTTTTAATTCAACTCATTATCGCTTCTGCCTCTTTAGTTATACTCTTTTCCTCGTTTTTATACCTATATATTAAAAAATCTATCTATGATGAAAAACAGTCAGAACTCATCTCAATTGCTGAAAATATCAAGCATGATAAATCACTACTATATACACTAAATGATTTCTCAGATACTACAACAAACATCAGCGTAGAGCTCATAATGATAGCCAATGCAAAAGAGCACCTAAGCTTTTATGAGACAAAACACAAAGATGGTAGCTATAGTTTTACAATGATACATCCATATAATTTTAATGACTCAACCTATCTAAAAATCTCACGAGATATAACCTATACTAAAAAACTGCTCAAAAAAATTATGAACTCCATCTATCTCATAAATGCGGTAGGTTTTATAGTTATTATCATCTATGCTATCGCTTTTTCAAAGATGCTAATAGCACCTATTACAGCACTATCAAAGAGACTCTCAAACATCAACGAACATATGATAAATCCCATAAATATAGAGCAGATTCCACAAGAGTTTGAACCACTTGCTATAACGATAAATAGGCTAATTGGGCGTATTCAAAACTTTGTTAAATACCAAAAAGAGCTATTTATCGGAGCAGCTCATGAGCTAAAGACTCCGCTAGCTGTTATAAAACTCAAAAACCAAGTAACACTCATAAAACGCCGTGAAGTCGATGAGTATATAGAGGCTATCAAAGTAACAAATCAGAGTGTCGATGAGATGAATAAGATAGTCGCCAATATCCTCAGCATAGGTCGCCAAGAGGGTGCACAGCTTGAAGCTGCCGTGCAAGTTGATGTTATAAAGATATTGCGTAAGTGGGAGGGGGATTTTAAACTACTTGCAAATAGCGAAAATAAGACTCTAGTAACTGATTTTAATCCAGATGGATTTAGTGCAATATTGCAATCTACGCTACTCAATCAGATAATACAAAACTTTTTACAAAATGCACTCAAATTTACCCCAGAGGGTAAAACGATAGAGTTTAAAAGCTATCTAAATGAGCGAGGAATCGCTATAGAGGTTATTGATGAGGGGTGTGGGGTTGATGATAGTGAGGATCTATTTGCTCCATTTAAACGCCAAGGCAATAAATCAGGAGTAGGACTCGGGCTATTTTTAGCCAAAAGTGCAGCCGAAGCACTAGGTGGTGATATCACTATCACAAACAGAGCTGATGGAGTCGATGGCACAGTTGCCAGACTCGTTTTACCATCAGAGTTATGTTGCCTGTTACCACAAAAAAAATAGAGATTTGTATATATCACATTTTATTAAACTTAAAGTCTGATATTGAGCTAACAAGAGCGACAAGTCGCGAGGGCACTCCGCCGAGGAGCTCATTTTGGGCTTTGCTCAAAATGTGAGTATTTAATAAAATGAAGCTATTTCAAACTATTTAAAGCTTTGATTAGATATAAATCGCGAAACAGCAATTTAAAGAGGTAAATATATGCCACTATTTATAGAAGATGAGTGTATTTCATGCGATGCATGTAGAGAAGAGTGTCCGATGGATGCTATCGAAGAGGGAGATCCAATATACATAATAGATCCAGATAGATGTACTGAGTGCGTGGGTGTCTATGATGAGCCAGCCTGTATCGCAGTATGCCCTGTTGATTGTATAGTCCCTGATAAAGATAATGTAGAGACTCCACAAGAGCTACTATATAAGTATCAACAACTAACAGAAGAAGAGAACTAGATGGCAAAAAACACAGCCGTTATCGACATAGGAAGCAACTCGGTACGGATGGTGATTTTTCAAAAGAGCTCTAGGTTTGCTTTTCATATAGTCCATGAAGCAAAATGCCAAGCTCGAATTAGCGAGTCAATGTATAAAAATTACTCCTACCTACAACAAGAGCCGATGAGGCGAGCTAGTGCAGCTATCGGAGATTTTTTAGATATTGCCAAAAACTATAGTGTTAGAAAAATACTATGTGTTGGTACTTCTGCACTTCGTGATGCTAAAAATGCTCATGAATTTATAAAAGAGATTAAAAATAGCTACAAATTAGATATAAAAGTAATCGATGGCACAAAAGAGGCATACTACTGTGGGATTGCCTGTGCAAATCTACTACCTAGTATCGATAGTGCAATAACTGTCGATATTGGTGGTGGCTCATGTGAGATTTCACTGCTAAATAACGGTAAAATCATCTCCAATCACTCCCTAGATATCGGTACCGTACGCATAAAAGAGCTCTATCTAGATAGAGGCGATATTGATGGTGCCATTAGCTATATAGATTCTCAAATAGCTTCACTAAATCTATCTACAACTACTATCATAGGCGTAGGTGGCTCATTTAGAAATATCGCTAAATCTATTATGAAAACAGATGAGTATCCACTCAAAAAACTTCATGGTTATAGATTTAGTGCAAAAAAACTGTTACAAGTAACAAAAGATATCTACAGTGGCGATGATAAGAAGCTAAAAAAACTGCATATCAAATCAGAACGAGCCGATACCATCGGCTCTGGTGCATTGATACTTGAGCGTATCGCACTGCATCAGCAATGCAAAGATATAATATCTAGCGGCGTGGGAGTGCGTGAGGGGTTATATCTAAGCGATTTACTAAGAAATAATCGTGGATACTTTCCATCTAACTATAACCCTAGCGTGCGTAGTATTATCGACAGATTCTCTAAAAATAGCCAAATATCTATCAATAATACAAATCTAACAAAGCAGATTTTTACTCTAACGCACAAACACCTAAATATCGATATTAGATACAAAGGCATACTATCTATCGCCTCAAAACTTATGGATATAGGCAGTGAGATAAATATCTACTCTGGCGATTCACACAGTAGCTATATAGCTATAAATGCTCTAAATTATGCACTAGAGCATAGCGATATTGCACTAATTTCGCATCTTTTACTATTTAAAAAAGAGACAAAATCATCAGATATTAAAACGGATTTAGCAGAACTACTGCCAAGCAAGAGTGTACTAAATAGCCTACATTTCATACTATGGCTATCTCATACGATAAATAAAAACCAAAACATCAAAACAAAACCGCAACTCTCTTTTGAGAACTCAAAGCTTTCAATAAGCGGTATCAACTCTCATCTGCTACAACAAGAGATAAAAAACTTAGTTATCCCAAAAGAGATAACCATAAAACTAGAAGATTAAAATCTCTGACCGATAGTAAATTCAAAGTGGGTTGTATCATCACCCTCTTTTTTGCCAATTGGGTTTGCAAATACTAGCTGCAGTGGTCCCACAGGGCTAAACCACTCTAGTGCCACACCATAACCACCGCGTTTGATTTCACTAGGACTACTATCGCCAATCATACCATAATCTACAAATAGTGCCCATCTCATTCTAGCGGCATCTACTAGTGGCATGCTCAGCTCTAGTGAGTTAGTAAACATAGATTTTCCACCGATTTTCGCCTTATCGCCATGTCTATCTTTTATAGTCTCAGAAACTGGCGATAAAGAGTAGCTTTGATAACCTCGCACGCTTCCTATACCACCCATATAAAAACGCTCTGCATATGGCGTATAGCCCTCATCAAATATATGGCTATATCTAGCTTTATAACGCACTATCAAATCTGAGCCAACTAGCTTCTCTAGCCCCTGAAATGCACCAAAAGATGTTCTAGATTTGACCAGTTTTGCATCTCCGCCTAGCCCTGCATACTCAACGCTTTGTGAAGCTGTAATACCCTCACGAGGAATATAATAATCATCAGTATTATCAAATGACAATGATGCTATGACAGAGCTTTTTGAGTAGTTTTCATAATATAGTGGGTCTATATATGTAACATTTCCCAAATCACTATATTTATTTTCAGAAAAGTTATACCCCAAATATCCGCTAGTATAGCGGTTAAATCTATGCCCTATGCCTAGGCTTAGACCCTGTGATTCAATCGTATAACTATCATACTCAGTGGAGCTACTAAAAACAGAGAAATTACCGCTAAAATCGCTATCATTTAACCTAGGATTTGAGATATTAAATGAGTAGTTGCTAGTTCTTTGCGAACGCTCTAAGCTTAGCCCTACATCTATACCAGAGCCAAAAATATTTCTATCACTTATCCCTACACTCAGTAACAATCCACCAAAGCTACCATATCCACCACCGATTTGTAAATTTCCTGTTGGTGCCTCTTTTACCTGCACCACTAAATCCATTGTCTCATCGTCGATTCGTTTCTCTTCTATCGTGTTGGATTCAAAATATCCTGTTCGCCCTAGTGCATTTCGTGAATCTTTTAAATCGGTCATACTATAGAGATCCCCAGGGGCTAAAAACAGCTCTCGTCTAACGATTCTATCAAGCGTACGACTGTTTCCAGAGATTACGACATCTCTAATTTTTACCTTTTTACCAGCAGAAATTCTATAGATTACATCTACACTTTTAGTCTCTGAATCCTTTTTCAAATCTGGCTCCACCTGCACAAATGCATAGCCCAAATCTGCAATCTTTGTTTTTATACGCTCTGAATCTTCTCTAAATGTCTTTATATTAAATGGTTTATTTATCTCTAGCTCTATAAATTTAGCTAGCTCCTCATCATCGATAACACTCTCATCTTGAAAAATCAAAATATCGCTAACTCTGTATATATCCCCCTCAAACACCTTGTAGCTCATCGTTGCATCGTAGCTATCAAAATCTACCATCACAAATGGGTCATCTATATTTGCATCCAAAAATCCGCGTTGCATATAAAAATCACGAATTCTTAGCGGGTCATACTCTAACTCTGCTAGCTTCATCTTGCCATCATTTCGACCCCATAGCCAGCCCATAAACTGCTTCTCTTTATTGGCTATCATACTATCAAAATCACTACTATCTACGCTATCTACACCAGCGTATGTGACCTTTTTGATAATTATCTCTTCGCCCTCATTGACTAAAAATTTAACATGAATACTACCATTATCAAACTTTTCTGTCTCTATCTCCACTACTGAATCTATTTTTCCATCGTTATTTAACGCCTCAATAATTCGTTTTTTTGCCGCCTCTAGTCGTCTCTCATCATAGAGTGAGCCTTTTTCTATCATCAGCAGGCTCTTTCGTGCCTCTTCATCGCTCTCTTTGTAGCCTTTTAGCTCGATTTTAGAGATTATAGGTTTTGAGACTAGATGATAGATAATTTTTCCATCAACCTCCTCTACCCAAACATCCTCAAAGTAGCCCTGATTAAAAAAGTTTTTTACAGATTTATCAACATCTTTTAGATTTAATGGTTCACCAATTTTTATCTCATTTAGCCTATTTGCCGTAGATTCAGAGATGTGACTGAGTCCATCAAACTCTATAGATTCTACATTTGTAGCCATAACGACAGCACAAGATGCTATCATAGATAGTGCGATTTTTTTCAAATTATTATCCACATATATAAAGTTATACTATTTTACCATTAATTAATTAAACAAGAGTGTAAATTAAAGCTTAAAAAGCTACAATTTCAACAGTTATTATCAAAGGTTATTATTATGAAAATAGGAATTGTAGGCTTGGGGCTCATGGGTGGCTCGATGGCACTTGCCCTAAAGCACCTATCTTTTATCACTTCTATCATAGGCTATGATCACAATCCATCACACCAAGAGATAGCACTAGAGCGTAAATTAGTAGATAGATTTGTAGATTTTGAGACTCTAAAAAGCGAGTGTGATGTTATATTTTTAGCGATACCTGTTGAGGGTGTGATTGAGTTCTTAGAGAACTCTTTAGATATAGCAAATAGCAATAAAACCATCATAGATTTAGGTAGTACAAAGGCTCAAATCGTCGATGCAATACCACCATCAATCAGAGCAAATGTAGTAGCAGCTCACCCTATGACAGGGACTGAGCAGTTTGGACCAAAAGCCGCTCTAGAGGGGCTATATGCAGAAAAAGTGGTAGTTTTATGTAATCTAGAAGATAGTGGCGATATCCAAAGAGATAATGCACTAAGAATCTTCCAATCTATCGGGATGAGAATTAGACGAATGGGTGCGATAGAGCACGACCATCACGCTGCTCTCATTAGTCATATGCCCCATGTCATCTCATATGCTCTAGCAAATACTGTGCTAAATCAAGAAGATACAGAAAATATCCTAGCTATGGCAGCTGGGGGCTTTAGATCTATGAGCCGTCTGGCAAAAAGTTCGCCAAATATGTGGATAGATATATTTAGACAAAATAGAGATAATGTTCTTGAGGCGATAGAGCTTTTCGAGCAGGAGCTGCAGACGCTAAAACTAGCTCTCAAAGATGAAAATTACGGCTCGCTACACAATGATTTAAAAGAGGCAAATAAACTATATAATATCTTCTCATAAATCTAACTTGAACATCTTTGTTTTATAATCGCTACTGCTATTAGCTTTTTTAGTTGCCTTTTTTGGCACTGCTATCTTTTGGGCTTCCTCTTTTTTCTCTGGCTCATTACATAATTTTAGATTATGATTTATATAACTATTTAGCTTTCTATTATCGCTTTTTATATTACGGTATATAATACATGCTCTATGGTGCTCTCCTAGCTGATACAGCGAGTTTGCATAGTTGTATCTAGCCTCACTGCTGTTATATTTTTGTGCATAATCCCTATAGATTTTAGCACTCACAGCATAATCACCACTCTCATAAGCTGATGATGCTTTTGATAGGTCTAAAAAATCAAATGCATCTGCCTCTTGATTTGAGAGCATTAAAGCTATAAAAATCCCAGCTACACTCACGCTCTCTCTACTGCTCATAGAGTACAGCCCTATCAATATTAATACCATAGCAATGGCTAGCGGATAGTAAAATAGCGGTATATAGTTATGATTTTTTTGCCTTTGTGATAGCTTATCTAGAGCAGTTTTTAGCATCTTCAAATCATCTATGTTTGATATAGATATGAACTCTTTATCAACATTTTTATGACCCACATAGACTGTTATATCGCTTGAGTGAAAAATCTTTGATACATCTGAGCTACTAGCTGCCTCTAGATGCTCTATTTGATAAGAGAGTATCGATTTTTTAGAGCTTCTAGGAGCAACTCTATATATCTGCTGCGATATGGCAAAAATCTCCGCTTCACTACTCATATGCACTACTCTTTTGGCTAAATTTTTATCAAAATTTTCCAAATCTAAAAATATTGCCACTGCTAAATCTTTGCTTTTTTTATCATCTTTATATATCACAGGCTCAGAGATTGCGAGCACTATAAATATAGCTGCAAATAAAAATATCACATTTGCACCCTTTAATCCGATGCCAGAGCGATTAAACCTGATTTTCTCTAGTGTGCTTGGTTTTATATCTCTATATTGTGGCTCGATTTGAGTAATCCAAAAATAAAACAGAACAAAGACTGCAGGCAAAAAGAGTATTAGAAATTGATAATATATAAAACTCATCCAAAACCTCGCTGATTGCGTCCATATAGATATATAAACATCGATAAAAATCCTATAAATAGTGGATAAAAATGGTAATATCTATATAGTTTTTCTCGCTCTGTATGAACATCCACATAGCTCTTAAAATGGCTTTTGAGCTCCTCGTTATCGCTATAGACTATACTCTCAAAATCTATCAAATAGCTCATCGACTCATCTATATCGATGCCCTCAAAATCTATCTGTCTAATCATCGATACTAAAGCCTTTTTATCGGCAGTTGGAGCTATAATTACACCATCTTTTAATGGTACAAAAAATCCAAAATTAACTCCACTAGAGCTCTCTATCATCTCTATAATCTCATCTACTCTATAGCTATCTGCTACTATCATCACATCTTTGTTTTGCTCTGAGAGCTCTATCTCGCTCACAGGCGATGCGGCAGCTATTATAAACATAATAATCATCATCCATTTAGATAGCCACATCCACCATATTTGACGCGGTTTTTTAGAGCTAAAACATTCACTTCTAGGCAACATTATCATCTGCTTTTTTAGTGGACACAGCGACTCACACGCTAGATAGAAAAATAGAGTAAAAAATATCTTGGGAAATAGAAAATAAACACTACTAAACATCTATCGCCTCTATAAAAAGATGATAATATCCCATCGTCTCATCATCTATCAACTCTACGCTTTTAGCATATTTATAACCATCTAATCTATCAAATAGTATCTCATACATCTTTAATACTCTATCGCTATCATCTATAAAATATCTGCCATAGCTACTGATATCATAAGCGGCTTGTTTTGGGTTTGTAAAATCGATTTTTAGTAGATTATCATAGATTTTATGTCGCAAAACTGTTCGTTTTTTCATCAAAAATGCTCTAAAGTAGATGATTATAACAGCTATTAAAACAGCAACAACTACAACCGCCAGAGCAAATATATAGATAGAATAATCCACAATCTCAATCAAAGGTGCGAGCGTATTCATCTAAATAGCTCTCGCAATTTCACATAGACATCATCATCGCTATAGATTTTAATAAATCTTATATGGCTATCATATAGTGCTCTCTCTATCTTTATATCTGATTCATAGATAAATCTCTTAAAATCATCTAAATCACTATTTGTGATATTTGTACTAAAACTCGTAGCATCTGATGGGTTATATAGAGTATTAAACCCAAGAAGCTCTGGGTTTTCCTCAAACCTATCACGAACTATAATAGCAAATATTTCATGCTTTTTAAGTAGTGCCTTAAAATTTATTACGCTATAAAAATCACCTATAAATATCAAAATCTTTCTCTTTTTTAGCCTAGCAGATAGCTCTTTTAATCCATTTTGAATATCTGGCTCACTACCATAGAGAGCTAGATTATCCATAGAATCTACTATCTGATTTATATGGTACCTACTCTTTTTGCTCTCAAATCTGCGTAGATTACTATCCGTGAGCATAAAATGACTAAAGTTATCATCTAGAGTGCTATAGCCTATGGTTGCTACTATCTCTTGGACTACTTCAAGCTTTAATCTAGATGTGCCAAACATCATAGAACCGCCTAGCATCGCAACGGTAGCGATATTTAGCTCGCTACTATCTCTATACTCTCTAAAATAGACTCCATCGCCTCTAGCAGATGCTCTATAGTCGATAAATCGCACATCATCGCCTACCATATACTCACGCAGCCTAGTAAACTCATCACTACCAGAGTATTTTTGAGTTTTATGAATGCCTAGCCTCTGTGATAGTGCATTGTGGCGTGATTTGATTAGAAGCTCTCTTTTCACGGAATCGCTACAGCCTCTATTAGCTCGCTCAAAATATCATCAACATCCACATCCTCCACAACCGCATCATACGATAACACTATGCGGTGTCTCATCAACATCAGCGAGATATCTATGATATCAGATGGCTTTACAAAATCTCTCCCCTCTAAAAGTGCCTTTGCCCTAGAGGCTCTAAACATATCTATGCTTACACGAGGACTCGCACCAAACTCTATATATTTAGATAACTTATCTTTTGAAACTATCGATGGATCTCTCGTTGCAGCTACAATATCTATCATATATCTCTGCACTGGCTCATCTATATGGACTCTTTTTATATGCTCTTTTAACATAGCCAAATCAGCCACACTAGCAACACTCTTAGGTTCTGTAAACCCATCTATCACAGCACGCCTAGCGATTAATAGCTCCTCATCACTGCTATTATAGCCCACCTTTACCTTTAGCATAAATCTATCTAGCTGTGCCTCTGGTAGTGGATATACACCCTCGTTTTCTAATGGATTTTGTGTTGCCAGCACTAAAAATGGAGCATCTAGCCTATAGCTCTCATCTCCTAGTGTCACTTGTGATTCTGCCATCACCTCTAGTAGTGCTGATTGCACCTTCGCAGGGGCTCTATTTATCTCATCAGCTAGCAGCAAGTTTGTAAATATGGCACCTTTTTTTATTCTAAAATCACCATCTTTTGGATTATACACCTCTGAGCCGAGTATATCGCTAGGGAGCAAATCTGGTGTAAATTGAACTCTTTTAAAATCTAGCTCTAGCACTTTTGCCAATGTCTTAATCGTTGTAGTTTTTGCAAGCCCTGGAATCCCCTCTACTAGCACATGCCCATCACAAAGCAGTCCCATTAGCAGTGCATCAACCATCTGCTCTTGAGCAACCACTACCTTTGATATCTCATTTTTTATATCTTCTATTATCTGCACACTCTACCCCTAAAAATCTAGCTATATTCTATCACATTTGATAGCTTTTAGAAAAAATTATAAAAACTATTGACATAAAAGCGATTTTTTACTATAATTCCCATCCACAAATTGATTAATCGATTTGTCATTGTTGTCTCGTTAGCTCAGCCGGTAGAGCATCTCACTTTTAATGAGGGGGTCAATGGTTCGAATCCATTACGGGACACCACTTATTAGCCACATTGTGGCCCCATCATCTAATGGTTAGGATTCCAGATTTTCATTCTGGCCATAGGGGTTCGAATCCCCTTGGGGTCACCACTCATTAAATCCCCGCAAACTCTCTAAATAGTTCTATATTTAATAATGCCTATCACATATTTACCGATAGAATTTAATTACAATTGGATAAGATATCAAAATGATTAGATATAACTGCACAGATTTAAGCTCATTTGAGATATTAGAAATCTTTGAAAATCTCGCGTCAGAGCAAGAGCTATTTCTCACCCTAGATGAATCACAACTGCTGCGATTTGGCTATAGCTCATTTATAGATACAGCTCAGATTTATAACCTAAAATTCCTCACACCAACTATAGAAAATAGTAATATTACACTGCACTTTAAAAAGCTAGATACCAGCGAGAGTTTTCATACTGATGCGGACTCTAGTGAGAAATATGGTGTAGGCACAAGATTTTTTGATATAGATAAAAATGATAAATTTAGCTTCTTGTACTACTATCAAAAAGCACTACTATTTTGTGGAATCAGACGCAAAAAACGGATTTTAAATATAGGCGTAAATCGTGGTGATGAGCTTAAAGCTATCGAAAAACTAGTAGGCTCAAAGTTGCAGCAGATGGAGATTGTGGGGGTAGATTACTGCAAATCTGCCATAGAGGTTGCCAGAGAAAGTTTCCCATCTAAAAACTATAGCTTTTATGCTCACGATATCAAAGAGCTAGAATCACTAAATCTAGGTAGATTTGATATGATAATATCGATAGGGACACTACAGAGCTCGAATCTAGAGTTTAATAAAACATTTATGGATTTATATCAAAACTATCTCGCCCCAGATGGTGCAATGCTGCTAGGTTTTCCAAATTGCAGATGGATTGATGGTGAGATGATTTATGGGGCAAAGGCACCAAACTATAGCTTTAGCGAGATGGGACTCGTTTTAAAAGATATCTATTTTGCTAAAAAGTATCTCCAGCAAAAAAAGTTTCGCGTCATCATTAGTGGCAAAGATTACCTGTTTTTATCAGCTAAAAGAGATAGAGTGTAGATTGCTGCTCATAAAACCTCTCTACAAACTCTATAATCTTATCTAGAACTCTAGCTACTATTTTCTTTCTTTCAAGATATTTTGGACTATCTACTAAAGTTTTAGCTATATCGTTTGCTAAAGGAACTCTTTGCTCATAAAGATATGTATCAATCACTTTTTTTAGCTCATTTGATTTTAGATTTTCCTCTTTTACTATTAGCTCAAATGCTTTTTGTTTTTCACTATCCCAATATTTATCAAATTCATCTTCTATATCATCACTATTTTTTATATGAATAAGATTTTCTTCTATAAATTTCTCAATCAGCTCTCTTTTGCTTCTTAGCTGTGGATTATTATTTAAAATATTTGAGATATTTTTTCTCTGTTTGTCTATATCTTCATCATCTTCTGTATCTTTTAGAGTGCATAGTAGTTTTAAGATATATGTGACATTTATCTCATCTTTATGGATTAGCTCTAGCTCAAAATCAACATCTTCTAATATTGAAACTCTCTCTTTATCTCTATTTG
>CAZYTC010000003.1:0-93386 GCA_964650175.1 uncultured Campylobacterales bacterium | reverse complement strand
TTCAAGATACTTTTAAATCATCATTAATTTATTAATATTTCAAGTGATATATCAAGATATCAAATAGTTCCAAGTTTTTAAATTAAATTTATGAATTATGTTGATACTGTCTAGCATAGACGATTATTCTCATAAAAACACCTTTTATTGATTGTAGTGTAGCATTGCATACTTGGTTTGTATATTTATAGATACGGCGTTGTAGTTTTATTACCTGATGTATAATATTTAGCTCGATAATATAGCTAGATATTGATGCAATAACTCAGAAGCATCCACTTGGTCATCAAAGTATACTAGAGCTTAGAAATGAAGAAAATTTTATATATTTAGATAGCAGCTTAGTTGCCACTATCTTTGTATCTATTTACAGCATTTTTAGCGACACTCCAAGCTCTAGAGCCTATCGCTTTTGCCTCTTGTGCTGATCTGCTTTGTAGTAGTTGTGAGCGTTTTTGACTCACCTGTTTTTTGATTTTGTCTAATCTGTTGCGAAGTAGATTTAGAGTTTTTTGAGCTATTTCTGATAGTGAAGTGGTGCTTTGTAAATCTCTGTTTATCTCATATAGCATCTCTATATATGTAGCGTGGTTTGTGCTAGCTATGGAGCCGATAATCTGTTTGTAGAGTGATTCGATGCTATCTAGCTCTATCTCTATCGTTTTGTACTCATCTTTGTATAGAACCTTTAGCTCTTCTGGGGCAAATAGTAGGTATTGGTGGAACTTTTCTATCGTTTTATAGAGTGCATCATCTATTCCTCTAAATGTGCCATCTAGGATTTGTTGTGCGTGGTTTGGTGATGCTTCGCATACACTGATGGCACTTTGGAGTATCGTGGCGATTATGTGGCGTATTCGTGTTGCATTTAGTACGCTCGCATTTAGGGATTGATATGTGATATCTTTTACAATCTCACGCAGTGTTTGAGATATGTTTGTGTTTTTCTCTAGCGTTGTGATGATGGCACTTTGGATAATCTCATCTAAAATCTCTAGTAGATCTAGTGACTCTATTTTGATTTTGTGCAGCTGCTCTAAGTTTGTCTCATCGTTAAAAATCTGATTCTCTAGAATATCAAATAGAGAGTATTTGAGATTTTGTAGCTCATGTGTTTTTTGGGCGATTTGTGATTCGATGAGCTCTTTTTGGGCTATTAAATTCTCTATATCGCTATATATATTTGAGCCCTCTAGTTTTAGTAGTGTAGATGTGATAGCTCGTAGCTCATCGATACTGAGATTTTCACCGATAGTGTGACCTGCTCGCAGCTCATCTATAATCGTAATGATTTTATCTTTTGATAGTGCTGCTGCGGCGTAGTGTGCTTGTATTGTTTGGGATATGTTTTGCATAGTTACTCCTATAGAACCATTTTTATATGTTGGTGGGCTTTTAGTAGCTCATAATATTTGAGTCTGCTATCTTCGCACTCTACGATTAACTCTAGATTCATAGAGATATATTTACCGCCTTTTGATGCGTTTGATGGCGTGAGGCTATATTTGATATCCTCTAGCACCTCAAATGCTGCAATCTCGATACCTGCTCGCTCATTGCCTATAAGTTTGTATGTCCAGCTACATGGATACTCGATAATAGGTCTATTTTGCTCGTTTATACTCTCCACTTTTACCTCCTTTTTTTTCATCTAGCATAATATCGCTGATTATCATCGATTTATCGACCGCTTTTATCATATCATAGATGGTTAATAATCCGATGCTAACGCCCGTTAGTGCCTCCATCTCTACACCTGTTTGACCGTGTAGTTTAGCTGTTACTATGAGTTTAAAGCCATAAATATCTGGCAACTCCTCTATATCGCAGTTTATGCCACTAAGTAGTAGTGGATGACACATCGGGATGAGCTCGTGAGTCTTTTTGGTGCCCATAATTGCAGCGATTATTGCTGTTTGTAGTACGGGGCCTTTTTTGGCTCTCTCATCGATTATCATACTATAAGCATCACTGCTCATAGTGATTATACCGCTAGCTACTGCTGTTCGTGTTGTAGGGGATTTATCGCCCACATCTACCATTTTTGGTCTATCGTTTTCATCTAAATGTGTTAGTTTCATATCGCCTCTTTATAATATTATGTTTTATTATGACCAATCTATTAGGGTTATCTCCGCCTCTGTGCCTAGCCTCATAGGAGGTCCCCAGAAACCGATTCCGCTATTTACATAGATTGAGCTTTTATCGCTGAGTTTATAGAGCCCTTTTAGATAGGGTTGCTCTAGCTTTACGAGATAGTTAAATGGCCATAATTGTCCGCCGTGAGTATGTCCGCTGAGCATTAGTGATGGTTTAAATGCACCTAGATATTTAGTAAATTTAGGCTGATGTGCTAGTAGTAGTGTCGCAGAATTTGGTGGAATATCTTTTGTGGCTGCTAGTAAATCTGGCTGATGATGCCCTATGCGATATCCAAAAATATCATGAACTCCGATGAGATAAAAATCACCGTTGATGAGGATATTTTCATTCTCTAAAACCTTGATACCTATGGCTTTTAGATACTCTAGCGTCGGCTCAAGCGAGTGAAAAAACTCATGATTTCCAGTTACATAAAATGTGCCATATCTGGATTTGAGATTTTTTAGCTCATAGACGGCGTCTGAAATCTGCTCTATAGAGGCATCAGTCAAATCTCCAGTGATAGCGACCAAATCAGCATTTAGTGAATTTATCATCTCGACACTATTTTTTACAAAATCTCTATCGATCAATCCGCCTATGTGCATATCGCTAATTTGTACTATTTTATAGCGGTTTTTTACTATGTTTTGAGAGATTTTTATATGTTTTATGATTGGTTTTTTTGAGCCTTGATTAATCGCACTACCCATATATCCGCTACCAAGTGCAACAAATCCTAAATCTGTAGATTTTTTAAAAAATTTGCGTTTTGATTCACTAAAAGGGATGCGTTTTTGTAAAATATGCAAAAACTCATATCCAATCCAGCTAATAAAGAGTACAAAGCCCGCACCCATAGAGAGTGAAAGCATAAAATATAGCTCTCTAGAGGGACTAAATAGATATCTACTGCTAAGATATCCTATGATTCCTAGGGTATTTAGGTATAAAAAGTATCTAAAAGCCTGCTGTATTTTAGGGTTTTGTGATAGTTTTGAGAGCATTCGGCTATATACGAGGTAGTGAATGAGGATAAATAGTATCGTTACGGCTATAGGGAATATTTTATGCATTTAGATATACCTCTATGGCTTTTTTATACTCATCTGGATTGTTTAAGTTTAAAAAAGCATCATCGCTATCAAACTCTACAAAGTGGCTATTTTTAGATGAGAGTAATTTTCCTAGCCTGTGATTGTCCTGCTTTAGCATCTCTATAAAATCGCTCTCTAGCGAGCGGTGATAGATTCCACATAGTGGGTGAGTACCGTTTGGGCTTTTAGCGATTGTTGCATCATAGCTACCATCATCATTATCGATGAGTTTTTTAAAAATATGATAATCTATAAATGGTGTATCCACACTCAGTGCTAAAAATCTCTCATCATCAATATGGTTAAAAATGCTCACAAATCCAGCAGTAGGTGCGAAAGCCTCGCCCTCATCGATTATGAAATCGCCATCAAAATGAAATTTATCTCTGGTTTTAGTGGATATATAGACTCTTTTAAATATCTGTTTTGTGCGGTAAAGCTGAAACTCTGTAAGTGTATCAAAACTGCCAAATGGTAGCAGTGATTTATCTTCGCCCATCCTAGAGCTTTTGCCCCCTGCAAAAATCACACAAGTTATATCTAGGATATCCATATCTATGATGCCGATAACATCGCCGATGTGGTGATTATGGTCATTGTGCTAGAGATATTTAGAGCATATTTTTCTATAAATTCATAAATCGCATCTGTATCAGAGTGCTCTATGGCGATGGCGAGTGATAGTAATTCTCCCAGTAGTCCGCTATTTTCTAGTAGTGCAGTGCTGACGCTATCACTTAGATGCATCTCACGCAAAATCATCTTCATAGGTGCTTGGATAATATTTTCTGAAAGCGACATAATACCTACTAAAAATGCCTCGTTATCATCGATATTTATCCCCTTGCTAGAGAGTAGTTTTGCTATATTTCTCATGGTTGTGGCTCTTTTGGAGACCATATTCATCAGCAGTGATTGCGTGTTAGAGTTGTTTATCTGCTTGCCATACATCAGCATTAGTAGCCACTGTGCTAGTGGATTTCGACCTAGTAGCGAGAGTGCGTGCTCGATTGAAGAGATTTTTGCTCTAAGTGAAAATGCACCAGAGTTGATATATTTGAGTAGTTCGATAGTAAGTTGCGGGTTTGATTCAAACCCCTTTACCAGCTCGCCTATGCTAGTGTGTCTTGATTGTAGCATATTGTATAATCTAACTACATTTAGCAGTTTTGCATCTATCTTTTTATTTTCGATAATTACAGGTTCGCTATAGTAGTACCCTAAAATATAATCAAAACCTATCGATTTTGCTATGGCAAATTGCAGATTTGTATCTACACCTGTAGCTATCAGTTTTGCAACAAATGGCTCTAGGTACCTCTTTATCTGCTCTAGCTGTTTTTGCTCTAATTTTGTAGTGGCTATTTTTATGTAATCTGCTATTTTATAGAACTCTTGGTATTTTTCAACCTTTAGATTTTCATAATTTGGTAGATTTATAGCGAGTTTGAAATTGAGTATTTTAAGCTCTTTTATAGTCTCTAAAAGTGAGCTATTTTCTAAAATCTCATCATCTAAGAGCAGTATAAATGTAGAGGGAGCAACGGATCTTAAAATCGTGCTTTGTAGTAGCTTTTCATCTACGGTTATTATGGCTTTGCAGTGGTTTATAGAGCCTGTGGAGTGGGTGTTTATGATAGACATTGTAGCCACATCTCTGTTTGCCTTAATCGTCACATCTTGGGAGATATTATAGGCTAATATCTCGCCACTGTAGTTGATGATTGGCTGAGAGTTAAAAAAGTAGCTACTCATAAAAACCTCTTATCTATATTTGGCAGGGTCGCTAATATAGCCATCTATCGCTGATGCTGCTGCAACGGCTGAGTTTGCTAGATATACCTTAGAGCTGCGTGAGCCCATACGACCGACGAAGTTTCTATTTGTAGTGGCAACTGCTACCTCATTATCTCCCAAAATCCCCATATATCCACCTAGACATGCACCACAAGTAGGGTTTGATACAACACCGCCAGCATCTACGATGATATCGATATAGCCTAGTTTTGTAGCTTCTCGTAGAATCTTTTGTGTCCCTGGGGTAACGATGAGGCGAACATCCTCATGAACTCGTTTGCCATCTAGTATCTCTGCTGCGATTTTTAGATCTGAGAGTCTGCCGTTTGTACAGCTTCCGATAAATGCCTGATCTATTTTAATGTTATCAGCAACCGCTTGTGATAGAGAGTGTCCATTTGATGGCAAGTATGGATATGCGATGACAGGCTCTAGTTTAGATACATCTATATTTAGCGTTTGTACATATACCGCATCCTCGTCTGAGTAGTGGATTTTTGGCTCTCTAGCTAAATCTTTATCGGCTAAAAACGCTCTTGTAATATCATCTACCGCGATGATACCGCTTTTTGCACCTGCCTCTATCGCCATATTGCAGATAGAGAATCTATCATCCATGCTAAAGTGTGCTAAACCATCGCCCACAAACTCTAGCGTCTGATAGAGTGCACCATCGACGCCTATCATTCTAATCACCTCTAGGATGATATCTTTACCAGTGACAAACTCTGCTGGTTTGCCTGTTAGGACTACCTTTATAGATTCTGGAACCTTAAACCAGTTGCCTCCGCTAACCATCGCAAAAGCTAAATCAGTAGAGCCCATACCAGTAGAAAAAGCTCCCAGTGCTCCGTGAGTACAGGTGTGACTATCTGCACCGATGATGACATCTCCTGGAACTACAAGACCCTTTTCAGGTAGTAGTGCGTGCTCGATGCCCATATCTTTCTCATCGAAAAAGTGCTTCATATTGTGCTTTTTAGCAAAATCACGACTGATTCGTGCTTGGTTTGCACTTGCTATATCTTTTGCGGGGATAAAGTGATCTAAGACGATAGAAAAACCATCTGGATTTGCTAGTTTTGTAGCACCGCTATCTTCAAATGCTTTTATAGATATAGGAGTTGTGATATCGTTTCCTATAACCATATCGATAGGCGAGCGGATGATTTCGCCCGCATATACAGCGTGTCCTACATGCTCTGAGAATATTTTTTCGGTAATTGTTTGTGGTTTGCTCATAAAAATGCCTCTAATAAAATAAGTTAGATTATATCATATAGAGGCTTATTATAAAAATTAATCAGTGCGATAATCGCACTTTTGAGGCTTTAGATTTTTATTGAGTTGAGTAGATTATCTACTATATTATTGTAGTAGCTCTTTTGCTCATCGCTACCTAATGCAACAGGTGGTTCGCCATTATCACTGCCACTGCGGATGCTCATCTCTAGTGGGATTTTGCCTAGCAACCTAACCCCATATCGCTCACAAAGTGCATCGGCACCGCCAGTGCCGAAAATATCATATCGCACTTTTGTATCTGGCGTGATAAAGTAGCTCATATTCTCTACAAGCCCGCCGATAGGTACTTTTATATCTTGAAACATTCGTATTGCACGGCTTACATCATCTACGCTCACTAGTTGCGGAGTAGTTACGATTACACCTGCTGTTAGCGGAAGCTCTTGAGCCATAGTTAGCTGAATATCACCCGTTCCTGGTGGCATATCAATCACCATAAAATCTAGCTCGCCCCAAGCAACATCCTCTAAAAACTGTATCAGTGCAGAGACCGCCACAGATGATCGCCACACTAGCGGAGTATCGGTAGTTGGGGTGGTTAGGGCGACAGACATTATTTTTATACCATAGTTTTCGCTAGGGATGATTTTGTTATCATCACTCCATTTGATTCGCTCTAAATCAGTATTTGTAAGTCGCGGTACATTTGGGCCATAGACATCAGCATCTAGTAGCCCTACGCGGTAGCCTTTTTGTGCCAGTGCGATAGCTAGATTTACACTCACTGTGGTTTTGCCCACTCCGCCTTTACCGCTAGTTACCGCGATGATATTTTTAGCATATGGAGCACGGTTATTTGGGCTTTGCGTGTCGCCATAGTTCATATCTTTTGAGAGTGCTTTTTTAGTGATATCTAGATGGCTAAATTTGCCCTCTAGCTCTTTTAGTAGCAGCTCTTTTACCCGTAGATATGACTCATCGCCGATAGTATTTAGCTCTATAGATGCACCGCTAGCAGAGACTTTTGCATCAGAGATGAGCTTTAGCTCCTCTAGCGTTTTATCTAGGTTTGGATATTGTAAAGCTTTAATAAACTCTAATAACTCTTTTGTATTCACTGATATGCACCTCTCATCTCTCTAGCTAGTAGCGATTTTGAGCCGACACATTTTTGAGCAAGCGTAGCTAGAGGCTCTCTAGCATCAGGATAGGATAGGCTTAGGCGATGAAGCTCATCTATTCGCTCATCAATCAGCTCTAGCATCGCAGAGATTACGCTATTTAGATTACTGTTTTTATCAGCACTATTTAGTAGCTCTTTTATGAGTAGCTCTCTAGAGTGCATCGATAATTCGATATCGTTTTTTTTGCCAATATTGATTAAATCCCCAGCACTTATATATAAACCTGAGAAAAATGTATTTAAAAAGTGATTTTCTATAGAGAAGAATCTACTTTTATTATCATCAAATCTTCTCACGCTCTATCCTTTAGATTTGCCTCAGCCGCTTTTATCACATCAGCATCAATATCTTTTAGTAGTAGCTCGATAATATCTCGTGGTGCAGAGCGATTTTCAGCCAGCCTCATTCGCACCATTTTATCATTATCATCTGTGAGTATTTTTAGCAGTTTTGCAGGGGTGTTTGGATTTCCTGATAGCCCATCTCTAACAATCTTTTCATCACTAAAAAACTTCTCTAGCACATCTGATGGGGTAGATGGGTTTGCAGCTACGAGTGCACGCACTAGATTTACATCATCATTTGCTAGATGTCGAAGCACCTCTATAGGTGTGTGTGGGTTTTTAGCAACAGCCCATCTAGCCCCCATATCCACAGGGTTTGATGCGATATCAATAAGCAGTTTTACCATCGTATCGCTATACTCTTTTTCTCTCTCATAAACACTAGTTCGTAGTGAGAGATTCATCGCTGTTTGTCCTACGATTTGTTTGTTATCTTTAAAATTATTATATATTTTCTCTACCATATCAATAGGTAGTGATTTATCTTCTAATATATCTATTAGAGCCTCTGTATCAGAGTTGTCGATTGCATTTTGGATATTATCCATAGATTCCCTTTTGAAAAAATCAGTGTCGCTATACTATCAAAAAGTGATTAAACAAAGATAATTAATTTTATTAACTAAGCATAATGAAGAGTAGCTAAATATAGATAAATTGAAAATACTTAGAGATTTAATAAGCTATAAATTTGTGATATAAATGTAACAAATTGTAATAAATGATAAAATTTTTCTATATGTTTACTATAGATTAAGTCATACGAATCTATAATAATGTTGGTTATTCCGCAAAGAGTGCGATAGTGCACTATTTCAAGAAAAATAAGGAGCACGGATGAATAGATTGCTTAAGACACTATGTGTTGCAGCATCTTTAACAGCTGCCTCAGCCTTGATGGCTAGTGATGGGTATAAGGATAATTCGATTCTTATCTCAGCTGAAGAAGCAGTAAAGTTAATAGGTAAACCTAATGTGATGTTCGTATCTGGTGATAATGAAGATATCTTCAAGCTAGGACACATCAAGGGTTCGATAGAGATGTATGCACACGGTCTTCACATATCGGGAATAGATGGAAAGATGGAATGCGAACCTCTATATAGATGTATAGATGATGCGGAAAAATTTATAGGTAGCAAGGGTATCAGTAATGATACGATGGTTATCGCATACGATGACTTTAAAGGCCCAAATGCTACTGGAGTTTATTCGTTTTTTGATAGTTTTGGTCACAAAAATGTAAAAGTACTAAATGGTGGTCGTGCAGCAGTTATGGCAATCGATCCTGCTCAAAAAGAGTATGATGCACTAAATCAAGATTTACGCTCAGCGAGAAAAGATCTAAGAGATGCAAAAGATGGCTTGAAAAAAGAAGATGCTGACAAAGCAGCTCTAGAAAAAGCTGTAAAAACAGCTGAAGCAAGCATTAAAACTATCACTGATAAGATGGCAAAAGTAGAGAAAAAACTACTAGTAGTCAAAGGTGATGAGGTTCTAAAGCCTAAAAAATATAAAATCGATCCAAAAAATATCAAATGGCATGTGATTGCTGGCACAGCAGAAGTAAAACACGCCATGGAAGATATTTTAAAAAATGGCAAAGATTCTAAATATGTGATTATCGACTCTCGCAGTATGGCGGAGATAGTTGGTGAGAGAAAGATGGACAATGTGGCTCGTGGTGGACATGTTCCAGGTGCTACGCTTATAGAATGGTCACAAATTTCTGATGCGGATAAAAAGCTATCATTTAGATCAGCCCCAGAGCTACAAGCAGTATATGATAACTATGGAATTACTCCAGATAAAACAATCTATGCGTACTGTCATGTTGGTGCTGGTAGAAGTTCTGAGCATATCACAGCTTTACAACTGCTAGGTTACAAAAATGTCAAAGTTTTCACAGGAAGCTGGGATGTTTGGGGTAACGATATGAACCTTCCGATAAAAAGATAAGGGTAGAGTATATGACAAAAGTAATGAATAATCAACGCCGTGACTTTCTAAAAGTATCTGGAATGACGGCAGCACTAGTAGCATCACAAGGCTCACTATTTGCTAAAACAGATGTAATGTCTATCGAAAATGGAAAAGAGAACTATCCAAACACAAACTATACAGAGCAGATGTATAGAAATGAGTTCTCTTTTACATATGGTAAAAAAGAGGAGCACGGTTTTGCATATCACTGTGTAAACTGTCAAGGTAACTGTGCATGGGAAGTGTGGTCTAGTAATGGTGTTATCACTCGTGAGAACCAATCAGCTAGATATCCAGTCATCAATGCAAAAATACCTGACTTTAACCCGCGTGGATGTAACAAAGGTGTTCAACACTCTCAAGTAATGTATCAAAAAGATAGAATCCTCTATCCAATGAAACGAGTTGGTGAGAGAGGCGAGGGTAAATGGAAACGCATTAGCTGGGATGAGGCAGGAGAGCTAATCTCTCAAGAGATTTTTAACTGTTTAACAGACCCAGAGCGTGGGCCAGATAAGCTGATGGTACATGCTGGTACAGGACTACTTACAGAGGGTCGCCGTGGTGCACCTCTAAGATTTTCTACTCAACTTGGTGCGATTCGTATCTATCCATCATCATATCTAGGGGATATGTTCTCAGGTGCAGCTATCGCTTATGGTGAGGGTAACCTTGGTTGTACATGGGATTTTATGTATACAGTTGATACTGCTGTAATGTGGGGTGGAAATCCATCTGTTTCTCGTATTCCAGATGCTCACTTCGTATGGGAAGGCAAATATAATGGTGCGAAAATCATCACTATTACGCCAGAGTTTAATGCAACTGCAAAATCATCAGATATTTGGATTCCGATAAAAGCTGGTTCTGATAATATTCTAGCAATGGGTGTTATCAATGTTATCTTAAATGAGAAACTATACAAACCAGAGTTTATGAAAAAATTAACAGACTTACCATTTTTAGTAGATGTTAAAACTCAAAAAATGATTCGTCGAAGCGATATAGAAAAAGCTACAAACGAAGATGATGCACATAAATTTACCGAGGAGTTCTACTGCTGGAATACAGCTACAAACTCTATGGCACTAATGCCTGGTACTATGGGGAGCAGTGATAAAACTCTTCGTCTTGAAGATTATAATATCAACCCAGCACTAGAGGGTAAATGGAAAATCAAAGATGCAAATGGTAAAACTATCGAAGTTACTACTGCATTTGAGATGCTGAAAAAATCAGCTGCTAAATTTACACCAGAAACTATCAAAGACACAACAGGTGTTCATCCAGATACAACTAGACAACTAGCTCGTGATATTGCACTACCAAAAGTAGTTGAAATCACAACAGGTTTCTCGCTAAATAAATATTTCAATGGCGTTATGACTATTTGGAATATCTCATCAATCTGTGGTCTAACAGGTCGTATGGGGCCATATGGTGGTATAAACACTGAAAATGAGTTTACGCTAAGTGGTCTTGGAGAGCTATCAGGATTTGCAGGTAAATATAATCCAAGATTTGGTTCAGGGTTTGTGGGCGAGTTCGTATTTGGCGATGGTATGGAGACTTTTGATAAATACTTTAGTGATGCGGATGTAAAACGAGCTCAAAACGGTATGAGCAAAAAAGAGTATATGGCTGTACTATCACAACTACTAGAAGATGGTAAGCATGATACGAAAAATATGGAAGAAAAACATGGTAACACTACAAAACCGTGGTGGATTCCAGATTGTGCTCTAATTGTTGCAGACTCTAAATTTAGAAGAAACAAAGGTAGAGAGTATAGAGAGGCGTTTTTAAGTAAAACAAAATTCTATGCATATGTAGATTATCGTATGTCAGAGGCTGCTCAGTTTGCAGATGTACTACTGCCAGCAAAATCTCACTATGAGGTATATGACCTGCGAACATCTCCAGGTTATCACAGATTTACAAATCTAGCTCAACCAGTAGCAAACATTAAAAATGTTGGCGAAGCGATGGATGAGTGGAGTATGTTTACATTTTTGGCTAAAAAGCTAGAAGATTTAGCAAATCGCCCAGAAAATGTAGCAAAAGCAAAAATTCCAGATCATAAACGATATGCTAGAGATGGCTATCATGATTTAACGCAATTTCATAAAGAGTTTACAAACACTGATGAAGAGTCTGAGGGTCTAGGTGAGGTATATCTAGGTACAGACAAAATGGCAGTTGAAGCGGCACTTGAAAAATGTGAGCAGTATGAGCCATGGACAATTGAGAAGATGTATAAAGTTGGTGGATTCTTATTAATCAACGAAAAAGCAGCGACATCATCACCACTATATTCTGATCGTCCATTTAACTCTAATGAGGATCATCTATATAAACTTGCTCCGTTTCCAACTATATCAGGTCGCCAAACATTCTATGTAGACCATGAGATATTTATAAAAATGGGTGCAGCAACAAATACAGGTATGGAGGGTATTAGACCAGACTCAAAAGAGTATCCATATGTATTTATGACGCCTCACGCTAGATGGTCAATCCACTCTAACTATAAAACATCTCGTACACTTCTAAGACTACAAAGAGGTGTTCCAGCAATTCAAGTAAATAGAAAAGTTGCTGAGGCAAAAGGTATAGTTGATGGCGATACAATTCGTATATTTAACGCTCTTGGAGAGTTTTATGCGATGGCAAAACTATCATCATCAGCACCAGCAGATGGTCTAGTACTAGAGCACGGTTGGGAGCCATATATGTATCTGAAAAATAAAGGTCATAACGAGGTTGTACCAACAGCTCTAAACTTACTAGAGATGGCTGATGGTTGGGGTCACCTAAAATTTGGTGGTCTGTGGGATGGTAACCAGTACGCTTATGATGGTGCGGTTAATTTTGAAAAAGCAAAAGATGTTCAGTATTAAGGGGTAATTGATGTCTAAAAGACAATTAGCGATGGTCATGGACCTAAACAAGTGTATCGGATGTCAAACATGTACTGTTGCGTGTAAAACACAATGGACGAACAGAAATGGTCGTGAGTATATGTATTGGAACAATGTTGAAACATACCCAGGTGCGGGTTATCCAAAAAATTGGATGGATCTAGGCGGCGGATTTGACGCTGCTGGAGATTTGCAACCTGGTGTAATACCAAATCTAGAGGCAGACTATGGGGTGCCTTGGGATTATAACTTTGAATCATTGATGGGTGGTGTTGCAGATCACGACACATTTAAACCGCATGTTTCGCCAACATGGGGACCAAACTGGGATGAAGATGAGGGTGCTGGAGTTTTCCCACAAGATAACTACTTTTTCTACCTGCCTCGTATCTGTAACCATTGTACAAACCCAGGGTGTTTGAGTGCATGTCCTCGTGATGCAATCTTCAAAAGAGAAGAAGATGGTGTAGTACTAGTGGATTTAGATAGATGTCAAGGTTATAGATATTGTATCGCAGGGTGTCCTTACAAAAAAATCTATTTTAACCCAAAAATCTCTAAATCAGAAAAATGTATCCTATGTTTTCCTCGTATAGAGCAGGGTCTACCACCAGCATGTGCACAACAGTGTGTTGGTCGTATTAGATTTGTAGGGTTTTTAGATGATGAAGAGTCACAAGTATATAAACTAGTTCACAAATATAGAGTTGCACTAGGGCTTAGATCTGATTATGGAACTCAACCAAATGTATACTATATACCACCAACTGAGTCGCCAGCGAAATTTGATGAGTATGGTAGAATCATCGAGGGCTCTACAAGATTACCAATCGAAGAGCTAGAGAAGCTATTTGGACCAGAAGTGCACAACGCAATCGGTATATTAAAAGCTGAGATGCAAAAACGAAAAGAGACAGGCGTGAGCGAGTTAATGGATATATTAATCGCATACCAACACTCTGATATGTTTAGACTAGATAACAACTACTACCAACAAGTTGCAAAAGAGAATAAACGCAATCCTCTAGCACCAGTAGATACGCGTTATATCGCTGGTAAGTTTACTAGTACAACTGGTGCAGCACCACTATTTAGCGGAGGAAACTAATGAATAAGATTTTAAGTACAGTTCTCTCATTGGGGCTATGTGCATCTGCTGCACTAGCTGCTGATATAACAGCAAAAAAAGTTTCTGGGAGCTTGGATAAGGTAGATGCAACATCATCTATCTGGAAAGATGCAAAGTTTTCAGCCATAGAGTTATATCCACAAACTGCAATAGAGTTTAATGATAAACTAGCAATCGAAGCAAACAAAGATAATAAGGCTAAAAAAGCACAAGTTGCAGCTGTGCATAATGGCAAAGAGATAGCACTACTAATTAAATGGGCAGATGCTACAAAGAGCGTACAAGGCAAAGAGCATACAGATTCATATAGTGATGGATTTGCAGTACAATTTGTAGGTAGCACAAAAAAACCAACACCTCTACCATATATCGGTATGGGTTCTGAGGGTCGCCCTGTTGTAATTCATCTACAAAAAGCTACAAGTGAGCTTTATGAGCCAAATGGTAAAGGTGATGTAGCTACTCAAGTAAATCGTCAACAAACTGCATATTTTGGTAAAGAGCTAGCAGATTTTGATAAAAAAGTAGCAGACGCTTCTAAAAAAAGCTATGATAAGGTATTTGTAGGTGAGGGCTTTAGAACAATCACTGAGATAAAAGATGCTACTGCAAAATCAAACAGCTCAATGACTCATGCAAATAGTGAGTGGAGTGGTGTTTTATCGCGTGCTCTAAAAGATGCATATACAAACAATGTAGGAACAGTTCCAGTTAGTATAGCTGTTTGGGATGGCGATAAAATGGGTAGAAATGGTCTAAAACATCTATCTAATTGGGTTGCAATCAATCTAGAGGGTCAAAAACCAAATGCAGCATTTTTGGCTGAGATAAATGAGCCTCTAAAAGGTGATGCGGCTAAAGGTAAAGCTATAGCTGATGAGCAAGGTTGTATGGGTTGTCACCAACTAGATACATCTATGCCAGCAGGTACTATGGGGCCATCACTACTAAATGTTGGCGGATATAGCACAGCAGCTTATCTTAGAGAGTCACTCTTAAATCCAACTGCAGTTATAGTTCCAGGTTATAATCGTAATGCTCATGTAAACACTCCTTGGTATAATATAGAGGATGGGAAGCGTGTATCGACTATGATTGACTATACATATTTAGATGAAGAGTCAATCGAGCATGTTGTTGCGTATCTCAAAACTCTTAAAGCGGAGGTAGAATAATGAAAAAGTTAGCGTTATTATGTTCAGCACTACTACTTACTAGTGCGTTTGCATCAGAGCCAGAAGAGTTTGAGGGAGTATTAACAACTCCAGCTTGTGCTGCTCAGGGTGCATTTGCTGATTGTTATCTAGAAAATTATGCTTGTGGCAGTGATGGTTGTTTTAAAACATCAGAAGCTGGCGTGGTTGAAAAAGATGTTAAATATGCACTTTTTGATCACTCAACAGGCAAAACATATGTTATAGATACTGCAAATCTTAAAATCTCAGATATGAGACTTGGGATGAATAAGAGCGGTGTTGTTGTAACTGGTGTGCTAGATGAGAAAACTGGCGTTATAAAAGCGACAGAATTTAAAGCACCACCACCACCGAAAAAGTCTTTCTTTAAAGGTTGTCTATAACCTTTTTGACCCTTCGGGGTCACTGCATTAGCACCTCTAAATATTTTTGGAAAATTTATGAATAACGATTACAGATTATATATATATGCATTTTTATCGCGAGTGATGAGCACAATAGCTGATCGTCGTTTTATCTCTGATCTTAAAAACAATGTAGAGTTGTTAGAGATTATAGGTGAGAAGACAAAAGAGTATATCCAATCAAATGATATAGAGACCATCTATGATGAGCTAAATATCGACTATACAAGTATGTATATTTTAAATACTCAACCTGTTGAGTCGTTTGTGCTTGATGCAAAAAACGAGACTCTTGTGGGGCTTCAAAATCCTGTTATGGCGTTTTATTTTACCAATGGATTTGAGGTAAATATGGATCAAACAGAGATTATGGCACCAGATCATCTATCTATCGAATTTGCATTTATGCAAACTCTAATTTATCGTAATGAGCAAGAGCCACAACTAGAGTTTTTGGATAAACATATTATGCATTGGGTAATACCATATATGATAGGTATGAGATCTATGGCAGAGACTCCATTTTATAGAGATATTAGCGATTTTATAGTGGAATTTTTGGTATCAGATTATGAGTATCTAAAGCAAAGAGCGTAGATGGCAAATATCAATTTTATCCAAACTGCAACAAATTTTAAGCTAGTATCGACTCGCTGTTTGAGAAATGAGTATTTCCATAATGATTGCAGGATTTGTATCGATCTATGTCCAAAAGATTCTCTAGATATAGTGCGAGGCAAGATAAAGCTAGATGCTAGTAGCTGTGTAGAGTGTGGTGGCTGTGTTGGTAGCTGTCCCACTGAGGCACTAGAGCTAGATGTTTTTGATCCAAATAGCTTTAGCATAAACTACGCTCAAAATCCTCAAATACTCTCCTGTAAGAGCTCTACGCCGTGTCTAGGTATATTTGATAGTGAGCACTATATGGTTATGGCATTGCGATCAAAAGAGGATTTAAAATGCGATTTAAGCCACTGTGATGAGTGCGTTTTAAATAGAGATAGCAAAATAAAAGAGGCTATCGAAACCAAAATAGAGAGTGCAAATAGTTTTCTCTCTAAAATAGGAGCAGAGCAGCAAATTAGTGCAGTTTATGAGAGTGTTGAGAGTGATAGAAGAGCACTCTTTAAAAAAGGCTTTAGTAAGATAAAAGATAATATAGCCTCAAATGAGCCAAGCGAAAGCGTGACGGCACTGCACTATGCACAGCTAGATACAAAACTACCACTCAAGAGAGTTTTGCTGAAAAATTCTCTAAAAGAGCTAGATATTAACGAAAGCGTGCTTGAAGATGGGCTTGGGATTTGGTTTAATAAATCTATCGATTTTCAAAGCTGCACAAACTGTGGAGATTGTATCCAATTTTGTCCAACTGATGCACTCTTTGCCACTAGTGATAAGCAGGGAATATATTTCTCTCAAGGCAAGTGTATAGGGTGCGAAATCTGTATAGATATCTGTAAGCCAAAAGCGATAAACCACAAAAGCGATGGACTAGATTTGATAAATATTATCTATGATAGATCAGAGCTTTTGGTGCATTATGAACTTGTGATGTGTAGAGAGTGCAGGACTCCTCATCCATATAAAGGCGATGACCCAATTTGCGATAGATGCAAGGATTTCGTCGCAAACAATAGCGATATGTTTGTTCTAGCTAAAGATTTATAAAAACACCCCAAATTAATATAATTTATTTTGAGCTTTGCTTAAAATGTGAGTTTTAAATTAAATGATATAATTTGACAAAAAAAGGGCAGATGGTATAATTAAGGGGTAATTATCTCGCTACAAGGAGAATAGATGCAGGTAAAATTTGTAAATTCACCTGAGAAGTTTTCTCTCAAAGAGGGTATTAAATATGCCTATTGTAACTGTGGGCTCTCTGAGAAGTTTCCTATGTGTGATGGTAGTCACAGAGCTACAGATATAAAACCACTAAAATTTAGCGTAGATAGCGATGGCGATAGGTGGATTTGTCGCTGTGGAAAATCGGCAAACAAGCCATATTGTGATGGGACGCACGCAAAGCTATGATGATAAACGCTCTAAGCTCAAGCTACTATAGCAAAAGCGATGAGGATAAAAAGCCACACAGCCAAGAGGCAGAAGATTCAGCAATAAAGCAAGCTATACTAGAGCTAGAGGCGACTGATACAAATGTGAGAGCTCATGAGGCGGCTCATATTGCAGCGGGTGGCGATGTAGTTATAGGCGGTGCTAGTTTTGAGTATACTAGAGGGCCAGATGGTAAGATGTACGCCGTAGCTGGCGAGGTTCCAATCGATACGAGTGAGGCAAATACGCCTGAGGAGACAGTGCAAAAAGCTAGACAGATTGTAGCTGCGGCGATGGCACCAGCTGATCCTAGTCCTACTGATTATAGAGTCGCAGCAACTGCTGCTATGATGGAGATGAAAGCTTCGCTTGAGATATCAAAAGAGCTAAGAGAGAAAAATAGTGGCATAGAGGCTTACAAAGAGAGTGCTCTAGAGAGCGATGTAGCCTAATTTTTATTAAGTATTAAAACCAGCTCTAGAGTCCCACTAATATAGTTGGCAAAAAAACTCATAACCCCCTCATCAGAGTCGCTAAAATCACCACTTTGTTTGTTTAATAGCTGAATAACCCCGATAATTGACTGTTTTGAATCATATATAGGAACAGTGAGGATATTTCGCGTTACAAAACCACTCTTCTCATCGATTTTAGATAGAAAGTTTGGGTCACTATATGGATCATTTATAACTTGTGATTTTTTTGTTTTAACGGTATTCCCTACGACGCCAGAATCAGCAGATATTGCGATTTTACCGATGCCATCGCTATGTTTGCTCCATAGCATATTGCTATTTGTATCTACGATAAAGATAGAGCATCTCTCTGCATTTGCGATAGATTTCGCCTCTTCAGAGATGATAGGAAGAGCCTCATCTATATCTTGAAGTGAGGCTAGTTTTTTACCAAACTCAGCTATATTTTGATAGATTTGCATACTCATAATTAATCAACCCCTTTTGCTAATATTGTGGCGTCATCATCAAACAAGGCGGCTAGTTCTAGATAACTACTGATAAAATGGGCAAAAAATATCATAAATTTTGCATCATCATTATTGAAGCCATCTGGTTTATTTAATAGTTGAAAAACACCAATTATTTTTCTATTAGAATCAAAAATCGGGATTGATGCTAAATTTTTTGTGACAAATCCTGTTTTGTTGTCTATGCGGTGTAAAAAATGCTCATTTTCATATGGGTCATTTACGATAATTGGTTTTGCCTCTTTTAGAGTTTGACCTACGATTCCATCATCTTTGTGAACCATAATCTTTTCAATTCCATCAGCGAGTGTTGTCCACAGCATCTGTATCTTTGGATTATAGATGAAAATCGAGCATCTATCAGCACCAGTCGCCTCTTTGGCATACTCTGATATCATAGGAAGACCCTCTGGAAGTGTAGGGCGTTTGTCTAGAAGTGTTTTTCCAAATTTTGCTAAAGCAACATAGGAGGCTTTGCTAACCATATTTTTTCTCCGCACTTAGATGTAGTTAAATAATACCCAAATAATATATAAAAAGTAAAGATTATTGTTAATTATAGCGAAAGATTTAAAAGAGCCAAAAGGCTCTAGAGGATTTTAGAGATTTTTCTCTTTTTTATATGCTAAAATAAGTCCATAAGCTTCATCTTTTAGGCGAAGCTTCTCTTTTTTCATAATATCGATTTCAACATCAGTTTTAATGATTTGATTGTTTTCTGCATTGATAATCTCTTGATCTAGCTCATTATGGCGATCGAAAATTTTTAGAAAGTGTGCATTTGCTGCACCATCTTCTTTCATCATAGTAATGATATCACGGTATTCGTGTAGCATCGTGGTTCCTTTTGTAAATAGATTTTTATAATTATACCAATTTTATTTTAAAATTCGTGGAAGTGTGATGCCCTCTTGACCTTGATATTTTCCATTTCTATCTTTATATGATGCCTCGCACATTTCATCGCCTTGTAAAAATAGCACCTGTGCAATCCCTTCATTTGCATAGATTTTTGCAGGAAGTGGCGTGGTGTTTGATATCTCAATTGTGATATGCCCCTCAAACTCTGGCTCAAATGGGGTAACATTTACGATAATTCCACATCTAGCATATGTTGATTTGCCTAGACAGATAGCTAGTACATCGCGGGGTATTTTAAAATACTCCACAGTCCTAGCTAGTGCAAAAGAGTTTGGCGGAACGATACAGACATCGCCTTTGAAATCGACCACATTCATATCATCAAACTGTTTTGGATCAACTACTGTAGAGTTTAGGTTGGTAAAAATTTTAAATTCATCGGTAACTCTGATATCATAACCATATGAGCTAAGTCCGTAGCTAACGACACCTACGCCTACTTGACCCTCGCAAAATGGTGTAATCATCTGGTGTTCGTTTGCCATCATTCTAATCCATTTGTCGCTTTTTAGACCCATTTTCTATCCATTCTTTATTATTTTTATGGTAGTATAGCACAATATTTTGAGGGCATATCTGAAATTCAATAGAGTTTTATATACGCTTATAACCCTAATTTAGGAGATTTTTTCACTATGGACATCAAACAAATAAAAGCACTAATTCAAGAGTTTGACTCAAGCTCACTATCAAAATTAAAAATATCTTCGGAAGCTTTTTCTATTAAACTTGAAAAAAATACAGGCACAGTGGCGGTAGCTGCTACTGCACCAGTGGCTACTGCGGTAGCTGCTACACCAGTAGCCACTGCGATTGAGGTTGCACCAGCACCAACTGCTGTAGTTAGTGGCGATGCGATACTTTCGCCAATGGTAGGGACATTTTATGCATCTCCATCTCCAGATTCGCCAGTTTTTGTAAAAAAAGGTGATAAGGTTAAAAAAGGTCAAGTTCTTTGTATCCTAGAGGCTATGAAGATTATGAATGAGCTTGAAGCTGAGTTTGATTGTGAGATTTTAGATGTTTTAGTCTCTGATGCACAGTCGGTAGAGTATGATATGCCACTATTTTCTGTTAAAAAGCTATAAGCCATGGCAGAGATAAAGAGGATTTTGGTCGCCAATCGTGGCGAGATAGCACTGCGAGCTATTAGAACCATAAAAGAGATGGGCAAAGAGGCTGTTGCTGTATATTCAACTGCTGATAAAGATGCCTCATATCTACAGTTTGCGGATGCTGCTATCTGTATAGGTGATGGGCCAAGTGCAAAGAGTTATCTAAATATCCCTGCAATTATAACTGCAGCTGAGATAAGTAAATGTGATGCTATTTTCCCAGGGTATGGATTTTTGAGTGAAAATCAAAACTTTGTAGAGATTTGTACGCACCATAATATCAAATTCATAGGTCCTACAGCTGATGTTATGGTCATGATGTCAGATAAATCAAAAGCAAAAGATGTAATGATAGAAGCAGGCGTGCCTGTTATTCCTGGTTCTGATGGAGCTATTAAAGATACAACTGATGCTAAAAAAAGAGCCATAGAGGTAGGCTATCCTATTATACTAAAAGCAGCAGCTGGCGGCGGCGGTCGCGGTATGCGTGTGGTAGAGGATGAGAGCTATATCGAAAATGCATTTTTAGCAGCAGAGGCTGAGGCGATAGGTGCGTTTGGTGATGGCACTATATATATGGAGAAATTTATTAAAAATCCTCGCCATATTGAGGTGCAAGTAATCGCTGATAGCCATGGAAATGTGCTTCATATCGGTGAGAGAGATTGCTCAATGCAGCGTCGTCATCAAAAGCTAATCGAAGAGTCACCCGCTATCGCACTAACCCCAGAGATTAGAGCAGAGCTTCACGCATCGGCTGTTAGAGCTACAAAACATATAAAATATGAGGGTGCTGGGACATTTGAGTATCTGCTAGATGCTGATAAAAACTTCTATTTTATGGAGATGAATACGAGATTGCAGGTAGAGCATTGTGTATCTGAAATGGTAAGTGGCGTAGATATTATCGAGCTTATGATACGCGTGGCAGAGGGCGAGCATCTGCCATCACAAGATAGTATCAAGCTAAAGGGTCACTCAATAGAGTGTCGTATTACCGCTGAAGATCCTGTGAGATTTTTACCATCGCCTGGAAAAATTACACAGTGGATTGCCCCTGGCGGTCGCAATGTTCGTCTAGATACTCACGCACATGCAAACTATATAGTTCCACCTACTTATGATTCTATGATTGGAAAACTAATCGTTTATGGAGATGATAGAGCTGATGCTATCGCTAGAATGCATAGAGCACTAAGTGAATTTGTTATAACTGGGATAAAAACAACAATTCCATTTCACATAAAAATGATGGAAAATCCAGATTTTATAAATAATAATTTTGATACAAAATATCTAGAAAACTATAGTGGCTAAGCCATTATAGTTTTGGTAGTCTCACTATCTTTATATCCGCTTCTAATCTTAATCTCGTAAAATAGTCATTTAAAACCTGATTTCTCTTTTCGTTAATAATCGCATTTTTGATTAGAGGTTTTGCACTCTCTAGGTTATCTGTGATTACGCCATTTTTATTTTTAACAAAAAATGTGATAAATCCACCTTGTGGATGAGGTAGTATTTGACTAAAGCTTTGCTCTGGAGTCTTATTTAGCAGATATGCTAGCTCTGGATTTATAGATGATGCACTTATACTATCTTCTGATATCATAATGTTTTCAAAATGGTGCATCGGATTTTGTACCTGCTCTAGCAGTCGCTCTTGTGAGTCTGTACTATATACGCTCACATCAAAGCTCTCTGCTTTAGAGAACTCATCTAGATGAAGCTCATAATACTCCTCTAGCTCCTCTTGGCTTGGCTCACTCATTTTAGAAAATGCTATAGATGAGTAGAGCTTTTGAGATGTTATACTATCTTTTATATACTCTTTTAGCTCACTCTCACCAAGTCCTCGAACCTCTTTCATCGCTTGTTTGTACTGCTGGATTGATAGAGAGTTTTGAGATGCCATTAACTCTATTTCGCTATCTATCTCAGCACTGCTTACGCTGATTTTTCGCTCTTTTGCCTCTAGTGATTCTAATTTTTTTCGTATTAGTGCATCGGCACTTTTGTTTACATTTTCGCCACTGATTTTTGACTCTTGCTCTATCTCATACATTGTGATGGGGCTATTTTTAACTAGTATCGCCACCCCGCCAATCTCAGCTGAAATAGCAAATGATGATAGCAGTGCTGCTAATATTAGAGATCTCATATCTTCTCCAAAAAATAAAGTTGCCTATTTTACCCTTTTTTAACAAACGCTTAACTAAAATTTGATAGTTGTTTTAAAGGAATATAATGATAGTTACACGATTTGCCCCTAGTCCGACGGGATATCTACACATCGGGGGGCTTCGTACAGCACTGCTAAGTTATCTATGGGCTAGAAAAAATGGTGGTAAATTTTTACTGCGTATAGAGGATACCGACTTTAGTCGCAATGATGAAGCTGCGGCAAAAGCGATAGTAGATGCGTTTAAATGGGTAGGATTAGAGCATGATGGAGAGATTGAGTATCAATCATCTCGTTTGGCGATTTATCAAGAGTATGCAAACAAGCTATTAGATGAGGGCAAAGCATATAGATGTTATATGTCCAAAGAGGAGCTAGATGTACTGCGTGAATCTCAAATGGCTGCAAAAGAGAGAGCTAAATATGATAATAGATATAGAGATTTTACGGGCACTCCGCCAGAAGATAGAGAGGCGGTTATCCGTATAAAATCGCCACTTGATGGGATAGTTACTGTAGATGATGGGATAAAGGGCAAAATCGATTTTAATGTATCTGATATGCTAGATGATTTTGTAATCCTAAGAGCCGATGGTACTCCTACATATAATTTTGTGGTGGCGGTTGATGATGCACTGATGGGTGTGACTGATGTTATTAGAGGAGATGATCACCTCTCAAATACACCAAAACAGATAGTGGTCTATAATGCACTAGGATTTAATATTCCACGATTTTTTCATGTGCCGATGATACACAATAGCGAGGGTAAAAAGCTCTCAAAACGAGATGGTGCAACAGATGTTATGGCATATAAAGATTTAGGTTATTTGCCAGAAGCCCTGCTAAATTTTCTGGTGCGTCTAGGGTGGAGCCATAAAGACCAAGAGGTTTTTTCGATGAGTGAGATGATAGAGCTATTTAATCCAAGCGATATAAACCGCTCAGCATCAGTATACAATACAGATAAGCTTGATTGGTTAAATGCTCACTATATTAAAAATACTACAAATGAGAAACTATTTGAGCTACTAAAATATCACGGTATCAGCGAGATGGACGAGGTGCTCTTTGATGCGATAAAAGAGCGTTCTAAAACGCTAGTTGATTTTGCTACTCAAATATCAGAGATAAAAACCACACCTACGAGCTATGATGAAGCAGCAGTTAAAAAAGCGATAAAGAGCGATTCTATAGAGATATTAGAGAGCTTTTTAGGCGAATTAAGTAGTGATTATAAGAGTGCGAGTGAGTTTCACTCTGCGATGGATAGAGTTGTTGAAAAAATGCAAATCGGATTTGGTAAAATCGGACAACCTCTGCGATTAGCACTGCTAGGCAAGCTCGGTGGACCAGGGCTTGATGTTGTTATGGCATCAGTTGGATATAATGAAGTTAAAAAGCGAGTTGAAGCATTTTTAGATTTTGCCAATAATTAAGTAGCTACCTCCTAGTTATGCTTATATTTTTATATATTATAGTGGTAAAAATATTAGCCCTATAGGGTGTAATATTAAATATTTTAAGATTTTATATAGTATAGCGGTAAAAATATTAGCCCTATAGTGGTAAAAAATATAAAATGAAATGCTGGATTTTTTTTATAATCTATAATTATTCATCCACGCTCATGGCTACAGGTTTATTTGCCCATCCTAATCTCTCTTAGAGAGGGGAGTATTTGGCGGTTTTTAGCTTCATGTAAAAATCGCTTGTAGCCTCTGAGCTCTTTTGTGCCGACGCTATAGCTAATATGTTTTAGATAGTGTTTTACCTGTTCTATCGATAAATCTCTCTTTTGCGACTCTTTTTTTATGATGTAGTAGGGGATAAAAATCCTCTTTTTGCTAAAATTTCTGCTGATTTTTTTAATCTCTTCTTTGTTATTATGTGTACAAAGTAGAGCAAAAACAAATGGAAGCGATGTTTTATCACTCCATAGTTTTCCAAGATCAATATGTTCACCACCTCTATAGTAATACTGCAGTGCTTTATCGCCTATTATCACCTCTGCATCGATATCTAACACTTGTGCTAGTAGGTTTGATGTGGCAGATTCGCTATCTTTTTTGTAGCTATCTGATGGGATGGCAAGAACGCTTAAAACCTCTTTTTTAGCCACTATGCCGATACCAAAATGTTTGCACTTTTGTGCGGTGATGCTAGAGATAAATGCGGCATCTATGTTTCTAGATGCAAATGCTCTATTTAGTGCAGATGGAACACCTCTTTTGTAGTGTAGAGTCTGCTTAAAACGGCTAGAGCGAGCATATCGTTTTATAAAAATATCAAATGGCAGTAGGTTTAGGTAGTCGATTTTACCAAAAATCAAAAAAAGCACCTTTTAAATTAGTGAGGGTATTATACAACTTTAATATTAATACTATTTTGATATAATTTTTTGATAATAAAGAGGTGAATTATGGTAAGAGTAGAGTTTTTAGGGCCTATAAATAAAGAGCCACTAGAGCTAGATATAACTAATCTGCAAGAGTTGGCAGAGATTTTAAAAGATGATGTTGAGGCTAGTAAGTGGCTAGAGAGTTCAGCAGTTGCGGTAAATGATAAGCTAGTCTCAAAAGCAGATTGCACACTTTGTGATGGAGATAAAATCTCGCTACTTCCTCCTGTGTGTGGTGGATGATGGTTGAGCTATATGATGGTGCATTGGATGTTGGTGAGATTCTTTCTCGTTGGTATAAGGCAGAGTTAGGCAATAACTATGGAGCCTACGCAACATTTACAGGGACTGTAAGAGATGAGAACTCTATCGAGGGGCTTAGTTTTGATATCTATGAGCCTATACTACATAGTTGGTTTTATGATTGGCTCACTAGAGCAAAAGCGGTGGGTGCGACTATAAAGATGGCTCATAGTCGTGGCGATGTGATGCTGCATCAAAGCTCATATATAGCGGCTGTATATTCACCTAAAAGGCGTGTCGCACTAGAGCTACTAGATGAGTATGTAGAGGATTTTAAACAAAATGCACCAATATGGAAATATGATATCATCGGTGGCGAGCGAGTTTACGCAGCAGATAGATCTAGCAAACTCGCAGGTGCGGGGATACTCGCATGATGAGTTTTGAGGAGTCGATATCTATTTTAGAGTCTTTAGATGTAAAAACTAGAGGCGAAAAGCTATTTTTATCAGATACGCTAGGGCGGGTGCTGTATGGTGATATCATAGCACATGAGAGCTATCCATCATCGCCTATGTCGGCTATGGATGGCTATGCTATTAGATTTGATGATATAGATAGATATGAAAAGCTAAAGATTTCAGCGATAAATCCAGCAGGAAGCGATGAGAGATTTGCTATATCTGAGGGCGAGGCGATTAAAACATTTACAGGCTCACTGATGCCAGAGGGTGCTGATACGCTAGTGCCTATAGAGTTTGTGAGTGTAAAAGATGGCTATATAGTTATAAATGAGAGTATAAGTCGTGGGTACGCTGTGCGAGATATCGGCGAGAGCTATATGGCGGGTGAGAGGCTTATTGCTGGTGGCTCAGCGATAGGGTATGCTGAGATTGGCGTAATGGCTGGGCTAAATCGTGTGATGGTTGATGTTGCACAAAAACCTAGAGTCTCTATAATCGCTACAGGTAGTGAGCTACTAGATATCGGTGAGCCATCATCACATAGTGGAGAGATTCGCAGCTCCAACAGCTACACACTCCAAGCACTAGCTACGACCTATGGAGCGGAGGCTCTGCAGATGGGTATAGTGGGCGATAGTAAAGAGATGATACTACATAGATTTCAAAGTGCCATAGAGAGCTCTGATATAGTCGTTAGTAGCGGTGGCGTGAGCGTGGGCGATTTTGATTTTGTCAAAGATATCATTCCAGAGTTAGGTTTTGAGGTGATTTTTAAGGGTGTAAATATCAAACCAGGTCAGCATATTATGTTAGCACAAAAAGATGATAAATTTATAGTAGCACTTCCAGGGTTTGCATACTCATCTACTGTAACATTTATACTATATGTTGTGCCACTCATCTCAAAGATGTTAGGGCGTAAAAAGAGTTATGAGATTATAGATGCGACCCTAAAGGCACCATTTAAAAAACCAACTAAAAAAAGAGAGTTTCATGCGTGTAATCTCACTTTTAGCGATGGTAGATATTATGTAGATTTTGATGGCAAAAAGAGTGGAACTTCAGCGATTTTGACAAATATGCTAGGAGATTGTGCACTAATGATGGGCGAGGATAAAAATGCAGGTGAGGGTGTTAGAGTTATAAAACTCTAACAGATTTTAGCTTTTAGCTCATCTGCCTCAAACATCTCTTTTTGATATTTTATAGCAACTACATTTTCAGTCTCATTTATATACCACTCTGCGATATGCTCACTCTCTAGAGCTTTTAATTTATCCATATCAACTTCATTTTTATCTACATATAGATGTGCATAACGCAGTGGATTTGACATCTTAAATGTCCAGATTAGCCAGATTGCACTCACAATTACTAGTGCTATTGTGAGGTTGTGTAGTGTAGAGAACTCTAATGCAAGTCCTGCAATAATACCACCGATAAAGGTCATCAAATATGCAAAACCATTTGCTATTCCTAGTGCAGCTCCTTTTTGGTGGACTTTTGCAAATTTAGATATCATAGATTGAACTAGTGGCTCCATCATATTAAATGCCATAAAGAAAAACACCCCGCCTATAACAAACACCCACGAACTTGAGCTAAAGCCCATCATCGCAAATGAGGCTAAAAATAGCACAATCGAGCCTAAAAATATCTCACGAGGTTTGTTATATTTCTCTCCAAATACAGCTGCTGGTCCCATCGCTATAAGCCCTGCTACTAATGCTGGGATGTAGATTTTCCATAGCTCAGATTTTTCCCAATTAAACCCATATTCACTTTGGGTTAGCACTACCGGAATCAGTACAAAAGCGATTGTCATTAACCCCTTTTGCATACCATTTATGATTATCATATTTAGTAGATTTTTATCGCTTAGTATATCTTTTGTAGTTGTACTAGAGTGATAAATATGGCTAATTTTTGGAGGGGTTGGTACTTTTGTAAAAAGTATTATCATCGATAAGATAGCTAAAACTGCAGTAATCCAAAACAGTATTGATAGCCCACCTTTTGCAGCGATAACAGGTCCAAGAGCCATAGCAGCAGCAAAGCTAATAGCGATACTGCCACCCATTAGTGCCATCGCTTTTCCTCTGCTCTCTTCGCTTACTAAATCGCTAATCATCGCTGGAATTACAGCACCAATTGCACCAACGCCTTGTAAAAATCGCCCAATCATCAGTGTATATATATCACTACTAATGGCACACACAATAGAGCCTACTAAAAATATCAGTAGCCCCACAAGTAGCGTAGGTTTACGACCTATTTTATCACTCATAGTTCCAAATGGCACCTGAAAAATCGCCTGTGTGAGTGCATAGCCTCCGACGATTACACCTATTAAAAATGGAGTAGCTCCATCAAGCTCTAATGCATACGCACCAAGCACTGGCAAGACTAAAAATAGTCCAAAAAAACGAAGCGAAAGTATCGCTGAAAGTGGCAAAACGCTCTTAAACACCATAAAACCTTTAATAAGATAAAATTGCATAATTATATTACAATTTAATTTAGCTACACTAAAGAGCTATTTGCACTAAGATAGACCTAAGGAAACCGATGAAAATAGTACTTGCAACATCAAACAAAGGCAAAGTAAAAGAGATAAAAGAGCTACTGCATGATTTTGAGGTGGTGACATATAGCGAGATTATAGATGAGTTTCCTATAATCGAAGATGGCGATACATTTAAAGATAATGCAATCATAAAGGCAAAAGCAGTCTATGAGGCACTAAATGATAGCGACGCTGTAGTGTTAGCAGATGATAGTGGTATTAGTATAGATGCTCTTGGTGGAAAACCAGGGATATATAGTGCTAGATACGCTGGTGAGAGTGCGAGCGATAAGGATAATCTATATAAAGCGGTCGATGAGCTAAAGGCTCGTGGCATCTCAAGCTCAAATGCACACTATACAGCTGCAATAGCTATTGTTGATAGAGATGGCGTGAGATGTGTCCATGGTTGGATGCATGGAGTGGCTATATCACAAACCAGAGGCAGCAATGGTTTTGGATATGATCCGATGTTTATACCAGATGGATTTGAGCTTACTCTAGCAGAGCTAGATGATAGTGTGAAAAATGAGCTATCTCATAGATCAAAGGCACTAAAATTAGTTAAAATTTTATTATCACTTTATAAAAAAGGCGAGTAGGATTATTCCAATTACTATTCTATAGATACCAAAACCTACAAATGTAAATTTCTCTAAAAAGCCGATAAATAGACGCATAGAGATATAAGCTACGATAAAAGATGTGATAAATCCAACTGCTAAGACAGTCATATTTGAGCCAAGAAACTCATTATAGTGTTTGAGCAGATCATAAGCGGTAACCGCACCCATCACAGGTAGTGCTAGTAAAAATGAGAACTCCGCGCTAGCTTTGCGACTAAGTCCCACAAGCATCGCACCGATAATTGTAGCACCTGCTCGGCTAGTTCCTGGAATGAGGGCTGTGATTTGAGCTAATCCAATAAGCAGAGATTGCCTATATGTTATATCCTCCACATCTGTGATTTTTTTCTCATCTTCACTGTAGTACCTCTCAACGATTAGAAATATCACACCACCTACTATAAACATAATAGCTACAATAGTAGGCTCAAATATCGATTTTATAAAATCTGAAAATATATAGCCTATGGCACCTATAGGGATAAATGCTAGGGTGATTTTTTTCCATAGCTCTATTTTTGATGGATGAAATTTATCTCTATAGTTAAATATTACAGCCAGTATCGCAGCAAATTGTATAATAATTTCAAATGCAGTTGTCATATTGTTTTGCTCTAGCCCTAGCATATCACTGGCTATTATAAGATGACCTGTAGAGGAGATGGGCAAAAACTCTGTAACGCCCTCTATGATGCCTAGAATGATTGAGTCAAGTATATTCATCTGTTATCTTTATAATTATAGTTTTGTATTATAGCGTAGCAAAAATATATTTGTAGCAAATATAGCTTTAATCTATATATAAGATAAATGATGATAAATTTGTTTTTCAAATAAGATAAATGTTTAAATTTATTAATAGCGTTTATATTTGTAGCTGTGAAAGGATGAATTATAATGAAGCCAACACCAACTCAAAAAGCGGTCAAGTATACCCCTAGTACAATGATTGTGAGCCGTACAAATACAAAGGGTATTATTGAGTATGTAAATCATGATTTTTGTGAGATTTCTGGATATACACAGACAGAACTCATAGGAAAACCGCACAATTTTATACGCCATCCTGATATGCCACGGGCGATATTTAAATTGATGTGGGATAGGATTCAAGGCGGAAATGATATCTATGCTGTTGTGAAAAACCTAGCTAAAAATGGAGATCATTACTGGGTTACGACTAAATTTGATATTCGCCATCATCCAACAGATGGAAATATTGTCGGATATGTGGCATATAGACAGCTTGCCCCTGATCATGTAATAGATGAGGTAACAAAACTCTATAGAGATTTGGTGGATATCGAGCAGACAAATGGGCTAGATGCATCTATTGGATTTTTAAATGGCTTTTTGGATGCTAAACAAACCACTTATGATAACTATATAAAAGATCTAGCAGTTCACGAGAGCGGATTTAAATCGCTCTTTAAAAAGTTATTTGGATAATTTTAAACCTTCTCTTACCTCAAATTGGGTAAAATCCTCTAACTTTACCCAATAATTACGAGGTTATAAAATGCTACTTTTTACCCCAGGACCTACACCAGTACCAGAGTCTGTGCGTGTAGCGATGTCAGGTGAGACTATCCACCATAGAACCCCAGAGTTTGAAGCGATTTTTGCAGAGACTAGAGAGCTACTATTTGAGCTTTTTGGTATGGATGAGGTGCTGATGCTTGCATCATCAGGCACAGGTGCGATGGAGGCGGCGGTTCTTAATCTAGCTCATAAAAAACTACTCTCTATTAATTCAGGTAAATTTGGAGAGCGATTTGGTCGTATCGCAGGGGCTTATAATATAGCAAATGTTGAGATAAAAAATGAGTGGAACACTCCAGCTAGTGTAGATGAAGTGTTAGAGGCTCTAAAATCAAACAGTGATATAGATGCGATAGCTATTCAGGTGTGTGAGAGTGCAGGTGGGCTTCGCCACAGTGTAGAGGAGATTGCAAAAGCGGTCAAAGAGTTTAATAGTGATATTATGGTTATAGCTGATGGTATCACTGCTGTTGGAGTGGAAAAAATCGATACTACAAATATCGATTGTTTGATTTCAGGTAGCCAAAAAGCTCTAATGCTTCCACCAGGGCTTGCACTGCTAGGGTTATCACATCGTGCGATAGAGAAAATCGGTAGCGGAAAGGGTTATTATTTTAACCTCGCTTCAGAGATAAAAAATCAGCGAAAAAATACTACTGCATATACAGCAGCAACGACGCTTGTTATAGGGTTAGCTGATATATTAAAACGGATTAAAAACGAAGGCGGATTAGAGAAGCTCTATAGCGATACGGCAACTAGAGCAAAAGCAACCAGAGTGGCACTAGAAGCGATAGGGCTACATATCTACCCAGCACGCCCTGCAGATGCGATGACTACCATAGATGATGCAAACGCAAAAGAGATTAGAAGTCTGCTTAAAAAAGAGTTTGGCGTCAATGTAGCAGGTGGGCAAGATCATATAAAAGAGCTTATTTTTAGAATAAATCATATGGGGCTTATAAGCGTATATGAGGCTGCTTGGGCTGTTAATAGCGTAGAGTTAGCACTAGATAAACTAGGTCGCAGAACATATGATGGAGCTGCAAATAGAGTTTTTAATGAAATATATTTTGGATTAACTAAATAATGATTTTTGAGCACGAAATACCAGAGGGTTCTAAATTATATTTTTCGACATCTGCTAAAATCAAACGCCATATAGAGTCGGTTGCGAGCGAAATTTTAGATGGTGTTGGGTTTGAGGAGATTATCACTCCGCTATTTTCTTTTCATCAGCATCTAAGCGTAAATGATGAGCGAGAGCTTATACATATTAGTGATGCGGATAATCGCTCTATGAGCCTGCGAGCTGATACAACTATAGATGTGGTGCGGATAGTAAATAAACGACTCGGCGGTAGCACGGAGCATAAAAAATGGTTCTATATTCAGCCTGTATATACATACCCATCACAAGAGCAGTATCAAATAGGTGCAGAGGTTATAGATGAGGATGATTTGGCACTTGTGCTAGAGCAATCAATTGAGATACTAAATAGCTTAGAGGTTGCACCTCTGCTACAAATATCAAATATAAATATTCCTCGCATTTTATCTAAAATGTTAGATTTAGATTTGAGCGATTTTAGACATATTAATATTGAGAAATTTCTATCACTAAAGATAGAGTGGTTAAATAGATTGGTCTATCTAGAGCGAGTTGATGAGATTGATGAGGTTGCCACAATCGTTCCAGATGAGATTAGGGTTGAGCTACTAAAGATAAAAGAGCTATGTGCGGAGATTAAATATCCACGCCTAGTGGTAGCTCCACTTTATTATGCTAAAATGCTCTATTATGATGAGCTTTTTTTTAGATTTATAGATGATAACAAACGCTTCGTTATGGGCGGAAGATACAAAAACGAAGATAGTGTTTGTGTTGGTTTTGCAATATATACAGATGCTTTGATAGAAGCATTATCAAAATAAGAGGTTAGTTAATGAAAGCAGATTTGATTGTAGGTATTCAGTGGGGCGATGAGGGCAAGGGTAAAATAGTAGATATGCTCGCACAAAAATATGATTGTGTTGCTAGATATCAAGGCGGTCACAATGCGGGTCATACGATAGTTGTAGATGGCGTCACTTATGCACTACACCTTATCCCATCGGGTGTATTAAATCCAAAAGCGATAAATATTATTGGAAATGGTGTAGTTGTATCGCCAGAGGCTCTCATAAAAGAGATGAAGCAGTTTGATAATCTGCTTGGAAGGCTGTTTGTCTCTGAATCAGCTCATATGATACTAAAATTTCACTCACTTATTGATATAGCAAAAGAGAAGCTTCGTGGCGATAAAGCTATCGGTACCACAGGTCGTGGAATAGGGCCAGCATATAGTGAAAAGATTGCTAGAGCTGGTTTTAGACTAGGAGAGTTGCGTGATATTCCTACGCTACTAGCTAAAATAGAGGAGTATTTTGAGCAAAATAGTGCAATTTTTAAAGCATTAAATATTGAGTTGCCATCTAGTAGTGAGCTACGCAGCGAGCTAGAGCATTTTGCAAGCGAGCTACTACCATACATCGCAAATACAACGACGATGGCGTGGAAAATGATAGATGATAATCAAAAGATTTTGCTTGAGGGTGCTCAGGGTACAATGCTAGATATCGACCATGGAACATATCCATATGTTACTAGCTCTTCGACTATATCAGCAGGTGCATGTACGGGACTGGGTGTAAATCCAAAAGATATAGGCGAGATTACAGGAATTGTAAAAGCTTACTGTACAAGAGTGGGTAATGGTCCATTTCCTACAGAGGATTTTGGTAGTGATGGCGATAGATTGCGAGAAGCTGGACATGAGTTTGGAACAACTACAGGCAGACCTCGCAGATGTGGATGGTTTGATGCGGTAGCTTGTAAACACGCAAGCCGTATAAATGGTTGTGATAGTCTAGCTATTATGAAACTAGATGTACTAGATGGTTTTGATGAGATAAAAGTGTGCGTAGCATATGAGTATAATGGAGAGCAGATAGATTTCGTGCCGATAGATTTAGAAAATGTAAAACCTATATATAAAAGCTTCAAGGGTTGGGATAGCACAGTGGGCGTAAGAGATTTTGATAAACTACCACAAACTGCCCAAGAGTACCTAAGAGAGATTGAAAAACTTACAAAAACAAAAATTTCTATAGTCTCCACTTCGCCAGATAGAAACGATACAATAGTATTATGATATGCCAAAGAGTCGCTACAGTGCACTAGTAAAACTCAAAAAACGAGCACTAGATAGTGCCGAACAGGCACTAGTGGCGGCTAATAATAGATGCTCATCCATCTCTAGTAAACTACACAATCTTTATGAAGAGCTCTATGCGATGACACTTCCAACATCAGGCACCGCAGGCGAACTACTATATACAAATAGTCTTATAAGAGCACAAAAACAGAACATCGCACATCATCAACAGTTACTAGAAGATGCTAAAATAGCACAAGAAAAAGAGCGAGAGCTCTTTACTAAAGCTAGGGTTGAGCATGAGAAGTTTAACTATTTAGAGCTTCAAGAGATAGAGCAGTGGATAAAAGAGCAGAAGATAGCAGAGTCTAAGATGTTAGATGAGGTGGGAATATTGATACATAAAAAGGGCGAAAAATGAGATATATTTTATGGATGGCATTGATTGCTTCACAACTTTTATCAGCACCTGCAACAAATACTTATGAGTGTAGTAAAATATTTGAAGCACGCAAGGGCGAACTACTACAAGAGCTAGAGCGAATAGATGAAGAGAGACAATCCCTAGAGTCGCTAAAGCGAGCCACACAGGAGCTTTTGCGTAAAAAAGAGAGTGCTATAGCAGGCAAAGATGCCACAGTAGATAAAAAATTAGCAGAAATTAGAGCAAAAGAGAGCTCTGTTAAAAAGATATTAGCAGAGAATAAAAAGATACTAGAAGAGATAAAAGGGCTAAAGGCATCCAAAGTAGCTCAAACATACGCAAAGATGAAGCCAGCTTCAGCCGCATCAATATTATCAAATATGAGTATCGATGAGGCATCAGAGATATTAAGCACGCTAAATAGCAAAGTTGTCGGGCAAATATTATCAAAAATGGATCCAAAAGTTGGCTCCAAGGTTACAGCAAAATTGCGTGAAATTCCAGAGTACAAAGAGTAGCGTAGATATTTTATAAGGGTGATTTGTGGTAGAGTTTAGTATAATCACTAAAATTTATTTAGGGTGGCGAGGATGAAGATATCTCTATCACATGTACCACACATAGCCTCTAGGATTGCCATAGAGCTGAGTCGTAGCGGTCTAGTTACAATGACAAAAGGGTTAGAGCCAGTCTCAAAAGAGGCAGAAGATGTCATTATAAAAAATATAAAAAAAGAGCTAGCACTAGAAGAGAAAGTAAAAGAGATAGTAGATGCAAACGAAGAGCAGATAGATTTCTATCTAGCTGATGAGAGACAACTATTTTTTATGATCAAAAAGAAATTAGCACCAGAGTTTGGGGTAATACTCTCATATGAAGAGAGATACTCTGATATAGCACACCAGATTTTAGATGAGCTATATGAAGAGGATTTGATTCATTATGATATCAATGAAAATCGAATCAAAAACACTATATTTGATGCGATAACAAAATCTATAGCTGATAATAGCGAAATAGAAAATGAGGTTTATAAAAAGATAAAATCATATAAACGCGACCTAGTAGCAGGTAGTGATGAGTTTGAGATTATCTATGAAAAACTATACAAAGACGAGCTAATAAAAAGAGGTTTAGCATGATGAGTGATGCGTGGGTCTATCTAGAGAGTGGTGAGCTGATAAAGGCAAAAAGTTTTGGTGCAAATAAAACCGATACAGGTGTAGTAGTGTTTAATAGCTCACTTAGTGGTATCATCGAGATGATATCAGATGAGTCAAACCGTGATATCTTTATCAATCTAGCACTTAGCGAGGTGGGTGTAAGTGGTGCAAATGATGAGGATATGAGCTCATCAGCTGTAGCTTGCAAAGGGATTTTTACTAGAAACTATAGTGAAAAATACTCAAACTTTAGAGCGACAATGTCTCTATCGCAGCTGCTTAAAAGAGAGAACAAGATGGGGATTTGTGATATAGATACTAGATTTATCACAACACAAATCCGCAATAACCAGAGCCTAAGAGTTGTTGTTTCAACAGAAATTAGCGATAAAGATGAGCTAAAAAAGATTTTAGAGCAATCAAAATAGTATAAACATTCAAAGTGTAACACTTTTGCACCACTAAATCTGGCGAGAGTGTTACTTTTTTCTACGCCAAACTTCATTTTAACTTAAAATAATCAATAAGATAAATAATAATACAAAAGATTTAACAATTTAAGATTTCCTAAATAGATGGATTGCTATTATTATAGTGTTTAATAGCCTACTTTTGTTACAAAAGTATTAAGGGCATCTCTAATTTCATTTATCATAATGAGATTAGCGGTGCCCTATGAGGCTCTTATGCTTTGAATCTTTAAGGAGGTCGTAAATGGATAATCGTCCATTAGAGTATGATTATACGGTTGCAAAGATGTTTATGCTTACAACTGTGTTGCTCGGAATTGTCGGGATGCTAATAGGTGTTATTTTGGCATGGCAAATGGCATTTCCAGGTGTAAACTTGATTTTAGGTGAGGGGCTAGCAGAGTATACTAACTTTAGCCGTCTTCGTCCTTTGCACACTGACTCAGTAATTTTTGGTTTCACGCTTAGTGGAATCTGGGCTACTTGGTACTATGTAGGGCAGAGAGTTCTTAAGGTATCTATGGCGGAGTCTAAATTTCTGATGACTCTAGGTAAACTACACTTTTACTTATACTTAGTTGTAGTTGTAGCTGTGGTAGGTTCACTACTAATGGGTATTACAACTTCAAAAGAGTACGCTGAGTTTGAGTGGCCAATAGATATTATGGTTGTTCTTGTATGGGTTATTTGGGGTATGGGAATATTTGGTCTAATTGGTATTAGACGCGAAAAATCTCTATATATCTCTATATGGTACTATATTGCGACATTCCTAGGTATAGCAATGCTATATGTATTTAACAATATGGAGATACCAACATACTTTGCTTCAGGTGGAATTGGTGCCTGGTATCACTCAGTATCAATGTATTCAGGTACAAATGATGCTATGGTTCAATGGTGGTATGGTCACAATGCTGTTGCATTTGGTTTTACTGTTCCAATCGTTGCGATGATTTACTACTTTCTACCAAAAGAGTCAGGTCAAGCAGTTTACTCATATAAACTATCGCTTCTATCTTTCTGGGGTCTAATGTTTGTTTATCTGTGGGCTGGTGGACACCACCTTCTTTACTCTACAGTTCCAGACTGGATGCAAACAATGGGTTCAGTATTCTCAGTAGTACTAATTCTACCATCTTGGGGTTCAGCTATTAATATGCTTCTAACGATGAAGGGTGAGTGGCAACAAGTTGCAGCATCTCCGCTAATCAAGTTCATGATTTTAGCTTCAACATTCTATATGTTCTCTACACTAGAGGGACCAATCCAAGCTATTAAATCTGTTAATGCTCTTGCGCACTTTACAGACTGGATTGTTGGGCATGTTCACGATGGTGTTCTAGGATGGGTTGCATTTATGATTATGGCAGCACTTTTCCATATGGCTCCTCGTGTATTTAAAAGAGAGATTTACTCTAAATCACTTATGACTACACAATTTTGGATTCAAACATTAGGTGTTGTACTATATTTTACATCTATGTGGATTGCAGGTATTACACAAGGTATGATGTGGCGTGCTCACGATGAGTTTGGTAACCTAGCTTACTCATTCATCGATACAGTTCAAGTACTACACCCATACTTCACAATCCGTGCAGTTGGTGGTACACTATATCTAATAGGTGTATTTATGTGGGCGTACAATATGTACAAAACAATGACAGCTGGTCGCCGTGTTGATGAGAATGAACTTCAATCTGCATCACCTATGGGCGCATAAGTAGGAGGGGGAAATATGTTTCATTGGTTAGAGAAAAACCCGTTCTTTTTTGCAGTAGCGGTATTTTTAACGGTTGCATTTGCAGGGCTTGTAGAGATTCTACCAAGCTTTGCTCAAGCATCACAACCGCTTGTTGGGACTAAGCCATACTCTACACTAGAGCTGGCTGGTCGTCATGTTTATATTAAAAATAGTTGTAACGCATGTCACTCACAGCTAATTCGTCCATTTAAATCTGAAACAGATAGATATGGAAGCTATAGCTTAAGTGGTGAGTATGCTTATGATAGACCATTCTTGTGGGGTTCAAAAAGAACTGGGCCTGACTTGATGCGTGTAGGAAACTATCGTACAACTGACTGGCACGAAAACCATATGAAAGATCCACAAGCTGTGGTTCCAGGTTCAATTATGCCAGCATATAGATGGATGTTTAAAAACCTAGCTGATATTGATACTGCATATGCAGAGCAAGTAACAGTTAATAAAGTATTTAATACTCCATATAACAAAGAGCTTCCTATGAAAGATGGAGGAACTCAAGTTGTAGAGCTTGCAGATACTCTAGATGGTGCAAAAGCAGCAGCTCTAGAAGAGGCAAAATTGATCGCAGCAGATATGAAAGATCAAGATGTAAAAGATGCAGTTGAGCGTGGCGAAATCCCAGAGATAGTAGCTATCATTGCATATATGAATAGTTTAAAATAAGGATTTAGAGAATGGATATTGTCACACTTCAAGCGTATGCATATTTTTTCTTTACAGCGTTTTTGGTAGCGGTGTTGTATGGATATATATATCACCTATACCGCTCTCAGAAAAAAGGGATACGAGATTATGAGAAGTATGGCAATATTGCTCTAAATGATAATATCTCTGATAAACCTATCGAAGAGATAGTAAAAGACGACGATAAAATTAATAAGGAGCCATAATGAATAAGTTAATGGTATTTGGTATTGTCTTCGTTGTTGCTTTGCTTGCTGGTACTTGGGTAGTTGCTGGTAAAGACATGGGCGATGACATCGTAAATATTATCGCTTTGCTTGGTGCTGCATCGATTGCTATTATTACACTGTTTGTTGCAATCAAATATGTTAGACAGATGCAAACTGATAAAGCTAGTGGTCAATTAGCTGATGAAAATTGGGACGGTATTGGTGAGTATAAAAATGAGCTACCATTTGGTTGGGCAGTATCATTTTTAGCACTAAATATTTGGGCAATTTGGTATTTTTTAGCAGGTTATCCTGTAAATGCGTATTCACAAATCGGTGAATATAATGAAGATGTTGCGGCTCATAATGCAAAGTTTGAGGCTGAGCACGCAAATATGAGTAGCGATAGACTAATTGAGATGGGTGAATCTGTATTTGTGGTTCAATGTGCTCCATGTCATGGTCTTCAAGCTGATGGTATCGATGGAAAAGCTGCTAATCTAAAAGTTCGTCTAGAAGAAGCAAGCGTTAGAGATGCTATATTAAATGGTTCAAATAACCATCTATTAGGTATGGAAATGCCTATGCCAGATCGTAATGGTCTATTTAATATGAACAGCGGAGATCTTATCACTGATGCTGAAATCGATTTAGTGGCAAAATATGTTGCTAATGGTATGAAAGGTGCAGGTGAGGATGTATTTGCTGGTACATGTGCATCATGTCATGGTGAAGATGGTAAAGGTATAGATATGGCTGGGCCAAGTATTTCTGAATACAACCCTACTTTGGTAGCAAATGTACTTGCACACGGTAAAAAAGGCTCAATCGGTGCTATGCCAGCATTTAATAACTTGACTGATATTCAGGTACAAGCTGTTAGTGCTTATATAACTGATATTAGCAAATAAGGGAGAGCAGATGGAAAATAGATCTATTTTTTCATTAGACGGTATCACTGGAATGCTAATAGCAACTGTACTACTACTAAGCATATTGGCAATATTGACAGTGTGGGGTCTTGGTGTACAACAAGAGAGTGCTGACAATTTCTATAAAATAGAAAATGAAAAAGATATCAAGATGATTAGTACGGATAATGCTAATCACTGGGTAGATATGAAAAAGGAGTAAGCGATGGCAGTTATTATGGATAAAATTATAACTTGGACATTGGTAGTTGCAGCAGTAATTACACTCTGGTCGGTATTTACACCAAATCACCTATTTATAGGTTAAGGATAGCTCTTGCAAAATTTGCGAGGGCTTATCGCCCTTTTATTAATTACATTGGCATTTTCTACACTAAATGCAAAATTTTTATATAAAGATGAAGTAGTAAACAATCCACTATTTAGTGAAAAAATCGATTCAATCGGTGCTGAGCTATATGAAAAGAGTGGAGTATCTCTCTATTTAGTAATGGTTAGAGATTTAGATGAAAATCAGAGTATTGCTGATTTTGAAAAATCACTACTACAAGAGATTAAAGAACCCGCAGTTATTATGACATTTGTGGAGCTAAAGCAACAAGTAGATATTTTAGCTCGTCCACAATCTTTATATAAAGATTTTAATAAGGCTCAAGTACTAAGCCCAAACGCAACATTTATAGGCTCAGTTATTAGTGCCGTTATGTTTGCTCGCAGTTTTGATGAAGCGAGCGAGCTGATATCGGCTCGTGGTGGTACAATATTGCCTGTGCTTGCACAAAAGACAAAAGGTCAAGAGACAATAGAGAAATACTCAGTCGCAATGTTTAATGGCTATAGTGATGTAGCAGAGCAGTTAGCTGCTACAAGAGGCGTCGAGCTATCAACTGCTGCAGGTAGTGGCAGTAAAATCTTTATCGATATTTTAAGAGTAATCTTTTATGGTGTAATGATTTGGGCTCTTATTGTATACTTAAGACAGAAGTTTTTTACAAAAAAGGATAAAGATGATATTTAAAAACCCTGGCACAAAATGGCCAATACTCATATCGTTAGGTATTTTAGGTGTAATCACTCTATCGATTAATACCATTTTATTTGCTATGAAAAATCCTGTGGAGATGTCTGATTATGGTATGCAAAAATATCAAGATTATGACAATAATGCTAACTCAATAATCAATGCTCAAATAGAGTTTGATAATGTATTTGATATAAACCTCACAACGCCTCAGCTAAGTGAAAAAGGCTCAGTTTTAGAGTATAAAATAACCACAAAAGATGGCGTAGCGGTAGATAATGCAAAGCTAGAGATAGTATATACTAGACCTGAGAGTGCAAAATATAGCATAGATACTACAGTTGAGACTGTAGATGATGGAGTCTATACTACAGTTGCTACAGATTTAGACAAAGTCGGTAGATGGGATATATTAACCAAAATCGAAATCGATGGCTATAGTAGATATTATAATGTAAAAAGTGATACACGAAAAATAATGCATATAGAGTTTTAATAGCTCAAAATGATTAAAAAATGTCTCATCTACTCTACATCTCGTGCACTTAGAAGGGCGGTTGTAGAGTCTGATGAGCTACTGCTTCCTACAATGCTCACAATGGGTGAGTTTCTCTCTAGAGTTGAATTAAAAAATGATAGATTTACTCCCGATAGCGATTTGAGACTACTGGCTCTATATGAGTCTTGTGAGTTTGATAATTTTATCAAATTAGATATCGATAGAGAGTTTTTTAGCTTTATCGAAAACTCCACATATATTTTTAGCTTTTTAGAAGAGTTGGCTCAAGAGAGAGTAGATATCGATGAACTGCTAGGCATAGATATCTATGGAGAGTATGAAGAGCATATAAATATTTTAAAAAATATCAAATCTAGATATAAAAAGATAGTAGATAAAAATAGATGGAATGATAGGATTTTCTCATCAGAAAATATAGAGATTAATAGAGATTTTTTATCAAATTTTAGCTCAATAACTATCAATGTAGATGGGTATTTGAGCAGATATGAGTTAGAGATATTAAAAGAGTGCTCTAGTGCTATAGAGACAAATATTGTTGTTGAGATAGGCAGATTTAACCAAAAACTCTCAAATAGGCTGGAGGATTTTAGCCTTGAGAGTGGATATAGATATGAGCTAAATTTGAGCTCAAAAGAGATAGTCTCAAAAGAGAAAACCTCACAAAATAGCACCATTGCCTATGAGGAGTTTGAGACGAGACTCGCTCAGATAGGATTTATTAAATCTAAAATTGAGCAGTTTGCTCTAAGTGGAGTATCGCCATCAGATATTGTGGTGGTTTTGCCTGATGAGTCATTTGCTAAAACGCTAGAGCTTTTTGATAGAGAGGGAAATTTTAACTTTGCAATGGGTCTATCATATACTAACACCTCGCTCTTTAAAACCTTGCAGACGCTAGAGCTATTTATGCAAAATAGTGATATCATAAATGCTCATCGCATTAAAAAAATAGATGAAAAACTATTTGAGTGGTTTAGACAGAGATATCATCGTAATTTTGATTTTGATGATTTTATGCATTTAAAAGAGTTTTTTATAGATGAAGATGCTCAAGTTTTGGAGATGTTTGATGCAGAGCTACGAGGGCTTTCATTTTTGAGTCATATTTTTAGCAAATATGAGTTTAAAGAGGTCTATAAGATATTTTTAAATAGATTAAAATCGCTCAAAATTGATGATAGTCGCGGTGGAAAAATCACTGTAATGGGACTACTAGAGAGCAGAGGCATCAGCTATGATGGAGTGATTGTAGTAGATTTTAACGAATCTTATGCACCAAAACATCTGCAAAAAGATCTATTTTTAAATAGCACGCTAAAAGAGCAAAGTGGTCTACCTAGCACCCAAGATAGAGAGTCATTGCAAAAACACTACTATGATAGACTGTTCTCAAGTGCTAAAATGGTAGCCATATCAGCTGTTAAAAATGCAACCTCAACTCCATCGAGATTTATAAAAGAGCTAGGAATCTCTAAGAGCAGTGAGAGATATGATTATAGTAGTGCACTATTTTCTAAAAACATAGAGTTAAAATATAGCCACAGAGAGTTTGAGGGAGAGTATGATTTTACAAAATCAAAGCTCTCAGCTAGCAAGCTAAAGACGCTGCTGCGTTGCAAGAGGGCATTTTATTATAAATATGTGATGAAGATAGCTGAGCATAAGATTCCGCTAGAGCTATCAAGCGAGAGCGAGATTGGAAATATAATCCATGAGGCTCTAAAAAAACTCTATAGCTCAAAAAAGAGCTTTGATGATGTGGATGAGCTAAGAGGTAGTTTTAGCGAGCACTTTAAAATTCAGATGCAAGATGATAGCGTTGCAAGATTTTCAAAGCGGTATTGGCTAGATATAATGGAGCACTTTTTTGCTAGTGATATAGGCAGATTTAAAGATGGATATAGCGTGCTTGAGTGTGAAAAACCTATCGAGTGTGAGCATAATGGCATAATGCTATATGGCGTGATTGATAGGATTGATATCAAAGATGCTAGCTTGGAACTGCTAGATTATAAAAGTGGCTCATTTAGTGATGTGAGCAAGCCGCCTAGAGATGATGAGATAGATTTTCAGCTAGATATTTATGAGATTTTAGCCTCAAGTTTAGCAGAGGTAAAATCTAGCGGATACTATGAGCTCTCAAGTGGAAAAATATATCATAATATATTTAGTGATGAGAGGCGAAAACTGCTAGAGTCTCATCTAGATACCCTAAGAGATACAAAATATTGGCTCTGGAGTATGAGCGATGATATAAAAGCGTGCAGATTTTGTCCATATGTTTTTATGTGTGGCAGAGAGGCGTACCGTAATGTTTAGAGAGTTTTTAGCCTATGAGGCGAGTGCTGGAAGTGGAAAAACATTTAATCTAGTAGTGCGGTATCTATCACTGCTGTTTATGGATGAGAAGCCATCGCAAATCATAGCTTTGACATTTACAAATAAAGCCGCAAATGAGATGCTCTCTCGCATCATCGATACGCTAGAGAACCTACAAACTTGCGATGCAGAGCTGGAGCAGATTTCAGCACAAACATCACTAACAGTTGATGAGATACTACAAAAACGCCCTAGAGTTTTAGCTAGATTTCTCGCCTCTAGTATAGAGATATCTACGATTGATAAATTTTTTGGCTCAATACTTCGTAGATTTGCTATAAATAGCTCGCTAAATCCAAACTTTGCAACTGTGCAAAATCACGATAGACAAAAACTACTAAATCGATTTTTACTGGAGATTGAATCAGCTACTCAGAGTAAAAAAGTGCTAGATTTGATGAAGATATCAGATAAAAGAGTCGTCAATCTATACGATCAACTAAGCTCGCTCTATGCTAAGCACAAAGAGTTTGATTTGAGCATATTTGAGAATACCAGATATAAATATAGCAAGCAAGATGAGATATTAAAGCTTGCTTTAGAGCTTAGTCGTGAGATATTAGAGTGTGATATATCAGAGCGAGCTAGAAAAACTATGAGCATAGATGATTATGATGATTTGCTCTTAAAAACATGGCTTTTTAGAGAGAGCTTGAACTACTGGGATTTTAAAAAGATATATAAACCATCGATGGATGATAAGCTCCATCATATACAATCACTACTGCTATATCAGATGAGATTTAGCGAGGAGCAATATTTTCACTCGCTTTTTGAGCTACTAAAGCTCTATATAACAGCTAGAGAGAAGATGATAAGAGCAGAGTCTGCTCTCTCTTTTGATGATATTACGCTCGCTGTGCATTCGCTACTGCGAGGTAAAATTGATAGTGAATTTTTATATTTTAGATTAGATTCACAAATAAAACATATCCTGCTAGATGAGTTTCAAGATACAAGTATTTTGCAGTTTGATATTATCTCTCCGCTTATAGATGAGCTCACCTCTGGTGCTGGTGTGGATGAGAATAGAAGCTTCTTTTTCGTAGGAGATGTAAAGCAATCTATCTATAGATTTAGAGGTGGTGTGAGTGAGCTATTTTATCATGTAGCTGATAGATATGGCGTAACTGTGGAGCCACTGAGGGTGAACTATCGCTCTAGTAAAGGCGTTGTAGAGTTTGTAAATAGGTTGTTTGTTGATAAAATAGATGGCTACACTCCACAACAAAGCAGTAGTGCTGATGAGGGCTATGTAAAGCTAAGAATATCAGATGAGCCACTAGAGCAGATGCTTATTATGATAAAAGAGCTACTTGATAGTGGCGTAGATATGGATGATATAACTGTTTTAACCACTACAAATTCTGATGGCTCTAAAGCTGAGGAGATATTACTAGAAAATGGCTATAGTGTCGTGACAGAAGCGACTATTAGATTAATTGAGCAAAAAAATATTAGAGCAGTTATAGAGTATTTTAAATATTGCTATTTTAAGGCAGATATCTATAAATATAGCGTTATCTCTATTTTGGGGATTGATGATATAGAGATAATAGAGTGTGAGAATCTGCCATTTGTGGCGACAGAGTTTTTTGAGCGTTTTGGTATAGGCGATAGTAATGCACTTATTTTTATAGAGATACTATCTAGATATAGAGATATTGAGCAGTTTGTATTTGAGATTGAGATGCTAGAAGAGCCATCGTTTATGAATCGCTCTAGAGGCATTAGAGTGATGACGATACATAAATCCAAGGGGCTAGAGTTTGAGCATGTGATAGTGCTTGATAGGCTAGGGCAAAAAAGCAGAAGTACATCACCTATAATCTACGAATATGATGGCATAAGGTTAAAAAATCTATATCTAAGAATCAAAAATAGAGACGCACTAGATAAAGATTACTCTAATGCACTAAAACTAGAAGAGTTAGCCTCGCACAAAGATCATCTAAATGCCCTCTATGTAGCACTAACTCGCTCTGTTTCAACGCTTATGATTATTCAAAAGTCACGCAACTCATATTTTGAGCCACTAGAGCTATCAGAGTTCTCTAGCGGAGGATTAGAGGTTACTAAAAAGGCTATAGTTGAAGATTATCAAGTAGAGAAATTTAATTATCAATCTATCTCTTTTGGTCGCCAAAATATAGAGATAAAATCAAAAGAGCTTCATAATATAGACTCTATAGAGTTTGGATTGGCACTACACTATACACTTGAGATGATGGGCAGATATGATATGAGTGCACTAGAGGTGGCACTACAATCTAGCAAAAATCGATATGGTCAATATATAAGCGATGATGCATTTGCAGAGATTTACTCTAGAATAGAGAGGCTTGTAAATGATGAGTTTTTTAAATCAATCACAGATGGTGAGATATATAAAGAGCAGACGATAAAAGATGGTGATAAAATAGGCGTTATTGATCTGCTAATAGAGACAGATGATAGCTGGATTGTAGTAGATTATAAAAGTGGACAAGAGCTAGATGAGCACCTACTGCAGGTAGCTAGATATACTAATATTATAGATAAGCTTGATAATAAAAAAGTCTATGGATATCTATGCTATATAAATAGCGATAAAATTGTTTGGAAAAAGTGCTTATAAATAACTTAATTTAAGTAATAATAAAGTTTATTTGTGTAAAATTTCGCCACTATTTGAAAAGATTACAAAGGAGGCTAGTGATGAAATTTACAAAAATTGCTTCACCAGAGCAGATTGAACGCAAATGGGTTTTAATCGACGCTGAAGGTAAAACATTTGGTCGTATAATGACTGAAGTTGCTACAAGACTACGCGGGAAAGATAAACCATACTTTACACCAAATATTGATTGTGGTGATTTTGTAGTAATTATAAATGCATCAAAAGCGGTATTAAATGGTCAAGGTAAAAACGAGACAAAAACTTATCACCGCCACACAGGATATTTTGGACATGTTAAGAGTGAAAAATTTACAGATCTTTTAGCATCTAACCCAGAAAAAGTATACAAGCTAGCTGCTCGTGGTATGCTACCTAAAACAAAATTAGGTCGTGCAATGCTAAAAAAACTAAAAGTCTATGCAGGTGCTGAACATCCACACTCTGCACAGATTGCTAAGTAAGGATAATAAATGGCAAAAACATATGCAACTGGAAGAAGAAAAGCTTCAATAGCAAAAGTATGGCTAACAAACGGAACAGGTAAGATTACAGTAAATGGTCTATCTCTAGATGCGTGGCTAGGCGGGTTGGATGCGAAAAAACTTCGTGTAACTCAACCACTATCTCTAACAAAACAAGATACATCTGTAGATATCAACGCAACAACAGTTGGTGGTGGTTTCTCAGGTCAAGCTGACGCACTTCGCCATGGTATCTCTAGAGCTCTATGCTCATACGATCCAGCGTTTCGTGCAATCTTAAAACCATTTGGTATGCTAACTCGTGACTCTAGAGTTGTTGAGCGTAAAAAACCAGGTAAAAGAAAAGCTCGTCGTTCACCACAATTCTCAAAAAGATAATCTCTTTTTCTCCCTCTTTGGGAGAGTTTTTGCTCCTTTTAGCTATAATCATCTACTTTTATATTAATAGAGTAGTTTATGAGATTTTTAATCATATTTATTTTTACTATATCAATTTTTGGCTCTACGCTAAATCTCGCAACATCTACCAATCCAGCCAGGCTGAATCCACTTATCGCTACAGACTCATCTAGCTCATCAATCTCTAGTTTTATATTTAGCTCACTACTTAAATATGATGAGAATGCTACAAACATTATAGGCGATTTGGCTAGTAGCTATAGATTTATAACCCCTACAAAACTAGAGTTCAATCTCAGACGAGATGTATTATGGCATGATGGGGCTCCTTTTAGCAGTAAAGATGTGGTTTTTACATACGATCTCATCAAGTCGCCACAGATTGCCACGCCATACTCTAGTGATTTTAGGGTGGTGAAATCTGTTGTGGCTGATGGTGATTATAGAGTGATTGTAGAGTATGAAAAACCATATTTTAAGGCTCTAAATATCTGGATGATGGGGATTGTGCCAGAGCATATTTTAAAAGATGAGAAAAATATTATGGGTAGTGCATTTAATACAAATCCCATAGGTACAGGGGCGTATAAGCTAGAAAAACTGGAGTTCTCAAAAAGCATAAAACTATCAGCATTTGATAGATATTATGAGGGAAAAGCTGGGATTGATACTATAAATTTTATCGTTTTGCCAGACCCGCTTACACGATTTTTGATGTTAAAATCAAACAAAATAGATATCAGCTCGCTTGAGCCGATGCAGTATGATAGACAGCTTGATAGTGAGTTTAGGAAAAACTATAAGAGCCTAGAGCTACCATCGCATAGCTATACATATTTGGGATTTAATCTTAAAAACAAAAAATTTAGTGACCCTCGTGTCCGTGAGGCACTTTCGCTAGCTATAGATAGGGATGAGATAATAGATATACTGTTTTTAGGTCATGGCAGAGTCTGCACAGGTCCATTTTTACCTGGCTCAAATGGATTTAATAGTGATATAAAACCGCCCAAAAAAGATATAAAAAGGGCTAAAAAACTGCTATTAGAGGCGGGATATAGCGATAAAAATCGATTAAAATTTGAGATTGCAACATCAAACTCAAACTCAATTCGTCCATATATGGCTGAGATTATCCAAAAACAGCTTTCACATATCGGTGTAGAGGTGAGTATTAAAACGCTTGAGTGGCAGGCGTTTTTAAACACAATAGTTATGCCACGAAATTTTGATAGCGTACTGCTAGGATGGTCGCTATCGGTTATGCCTGATCCATACTCTATTTGGCACTCTGATTCTGATAGAGCGGGAGGGTTTAACTTCATAGGGTATCATTCCTCTCGCGTAGATGCCCTCATAGAGCAGATGGAAAATCTAAGCGATCAGCATAAAATAGCATCACTGCAGCGAGAGATTTTTGCCGAGATAGCAAAAGATAATCCATATCTATTTTTGGTAATACCAAATGATATAAATGTCTACTCTAAAGATATAGAGGGCATAAAACCAAGCATTAATGGCATATGGAATGATTATATAAAATGGAAGAAAAGATGAAAAAAATTATACTATTTGATTTAGATGGAACACTTATAGACTCTACAGATGCGATATTAGAGGGATTTTTTCACTCTATTGATAGACACCGTGATATTAGCGGAATTGAGGCGGGCGATATTTTGGCTCAAATAGGTCATCCACTTGAGAAGATGTTTGATGCTTTAGGAGTCTCTGAGAGCCTAATCGATTCACATGTGAGCGTTTATAAAGAGTACTATAGAACTATAGCGACAGCTAAAACAACACTGCTTGAAAATGCAAAAGAGGCGATTTTAGAGGCAGATGAGTTTGCAACTTTGGGCGTGGTTACGACAAAAACTGCACTATATTCTAGAGATATACTAGAGCATCTAGGTGTTATGAGCTATTTTGATGTACTGATAGGCAGAGAGGATGTGATAAATCCAAAGCCAGATGCAGAGCCTATCAAAAAGGCATTGGCGGCACTAGGGGCGTATGATAGGGCGTGGATGATAGGCGATACAACGATGGATATTGAATCAGCTGCTAATGCAAATATCGATAGCGTTGCAGTTTTAAGTGGCTATCATGACTTTAAAAAACTAAATCTAGTTGCAAAAAACATAAAAAATGATTCACTAGAGGCTGTGAGATTTATTAGAGAGTTTTAGCAGATAAATGAGGCTTTTTTTATATAAAATATAAAAAAATTCAAATGAAAAGCTACATTTAAGAGCAAGTTTCATAGAATATACCTATTGATACTATGATTAGTTATCTAAACTTAAACTAGAGTCAGAGGGAGATTTTATGCTAGAGATTCGATGGCATAGTCGTGCTGGTCAAGGTGCTGTAACAGGTGCAAAAGGTCTAGCCGATGTTGTATCAACTACTGGTAAGCATGTTCAGGCGTTTGCATTTTACGGTTCTGCAAAACGGGGAGCCGCAATGACTGCTTATAACCGTGTAGATGACAAAGAGATTTTAAACCACGAAAAATTTATGAGTCCTGACTATGTTTTAGTTATAGACCCAGCACTCGTATATGTTGCTGATATTACAGCTAATGAGAAAGATGATACTATCTATATCGTCACTACACATCTATCTACAGCAGAGCTGATAGCGTCTCAACCAAAACTAGAGGGTAAAAAAGTATATACAGTAGACTGTATTAAAATCTCTCAAGAGACAATCGGTAGAGCTATCCCAAATACTCCAATGCTAGGTGCTCTGATGAAAGTTTCTGGTATGTATGATATTGAATTTTTCAAAGAGAATATGATTCGTGTACTAGCAAAGCTTCCACAAAAAATCATTGATGCAAATATGGTTGCTATTGAGCGAGCATATAACGAAGTAAAAGGAGCATAGTATGGTTAAAAAAGGATGGGATGAATTTGAAATCGGTGCAATGCTCCGCTCTTTTGATGGTGCGACGCAAGATATAGCTGTAACGCTTCCAGAAAACAGACCGTATTCAGCATCAAACTCTTTTACAGCAAGTGTTGCAGATTGGCGTATAGAAAAACCAATATTCAATAAAGATTACTGTATTGATTGTCAATTTTGTTGGATTTTTTGTCCAGATATGTCTATTATCTCTAGAGATAAAAAGATGATTGGTGTAGATTATGATCACTGTAAAGGGTGCGGGATTTGTGTAGAGGTGTGTCCTACAAATCCAAAATCGCTACTAATGTATGCAGAGCAAAAAGATGAGGATGTGGCACTAAGTGAGTGGCCATCAAAAGATACTTCTAAAAAAGATGAACCAAAGGACGACTAATGGCAGATATTTTTGAATTACGCGAGGTAGAGGTTTGGGATGGCAATATGGCAGCAAGCCACGCTATGCGTCAAGCACAAATAGATGTTGTTGCAGCATATCCTATTACTCCATCTACTCCGATAGTAGAAAACTACGGTAACTTTTTAGCAAATAACTACATCGATGGCGAGTATGTTATGGCTGAATCAGAGCACGGTGCAATGTCTTGTTGTATTGGTGCATCAGCAGCAGGCGGGCGTGTGGCAACAGCTACAAGTTCACAAGGTTTTGCTCTAATGCTAGAGACTCTATATTCAGCTTCTGGTATGAGACTTCCAATAGTACTAAATGTTGTAAACCGTGCTATCGGTGCTCCACTAAATGTTAATGGTGACCACTCAGATTTGTATATGGGTCGTGATAGTGGTTGGATTCAGTTTGACTGCTATAATCCACAAGATGCTTATGATATGAATCTAATTGCTTTTAGGGTAGCTGAAGACCATGATGTAAGACTTCCAGCGATGGTTCATCAAGATGGTTTTATGACATCTCATACAGCTCAAGGTGTTAGACCGCTAAAAGATGATGAGGCATATAACTTTATTGGCGAATTTAAACCGATGAATGATATGCTAGATTTAGATCATCCAGTAACTCACGGTGTTCAGACTGAAGAGGATTGGCATTTTGAGCACAAAGCTAGACAACAACATGCTCTAATGACAGCAGTTTTTCCTAAAATAGAGGCAGCTTTTGCTGATTTAGAAAAACTTACAGGTAGAAAATATAACCTAGTTGAGCAATATTTTATGGAAGATGCTGAGGTTGCTATCGTATGTATGGGAACATCTGTTGAGACAGCACGCGAAGTTGCAGCTGAGCTAAGAGAGCAGGGTGTAAAAGCTGGTGTGGTTGGAATTAGAGTATTTAGACCATTTCCAATAGTACAACTAGCAAAAATCCTAGAGGGGACAAAAGCTATAGCGGCACTAGATAGATCAAGCCCACACGGTACAGTTGGAGCACTATTCAATGAGATTGCTGGAGCACTATTTAATAGTGATACAAAAGCGGTATTAAATAACTATATCTATGGATTAGGCGGTAGAGACTTAACAAAAGCTCATATCCGTGATATCTATGCAGAGTTAAAATCAAATGTAGAAGCTGGCAAATTAACAACGCCACTACAACAATATATCGGTCTAAGAGGACCTAAACTCTCTTTTCATTAGGAGCAAGATATGTCTGAAATTAAAAAAATTAAAAACCTAAAAGAGTTCTCGACCTCTTCTGATCGTTTCGAGGGAGCAAATCTACTATGTCCAGGGTGTGCACACTCTATTATAGTTCGTGAAGTTCTAAATGCGACAAATGATGATTTGATTCTATCAGCATCAACTGGTTGTCTAGAGGTGTGTACGGCGGTTTATCCATATACATCATGGGATAACTCATGGATTCATATCGGATTTGAAAATGGCTCATCAGCAGTAGCTGGGGCGGAGTCTATGTATAAAGCACTAAAGAAAAAAGGTCGCCTAAAACAACCAGATCGTACTCCAAAGTTCGTAGCTTTTGGTGGTGATGGTGCTACTTATGATATCGGTTTTCAATGGATCTCTGGCTGTTTTGAGAGAGGTCATAATATGATGTATGTATGTTTGGATAATGAAGTTTATGCAAACACAGGTGGACAACGCTCATCATCAACACCGATAGGTTCATCTACTACAACAGCACCTGCTGGTAGTGTGAGCTATGGCGAAAAGATGAATAAAAAAGATATGATGGCTATTATGGCAGCTCATGGTGCACCATATGTAGCTCAAGTTGCTCCAAATAAATGGAAAGATATGGTTGCTAAAATCCAAAAAGGTTTTGCAGCAGAGGGTCCAGTTTATATCAATGCAATGAGTGCTTGTACAACTGAGTGGAAATTCTCACCAGAAGATACTATAGCAGTATCAGATTTAGCGACAGATTCGCTAGTTTTTCCACTATATGAGATTATAGATGGTACAAAACTAAACATCACATACCGCCCTAAAAATATAATCCCTGTAAGAGATTATCTAGGTGCACAAGGTCGTTTTAAACACCTATTTTCTAAACAATACGAACACTTAATTCAAGAGTGGCAAGACCGTGTTGATAGCAAATGGGAATATCTACAACGCCGTGAAGAGGCTAGTGTATAACTCCTATCTTCTCTCCTTTTGGAGAGACTCTTTAAAAATTTAACTCTCTTTTTTTACTTATACTACTGTTTTGTTATATGGAACTCTTTTTGCTTTATAAGAAATAATAATTATAAAGTGAGAAGCTATTATGTATAGAATGACATATAACTATAAGGATGCACAAGGCTGTAGCTCTAGAGGAATAGCAAAACGCGAAAGCAAAGAGGAGCTGTTAGATTTAGCAAAAGAGTTAGAAGATATTATATGCAATATCGAGATTACAAAAGTAACAGAGTATATGAGTAGCACTAAACCTTTAGACATTTTTGCTAATATGAAAAAGTTAGACAAAGCTATATAATTTGTGCTATTATAAAGAAAAAATTTGAGGTTAATATGCCACTATTAGATAGTTTTACTGTAGATCACACCATAATGCCAGCTCCTGCTGTTAGACTTGCAAAAACGATGAAAACACCGCGTGGCGATGATATATCTGTCTATGATTTGCGTTTTTGTAGACCAAATGAGGAGATTATGTCACCTGAGGGGATACATACGCTAGAGCATCTATTTGCTGGATTTATGAGAGATCATTTAAATAGCGATAGTGTAGAGATTATCGATATCTCTCCTATGGGGTGTCGTACTGGATTTTATATGTCTCTAATTGGCACGCCAAGCGAAGAGGGTGTTGCTAATGCATGGGAAGCATCGATGCGTGATGTGCTAGGCGTAGAGAGTCAAAACGATATTCCAGAGCTAAATATCTATCAGTGTGGAACATATAAGATGCACTCGCTAGATGATGCAAAATCGATTGCCACAGAGGTGCTTCGCCGAGATATCGATATTATGAATAATGAGGCGATGACTCTTGATATGAGTAAGGTAGAATCACTATGATACTCTTGCTACCGATGGATGGCGATAATACCCAAGAATCAGAGCTTAGCTCTATAGCCTCAGTAGCTTACTGGGCAACAGTAGAGATAGAAGAGGGTAGAGTCGTAGAGATAAATTTCTATAGCGATAGGGCTGATATAAAAGAGTATTGCGAGGCTGTTGTGGTTACTAATAACTATGAGAGCGTAATGGAGTTTTTAGAGGCCCAAATGCTGGTTTTAGTAGCTCATACTCAAAGAACGATTGATGATATCGTAGAAGCCTATCTGTTTAGAGAGCTACACGATTTAGCTCTATGATAACAGAGCTACTGCGAGCTACACCACATATAAAACTAACCATCATCACCTCTGTTATAGATGATACTATAGTAGAGGTGGGCGATTTTATAGCTCCATATGATGGGCTTATAGATATCTCGCTATATGAAGATGGCGAAATTTCTCATAAAACAATCAACAAAATTTCTCATATAAAAAGCTATTCTCATCCACCATTTGGTGTTGCTAGAGATTACGCAGCTGCTATTGTTATAGATGTACTTGGCATCCATCAAGATAGGCAGAAATTTTTAGATAGTGTGTATAAGATTTTACTAAATGGGTGCGAGATAATCATAATGCAAAAACAAGGCTCTATCGATATAGAGAGCACTCTAGAGCTACTAGATAGTTGTGAGTTTAGAGCGGTGAATTATATAGCAGATTTGGTTGATGGCTATGATGTAGTGGTGGGCAAAAAGCTACATATGTGGGGCAAAGGGCTCTAGGCTCTAAAGCTAGGCTCTTTGAATCTATAGTTGATTATGAGCTGACGCAGACGGTTTTGATTAAATCTCCAAAATTTCTCTTCATCAAATAGTTTATGACCTTGCATAAAAAGATATAGATCCTCTTCAGTGCATTTTGGATAGTTACTATCAGTCTCTACCATAATTTTTTCCAGTAGTGCTACCGCCTCTGGCGTCGTATCATCATCAGCTAGTGGCTTATTTGGTAAAAAAGCATATATTTTCCAGATGCCTAGGATGAGTGCGACTATAAAAACCATCATCATAACAATCTGTATCGTACCTAAATCCATATTTGGCTCCTAATATAGTGATTGGATATGATCTACATCACTCCAACTCATCTTTTTACTGCTTTTTTGGTGTGAAATTATATGATGCAGATATCTAGCAAACAGATCAGTCTCTATATTTACACGAGTGCCTATTTTATAACTTCCAAATAGGCTCTCTCGCATCGTAATAGGGATGATTGTAAGCCTAAAGCCATCATCATATATATCATTGACCGTCAGGCTAACACCATCGATAGTGATAGAGCCTTTTGGCGGGATGAGAGCTATGAAGCTGCTATCTATCTCTATGATAAAATCATAACTATTGCCATTATCAGTAATGGATTTTATAGTTCCGATTGTATCGATATGACCTTGGACGATATGTCCTTCAAATCTATCTCCCATCATCATCGCTGGCTCTATGTGTACGAAACCAGAGAGTTTTTCTATGGCGATATTGGCGGTAGTTTCAGGCGATAGCTCTACGCTAAATCCATCAGTCTCTATCGATGTAGCAGATAGACATGTGCCGTTTATAGCGATGGAATCACCTAATTTTGGTCTATGTTTAGCACGAAGAGATAGGGTTTTGCCATCAAAACTCTTTACCTCTGCCATCTCACGAATCAATCCTGTAAACATTAAAAAACTATCTTGCCATCTTCTTGGAGTGAGCGGATTATCTGTGATGCTTTTATATGTCCATGATGAGCGGCTTTGCGGCACCACTCTAATGCTTTATCGCTATCTTGCTCTATCCCAAGACCTTGATCATGCATAAGCCCTAGATTATACTCAGCCTCAGCAATCCCCATATCCGCTGCGCGGCTAAAGCATAAAAATGCTCGCTCATAGTTTTGCTCAACCCCTAGGGAGTCCTTGTAGAGTACTCCTAGATTATTAAACGCTTCTCCATGACCTCTTTTGGCTGCCTCTTCATACCAAAAAGCAGACTCGCTATAGTTTTGCAAACACCCAAGCCCATGCTCTAATCGCAAAGCTATATCAAACTGAGCCTGCGGAAGCTCTAAAATTGCAGCCTTTAGCATCAGCTCAAATGCACGAAATTGATCATGTTCTACACCTTTACCATCTGCGTACATTAGTGCAAGATTATAGAGTGCCATCGGCTCCTCAGATGCTGCGGCTTGCTCATAGAGTGTGTGAGCTTTTGCTAAATCTACCTCTAATCCCTCGCCATGCTCATACATATAAGCTAGCGATGTTATGGCACTTGGATGCGATGGAATGAGCTCTTTAAATAGCTCTATCGCCTCGGCGTATCGTTTTTCATTATATGCTTTAAATGCACTCTCTAACATCGATTCTCCTTATCTGCGAGTTTTATTGCTTCCTCGTTGTTTGTTTTTTATGAGTGAAATTACATCTAGAAGCTGCTCTTTTTGCTTTAGATGCTCATCTCTAACTAGATGCTCTTCGCCTCCATCGACCTCTGGGTCATACTCTAGAGGCGTTGGGTCATAGTTTTTTAGTAACTCTTCTAAGGTTTTTGGCTCTTTGTTATCCATATTTGCCCCTAAAAAATATAAAAATCTGCTATATTGTAGGATAAGTTAGATTAATTTTAACCATTAATTCTCTGCCAAAGCGATAGAGTTTGATATAATTGCAGTTAAAAAAGAAGCAGTAATGAATTATGATGTAATAGTAGTAGGTGGTGGACATGCAGGAATTGAGGCATCGCTCGCATCTGCTAGGATGGGCTGCAACACTCTGCTCATTACCATATTAGCCGAGCAGGTGGGGGCTACTAGCTGTAATCCAGCCATAGGCGGTTTAGCAAAAGGTCATCTAGTAAAAGAGATAGATGCATTAGGTGGCGAGATGGGACTACTAACTGATGAGGCAGGGATTCAATTTAGAGTATTAAATATAGCAAAAGGTCCAGCGGTTCGGGGCTCAAGAGCACAAATCGATATGGATTATTATAGAGTTATTGCAAAAGATAGAGTATTAAAAACCCCAAATCTAGCACTACTACAAGAGATGGTCGATGAGCTGATATTTGATAATGGTGCAGTTATAGGAGTTAAAACGCAGCTAGGCAATAGCTATATGGCAAAAAAGGTGATACTGACAACAGGGACATTTTTAAATGGACTGATACATATAGGTAGCCACACTCATGATGCGGGGCGATTTGGAGAGTTCGCTGTAAAAAATCTCACTAGCTCACTAGTAGATGCGGGATTAAATGTAGGGCGACTAAAGACGGGAACTTGTCCACGAATCGATAGCTCAAGTATAGATTTTAGCGTTATGGAGGTTCAAGGAGGCGATGAAGAGCCACAGCCATTTAGCTTTAGAACCGATAGAGAGAATTTTAGAGCGACAAAAGAGCAACTGCCATGCTATGTTACATATACAAATGAAAAAACTCATCAAATCATAGAGAGTAATTTTTATAGAGCTCCGATGTTTACGGGACAAATTGAGGGGATAGGACCTAGATATTGTCCTAGCGTAGAGGATAAAATCAACAGATTTAGAGATAAAGAGCGACACCATATATTTGTAGAGCCACAAAATCGTGCAAATACAGAGTGTTATGTAAATGGGCTCTCTACTTCACTGCCACCAGATGTTCAGGTAGAGATGGTGCGAAGCGTGCGAGGGATGGAGAATGCTCGTATCGTGCGATATGGGTATGCTATAGAGTATGATTTTGTAGATCCAACTGAGCTATATCATACGCTAGAGACGAAAAAGGTTAAAAACCTCTATCTAGCAGGACAGATAAACGGTACTACAGGGTATGAAGAGGCGGCAGCTCAGGGGATGATGGCGGCGATAAATGCGGTGTTGTCACTGCGAGGCGAAGAGCCATTCGTGCTTCGCCGTGATGAGGCGTATATCGGGGTACTTATAGATGATTTGGTTACAAAAGGGACAAAAGAGCCATATCGTATGTTTACATCTCGTGCTGAGTATCGACTGCTACTGCGTGAAGAGAGTGCTGATATGAGGCTCACTCATTATGGGCACAAATTGGGTCTTGTAAGCGATGAGGTGATGAGTGCCACAGAGGCGAAAATCTCTCAGATAAAAGAGGCATTAGATACGCTAGAGCAGACTCTGCTTACCCCAAGCAGGGAGTTTTTAGCATTTTTAGATACTATAGGCGAAGAGCGTATCGCAGATAAACTTATAGCAACTCATCTAGTAGCTAGAAAATCATTTACGATGGAAAAACTGTTGCAACTTTTTCCAGATTTTAGCAAATATAGCAGATATATATTAGAGCAGATTATGATAGAGGCGAAATATTCTCGATATATAGAAAAGCAGAGTGCTGATATAGAGCGAATGAGCAAGATGCTAGATATAAAAATCCCGCAAGATTTTGATTTTAAAGCGGTGAGTGGACTATCAAAAGAGATAGTAGAGAAGTTTGAGAAGTTTAATCCACCTACGCTTCAAGCAGCATCACAAATCAGCGGTGTCACACCAGCTGCGATAGATATTTTGCATATTTATATAAAGATGGGGAAAAGATGAGATATTTTTACTATGTACACACAGGGCACCGCATAGGTGGCGATAGATTTAGACGAGCGGTTGCTGTGATAAAAGAGTTGCAGAAGTTTTGTGATATCACGCTACTATGTTCTGATTTTAGAGTAGCTAGTTATGCAAAAGAGCTAGGGGTTATCAAAAGTGCGGGGATAGATATGGTGCGAAATATACCTCAAATCGCCGTGCACGGCGATAAAATCATATTTGACTCAGATGAGCATAATCCGACAATGCATGCTGATATGGTTAATTTTTTCTCTACATTTATCAGATTTAGTGATAATATTAATGATAATAGATTATCAAATGAATATCTAATCAGTCCATATCTAGAGGGCGAAAATATATTAAATGCATCTATAGTGGATGATTTTTATTTTGGAGAGTTTGATAAAGATATAAAAATAGGGCTATTTTTTGGTGATGATGATTATGAAAAAGATTTGCTAACACACAAAGAGGTTTTTAAAGATTTAGATATAGAGCTACTGATGGGATTTTACTACTTTTTAGGTCTAGAGAGTGAACTAACTGATAGTTTTAGTAAGATTCATGATAGTGAAGATTATAGTGAATTTATCGCAAGTTGCGATATTTTAATCACCAGTTCGCCAAATGCAGTTTTAGAATCGCTCGCAAGTGGCTCAAAACCTATATATATACAAAGAGCTGATTATAGTAGAGATTATTTAGAGTTTTTTAGGAGTTTAAATATTCCAGTGCTTGAGAGCTTTGAAAAAGATAAACTTATCACAATTATAAATAGCGTTGAATCAAAAAATTACAAACAGATAGTCAATAATAATAAAAAAGTTATAGATTTTATAAGAAAAGCTTTAAATTTATAGAAAATTAAACCAAAATAGCTTATGATATAGAGTTAAATTTCAAAATTAAGTGAGTAGGCTATGATGGATGAAAGCAGAAGAGGGTTTATTGGTAAAGCCTTTGGTGCAGTAGCTGCTGTTGGTGGCGTAGCATCTTTAATCGCTATGAAAAAGACTTGGGATCCGTTACCTAGCGTAATGTCTGCAGGTTTTACAACTGTCGATGTTTCAGGACTTGAAGCTAACAAGCTAGAGATAGTTGTATGGCGTGGAAAACCAGTGTTTGTTTTAAAATATAGTGATGATATGAAGCCAGTTGATGGCAGAAATGTAAAAATCGGGGATCACTACTTTTCAGTAATGATAGGTCTATGTACACACTTAGGCTGTATTCCTGCATATAGAGCTGACCAGCATGATTTTAAATGTGCATGTCATGGTGGGGAGTTTGATGCGAGCGGTAGAGAGACTTTTGGACCTCCACCTCGTCCGCTAGATATCCCTCCGTTTAAATTAGATGGTGTTACGCTAGTGCTCGGCGAAGAGGGACCAGAATATAAAGCTATGATGGCTAAAGCATAAGGAGGCGTCTATGGCAGAGTTTAAAAAAGCTGAATCGATGCTAGAGTGGTTTGATCAACGCCTTGGTGTTGTCAAATTTACAAAAGTGATGATGACAGAGTATTGGATCCCTAAAAATATCAACTTTTTATGGGCGATGGGTGTGCTACTAACTGTACTTTTTACATTTTTAGTGGTATCAGGTATTTTTCTACTAATGTACTACAAACCAGATGTAAATCTAGCATTTGATAGTGTAAACTACACGATTATGCAAGAGGTTGCGTATGGGTGGCTCTTTAGACATATCCACGCAGTTGGGGCGTCTGTTATATTTTTAGTTATCTATATACATATGCTAACGGGAATCTATTATGGCTCATATAAAAAGGGTCGTGAGATGATTTGGATCTCTGGAATGCTTCTGTTTGTACTATTTTCAGCAGAGGGTTTTAGTGGCTATATGCTTCCATGGGGTCAAATGAGTTACTGGGCTGCGTATGTTATTACAGAGATTTTTGGTGGTATTCCATTTATTGGCGATGAGCTTGTGGTGTGGATTAGAGGTAACTTCTATGTTTCAGATGCGACGCTAACACGCTTTTTTATGCTACATGTATTACTACTTCCATTAGCTATTATGGGTGCTATTGCACTACATTTTTATGCTCTAAGATTTCCTCATGTAAACAACGAAGCGGGCGAATTTTTCGATTTTGATGAAGAGGCAGAAAAATATAAAGCAGGCGATAAAAAAGGCTCTAAAGTAGTTCCATTTTGGCCAGTTTTTCTATCAAAAGATTTCTTTGTTTTGGGCTTTTTTATGCTATTTTTCTTCTATGTAGTATTTTATCAATACGGCGTAGCGATGGATGCTATCAACTTTGATAAAGCTGATGGACTAAAAACACCAGAGCATATATATCCTGAGTGGTATTTTCTATGGAGTTATGAGGTTCTAAGAGGGTTTTTCTTTGAAATCGGTGGTATTAGTGGTAAAGATTTAGGTCTTATAGCATTTGGTATTGCTAATGCGATATTCTTTTTCCTACCGTGGTTAGATAGATCTCCGCTAGTAAAACCAGCAAACCAAAGACCATATTTTAGATTTTGGTTTTGGATTTTAATTGCTGACTTGATTGTTTTAACGATTTATGGAAAACTACCTCCAACTGGTACTAACGCATGGGTGGGATTTGCATCATCTATGACATTTCTAATCCTATTTGCACTGCTTCCATTTATCACAAAACTTGAAGCTAAAAAAGTAGGAGGCAAATAATGAGAGAGTTAAAAATATTAGCTGTAATCGTTGTTTTAGTAGGTATTACATATTGGGGTATTGAGCCATATGCACATAAAGTGATGCACCCAGCTGTTGCTCCTGCTGATTTTACATTTAAAGATTTAAATAGCGTAGATACATCACTAAATGGTGATGTAGAAAATGGTAAAGCACTAGTAGAGGCAAACTGTATCTCATGTCACTCTATAGAGTCTGTGGGATATCCGATGATGATGTCAAACGAAGATGCAGCGGCTAGTTATGGTGTTGTTCCACCAGATCTTAGCGGTGCAGGATGGATTTATGATAAAAACTATCTAGCAAACTTTATCTACAACCCTGTGGTTGCTATGAGATTAGAGCATGTGTTTGTAGAGGGTGGTAATAAACACTTCCCTATGCCTGCATATGATTGGATGAGTGCACAAGAGATTATGGATATGGTTGCATATTTAGGTTCGATTGAGCCAAAAGCAAAAGGTGGCATAGAAAATCACAAAAACACTTTTGAAGCGGCTTGTGGTAGATGTCACTCTATGGCGTATGATGGTTTTGAATCTACAACTCCACCAGATATTATAAAAGCCTATATGGGCTCAACGCCTCCTGATTTGTCTCAATATATCAAGAGCCGTAGTAAAGATTATCTATATAGTTTCATAAATGATCCACAAAAATCTCTAGCGGGCACATCTATGCCACGAACGGGGCTAAATAAAAAAGCTCAAGAAGAGGTTTTATTATATATGGAAGAGATTGGCGATAGCAAAAAAGCTGAACGAGAGTCTCTAGCTATTTGGGTACTACTATATACATTTGTGTTTGCACTTCTAGCGTGGGCGTGGAAACGAAAAATCTGGTCTGAAGTACACTAAGGAGTATCTATGAAGGCTATAAAAATAATATCTCTAGCATCGCTATTAGTTAGCGGTGCTATGGCAAATGAAGCACTGATGGTCAATATGAGCCAGATGGAAAATGGGCTAACTAATATCCAAAAAGGATTTTTGTATAACGCTCCAGCACTTATTAAAAGTGGTGTAACAGAAGTTAAAAAAGCAAATGAGCTGTTTCATTCGGTGGATGCGAGCAAAAAGTATCTGCCAAAAGAGAAACAACATATGGGCAATGTAGCATTTAATGCTGCTAAAAAAATCGACACAGCAGCAGCTGAGTTGTTAAAAGCACTCGATAAAAAAGAGTACAACAAAGCGAGCCACTCATACTCTGATATGATGAACGCCTGTACTGCGTGCCATGCTGTAGTGCGTGGTTGGTAACATAAATCCCCACTTGGGGATTTAAAATATAAACAAACCTCTATCTCTAAACAAACTCCAAAGATTTTTAAGGTAATATCAGCTACTTTTATTTATAGGATTTTTTTGTGCTTATAGATTCATTTGGCAGAAGAGTTGATTATTTGCGTATCTCTGTAACTGAGAGATGTAATTTTAGATGCCAATATTGTATGCCTGAAAAACCATTCTCGTGGGTACCAAAAGAGAATCTACTCAGCTTTGAAGAGCTCTTTGAGTTTGTAAAAGTGGCAATCGATGAGGGTGTAACGAAAATTCGTATCACAGGCGGCGAACCACTACTACGAGAAGATTTAGATACATTTATAGAGATGATTAGCAGCTATAAAAATGATATCGATTTAGCGATGACTACAAACGCATTTTTACTTCGTGGATATGCACAAAAATTATATGATGCAGGATTGCGTAGGCTCAATGTCTCTATCGACTCACTGCGTCCAGAGATTGCCGAGCAGATAGCTAAAAAAGATGTATTATCAAATGTATTAGCAGGGGTAGAAGAGGCACTAGCTGTAGGATTTAGAGTCAAGGTTAATATGGTTCCTATGAGAGGGATTAATGATGGTGAAATATTAGATATCCTAGAGTTTGCAAGAGAGCGAAATATGGTGGTGCGTTTTATTGAATTTATGGAAAACTCTCACGCTACCACAGGCATCAAGGGGCTAAATAGTAGTGAACTGTTAGAGATTATAGGCTCAAAATATAGTTTTGTCGATGATGGATTTGATGGGCATTCGCCATCGCACTACTATAGATTAGATGATGGATATAAATTTGGCATTATAGAGCCACATAAAGATGATTTTTGCACTAAATGTAACCGCATTAGACTCACAGCAGAGGGAAATCTCATACCGTGTTTGTATTTTGATGAGGCGATGAGTATCCATAATGCACTTCGCCGTGGCGATATAAAAGAGGCGGCACTGGTTTTAAAAGAGGTGATAAAAAACAAACCTGAAAAAAACCGCTGGAGCGACCCTGATGGCGAGATATCCAAACGAGCTTTTTATGAGACGGGTGGTTGATTATCTTTGTAGCTAGTGATATCTGGATTGCAGGCGATTTTATGAGGCATATCGATAGGTGCAAAGTTATCTATCGCCATCAATGTCGCCACAGTAGAGTCACGATGTAGCTTTGAGCTATTTAGATAGATATTAAATCCATTTTCATATAGACCAAGACGAACTCTAAGAGCTATCGAATATGTCGTTAAGACTCCATCGTTATTTAAAATATTTGCAATATCTCTAAAATACTCTCTACTCCATAAAATCTCATTTACATCTGGGCTAAAAGCATCTTGATAGCAGATGTCTATATTTGAGAGGGTTTTTATATACTCTCTAGCATCCCCTATAAAAAGTTTGATATTTGTATTTCTATCCTCATATTTTTGATATTTTATGAGTGAATCTATCACACTTTTATAGGTTGCAAAAATCTCTGGATATGGGAAATCTTTTAGTGATTTTATCAGATTTTTATCTAACTCTGGCGAGTAGATAGATAGCGTTGTATCTGGATAATACAAATCTCTATAATATAGTGATGCAAGGGTGTTAAATCCTAGCCCAAAGCAGATATCGACTATATTTAGATGCACTTTGCGAGCATTTAGCAAAAAAGCTGGTTTTATATGCTTATAGAGTGACTCATTTAGTGCACCATCTTTTGTAGAGTGGTAGTGCTCATTGTATGCACTGCTAAATGCACTGTAGCTTCCATCATCGCATTTTGTTATCTCTAATTTATTCATATATGACATCTTTAAATTTTTATAATATCTGGGTTTTTTAGGTTATGATTTGCTAATTATATCTAAAGTGTCAGATATATGTTTGATTGGTTTTGGCTATAATATGAGAATATAAAGGAGTTTGCTATGGCGACTTTAACAATAGATTTAAGCGATGAGCTTTATCAAAATCTAAAATCTAGCAATATCGATATCCACTCTAAAATCAGAGCATATTTATCAGATTTAGTAGATGATGGATATCCATCAATCTCTACTGATGAGGCATCAAAGAGAGTACAAGATGCACTAAAGCGGTATGAAACAAATAAGAGTAGCTACACTCCATATGATAGTGATTTTGCAGATGAGATGGATAGATATATCCAAAGTTTATGAATATAATAAAAGATGAGATATTTACCAAAAACCTAAAAGATATATTGCGATTCATTTCACAAGATAGCAAAATAAGAGCTAGTAAGTTTAATAGAGAGCTTTTTAAAAAGATAGATGGCGTGGCTAAAATGCCTTTTAAATATAGAAAATCTCCATACTATACAGATGAGCGAGTTAGAGATTTAATTTTTCGTGGATATACAATCCCATATTTTATAGATAGTGATAACAGCTCAATAGTTATATTGGATATTTTTAAATGGAGCTATAGAGAGCAAAAAAGCCAATAACTTTAGTAAAAAATAAGGTATTTTTTAAAACTTAACACTACTAAAATATCTATTAACACCCTATTAATAATCTTTATCAATATATTAACGATAAAAAGATAAAATAGCACCAAGATTATCTGATTGGAGAGGCGTTGATAAGAGGTATAGTATTTGTTATGCTTTTTTTCTCTAGTACACTTTTTGGTATCGATGTGACGATGCTAACAAAAGAGAAACAAGAGTTATTAGAGCAAAAGAGGCTCGCAATAGAGTCGGGATACAAGAGGCTAAAGTATGACTATATAGGGGATTTGTCTCTAAATGGCTCTGCGAGTGAGTCTAGAGGTGCAAACAGCGATAAACAGCGATACTCATCATCTGCATCTGTAGGGTTTAAACAAGATCTGTTTCGCTCAGGTGGGATAGAGAGCTCTATTGAGTATGCAGAAAATTGGTATAAGGCTTCGCTTATAGAGCTTGAAAAAGAGAAAAATGGTTATCTCTCAGAGTTAGCAACTGCAAAACTAGAGTATGAGATTGAGAGATTAAAGCTAAAGCAGAGTGAGTATAAGCTAAAAAATAGTCAAATATCACTACTTATAAAAGAGCATCAATATAGTGTAGGCGAGAGCGATATTACACTATTAAATGATGCTATTAGAGAGAGAAACCTCTCTCAAAAGCAGCTACTAAGCTCTAAAAATACTCTAGATTTAAAGAGATTTAATCTAGCTCGTGTAAGCTCTATAGAGCCTGATAGTATCGATACTCCATATTATGAAGAGCTCACATTTGAGAGATTTATAGAGTTTCATCTAGATTTAGAGTTAGCAAAATATAGTAGCAAGATGAGTATGATTGAGTATGATTTATCAAAATCTAACTATCTGCCGACACTTAGTTTTAGTGCAAACTATGGAGTGCAAAAAAATGAAAATGTTAGAGGCGATGATTATTATAACTATGGATTAAATCTATCTATGCCACTAAGCTATAAGACAGGCTATGTGCTAGATGAGAAAAAAGCACAAGCCCTAAGAGCATCAATTGCTATCGCAGATGCGAAGATAGCACTAGAAAATGAGTATAAATCACAAAACTCTTCACTAGAGACACTGCGAGAGTCTATCGAGATTTTAAAAGATAATATTGTGCTTTATGATAAGCTAATCTCTATCACAAGACCATCTGTAAATGCTGGGGAGAGAACTAAATATGATCTATCGATATTAGAAAATACAAAAGCATCAGATGAGCTGGAGATTGAGCAAAATAGCTTGCAACTACAGCTAGTGTTTTTAAAATTATTTTATGCAATAAAGGGTGAGAGATGAGCAGAGTAGACTCTTCATTTTTAAATAGCAGTAGCGGTATAAACTACAAAAAAATAGTTACTATCGCTATAGCTTTGATGGTTATAGGTGCTGGGATATGGTGGTTTTTTATAAAAGAAGAGGATGTAAAAGTCTCATATAAAACCACAACTCCAAGCAAGCAAGATATAGTAGTAATGATACAAGCTACAGGTAATTTGGAGCCACTAAAGACTGTAAGTGTGGGGATAGAGGTCTCTGGAACGCTTGATGAGGTGCTAGTTGATTATAATGATTTAGTCAAAAAAAATCAGGTTTTAGCAAAAATAGATACAACTAAAATAGAGAGTAATTTAGAGAGTGTGAGTGCATCTCAAAGAGCATCGATGGCGAGCGTAAGACAGCAAGAGGCGACACTAAAAGAGGCACAACTGCAGTATGAGCGAACAATGCAAATCTATAAAGATACAAATGGGGACTATCCATCTATTAAAGAGATAGAGAGCGTAAAGGCGGCATTTGAGAGGGCAAAAGCATCACTAGAGTCATCAAAAGCACACCTATCACAAGTGAGTGCAGAGATAAATACAGCCAGAGATAACCTGCGAAAAGCGGTGGTAGTATCGCCGATAGATGGGATTGTGCTCTCTAGGCTGGTAGAGCAGGGTCAAACAGTTGTTGCAACGATGCAGACTCCTACACTTTTTACGCTCGCCGAGGATTTGACTCATATGCAAGTTGTGGTGGCTGTGGATGAGGCTGATGTAGGTGATGTTAAAGAGGGGCAAAGTGTAAAATTTAGTGTAAATACCTATCCAAACAAGACATTTGAGGGGAAAGTTACACAAGTAAGACTCGGCTCAGAGATATTAAATGGTGTGGTTAGTTATAGCACTGTGGTAGAGGTGGATAACTCTGATGGATTGCTGCGTCCTGGGATGACGGCACAGGCATCTATTATTACAAAACTAACCAAAGATGCAGTAGCGGTGCCAAATAGTGCATTTAGATTTAGTATGCCATCTAAAACTGAGCAGGCTCCATCGCTTATGAGAATGCCAGCTCGTGGAGCTAAAAAACGCCAAGCAAGTGATGAGCTATGGATATTAGATAGTAGTGGCGAGCCTCGTCAAATCAAGGTAAGAAAAGGCGATAGCGATGGTATCGTAACGCAGGTTTTTTCAGATGAGATTAATACAGATACTCAGATTGTTACAGGCATTGAGAACAGATGATTGAGTTTAGAGATATCACTAGAGTCTATGGCAAAGGTGAAGCGGCTGCGTGGGCACTTAAAGGTGTAGATCTCAAGATTAATGAGCGAGAGTTTGTAGCGATAATGGGACCTAGTGGCTCTGGTAAATCTACTGCTATGAATATTATAGGGTGTCTTGATACACCATCGAGTGGCGATTATATGTTTTATGATATAAATGTGAGTAAGCTAAATCGTGACAAACGAGCCCTGCTGCGTCGTGAACATTTGGGGTTTGTATTTCAGGGCTTTAATCTACTAGGGCGAACGAGTGCACTTGAGAATGTAGAGTTGCCACTACTATATCGTGGTGTTAAGGCTAATGAGCGAAAAAAGATGGCATCTGAGGCACTAGAGCTCGTGGGATTAGAGCATGTGATGAGCCATACTCCAGCAGAGATGTCTGGTGGGCAACAACAGCGAGTGGCGATAGCTAGAGCGATTGTAACAAATCCGCTACTGCTACTAGCAGATGAGCCAACAGGGAATCTAGATACCGCTAGAAGTCATGAGATTATGGAGCTTTTAGTAAAGCTAAATAGAGAAAAAAATATCACCATAGTGATGGTAACACACGAAGATGAGATGGCGGCATACACAAGCCGTACTATCGTATTTCGTGATGGGCTAATAGAGGGGGCGTAATGATAATAAATGCTTTTTGGTTAGCACTTCGTGAGATTAGACGAAACCTATTTCGCTCATTCTTGACCGTTTTGGGAATCGTCATAGGTGTTGCATCTGTTATTGCAATGGTTATGCTAGGAGATGGAACAACCGCGTCAGTTACGCAAAGTATCTCAAAACTTGGTAGTAATATGCTAATCGTTCAGCCAGGGCAAGAGCGACGAGGTCCAGGGGGTGGAAGTGATGCTCCGATGTTTAAGCAGAGTGATATCGATGCACTAGAGCGAGAGGTTTATGGCATCAGGGCAATCTCTGGTGTAACCACTAGAGGCGGTTCAGCTGTCTATGCAAACACAACTCATACTACCACTATCACAGGTGCAAATGGTAGCTATTTAGATGTGCGAGATTGGGCACTATCTGATGGGCGAAATTTCCTAGAGACAGAAGAGATAGCAGGAAAAAGCGTCTGTATGGTGGGTGAGAGTGTTAAAAAAGAGCTCTTTAAAGAGACAGACCCGATAGGAAGGCTAATTAGACTAGATAAGTTCTCCTGTGAAGTGGTAGGGGTGCTAGAATCCAAAGGTGCATCATCATTTGGAATGGATCAAGATGATTTGATAGTTGTGCCACAAAATCTATTCCAGCGACGCCTTAGCGGTAATCAAGATATTAGATTTATCTATATCTCTGTAGAAGAGAAAGCAGACGCAGAGAGTGTCAAAAACGATATTAGCTCACTACTTCGTGAGAAGCGAAAACTGCGACCTGAGCAGATAGAGAACTTTTTTATTCGTGATACAAAAGAGCTAATGGAGACAATGACCGCTACTACAAAAACACTAACAATGCTACTAGGAAGTGTTGCGGCTATTAGTTTGCTCGTTGGTGGTATTGGGATTATGAATATTATGCTAGTCTCTGTTACAGAGCGAACTCGTGAGATAGGGATACGCCTAGCGATTGGAGCACTTGGCAAAGAGGTTTTGATGCAGTTTTTAGTCGAGGCTGTAGTACTATCATCATTTGGTGGGCTTGTAGGTGTGGGGCTAGGGCTATGGGCAGCAGTTTTTGTTACCGATATGTTTGAGTTGCCATATATATTTAATGAATCTATTGTGATAATAGCATTTTTATTTTCAACAGCAGTGGGGATAATTTTTGGTTATTTTCCAGCTAGAAAAGCAGCAAAGCTTGATCCAATAGAGGCACTTCGCCACGAGTAGGATTAGATTCCTACTCTTCTTGAAGCGTTGTTTAGTTTGATAGCAAATAGATAAAATAGCGGTGTATCTAGCAGTGCAAAGCAGACCTTTAGCATATAATCACCGATGATTAGTTTTATAATCGTCTCTACAGGCATCACAAGAGAGAATGCTAAGAAGTAAAATATAGTAGTATCAAACGCTTGTGATAACATCGTACTAGCGTTATTTCGCAACCACCATAGAGTTGGAAACTTCTCTTTTATATATAAAAAGAATATAACATCAAGTCTTTGAGCGATAAAAAAGCTCGTTAATGACGCCGCTGCAATAGATAGCTCTGAGAAGTATATAGTAGGTAAAACTGCAATAATAATCGCATTTCTAATAACCTCAAAAACCTCTTTTTTAGAGTATTTCTCACTCATAATATCTGTTAGCAAAAACGAAAATGGAAATGTAATAGCACCCCAAGTTAGCCAATCATTTATCTGAAACTGAACCGTATAGTTTGCTACAATAACAATCATAGCAAATGCTAGAGTGTATAATAATTTAACTCTACTACTCAAGAAAATCCTTTATTTTTTGTGTACCATCTGATTAAATGCTCACATTTTAGGCAAAGCCCAAAATGAGCCCCAGAGCGGAGGGCTCTTGCGACTAGTCGCTTTTGAAAGTTTAATTATTCAGAATATTCTTTGCAATTATAGCAAAACTATTTTCCAAAAACCTGTTTAAGTATTGTGCTTGTCTGCTCAATAGGATTTGCTCTAATGGCTGCCTCTTTTTCGCCAATCATAAAAAATAGCCCATCTATCGCTTTTGTTGTGATAAAATCATCTAGATTTTCCTCGCTTGCACCTAGTCCAAAACTACTCGCTAGTGCCCCTATGCTAGAGTTTCCTAGTGTAGATTTATATAGATTATTTGCACCATCATAATATTGTGCGACGCTGTTATTTTGGATACTCTTTTGAATGATTGGTTTTATTGTCGCAGTTAAATCGGTCGTGGTTGTTTTTTTGAAATATTCAGTCGCACCGTGCTCACCACTATTTAAAATCGCATTGGCATCTGATAGACTCATTTTTGAGATAGAGTTCATAAAAATCTCTGCCGTTTTAGGGGCTGCTTCTGATGCTGCACTATTCATAGAGAGTATCAAATCATCAGCGATTTTATCGCCACCTGCTTTTCTAATGATACTCTCAACTCTTTGTAGATTTTGTGGGAGAGGGATTTTAACATTTGGATTATTTAGATACCCATTTTGTTTACCTAGCTCATTTACAGCAAATGTAATACCATTTTGTAGAGCCTCTTTTAGCCCACTAGAGACGATAGAGTTATCTAGATTTGATGTACCAGTGGTTGTACTATTTTGTGTAGTTAGTGATTTTGCACTATTTAATATGCCACCAATATCAAATGCCATAAGCGATGAAGCCAGTATCGTTGATAGTAGAATTTTTTTCATTTATTACCTTTTGTTATGAGATTTTTTTCTATTTTAGAGCCAAAATTATATCTAAGAGATATTATATTTACGCTATCGCCACCGCATAAAACATCCACATCTTTATCTATAATAATAAAGCTATTTGCGATAGATTGAGGCAGCACCATCCCTGGGGATGCTGTGGTGTTGGCACTAAAGCTCTCTCCATCAAAATGCCCTAAAATCATAGAGTATTTGCCCTTTTTGAATCTACTCTCGCTTGCCATAGTTGTTTTGACTGGATTTATATATCTATCAGCCCTGCCGCTTTGCATCATTATTAGACTCACTCCAAAAAGCTCAAAACATAGAGCCATCGCTAGAGGATTACCAGGGAGATTTAGCACTATAGTATCATCTAATCTCGCCATAGATGTAGGCTTGCCTGGTTTTATATCGACACCCTCAAATAGTGCATTAAATCCTAGCTCACTAAATGCAGCTTTTGTAAAATCAGCGTCTCCTATGCTCACGCCACCTGTGGTGATAATGATATCAGCACCTAGAGAATCTTTGATAGAGTTTTTTATCGACTCTTTAGAGTCATGTGGGCTTTTTGTTATCACTACATCACACCCTAGCTCTAGTGCTCTAGCATATAGTGTTGGTGCATTTGTGTTATATAGTTGTGCACTCTCTAAATCTTCATAGTGCATCTTCAGCTCATCGCCAGAGGCAAAAATAGCTATACGCGGTTTTTGAAAAACCTCAATATGGGTAATCCCCTGAGATGCCAAAAGTGCGATATGGTGAGCATTTAACAGCGTGCCCAATTCTATAATGGTGCTATTTTTTGCTATATCCTCGCCCATAAATCTAATATGTTGTTGTGGTTTGATAGCTTTTGTGGGTGTTATGGTTTTATCATCTATGCTTACATCCTCTATGGGCAAGATAGCTGTGGCATTTGCAGGCACTTTTGCACCCGTCATAATCTTCATAGTTTGATTATTTTCTATAGATAAATCACGATTATCGCCAGCAAATATGGTATCAATTTGCTCATAGTTGTTATGATTTTCTATAATCGCATACCCATCCATCGCGGAGTTATTAAATAGCGGTAGCGATAGTTTGGCTACTATGTCGCTAGAGATTACTCTAGAGATAGCTAGCTCTATAGGGATTGTTTGGCGGACTCTATTAAATTTAGAGCTATATATAATCTCCATCGCTTCATCAATAGTAACTGCCACAACAATCCTTTTATTTTAATGCTATATTATAGAGAAATTTGGGTAAAATTACTATTATGGAAAAGATGTATCTTATGGGTTTAGATATCCACAATTTTGGTATTATTGTTTTGATAGGCGTTATCTCGTTTAATTTTATGCTACTAGCTCTATCAAAAAGTATCAGAATCTATGCAAGACGCATGAGGGTTGTGATGCCGATATCTAGCACGCTAATTGCGATTATAATATTTACAGGTACTATTATGATGGCGGCAAAACATCTATCATTTACGCTAGATAATATAGCGATGATAGTGGTCTCTTTTGCTTTGATATATATTGAGCTAAAGCGATATTTGAGCCTCAAGCACGCAGATTTATCTAAAAATAACGCTTTTGGTATATATAGAGAAAAAGCCTATAGATTACTAGCGATAGAGATGGTGCTAATGCTTGCTATGAGTAGTTATATGATAGCTATATGAGATATCTGCTGCATGATTTAGGCTCTAGCGAGACTATCGAGCTAAAAGATGATGACTATAGATATATAATAAAAGCACGCCGACATATAGTAGGCGATATAATCTCTATACGAAATAAAAAAGAGCTAAATATACTATATGAGTATAAAATCTCACAAATCTCAAAAAATAGTGCGACTCTAACGCTGCAAGATAGCTATGAAGATATCTGTGAAGTGGATAAAAATCTACATCTAGCGTGGTGCGTTATAGATCCTAAATCTATAGAGAAAACTCTGCCTATGCTGAGTGAAATCGGTGTTAAAAAGATTAGTTTTATCTATTGTGATCGCTCACAAAAGAGTTTTAAAATCGATACAGACAGATTAAATCGTATATTAGAGAGCTCTATGATGCAAAGTGGGCGAACATCGCTTATAGAGCTTGAGCTGTTTGATACACTAGAGCAATTTTTATCTAAATATAGTGATGTGGCTATACTGGATTTTGGTGGCGAGGCGATAGATAGCTCTATAGAGAGCGTTTTAATAGGGTGTGAGGGTGGATTTAGTGATAGCGAGAGGGCTAGTTTTGGCACACTAGCTAGAGTTAGATTAGATAGCTCTATAATCTTGCGTTCTGAAAGTGCAGCTGTGGCGATAGCATCAAAACTGATTTTATAAAATATTTAAAATATTTTGGGTATAATCACACCCTTAATCATCCATCCCCAGGTATGGATGTAAAATAATATACCATTTAGCGTACACAGACGCTAGATACAAGGCTAAAAAATGAAAAAAGATCTTCACCCAACAAGTGTAGAGTGTGCAGTAACATGTGCATGTGGTAACTCTTTTACAACAAAGAGTACAAAAGATGCAATCCGTGTTGATATATGTAGTGTATGTCACCCATTCTACACAGGTTCTGAGAGACAAGTAGATACAGCAGGAAGAATTGATAAATTCAAAAAACGCTACTCTATGAACTAAATCTTACTGCTCTTTGGAGCAGGAACTGAGTTTGAATGCTCTCACTAATCCCTACCCCTATTGGAAATATCTCTGATATAACAATCCGCTCACTACAAGTGCTATCAACTGCCGATATTATATTGTGCGAAGATACTCGCGTTAGTAAAAAACTACTACATCTACTACAAGAGCGATATGATTTAAAGCTAAAAGATACTCTAGAGTTTAAATCGCTACATTCACACAATGAAGATGAGTTTATTAAAGCTGTGACACCGCAATTTTTTGAGCAAAACATTATCTATATGAGCGATGCAGGTATGCCAGGTATTAGTGACCCTGGGCAAGTGCTAGTTAAATATGCACAGCACCACGGTTTAGAGTATGATATTTTAACAGGTGCAAATGCAGCCCTTACGGCATTTGTAGCGAGTGGATTTGATGGTAGTGAGTTCTCATTTATGGCATTTTTACCCCATAAAGGCGAAGATAGAGCAAAAGCGTTAAATAGGGCACTCTATAATGGTTTTACGACGATTTTATATGAATCTCCAAAGAGACTAGTAAAACTACTAAATGAGATAGATGCTATAGATAGCAAACGCGAGATATTTTTAGCAAAAGAGCTAACAAAAAAGTTTCAAACATTTTATCGTGGCAGTGCAAAAGAGCTCTTGTTGCAACTAGATAGCGAGATAAAAGGCGAATGGGTAGTTGTGATAAGCTCATCACCATCACGAGATAGTGCTATTAGCGAGAGAGATATATTAGAGCTAGATATACCAAAAAAGGTAGCCGCAAAACTGATATCTAAGATTACAAATGAGAGTCCAAAAGAGTGCTATAATAGGCTTATAAACAAGGAAGAGATATGTTGATTTATGGAAAACAGCCAGTCTATTATGCACTAGCTAACCACGCAAACAAGATAGAGACGCTATATTTAGCAAAAGAGCTAGATAAAAAAGAGTATAACGCACTTATGAAGATGGGTGTAGAGATAAAACGAATCCCGCACGAAGCGGCACAAAAGATGAGTAAAAGTGCAAATCATCAGGGTTTTTTGGCAGAGATTGAAGATATCTCTTTGCGAGAGAAATCATTTTTGAAAAGCTGTGATTTTGTGGTAGTTTTAAACTCTCTAACAGATATGGGAAATATTGGCTCAATCGCACGAAGTGCATATGCTCTAGGGGCTGATGCGATAGTTATTTGTGGCGTAAAAAATCCACAGCTTGATGGTATCGTTAGAACTAGTGCAGGGGCAGCTTTAGATTTAGCTATTGTAGTAAATCATAATATATATGATATACTACACGAATTAAAACAGTATAACTTTAAACTATATGGTGCAGCTATGGGCGGCGAAGATATAAAGAGTGTTGCGTTTGATGGTAAGAGAGCTCTAGTTTTAGGCAGTGAGTCAGATGGACTATCTGCTAGAGTGCAAAAGATGCTAGATAAGAGCATCTCTATACCGATGAAGCATAATTTCGATTCACTCAATGTATCAGTAGCTGCTGCCATACTCATAGAGAGGATGAGATGAATAGTATTGAGAGTTTTGAGGATTTAATAGAGCTAGGACCATCGAGAGTTCATGAGCAGACACATATCTCTAGAGATAAGCTGGTGCTACTTTTTTCAAAATCATATGGCAAGATTAACAAAGTCCAGCTGATGGGCTATCTATCTATATTAGAGCGAGAGTATAAACTAAATCTATCTGATATCAAAAATGAGTATTTAGAGTATATGGATGAGCATAAAGATGCCCCTGTAAAATCCACCTATACGCTGCTTCAGCCTAGGAGAAAATCTTTTATTAAAAGACTTATATTGTGGCTATTTGCTATAGCTTTAGTGTTTTTTATAGCTATGAGATGGAGTGAATTCTCTAATGAGACCGTCTCGGTGGTTGAGACAGAGATTTTAGAGGATGTAAATAGCTCAAGTTATATGCAAAATGATGAGGATGTAGTTGTAGCAGAGCCTATTGCAGTAGAGCCTAAACCTATAGAGAAGCCCGCTAAGTCTTTAGAGAATCGAGTTATCATCACTCCAAAGATGAACCTATGGTATGGAGCAAAAGATTTAGATAGCAACACTACAAAAGAGTTCACAACCACCAAACCTATAGAGCTAGATAGCTCTAAAAGATGGCTAGTGATACTAGGTCATGGTAATATCGATATATCTGATAGTGATAGTAATAGAAGCCTAGAGGAAAAAAGCAGTCAATATATGCTCTGTAGTGATGGTAAGCTCTCAAAAATAACATACTCAAAATATATTGAGCTAAATGGTGGTAAAAAGTGGGGAGAGTAGATGTTTAGAAATATCTTGATATCTGCTTTATTATTCTCTTTCGTTAATGCTCAAAAAGTTACATTTATCACCGACAGCGATGTATTGAAAAATTGGCGAGTTATTATGAGTGCTCTTATAAAAGAGGGTTATAGCTACAATTTAGATAGTTTTATCGCAAGTGATGAGTCTGCACAAATAGCCATAACGATTAAAGAGGATAAAAAATATAACTACAAAACACTATCTAAAGAGCTAGAGCTCTCAGGTATCTATACAAAAGATAGATATAGCGAAGATGGTATCGAATATATAAGCGTCGATGGCACGAGAGCGAGACTTCAACTAGAGGCACTAGAGCTAGATTCTACAAATACAATCAATAGATCAAACTCATCACAGTGGTTTAAAATCCCTCATGGTGGTACAAAGCTAAGAGTTGAAGCACCATATAGTTCGCACTGGTTCGCACTTGTCGCATTTTATGATGTATCTTTAAAACCACTAGATTCAATCAGGCTCAAAGAGTCAAAACAGAGCTTAGAGCTAGAGATTCCTCAAGGCACGCTCTATTTTAAATTTTCAAATCTATATGGTATGAAGATGTTAAAAGAGCCCGCAACTGTTGAGATTTTGAGATAGTATCGCCTATAAATAGAGATTGATGATTTTGTTATAGTTAAACTAAGTCATTTATGATAAAATATCACAATTTTTTTATAGGATATAAAAGATGTTTGATGAGTTCGAATTTGATCGGATAAAACGGCTTCCTAAATATGTTTTTGCAGAGGTTAATGAGCTAAAGATGGCTCGCCGTCGTGCAGGTCATGATGTTATAGATTTTAGTATGGGTAACCCTGATGGCGATACTCCTGAGCATATTAGAGAGAAACTATTAGAGTCAGCACAAAAGACAAAAACACATGGATATTCAGCCTCAAAAGGTATTCCAAAACTGCGAATAGCAATTTGTGATTGGTATAAAAGACGATATGGCGTTGATTTAGACCCAGAGACAGAAGCAGTGGCAACTATGGGCTCAAAAGAGGGTTATGCACATTTAGCTTATGCTATTACAAATCCTGGTGATGTTGTGGTTGTTCCAGATCCAACATATCCGATACACTCATACGCTTTTATATTGGCTGGTGGAAATGTCCATAAGATGGAGTTGCCATTTGATGAGGATTATAATGTTGATGAGGATCTCTTTTTCAAACGATTAGAGGATGCTTTTCACCAATCATTTCCAAAACCAAAATATGTAGTCTTAAACTTCCCTCACAACCCTACAACAGCGACAGTTACGCCTCAATTTTATGAGCGAGCTGTTGCTATGGCTAAAAAAGAGCGATTTTACATCATCAGTGATATCGCTTATGGAGATTTGACTTTTGGCGACTATAAAACACCATCGATTATGTCAGTTGCTGGTGCAAAAGATGTAGCAGTAGAGAGCTTTACGCTTTCAAAAAGCTACAATATGGCAGGATGGAGAGTGGGATTTTTTGTAGGAAATCCAAAACTAATAGGCGCACTACAAAAGATAAAAAGCTGGCTAGATTATGGGATGTTTACACCTATTCAAGTATCAGCAACAGTGGCATTAAATGGGGATCAAACATGCGTAAAAGAGATTACAGATAAGTATGATCATCGCCAAGATGTTTTAGTGGAGGCGTTTAATCGTGCAGGATGGCCTATGCGTCGTAATCAAGCATCTATGTTTGTATGGGCAAAGATTCCAGAGTGTGCAAGAGCGATGGGAAGTTTAGAGTTTTCAAAACGCCTACTAGTAGAGGCAAATGTTGCGGTTGCTCCAGGGATTGGATTTGGTGATTATGGTGATGAGTATGTGCGTATTGCACTGATTGAGAATGATCAGCGAATAAAACAGGCTGCTAAAAATATAAAACAGTTTTTAGCCTCTATAAATTGTCCGGTGCCACAAGATGACTAAAATAGGTGTAATCGGTGTAGGTACTGTAGGGCGAAGCGTCGTTGATATTTTAGAGAAAAATCGCGACATTATTACTGCTAGAAGCGGTGATGAGATTGTTGTAAAAAGTGGCGTCGCTAGAGATATAACAAAACACAGTGATTTAGATATCCATCTAACAGCTGATGCTTTTAGTGTTGTTGATGACCCTGAGATAGATATCATAGTAGAGCTTATTGGTGGAGTAGAGTTGCCTCTAGAAATAGTTAAGAGAGCATTAGCAAATGGCAAATCTGTAGTCACTGCAAACAAAGCACTACTAGCGTACCATAGATATGAGCTCCAAGAGTTAGTGGGCGAGCTTGCATTTGAGTATGAAGCGAGCGTTGCTGGTGGAATCCCTATCATTAATGCACTGCGTGATGGATTGTCTGCTAATCATATAGAGTCTATTATGGGTATTATGAATGGTACTTGTAACTTTATGCTAACAAAGATGATAAATGAGGGTGCAGAGTATAAAGATGTCTTATTAGAGGCTCAGCAGCTAGGGTATGCAGAGGCTGACCCTACATTTGATGTGGGCGGATTTGACGCTGCTCATAAACTGCTGATTTTAGCATCAATCGCTTATGGTATCGATGCAAAACCAGAAGATATCCTCATTCAAGGGATAGAGGGTATTACAACTACTGATATAGAGTTTGCAAAAGAGTTTGGATATACCATAAAACTGCTAGCTATCGCAAAACGAGATGGTGATGAGGTGGAGCTGAGAGTTCACTCTGCACTTGTTAAAAAAGAGGCGATGATAGCAAAAGTTGATGGCGTTATGAACGGTGTTAGCGTAGTTGGTGATAGAGTAGGCGAGACGCTATATTATGGTGCGGGAGCTGGCGGAGATGCAACAGCTAGTGCTGTTGTAGCAAATATTATAGATATTGTTCGCTCTGGTAAACGCTCTCCGATGCTAGGCTTTAACCATCCGCTAGAGCAGGGGCTTAGACTTAAAAATATAGATGATATCACTTCAAAATATTATCTGCGACTAAAAGTTGTAGATAAATCAGGAATCTTGGCAAAAATTACAAAACTTTTTGCCGAATTTGATATCTCTATAGAGGCGGTTGTCCAAAAACCAGTCTCTGATGGTAGTGCAAATCTACTATTTGCTACACATACTGCTAGCGAGAGAGCGATGAGAGAGATGCTTGAGTCTTTTGAGGGCTTAGAGTCTGTATTAGAAAAACCTTTTATGATACGAATTGTATAGCATTATTTAACACTCACATTTTGAGCAAAGCTCAAAATGAGCTCTAGAGCAGAGGGCTCTTGCGACTGGTCGTTATCATTTAGTTTGACGCTCACATTTTGAACAAAGTCCAAAATGAGGTCTTCAGCAGACGGCTCTCGCGACTAGTCGCTCTTTTGGGAGCCTTGAGATATCTATCTAATATACGAATTTTTAACCTTAATCTTTTTTTAACATTCATAATAGTATAATACGCGTCCACTTTGCTTTTTGGACAAAAATAGTTGAATATTTATAACTGTTACTACAATAGTTACAAGTATTGGTACTATTGTACCTACAAAAAGCAAGTGATTTAACTCAAGCGGAGTTTATTATGAAAGTTCGTTCTTCAGTGAAGAAAATGTGCGATGATTGTAAAATCATCAAGCGTAAAGGGATTATTAGAGTAATCTGTAAAACCCCAAAACACAAACAAAGACAAGGATAAGCATGGCTCGTATTGCTGGTGTTGATTTACCAAAGAAAAAGCGTGTCGAGTATGGTCTAACTTATATCTATGGTATAGGTTTATTTACATCTCGTAAGATTTTAGATGCAGTTGGCATAGATTACAATAAGCGTGTATATGAGCTGAGTGAAGATGAAGCAGCAAATATAGCTAAAGAGATTAGAAGCAGTGGTATAGCTGTTGAGGGTGATCTTCGTAAAGAAGTTGCGATGGACATCAAAGCTCTTATGGATCTTGGTTCGTTTCGTGGTTTACGCCACCGTAAAGGTCTACCATGTCGTGGTCAAAAAACTAAAACCAATGCAAGAACTCGCAAAGGTAAAAAGAAAACTGTCGGCTCTGCCACAAAATAAGGACTTAGAGTATGGCAAAAAGAAAAGCAACTCGTAAAAAAATAGTTAAGAAAAATATTGCTAAAGGTATAGTACATATCCTAGCAACATTTAACAATACTCTTATCACTGTTACAGATGAGATGGGTAATATGATTGCGTGGAGTTCTGCTGGTGCACTAGGGTTTAAAGGTTCTAAAAAATCTACTCCATTTGCTGCACAACAAGCGGTAGAAGCTGCTATTGAAAAAGCTAAAATTCACGGGATTAAAGAGGTTGGCATAAAAGTTCAAGGTCCAGGATCTGGTCGTGAAACTGCTGTTAAGAGTGTTGGTGCGATAGAGGGTATCCGTGTTTCATTTATGAAAGATGTTACTCCATTGCCACATAATGGATGTCGTGCGCCGAAGCGCCGTCGTGTGTAAGGGAGGTTTGTAATGGCAAGATATAGAGGACCTGTAGAGAAAATTGAGAGAAGATTTGGTGTAAGCCTATCGATGAAAGGCGAAAGACGCCTAGCAGGAAAAAGTGCTATTGACAAACGACCTTATGGCCCAGGCCAACATGGTCAAAGACGCGCTAAAATCTCTGAGTATGGATTACAACTAAGAGAGAAGCAAAAAGCTAAATTTATGTATGGTCTAAGCGAAAAGCAGATGCGTGCACTATTTAACGAAGCTAAAAGACGCCAAGGAAATACAGGGACAAACTTTGTATTACTACTAGAGCAAAGATTAGACAATGTTGTTTATCGTATGGGATTCTCAACAACTCGTCGTTTTGCTAGACAGCTAGTAAATCATGGTCATGTACTTGTAGATGGTAAGAGAGTGGATATTCCATCATACCGTGTAGCACCTGGTCAAAAAATCGAGATAGTTGAAAAAACTAAAAAGAATGCTCAAGTTGTTCGTGCAATAGAGCTAACAAATCAAACTGGTATCTCATCATGGGTAGATATTGACCAATCAAAAGTGTTTGGTATTTTTACTCGTCTACCAGAGAGAGAAGAGGTTGTTATTCCTGTAGAAGAGCGTCTAATCGTTGAGCTTTACTCGAAATAATTTATAAGAAAGGGCGTATAAATGAAAAAAATTAAAACATCACCTCTTCTTCCAAAAGAGTTTGTGGTAGAGCAAGTTAGCGCTAATGAGGCAAATATTATAGCATATCCGTTTGAGACGGGTTTTGCTATATCACTAGCACATCCTATTCGTCGCTTTTTGCTTGGTAGTACTTCTGGTTATGCACCAATAGCTATCAAAATAGAAGGGGCAAAGCATGAGTTTGACTCTGTGCGAGGGATGCTAGAGGATATCTCAGATTTTATTATCAATCTAAAAGATATCAGATTTAGCCTAAATGGTGAATCTACAGAAAAAGAGGTCTCTTACAGTTTCACGGGCCCTTGTGAAATACATGGAAGAGATTTGGTAAATGATGACATCAGTGTTGTTACACCAAATGCTTTTTTAGCTTCACTAAACGAAGATGCTGTTTTAAACTTTAAACTAAAAATTTTCCAAGGTATTGGATATTTACCTAGTGAAGAGATTAGAGAGATGGTGAATGAAGAGGGCTGGATTGCACTTGATGCGTTTTTTACACCAGTAAAAAAAGCTACATACTCTATAGAGAATGTACTTGTTGAGGATAATCCAAACTTTGAAAAAGTTACTCTAAATATCGTTACAGATGGACAGATATCGCCTGTTGATGCTTTTAAAAACTCTCTAGAGATTATGTATTCTCAACTAGCAGTTTTTAATAGCGAAATCAGCATAAAACCTACAGCTACGATAGAAAAAGCTACAGATCACCCAGAGCTTAAAAAGCTTTGTGCAAGAATCGATGAGCTAGGACTAAGTGCTAGAAGTTTTAATAGTTTAGATCGCTCTGATATCAAATATATCGCTGAAATCGTTATGATGAATCAAGGCGATTTGAAAGAGGTTAAAAACCTTGGTAAAAAATCTTTTGAAGAGATTATAGAAAAAGTTGGTGAGTATGGCTATAGTGTTGGTCAAGATTTACCAGCTGAACTTATAACAGCTATCAAAAAGAAATTAGAATTAGAATAAACCAAAAAGAGGAAGTATCATGAGACATCGTCACGGGTACCGCAAACTTAATAGAACTAGTGCTCATAGAGATGCACTACTGACAAACCTAAGTATTGCACTAATTACAAATGGCAAGATTGAAACTACTATTGCAAAAGCAAAGGAGCTTAGATCTTTTGTTGAAAAACTAATCACAACTGCGCGTGTTGGTGATTCAAACTCTCATCGTCAAGTATTTGCAGTACTTCAAAACAAAGAGGCTACAAAATCTCTAGTAAATGAAGTTGCACCAAAATACAAAGAGAGAAATGGTGGATACACTAGAATCGTAAGAACTAGAATTCGCCGCGGTGACGCAACTACAATGGCATCAATAGAGCTCGTTTAACGAGCTTTTGCCACCCCTACTTCTTAAATTCTGCTTCGCATATAAATTACACAAATCCACTTATTGCTTGATAAGTACAAATATAATAACATAATGGGCTAAAATTATATAAGGTTTTATAATGATACCATTTACTGATGAAGAGCTGATGCAACCAGTTGAAAAAGTTATTGATAAAATTAGACCATCGCTTGCACTTGATGGTGGAGATATCTCGTTTTTGACTGTCAAAAATGGCGTAGTTTATGTACAGCTACAAAAGGCGTGCGTAGGGTGTGCTAGTAGTGGAAATACTCTTAAGTATGGGGTAGAGAGACAACTAAAAATGGATATCCATCCAGAATTGACTGTTATAAATGTTCCACACGGTATGGAGCATCAAATCGATACACTATAAATATTAATAGATATTAGGATAAAATATATTATTAAAAAGGGGAGCTGTATGAGTAAAATTCAGATTAAAAAAACCCTACAAAGAGCACATGATAATTTTTTAGCCTCCAATTATGAGGGAGCAATAAGAGATTTTGCTCTCGTTTTAGAGCTTGATGCAGATAACAAAGAGGCATTTTATTGTGCTATTTTAGCTGATATGGCTAATAGTGATGATGGTGCAGGCAACTCGCTCTATGAGTATTATATGATGCTGCGTGATGAAGATGCTGAGAGTGCAAATATTATTATTTCAGAGATTATTGAGACTATGGATGGCACGGTAGATCAGCTCTCAAATGTAATTGTAGATGGGCTAAAACAGAAGCTATCATATGAAAATGGTATTATGTATAATGATTTTAAAGCACTTATAGATAGCAATAAAGATTTTAATACCATTTTTGAAAATATTATGTTCTCTACAAAAGTAATCATTACCGAAAAAGAGGATTTTGTAGACTTTTTAGATAATTTAATAGTTCATGGTTATAAAGAGATGGCATTTAGTTACCTAGAGAGTGCACTTGGCGTATATCCAAATGATAAAGATTTAAGAAACCTGCTTCGCAGATTAGCAAAAGGCAAAAATATTGAAAATAGCACTACAAAATCAGCCATATAAATTTATCAGTGAAAATACTGAGATATGTGGTGGCGATACTGCATTTTTAGAGACCAAATTAAATAGCAGATATAGAGACACTCTCGCATCGGGCGTGGTAACTATAACTCCTAGTGAGTGCTATGAGATACTAGAGTTAAATCGCATAAAAGTTATAGGCATTACAGGTACAAACGGTAAAACCACAACCGCTAGTGCGATATATTCGCTTCTGCTAGATTTAGGTTACAAGTGTGCTATGCAAGGGACTCGCGGGTTTTTTATGAATGATGAGATGATAGAGTCTAAAAGTCTCACTACTCCAACACTACTAAATACATACTCTCATATGCTACAAGCTATAGAGTCTGGATGTGAGTTTTTTGTAATGGAGGTTAGCTCTCATGCGATAGAGCAAGAGCGAATAGCGGCGATAGAGTTTGAGCTTAAAATTTTAACAAATATCACTCAAGACCACCTCGATTATCATAAAAATATAGATGAGTATATGCGGGTTAAAAATAGCTTTTTTAGTGATGAGTGTAAAAAGCTGATAAATAAAGATGAGCCTAGAGCCAACTTTAATATCAAAAATACCTATACATATGCGATAGAGAATCCAGCATCATATCGCATCGATGCATATTCGCTAAATGATGGAGTTAGTGGATTGCTTAATCATTTTGGAGAGGTAGTACCTTTTGCTAGCTCTTTGCATGGGTTTTTTAATCTATATAATCTCTCTTGTGCTATGGCGGCGGTGCATATGCTAACGCAAAAACCACTGCCAGAGATAGCGGATGTATTAGAGAATTTTGGTGGAGTGAGTGGACGCATGGAGGTTGTGAGTGATGAGCCACTTGTAATAGTCGATTTTGCTCACACGCCAGATGGATTTATGCAGGTACTGAATGCACTTAAAGAAAAAGAGCTACTAGTGGTTTTTGGAGCAGGTGGCGATAGAGATAAGAGCAAACGCCCTATAATGGCTCAAATTGCAGAGTCATATGCTAAAAAGCTCTATATAACCAGCGATAATCCACGATTTGAAGATCCAGATACGATAATAGAGGATATTTTAGCAGGATTAAAAGAGCCAAACCGTGCTTTTGTAGATGTAAATCGTCGCAGTGCGATAGAGAGGGCATTAAGCGAGCAACATGGCGATGAAGTGGTGATAATTTTAGGCAAAGGCGATGAGACTACGCAGATAATATATGATCAGCATATGCCTTTTGATGATCGTGTTGTAGTGCGTGAAGTGTTACAAAATAGATAAAAGTTTTATAAAGGAGAGTTTTTTACTCTTTTATTTAGTTTTAGCTATATGAATTGGGCTATAATGGCAAAATATTTTTCAAGGAGTCTTTAATGGGTGTTCCTCAACCTGCTTTTTATATATTCAAATGTGAGCAGAGCTCACCTCCAGGTATGCCAAAACCTAGCTGTGTGAATCCACAGACACAAGATCTATTTCAACATCTAGCACAAACACTAATGCAAAAAGGTATTATCGGTACAGTTCAGCCGATTCGTACATCATGCCTAAATCGCTGTAATGTTGGGCCTGTTATGTTGGTTGAGCCAGGGCATTTTATGTATGCAGGTTTAACAAAAGAGAAAATCACAGAGATAGTTGATAAGCATATTATAGGTGGCGAGGTGGTTAGTGAGTATCTAATCACGCAAGAGCTGTGGGATGAGGCGATTACGCCAGCTGATATGATGAAGCAGATGGGAAGATAAGATGCTTTTTGAGATGCTGCATGCTAAAATCCACCGAGCAACTATAACAGATGCAAATCTAAACTATGTTGGCTCTATCACGATAGATGAGGAGCTTTTAGAGGCATCAGGGATGATGGTTGGGCAAAAAGTTGATGTGCTTGATATCAACAATGGCGAAAGATTTACTACATATATTATCAAAGGCGAGAGAGGTCAAAGAGATATTTGTGTAAATGGGGCTGCAGCTAGAAAGGTGCAAAAGGGAGATAAGATTATCATCGTTGCATATGCAACCTATAGTGATGAGGAGCTAAAAAGCTACAAGCCAAGAGTTGTTTTAGTCGATGATAACAATAACACAACAGAGATTATAGAGCAGATATAGTTGTGATGGTGCTAGAGAGATTTGAGCAGTTTTTAGGAGATAATCTACCGATTGTAGAGAGTTTTCATCCTCACTATGAGAAATCACTCTCTAAGATGCTTTTTTGTGGGGGTAAGCGATTTCGCCCCGCACTGCTACTATCTGTAGTAAAAAGCTACAATCCGCTACTACTTGATAGTGCGATGCATGTGGCATTTGCTATCGAACTACTACATACATATTCGCTCATTCATGATGATTTGCCCGCTATGGATGATGCACCACTTCGCAGAGGTGTAAAAACACTACATATCGAGTATGATGAGACTACTGCGATACTCGCTGGAGATGCTCTAAATACATATGCTTTTGAAGTTTTAGCAGATGCACCACTATCAAATGATATTAAAATCAAGCTCATAAAATCGCTTTCACATAATGGCGGAGCGGGCGCAATGGTGCTAGGTCAGGCGATAGATTGTCATTTTGAAAAACAGCCTCTATCGATAGAGCAGATAAAGTTTCTACACACTCATAAAACCGCAAAACTTATCGCCGCATCATTAGAGATGGGTGCTTTTATCGTTGCAAAAGAAAATTTAGCTAAAGAGTTGTATAATTTTGGTTTGGATTTGGGACTACTTTTTCAGATTCAAGATGATATTTTAGATGTTACCCAAAGCGATGATGAGGCACTAAAGACCACTAATAATGATGGGGATAAAAATAGTTTCGTAACGCTACTAGGATTAGAGGAAGCGATAAAAGAGGCTGATGAGCTTTCGTATAAAATATCTATAAAACTAGAGAGTTTTGATGAGTGCTTAAGAGATGAGCTTTCATCAATACTAAAAAATTACCTAAAGAGACACAAGGAAAACCTATGAGCATAAATATGCGTCAAAAGATGGCTGATACTATCAGATTTTTAGCAGCTGATATGATACAGCAGGCAAATTCAGGTCATCCAGGGGCGCCTATGGGGCTCGCTGATATCGCAGTGGTTCTATCAGAGCATCTGCGTCACAATCCTAAAAATCCAAAATGGCTAAATCGTGATAGATTGGTATTTTCAGGTGGTCATGCGACAGGGCTGATATACTCACTATATTATCTATGGGGATATGGTTTAGAGATAGAGGATTTAAAACAGTTTCGCCAGCTAGATTCTCTCACCCCAGGGCATCCTGAGTATGCTCACACAGCAGGGATAGAGATTACAACAGGGCCACTAGGTCAAGGCGTAGCAAATGCAGTTGGATTTGCGATGGCATCAAAATTTGTAGGTGCGAGAGTAAACTCTGAGACAGCAGAGCTGATAGATCATAGTGTATATTGTCTGTGCGGGGATGGGGATTTAGAAGAGGGCATTAGCTATGAAGCGTGCTCACTTGCAGGACATTTAAATCTAGATAATCTGATTTTAATATATGACTCAAACCGCATCACAATAGAGGGCTCTACACAGCTGAGTCTTAGCGAAAATGTACGAGGCAGATTTGAGTCGCAAAACTGGGCGGTATTAGAGATAGATGGTCATAATTTTGAAGAGATTGATAGTGCAATTATTCAAGCCAAAAACATAAAACGCCCAGTGCTAATTATCGCAAATACCACTATCGCAAAGGGTGCAGGAGAACTAGAGGGAACAGCGGCTTCTCATGGTGCACCACTTGGTGATGCTTTGATAGCTGAGTCTAAAGCTAGAGCTGGATTTGATCCAGAGAAAAAATTTCATGTAGATGCTGATGTGCTAGAGCGATTTAGATGTGCGATAGAGAAGGGTGATTTGGCAGAGCGAGAGTGGAATCATATGTTAAAAGAGTTGCCACTAAGTGAGCAAAATGAGGCATATGAGGCTCTTATAAATCCAGATTTCTCTCGCATTGTATATCCAGAGTTCAATAAAGCTGATGCGACACGAAATACAAATGGGGCGATAATAAATGCTATCGCAAAAGCGATTCCAGGATTTTTAGGCGGCTCAGCAGATTTAGGACCATCAAATAAGAGTGAGCTAAAAGATATGGGCGATTTTCCAAAGGGTAAAAATATTCACTTTGGAATCAGAGAGCATGCTATGGCATCTATCACAAATGCGATGGCTCTTTATGGACCACTAATGCCATATAGCGCGACATTTTTCGTTTTTAGTGACTATCTAAAACCAGCAGCTAGAATAGCAGCACTTAGCGGTATACAGCAATTTTTTATCTGGACACACGATAGTATTGGAGTGGGTGAAGATGGACCAACTCATCAGCCGATAGAGCATCTAGCACAGTTTAGATCATTGCCGAATTTCTATACATATCGTCCAGCAGATGGAGCTGAAAATGCTAAATCGTGGCAGAAAGCTCTATCGATGAAGAGCTCTCCATCAGCATTTGTATGCTCTCGTCAAAACCTACCTATATTGCCAGAGGCTGTCTATGGGGATGTAGAAAATGGTGGCTATCTACTGCTAGAGAGTAAAGATGCGAGCGTTACACTTATCGCTTCAGGCTCAGAGGTCTCACTAGCACTAGATACTGCAAAAGAGTTAGCAAATCGTGGAGTATCTGCAAATGTAGTAAGTGTACCGTGTTATGATTTACTAGTAGAGCAAGATAGTGACTATATAGCTAAAATCATAAAACCATCTACAAAACGAGTTGCTATAGAGGCAGCACGAGGTCTAGAGTGGTACCGATTTGCTGATATTGTTATAGGTATGGATAGCTTTGGTGCATCAGCTCCAGCGGAGCAACTTTTTGAGAAATTTGGATTTAGCGTAGATTCTGTTATATCTAAAATATTATAATGATAGATTCGCCAGAGTATCTAGCTAAAAAGAGATTTTTCTCTAGCCTCATAACTCTTTATGGACGCAAAGTAGCACTTGAGGTGCTAGAAGATAGCTCCATAGAGGTCTACAAACTACACCTATCAATATCAAACAAAAGCGACAGTATTTTAGATAAAGTTATAAAAATAGCTAAAACTCGCAATATAGAAATCGCTTATCATAGCAAAGCTGAGCTCTCTAGAATCTCTAAAAATAGCTCTCAAGACCAAGGCGTAGCGATAGATGTAGTGAGTAAAAACTACTCTCACATCAGTACATTTAGAGCTGATAGTTTTAAGTTAATGGCAGTAGATGGTGTAAATAATCCTCAAAATCTAGGGCTGATTATCCGCTCAGTTGCTGCGAGTCGTTTTGATGGATTGATATTGCTTGGTAAAAATAACACTCGCCTCTCGCCACTAGTGATGAAAGCGAGTGCTGGGACTATGTTTAAGCTCCCTATATTTTATGGCTCATATGAAGATTTGAGCGTATTAGATGCAGATATTATCACTCTATCATCTTATGCTGATACCTCAATAGAGAGTTTTAAGACCCCGCAAAAAGCTATATTTGTACTGGGAAATGAGTCTGATGGAGTGAGCGAGAGCGTCCAAAAACTCTCAAAGCATAGCCTTAAAATAGAGATGCACAGAGGCGTAGAGTCGCTAAATGTAGCAGTAACTGCTGGGATTATTGCGTTTTTATCTCACTAGCCCTTCATCAACTGATAGGGTCGCTCTAGCTCTCGCACTACTTCATCTACACTCATATGTCTAGATTTTCTAACATATTCACGCCCTTGTAAGAATATTAAAACTGTTGGTATGGTAAATACGCTAAAATGTGCACCGATATCTGGGTCTATAGAGATATCGATGGATTCTATGATGATATCAGAGAAATTTTGCACCATTGCATCTGTGAGTTTTGGCTTTAGCACTTGGCACACTCCACATGTTGGAGCACTAAAATATAACATCACGGTATCATTTGTATCTAGTAGGTTTTGTATATTTTTCATATGGAGATTATAGTGAAATTTGAACGAATTTATGTTGAAATTACAACTATTTGTGGGCTTAGTTGCAGTTTTTGTCCATCTGCAAATGAAAATGCCACTATGAATCTAGAGCAGTTTAGGCAAATCATATATAAAATCAAAGATTATACCAATCAGATTGCACTGCATGTTATGGGTGATCCGCTTGTTTTGAGCGATATTGGCAAATATCTAGATATTGCATATGAAAATGCCCTTGCGGTAGAGATTACTACGAGTGGATTTTATAGTAAAAACCTACACCAGCTACTGCATCCCGCAATTAGGCAGATAAATTTCTCGCTAAATAGCTACAATAAAAATAGCACCACTAAAACGCTAGATGAGTATTTAGCCCCTCTAGTAGATTTTATAGATAAAAAGCAAAAATATAATAGTGATATCTATATAAATTTTAGACTGTGGAATATAGATGATGAGAATGATGATTATAATGAGAGGGTGTTTGAGTTTTTTAGAGATTTTTATGAGATAGATGGCTCTCATATTGAGGCGAGAAAAAATATACGGCTAGATAAAAAGGTTCTGATTCATTTTGATAGATATTTCCAGTGGCCTAGTTTAGAGAGTAATCACTATAGTGATGGATATTGTCATGGCTTATCAAAACAGCTAGCGATTTTGGTAGATGGCAGAGTTGTGCCATGTTGTCTGGATTATGGCGGTGTTATAGAGCTAGGTAGTTTAGTTAAAGAAAATTTAGATAAAATTTTAGAGTCACAAAAATCGGTTGATATCTTAGAGGGTTTTAAAAACAGCAAAGCGATAGAGGAGTTGTGTCAAAAATGCTCATATAAAGATAGGTTTAAAAGGAGTTAGTCGATGATTAAATGCTATATAAAACATCAAAACGCTATAGCACTGATAGATACAATGTCAGAGCTAAATGAAGAGGTGATTGATAAGGTAATTTGGATAGATATGATCTTGCCAACACACGATGAGATTATATTTATAGAAAATACTTTTGATGTAAAATTTCCCACCAAGCAAGAGACAGAGGAGATTGAGATAAGCTCTCGCTACTGGGAAGAGAGTAATCGTATAGAGATAAATAGCTTCTTTCTCGTTACAAATAATGAAAATCCTCACAATGAGACTGTTTCATTTATATTTTCAGATCAGCTACTTATATCGATTAGATATGCATCGCTTTATACATTTGATGAGTTTAATCGTAAGTTTTTCGCCTCACCAAAGCATTTTGAATCAGGATATGATATATTTTGCAAGCTTATAGATATACGAATCGATGCTGATGCTGATATAGTTGAAAAATTGCTTCGAGATATAAATAGACTTCGCCGTCAAGTGCTAAGTGATTACACGAATGATGATGAGGAGATGCTAGAGAAAATCGCAGCCCTAGAGGATTTAAATATGAAAATCCGCGAAAACCTCAATGATAAGCAACGAATACTCAGTGCGTTTTTAAAATCCAATAAATATAAGCAGGTCTTGAAAAACGATATCACTATAATGTTAAAAGATATAAAGTCGCTTATGGATTATACTGACTTTAATTTTCAGCGACTTGATTATCTGCAAAATATATTTGTGGGGATGCTAACAGTTGATCAAAATAAGGTTATAAAAATCTTTACGATTGTAAATGTTATATTCTTGCCACCAACGCTAATTGCGAGTATTTATGGTATGAACTTTGAGATTATGCCAGAGCTTGATTGGAGCTATGGCTATCTATTTTCTATAGTAATTATGATAATATCTGGGATATTGCCTGTCTATATTTTTAAAAGAAAAGGGTTTATTTAATCACTATCTAATTAAATGCTCACATTTTAAGCAAAGCTCAAAATGAGCTCCTCAGCGGAGGGCTCTCGCGACTAGTCGCTCTTGAATTTGTATTTATTAAAAAATTCCATCAGTTTTTTTAGTGCACTTTAATTTTTAACTATGTTATAATGTCAAATTATTCTAACTCTAAGGTTGAAATTTGGACAGGCGTGTTAGCCACTTTATAGAAGATTATTGGGATATCTTTGTAGGTATTTTAGCGATTGGTGTCGCATACTTTTTTCACAGTCTAGGTGATACTGGGCTATCTACACTATTTGCGGCGATTGGTATTGCCGCACTTTCACTCACTGTAGCAGAGATAGCAGATGTGCTTTCAGAGCGGCTTCAAGAGCCATATGGAAGCTTTATACTAACATTTAGTGCTATTGCTGTAGAGATTATACTGCTTTATCTGATACTGCTTGAGGTAAAAAATAGCCCTGATGTTATAGAGACAGTAAAAGGCGGTATTATATCTGCTGTTATTGTTGATTTGAATGTACTGCTTGGGCTTGCTGTATTTATAGGTGGGCTTGCATATAAACAACAAGAGCATAACAAAGAGACATCGAGCACATATAGTGCAGTGCTCTTTGTATCTGCCTCAGCACTACTTGTTCCAGGGCTACTTGTACATACTCCTAATGGTCTAGAGGCACTCTCTACGGTGAGCTATCTGATAGCATTTGTGCTTGTGCTTTTTTATATAGTTATCTTTGTTTTTCAGACTAAAACTCATACGCACTTTTTTAAAGCGACAGCTAGAAGTAGGCTCTTTAGACTTCGCCGTAAGCTAGAAGAGAGTGATGCAGAGATAAATGAGGATGATAATAGTGACTATCTCTTTGAGCATATGGGCAACTTTTTAAACTTTTTAGCGATTTTGTTTTTTATCGCCATTATCGCTTTTGGTGCTGAGATGTTTGCGTCTGATGGGGTCAAGCTAGCAAAAGATTATGGAATATCAGCAGGTCTTGCAGGGCTTGTAATAGCGATTATATCTGTGAGTCCAGAGATTTTTACAGCAGTTAGAGCGGCTAAAAATGATCAGATTCAACGCGTGGTAAATATCGCAATGGGTGCATCGACTGTATCGATTATTCTAACAGTTCCGATACTTATGGCACTTGCTTTTATGAGTGATATAAATCTAACTCTTGATTTTAACCCGCTACAAATTGGTGCACTGCTGCTTACTATACTGCTAGTGTGGAAAACAACTGATGATGGTGAGACTAACTATATAGAGGGTGCAACACATCTGATGTTTTTTATTAGTTATGCAATTATCGCTGCTTATTATTAGCTACGATTATTGCTAAACATCGATGATATTAGTCCATTATCGGTGGTCAGTTCCGCTTTTATAACGCCTGCTATGTGAGCTACAATAAATATTGCAAAAAACCAAAATAGATATTCATGAGGTGCTTTTAGCATATTATATATCTCATTTTTTATACCATTTTGTTTCACAATATACATAATAATACCACTTGCTGCCATATATGCTGATACTATGTAAAATATTGTTTGAGCAAGTTTAGCTCCCTTTATGCTCATATCTTTTGTTTGTAGAGCCTCTTTTAGTACAAAATTATCTTTTTTAATAAAGATACCATAAAATCGATATATTAGAAGTGCAGAGAATAAAAATCCAGCCCAGTAATGCCATACAAACATATTATCACGCAATATTTTTGCTACGGCTTTTGACTGATCATCGGTTATAATGATAGAAAATTCTGAGAGCTTATCTTGGATAATAATTGCATTATCTTTGTAATTTAGCCAAGTTTTTCTAACTATATACGTAAGCATTAATACTACTATAGAAAAAAAGCTGAGCCAGTGCCAAATTCGCAGATTCACACTCTTGTGTGTGTTAAACTTCCTCATTTAATCCCCTTTTTTATTTTTATCATTATAATACATTTTTTTTAAATATGGTGGTTATTATGAAGATTCTGTTTTCTCCAAGTGAGGGTAAAAATAGTGGTGGCGATAGAGTATTTGATAAAAGCTCGCTACTATTTGGTGATTTTAGAGATGAGATTTTAGATTGCTATAGTGATATCATTAATTCAGATGATAGTGCAGCTGTAAAAGAGCTTACAGGGCTAAAAGATGGCGTAGATAGATATATAGATGCACTAGAGCATAAAAACTCCATGCGAGCCATAGAGCGATATAGCGGTGTGGCGTATGAGTATTTAGATTTTCATACTCTAGAAGACGGTGCAAAAGAGTATCTATATAGCAATCTAATTATTTTCTCAAACCTCTTTGGCTCTATCAGGGCAGATGATTATATATATGATTATAAGCTACAGCAGGGTAAAAAAATAGGCACTATTGCACCAGAGAGGTTTTATAGTGCTAAAGCAACAGATTTTTTAGATGAGTTGCTTTTAGATGAGCAGGTTTTAGATTTGAGAGCAGGATATTATGATAAATTTTATAAGATAAAAACCCCTCACATAACGATGAAATTTATCAAAAATGGTAAGAATGTGAGCCATTGGGCAAAAGCATATCGTGGAATCATAGCAAGAGAGATGGCGATTCATAATATTAGCTCACTTGATGAGCTTATCGCCTTAAATATCGATACACTCGCACTTAGCGAGATAATAGAGCAGAAAAATAGCAAGCAAATTATCTATAATATCCTATAGTTTTTAGAGAAAATTCTATAAAAATGCAAAAAGGCTTGACATTTATATAAATAATCAATATAATTTCGGCTCACATTTACATTAATGCCGATTTAGCTCAGTTGGTAGAGCAACTGATTTGTAATCAGTAGGTCAGGAGTTCGAGTCCCCTAATCGGCACCATCAAAATGATACAATTATCAGTGTTAGACCAGATTATGGCCGTGGTGAGATACTCAAGTGGCCAACGAGGGCAGACTGTAAATCTGCTGATTTTTATCTTCGAAGGTTCGAATCCTTCTCTCACCACCACTTTTGCGGGAGTAGCTCAGTTGG
>CAZYTC010000002.1:35034-93901 GCA_964650175.1 uncultured Campylobacterales bacterium | reverse complement strand
GGTTTTAATAGAGAACTACATTTTATCTGTTATAAAAAATGAAAATAGTGAAGAGCTAGAGAGAAAAATAGAAGATTTTAAAGATGAAATAATGCCAAGTGAGCTGGAAAATATGAGAATAATTTACGAAGAATTTAGAGACAAAGATAAAAATTTTACTTTAAAGCTATAAAGATATAATTAAGATAATAGTTAGGTGATGCCTTGCTGTTTGATTGGTAAATATATTATTATGAAGGAAGCTAATGGCTACAAAAAATTTATATATATCTTCGCTAGAGCCAAACTCTGGGCTTTTAATCGTCACGATGGGGCTTATAGAGCTACTAAAATCAAAAGTGGATAAGATAGCTATATTTAGACCAATTATAAAAGATAAAACCAACCAAGATTATAATATAGATTTTTTGATTAAATATTTTAATCTTGAACAGAGACTCGAACAAAGCTATGGATTTACCATAGATGAGGCAGAGGATTTGATAAGCGAAAATAAGACGCCACAGCTAATAGAGTCGCTACTACAGAAGTATCATACCCTAGAGAGAGAGTATGATTTTGTAGTGATTCAGGGTATTGATTTGGATGCGTTTTCTAAAACTTTGCCACAGAATCTAAATCATATCATCGCTACAAATTTACAATCTCCATACATCAGCGTCATAAATGCTCACAATAAAAATGCCCATGAGATAGCACACACTATAGAGCTAGAGCAGACAACACTAAAAAATAGCCATATAAATGCGATATCGATTTTTGTAAATAGAGTACAATCTAATATCATCGAAACACTACCTAGATTTGCAAATATTTTCTACATGAGAGAGATAGAGGAGATTGATCATATTACTCTAGCACAGATAAAAGATGAGCTAGGTGCCGAGTTTGTATATGGCGATAAGAAAAAACTAGACACCGCTATATCTAAACCTAAAATCGCAGCTATGAATATAGAGAATCTTTTAGATAGATTAGAGCCAAACAATCTCATTATCACCCCTGGAGATAGATTGGATATCATTTTAGCTGTTATACAATCACACTACTCTAGCAGCTATCCATCGGTTGCTGGTATAGTGCTAACTGGTGAGATATTGCCACCGAAAAACTTTATAGATCTGTTAGATGGGCTGAGATATAAAGATATTCCTATATTAGCACTAGCGGGCGATACATATCAGAGTGTGCTAGATATAAATGCCATTACTCCAAATTTCAGAGTAGATGATAAGAAAAAAATCTCTCTATCGCTAGGAGAGTTTATGAGCTCTATCGACTCTAGAGCGATATATGATAATATTTTAAACTACAAAAATGATATACTAACCCCATCGATGTTTGAGTATAGTCTATATCAGCGTGCAAAAGAGTCTAGAAAAACGATTATACTACCAGAGGCGACAGATGAGCGGATACTCCATGCTTGTGATGTACTACTTCGCCGTGATGTAGTTGATATTATACTACTAGGTGATGAGAGTGATATTAACTATCTAGCCGCTACTCATAGATTAGATATCGCAAAAGCAACTATCATAAATCCAGCTACATCTCATCTGGTTAATCAATTTGCAGAGCAGTTTTATGAGATGAGAAAACATAAAAATATCTCTCTAGATGCAGCCAAAGAGGCGATGGGGAGCCTCTCATATTTTGCAACGATGATGATACATAATAATCTTGCAGATGGGATGGTTTCAGGTGCGGTACATACTACACAAGAGACGATTTTACCAGCACTGCAGATTATAAAAACAGCTCCAAATATATCACTAGTTTCTAGTTCGTTTTTTATGTGTCTAGAGCGAGAGGTATTAGTATATGCTGATTGTGCGATTGTCCAAGATCCAAACGAAAGCGAGCTGGCACAAATCGCTATCGCATCAGCTATTACGGCATCTCAGTTTGATATAGAACCACGAGTAGCGATGCTCTCATATTCTACTGGAAGCTCAGGCAAGGGCGATGATGTGGAGAAAGTTCGTCGTGCGACTGCTATTGCAAAAGAGATGAGACCAGATTTATTAATAGAGGGACCTATACAGTATGACGCTGCGGTAGATGAGAGTGTGGCAAAGCTCAAACTGCCAGATTCAGAGGTAGCAGGACGAGCAAGCGTGCTAATATTTCCAGATTTAAATACAGGAAACAACACCTATAAGGCAGTACAACGCTCATCAGGTGCAATAGCGATAGGGCCCGTACTGCAGGGGCTAAATAAACCTATTAATGATCTTAGCCGTGGGTGCGATGTGGCAGATATTGTAAATACCGTACTTATTACAGCGATTCAAGCACAAGGAGTAAAAGAGTGATATTAGTAATAAATGCAGGAAGCTCATCGATAAAATATAGCCTATATAGTGCTACGGATTTAGATTTTTTAGGTAAAGGGCTTATCGAAGAGGTAGAGAGTCATCGTGATGGCTTTATGCAGATGATTAGAGATTTGCAGAGCAAAAATATAGATTTTGGCGATATAAAAGCGATAGGGCACCGCGTGGTTCATGGTGGAGAGAGCTTTTTTGAGCCAACACTGATAACTGATGAGGTACTAAATAAAATCATAGCAATAACTCCTCTGGCACCACTGCACAACCCAGCAAATATAGAGGGTATTAGAGCCGCTATGGATATTGCTGTGGGTGTTAAAAACTTTGCGATTTTTGATACTGCATTTCATCAAAGTATGCCAGAATACGCCTATAAATACCCAATTCCGCCAGAGTTTTATATCAAATCTCATGTAAGACGATATGGATTTCATGGTACATCACACCACTATGTAGCGACAAAAGCGGCTGAGATTTTAGGCAAAAGTTTAGATAATTTAAATCTAATCACGCTGCATTTAGGCAACGGTGCTAGTGCTTGTGCAATAGAGCAGGGCAAAAGCATCGATACATCTATGGGACTTACTCCGCTAGAGGGGCTGATGATGGGGACTCGTAGCGGTAGTATTGATCCATCTATTATAGGTTTTTTGGTGCGTGAGTATGATTTATCTATCGAAGAGATAGAGAATACACTAAATAAAAAAAGCGGACTACTAGCAGTAGCAAAAACAAATGATATGAGAACTATAATAGAGCGGTTTGAGCAAGGCGATAAAGAAGCTACGCTCGCACTAGAGATGTTTATCTATAGGGTCAAAAAACAGCTAGGCGAGTATATGGCGATACTTGATGGCGTGGACGCCGTTATCTTTACAGGCGGAATAGGGGAGCATTCGCGTATTATTCAGCAACGAGTATGTGAGAAGATGAGTCACCTAGGCATAGAGCTAGGCACAGATGATAAAACCATCATCAGTAGTTCCACAAGTAGTGTAGCTGTGCTAGTTATACCGACAAATGAGGAGCTTCAGATCGCAAAATATGTTAAACAAAATATTTAACATCTGCTCTCGCGACTAGTCGCGTTTAACATTCTTCATCTTCTCTATCTCCTCATCGCCATAGATGAGGATTTTTTTAGAGGTTGTTAAATCTATAGAGCCTTTTTTATCATAATCTATATTTGATAATATATGCTTTATGGTGTTTACTCTCGCTTTTTTCTTATTATCTGAGCGAATAATCACCCACGGCGTCTTGGCTGTGTGTGACGCCTCTAACATCGACAGTTTCGCTTTTGTGTAATCATCCCATAACTCTTGTGATTTTATATCGACAGGCGAGAGCTTGAACTGTTTTAGAGGGTCATTTTTGCGTTCATCAAAACGGCGTTTTTGCTCTTTTTTAGATACTGAAAAATAAAATTTAAATAGCAAAATCCCACTATCCACCAGCATCGATTCAAAACTCTCTATCTGTTTTAGAAATTCGCTATGCTCGCTCGCACTACAAAACCCCATCACAATCTCAACACCCGCTCTATTGTACCAGCTTCTATCAAATAGTACTATCTCCCCAGCACTTGGTAGATGTTTTATATATCTTTGAAAATACCACTGCGTTCGCTCAACATCCGATGGTTTATCTAGTGCAACGATTCTAGCACCTCTGGGGTTTAGATGCTCTGTTATGCGTTTTATCGTTCCACCTTTTCCAGCTGCGTCTCGCCCTTCAAATATAATTAAAACCTTGCTTCCTCGCTCTTTTACATAATTTTGTAGTTTTAGAAGCTCGATTTGAAGCTCTCTGAGCTCTTTTTCATACTCAATAGTCGATTTTTTAACCCAGACAGACTCTCTGGTTATATCATTTTTCTCATCCTCACTTTGTGGCTTTCGTCTATCAGGATGTATATGTTTGTCTATATCTTCACTCTGTGTTATCTCTGCTCTTAGCGATGCTTCTTGGTGTGACATATGAGACCTCTACTCTATTGGGATATAAGCGTAGCCACTATTTTGTAGCTCTATTAGCTCTATCATAGCACTTGGGATGACTTTTATATTATTTAATATGTTTGATTCCTCTATACCGTTTCGCTTCATTCCTACAGAGCAGATATAGAGTGAAACATTATGAGTTTTTATAAAATCTGATATTTTAGCGTGCAGCTCATCTGTATCAATATCCATCATACTCTCTGTCTCAATCGCAGTTTTTGTTATATCTTTTACAAAAAACTTATAAGCTTCGCCATGTATTACAACTATACTCTCTAGTTGCTGATTTTGGTTTTTATAATATTTTGTAGCACCTTTGATTCCGCCGATAAGTCTATTTTCAATCTTCTCTATATCTGGCGTAGTTAATGCAAAAACTGCCTTTTTGGTATCTGCTAATGCTAAAGTTGTAATCATTAATATTAGAGCTAAAAATCTCACTCTACACCTCCTATGCTATTTTTTATACTGCTGTTTAAATCTGCTTTGTCTATTACATTAGCAAAACATCCACTATCGCCACAGATCAGAAACTCTTCTAATCCCTCATCATTTCGCACTAGTGCAAATGGATAATCCATCTTTATATTACGCAGATTTTTAGAGCTATTTTTAACCACTCTATAGCCATACATTCGCCCTATCGCCTCTGATGCTAGAGCGGGATAGTATATAGGCGTCTTTGCTAGTTTGTGCGATATAAAATCGATGCTTTTTGATGCAAAAAAGCTATATTTAGCATCTATCAGCACCCCTAGAGCATTTAAAACTCCCACTATAACAGCCATCGAGCTAGGGTATGTGCTATCATCAGCCTCTGCGATAGTTATAAAATCACTTTTGCTAAAATACCATCTACCATCATCATAATATAGCTCTAGTGCCTTGTTGGCTAGTTTTTGAGCCTCTAGTAGATATATCTCATCTAGTGTGCTCTGATATGCTTCTATCAGTGCATCTGCTAGATATGCGTAATCTTCTAAAAATCCCTCTATTTTTGGCGATGAGTGTATAAGATTTGAGTGATATAGCTGTTCATCTATTTTGAGAGTTTTTAGCAGATTTTGTAGTGATTTTGTAGCAAAATCGCCATATTTACTATCGATATTATTTAATATAAATAGAGACTTAATCATCATTGCATTCCATGCAGTTATGATTTTTTTATCTATAAATGGATAGAGTCGCTCTTTTCGTAAATCTTGTAGTTTTGATTTTAGTTTATAAAAATTCTCATCTCTCTCTAGTGAGTCTAGGCGAATAATATTTGAGCCCTCAAAATTTCCACCTCTACTAGCACCTATCGATTCTAGCACAGATTTAGGTAGATTTAGCTCATCTACTATTTTAGCTAACTCATTATAGCTATAGATGAAATATTTTCCCTCTTCGCCCTCTGTATCAGCATCACTTGCACTAAAAAATAGATAATCCTCGCTCATAAAATCGATAATAAAATCTGCTATCTCTGTAGCTATTAGCTCATAGTTTTTATCATTGTAAAATGCACCAGCTTTTGCATATAGCTCACACAGCAGGGCATTATCATATAACATCTTCTCAAAATGAGGCACTAGCCATGACTCATCTGTGCTGTAGCGACAAAATCCACCATCGACTAAATCGTACATTCCACCTTTTGCCATATTATCTAGCGTCAGTTTTAGCATATCTCTAGCACTGCTATTAGAGATAATTTTATCTATACTTAGTAGTGTCATTAGAGTCGATGAGTGTGGAAATTTAGGAGAAATCGAAAATCCACCATTTGTACTATCTAGATTGTGAGATGCCTGTTTTATAAATGTATCTATCATCTTTGGCTCTATCTCTATGGCACCTTTTCGGCTCATATCAGGACGCATAAACTTCTCAATCTCATCTGCATTTTCAAACAGTTTATCATCATTTTGTGCTATCTTATCGGCTATGATTTTTGTTAGCTCACTAAACCCCATCATTTGATTTTGCGTATATGGTGGTATATATGTAGCGGCGTAAAATGGTTTGTTATCGGGAGTACAAAATATCGATAGCGGCCATCCACCAGCTCGGCGATTTAGTAGATGATGCAACTCTTGGTAGTGTTTATCTATATCGGGTCGCTCTTCACGGTCTAGTTTGATACAGATAAAATGCTCATTTACAAATGATGCTATCTCGCTATTTGTAAAAACTTGCTCCTCCATCACATGACACCAGTGACAACTACTATATCCAATAGAGATAAATATCGCTTTTTTCTCCTCTTTGGCTCTAGCAAATGCCTCATCACACCACGGATACCAATCAAACGGGTTATCTTTGTGTTGCTGCAAATATGGGGAATCCTCTAGTGATAATCGATTTGACATATATTTTCCTAAATTTTTTTATAGTGTAGCATTTTTAGCTAAAAAAATATTAACAATGTTTCTAATATATAAAATTATTATAATTATGTGATAAAATGAGTTTCAAAATAGACTTTTGGAGGGATAAATGAGGATAATTTTAAGTCTGATGGCTTTGGTTTTATCACTGATTGGCAACAGCTTTTTGATGCCAGATGAGGCGTTTAAGCCTACTATCTCAAAAATCGATGATAAAACTATAGCCATCGATATAGAGCTAGGAGATAAGATATATCTATATGCTGATAAGCTTTCTGTGATAGATGCTGATGAGAGCGATGAGATTATTTTTAACTCTGTAGTAGTGCCTGAGGCGGTCGAAATCGATGATGAGATGCTATATGAGAGCTCTCCTAGAGTGATAGTAAATCTAGCTAAAAATAGTGATATTAGTAGCGTCAAAAATATAGGCGTCACGGTCGCTTATCAGGGGTGCTCATCAGCAGGACTTTGTTATGAGCCGATAAAACAGACTCTAAATATCGATATAGATAGCTCAAAACTAGATATAGCGACCAAAAAACTAGTAGCAAAAGCAACAGAAACTGTCGTAGATGATATAGCGATGAGTGAAACTGATAAAATCGCTAGTGTTATTGAGGGCGGGAGTTTGTGGTTTATAATACTTAGCTTTTTTGGCTTTGGATTGCTACTGGCTTTAACGCCGTGTGTGTTTCCGATGATTCCTATTATCTCATCTGTGATAGTTTCACAAGGTGGAACAGAGACTAAAAAGGCGTTTTGGATGTCTGTGGTATATGTGCTCTCTATGGCAGTTGCATATACGATAGCTGGGGTATTAGCAGGGCTATTTGGTGCAAACCTACAAGCGGCACTGCAAACACCGTGGATTATTACGCTATTTGCTCTAGTGTTTATAGTTTTAGCGATGAGTATGTTTGATCTGTTTGAACTACAGATTCCAAACTCTCTGCAGTCTAAAATTACTCAAATCAGTGGGCAAAAGAGCGGTATGATAGGTGTCGCTATTATGGGATTTCTATCAGCTCTTATAGTAGGGCCTTGTGTTGCTGCACCACTTGCTGGAGCACTCATATATATTGGTCAAACAGGTGATGCACTACTAGGTGGTGTGGCACTATTTGCTCTAAGTATCGGTATGGGTATTCCGCTCATCGCAGTGGGAACGAGTGCTGGTAAGTTTATGCCACGCCCTGGGGCTTGGATGGATGTGGTTAAATCTATATTTGGTGTGATGCTTCTGGGTGTTTCTATCTGGATGATTAGCCGTGTTATAGATGAGAATATCTCTATGATGATGTGGGGAGGACTGGCGGTATTTGTAGCGATAAATATCGGAGCTCTAGAGCCTATAAAAGATGGTTGCATGAGATGTGCAGCAGCAAACCGCAAGGCACTAGGTATTATCGTACTATTGTATGGTATGAGTTTGCTACTAGGTGGTATGAGTGGAGCAAAAGACCCACTACATCCACTAGATCCATTTTTGCCAAACAAGAGTGAAGTGGTATCTATAAATAGCACACAACATAACAGTTTTGAGAAAATCAGAAGTCTAGAGGAGCTAGAGGCGATACTCTCTGAAAATAGTGGCAAAAAAATATTGGTCGATTTTTACGCTGATTGGTGTAGTGCTTGTAAAGAGCTAGAGTCTAAAACATTTAGTAATAGCGATGTAAAAGATGAGATGGATAGATTTGTACTAGTCAAGGTTGATTTGACGGCAAATGATGATGCATCCAAGGCTATTAGCTCACGATTTGGTATCTTTGGCCCTCCTGCGATACTATTTTTTGATGAGAGCGGAGAGCGACAAAAAGCACTCGATATTGTGGGATTTAAACCACCATTAGAGTTTATAGAACATTTAAAAGGAATAAAATGAAAAAAACACTACTATCACTACTACTAGTCGCATCTGCGGCTATGGCAGAGGTTAATTGGGCGGCATCATATGATGATGCTCTAGAGATTGCACACAAAAGCAAAAAACATGTGATGATTATGCTCTCGCGTGAAAATTGTCCAGGGTGTGAATATATGAGCGATATCGTTTTTGAAGACAAGGTTATATATGATGAGATAAACAAAAACTTTGTGAGTCTATATATCGATATTAACAAAGATTTCGTACCAGATGGACTAGGTTATATTGGCACTCCTACTATACACTTTTTAGATAGTGATGGCAAAAAAATAGGACGCCAAGATGGTGCAGCAAATATACCAAATTTTCTAGGTGTTATCGGCAAAAATAAGCCTAAAAAATAGCATTGCAACCTTTTGGTTGCACCTTGTTTAAAGCCCAATATTCATCATTGTATAGCTATATCCTAAAATTCTTCATAGATAAACTTTTTCTGTTACTATAAAAACAATAATAAATATTTTTAACTTATATTTAAGTGCTTTATGATATTATAGTATAATAAAAAAATATAGGAGTTGTGCGATGTCAAATGTTATAGAAAGTAACTCTCATGTTTATGACTATTACGACGAGATAGATATCGTGCCATTACCTACAGAGCAGGTCATCAGGAATGATTTAAAATCCGATAGCACTACGATAGATTTTAGTGTAGATTGTCGTAGGATTTTGTTAGAGCCATCTGCTATAAATTTTGATATATTTGTGAAAAATTGTGATGATGAAAAGATACAAGATGAACAGAGCATAGCAGATTTTTGGGCTAGAGATAACTCGATAGTAGATTCACAAAGCACTCTTAGACAAAAAAGTTTTTTATCTGATGAGATAGGTTTTAATGAATATGATAGCAGCTTTATAAAAGAGCTAGATAGTGGCGTGACTGATGAGATTGCAGATTGCGATTGCCCCTGTTTGCCAGAAGATAGAGGTTTGACGAATAGTTATATTTTAAATAATAATGATAATAAACTTACATCTACTTTGGGTGTTGGGTCTGGTGAGATAGTTCTTGATTTTACAAAATTAGAGTACTCCAATCACAACAATGATGGTGCAAATGTTTCTGTAGATATATATGATAGTGATATGAGTGCAAGCTTTAACTTTGAATCTGAAATCAAAAATGGTACAACAGTAGTGGATTTTGCAAATGGATCAAATGATACTTTGTACAATCTACGAATAGAGGATATTTTACAGTTTTCAAATGATGGTAAATTAGTGATAGGTTTAGATGGTAGCTACTGGGATAACAACTCAAATCAATCTTATAAATTAGTCTCTGATGATATAAGTATCACATCATATAAAGATGATGACGGTAAAGAACACGAATATTTTTTACTTAGTAGTGATTCGGATTATATGGAAGGCTTTTATGTGGTATTTGCAGATATTAAAGGTGCAAAGAAGTTACTAGAAAAGGCTGGTACTGGTGGCTCAAGAGGAGAGCTTGGAACTGATATCCTCGAGCTTGATTTTTATGATGATGATTTTGTAACATACTTAGAGCGAGATAATGATGGATGGTATTTTATAGATTCAAATGGAGACAAGATAAGGTCTGCCTATGCCGCTCAAGATAAATTTCATGACCTAGAAGATGCCATCAAAATGGACTATAAAGATGAGCTCAAATTTACAGAGTGTGAAGATTGGTACTATAGCGATGGGTATATGTATACTCCTAAAAATGATGATATCGAAGTAGAGATTGTAATAGGATTTAATGTATAGGCAAAACCCTAGATGGCTCTTGCTAGATGATTAAATCAAACCATTGCTATTTTTGTGTATAATATCCACATTTTTAATCGAGGTTTTTATGAAAAGTTCTATAATTAATAGTATAAAATCACTTCCACCACTCCCTAAAAGCATAGTGGATATGCAACGAGTCTGTAATGACCCAGAGGCATCACTACGAGATTTGATAGCGATAGTTAAAACAGACCCTATGATAGTTGCAAACTTGCTAAAAGCTGCTAATTCGCCACTATATAGCTTCAAGCGAGAGATACTAGGCGTAGATCAGGCGGTTTCGCTATTTGGGATGAGTATGACTCGCTCTATCGCACTAGGTAACGCCGTGCGAAAACTGCTAAATGTAGATATGGAGCCATATGGTATTAGTGCTGATTATCTAGCTGATATCTCTACACTGCAGGGCTCACTTGCTAGAGAGTGGTATCTATCTATCGATAAACAAAAAGCGGATAAGCTATTTCTAGCAGCATTTTTACAAGAGACTGGTAAAATCGTCGTCGCAAGTGAGATTATCCAAGAAGATCAAACCGATAGTTTTAAATACGATATAGAGTTTGCACCAGATATCGCAGCAATCGAGCGAAGCTATGTAGGCGAGACGACGGCGACTGTCGCGGCTGCTGTTTTTGAGCATTGGAATTTTGAAAAAGAGTTTATCGATATGATAGCTCACTCAGATAATCCATCACAAGCCCCAGAAGAGGTAAGAGAGTTAGCAACAGCACTAAATATTATAAAAATTGTAGTACCTGTAAATAATCCATTTGGCGAACACCCTATAGCGTATGGGTTAAAAAGAGCTGCAGAAGCTGGATATAGCGTAGAGCAGTTTGAAGCGGCGATTGATAGAGTTATAGATAGTATAGAAGATTAATATTGTGAATGATAAAAAAACTGTTACGATTATAGATACTTTTGGATTTTTTTTTAGATCTTTTTACGCCTTGCCACCTCTTTCAAACTCCCAAGGCTTTCCTACGGGACTACTAACTGGTTTTATAAACTTTATCTCATCACTACACAAAGAGCACTCTAGTGATTATCTCATATTTGCTCTAGATGCCCCTGGAGATAGCTTTAGAGCTCAGATTGACCCAAACTACAAGGCAAATAGAGCCCCCGCACCTGAGGATTTAAAAGCACAGCTACCTATAGCGATAGATTGGATAGAGAAGATGGGCTATAAGAGCCTGATAAAGGTAGGTTATGAGGCTGATGATATGATAGCCTCTGTGATAAAACATGCAAGAGCTCAAAATCTGCTAGTGAGGGTAGTTTCACACGATAAAGATCTCTATCAGCTCATAGATGATGATAGCGTTGTGCTAGTAGATGCTATATCTAAAAAGGTGATGAATGAGGCGGCGTGTGTCGAGAAATATGGCATAGAGCCACGGCAATTTATCGATTATCAAGCCCTGTTAGGTGATAGTGCAGATAATGTATCTGGAGTAAAGGGTATAGGAAAAGTAACTGCTACAAAACTATTAAATGATTTTAACTCTCTAGAGCAGATTTATGAAAATCTAGATAATATCGATAAACCTCGCACACGAAAACTGCTAGAAGAGGGCAAGGAAGCTGCATTTATATCTAAACAGCTAGTGAGCTTGGATATGGATATCTTTGATGAGGTAGATTTTAGTGATTATGAGATGCATTTTGATAATCCATTTGTGGCGATATATGATGAGTTAATCAAATATGAGATGAATGGGGCATTAAGACAACTAAAGGCTGTTAGTGATTATGAGAGCAAGCAACAAGAGTCTAAAAAATGTGAGCATATAATACTAGATAACGCTCAAGAGCTTTTTAGAGTAATAGACTCTATCGCTATAGATGAGATAGTGGCGTTTGATACAGAGACTACGGGGCTAGATGTCCATAATGATAGATTGGTTGGATTTAGCTTTAGTTTTAGCGAGAATTGTGGATATTATGTGCCACTAGGGCATAGTTATCTAGGAGTGGGCGAGCAGATAGCAGATGCTGATGCCTCACGAGCACTGCATGAGCTGTTTAAGCGAAGGATAGTAGGGCATAATCTCAAATTTGATTTGCACTTTATCACTAGATTTTTAGGCGTTGATAGATTAGATATCTATAGTGATACTATCATAATGGCGTGGCTGTATGATTCATCACAATCACTATCGCTAGAGTCACTAGCTAAACGGATATTTAATATCGATATGATTAGATTTGAAGATGTGATAAAGCGAGGTTCTACATTTGCTTCATTAGAGATAATAGAGGCTGCTAAATATGCCTCTGAGGATGCCTATATCACATATAGACTCTATAAAACTCTATCAAATCAGCTAAAAAACAAGATGGATAGCGACACACTAGAGCCTATTATGGCACTAGAGCATGGGTTTTTATATACACTACTAGCTATGGAGCGTGAGGGGATTGCACTAGATGTGGATAAACTAGCAGATTTTAGTAGCGAAGTAAGCTCTAAAATCTCCACTCTCACAGAGCAGATACACGATTTTGCAGGTGGGGTGTTTAATATCAACTCTCCAAAACAGCTAGGTGGCGTGCTATTTGAAAAACTGGGGTTGCCAGTTGGTAAAAAGACTAAAACAGGCTATAGTACAGATGAGAATGTACTATTATCACTGCGAGGCAAGCACCCAATAATCGAGCCGCTACTAGAGTATAGAGAGCATTTTAAACTACTCTCTACATATATAGAGCCGCTCTCAAATCTAGCGAAAAATGATAGTGCTTCTCGCATACATACATCATTTAATCAAACGGGAACCGCTACAGGCAGACTAAGTTCGCAAAATCCAAATCTACAAAATATCCCAGTGCGTACACATCTAGGAAACCGCATCAGAGAGGCGTTTGTCGCACCAGAGGGCAGGGTTTTAATAGGGATAGATTACTCTCAGATAGAGCTTAGACTTTTGGCACATTTTAGCGGTGATAGCGTGCTTGTAGATGCGTTTAATAGTGATAAAGATATCCATATGCAAACCGCTATTGCACTTTTTGGCGAGGATGAAGCACCAGCTAAACGAGATATCGCTAAAACGGTAAACTTCGGGCTACTATATGGAATGGGAGCTAAAAAACTCTCTGATACTCTAGAGATACCACAAAAAGATGCTCGTGAGATAATAGAGCGATATTTTGCTACATTTCCTAGTGTCAAGGGATATTTTGCAACTGTCATAGAGTCTGCAAAAGAGCTAGGGTATGTGCAAACGCTACTCTCTAGGCGTCGATATTTTGATTTTGCATCCGCATCACCTATGTTAAAAGCTGCATATGAGCGAGAGGCGGTAAATACGATATTTCAAGGCTCAGCGGCAGATTTGATAAAGCTCTCTATGAATGCAATTGATGAGCTTATTAGAGAAAAAAATATGGATGCTAAGATGTTATTGCAGATTCACGATGAGCTTATTTTTGAAGCAGATGAGGCTATGGCTAGTGAGTATGCAAAAGAGTTTGAGAGTGTAATGAGTGCTGTTTTTAAGCTCAAAATTCCGCTTAAAACGACGACGCATATTGGTCAAAATTGGGGTGTGTTAAAGTAGTATTTACAAATATTACCCTAAACTCACTATAATAATAAAAATTTAAAATGGATAGATGATGAAAAAGCTTGTTGATATTATGGGCTCTATGAAGACTATGGCTGTCTTGATGGCTATTTTTGCATTTGCTATAGGGTATGCTACCTTTATAGAGAATGATTTTGGCACTATGAGTGCAAAGGCGGAGGTCTTTAATACCAGATGGTTTGAGGGTTTACTGTTACTATTAGCAATTAATCTAATGATAAATATTGTTAATTTCAAGATGGCACGAAATGGTAGATGGTTTGTATTTGTGTTTCATGTATCATTTTTAGTTATATTAGTAGGTGCTTCTGTTACTAGATATGCAGGGCATGAGGGTATGATGCATATTAGAGAGGGTCACAGTAGTAGCTCTATTATCAGCTCAGAGCCATTTATCACTATAAAAGTAGAAAAAGATGGCAAAATAGAGAGATATGATGAGCTACTTTATCTATCTAAACGCCAAGAAAATAGCTTTAGCAAAACTATAAAAATAGATGGCGAGAGTGTCGATGTGAAGCTGAGCTCATATGTGGCTGATGCGGCATTTGAGATGATAGAAGATAGTGTTGGCGAGAGCGTTTTTGTGCTTATGATGCAATCATCTAGTGGTGTAGAGCAAAAAGAGCTCTATATGGGCGAAGTGCTAGAGTTGGATGATTTTGTAATATCGTTTGATGCAAACAAAAGCTTTGATAAACCTATAGTAGAGTTAAGCGTAGTAGATGATAAACCAATCATAAAAACACCAATACCGCTAGGGACTCTATCGATGGATACGCAAGAATCAGGAGTACTAGAGAGTGGCGAGGCGGAGTTTGAGAAGCGAATACTATATCGCTCACTACAAAACTCTATGGTACTAAAAGATTTTATACCTCACATGAGCAAAAAGCTAGTTTATGCTCCAGAGTTATCAAAACAAAATGGTCTGATTTTAGATGTAAATTATAAAAATAGTAGTGAAAAACTGACTATCGTAGGGCAAAATGGCTATGAGGGCAAACCCGCTATAGCTGATTTTGGTGATATAAAAGTGAGTGTTGCTTATGGCTCTGTTGAGTATCTAGTACCTTTTGAGATTAGATTAAACAAGTTTGATTTACAGCGTTATCCAGGTTCTATGAGCCCATCATCATATGCTAGTGAAGTTACACTAATAGATAGTGCTAACCAAAAAAGCTTTGATTATAGGATTTATATGAATAATATATTAGATTATGGCGGATATAGATTTTTCCAATCATCATATGATCAAGATGAGTTAGGGACAGTACTATCGGTAAATAAAGATCCAGGGACATTTATAACTTATATCGGTTATACACTACTAACTATCGGGATGTTTGGGGTGCTGTTTACAAAAACAAATAGATTTCATACACTACGAGAGAGATTAAAAAAACTAACACAAAAAGGTGCAGCCGCAGCAGTTATAGCACTGCTAGCACTCTATATATCTCCAGAATTGCAGGCGAGCGATAGCGAAAATATCGTCATCAAAACAGCAAAATCATTTGATAGAGCACACTCAGACAAGTTTGCAAAAATCATAGTACAAGATCATAGCGGTCGTATGAAACCGTTTGATACGCTATCACACGAGATAGTAGCAAAACTAAATCGCTCCACTTCACTGCTTAATCTTACGCCAAATCAGGTTATACTGGGGATGATGTTTAAGCCTGATGCATGGCGGGAGATTGCTATGATTCGCACAGCAGATCCAGAGATTAATAAACTTATCGGCATAGATTCAAAACATAAAACAGCTGCTTTTTCACAGTTTTTTGAGTTTCCATCAGAGATGGCTGGCTATAAATTAGCACAGCTTGCTGATGAGGCAAACAGAAAAGCTCCAAGCGAGAGAAATAAGCTAGATAAAGCAGTGCTGCAAGTAGATGAGAGAATTAGTATCGCATATATGGTCTATAGTGGCTCACTCATTCGTATGTGGCCAAAACCAAATGATGCAAATAATCGTTGGGATGCTGCGATAGAGGCGATACAGACACACGAGCCTAAAGATAGTGAGATAGTTAGGCAACTGATGGTTAGCTATATAGAAGCGATTGATAAGGCGATGATTAGCGGAGATTGGAGCGAGGCGGATAAATCGCTAGAGACAATCTCAAAATATCAAAAATTTACAGGTGCTAGTGTATATATTAGCGATAGCAAACGAGATTTCGAGATAATATATAACCGTGTAAATATATTCGAGGCTCTGTGGCCACTATATTTTCTAGTTGGTTTTGTACTGCTGATATTTTCACTAATAGCGATAGTAAAACCATCATTTGAGCAAGAATGGCTCTCAAAACTATCACTATATCTGCTGATACTATTTTTCTTTGCCCATACAGCAGGGCTCATCGTGAGATGGTATATCTCAGGACATGCTCCATGGTCAGATGGGTATGAGTCGATGATATATATAGGGTGGGCTACGGTGTTAGCTGGATTTATATTCTCTAGTCGCTCTGCTATTACTATGGCGGCTACATCGATACTAACGGGGCTTATACTATTTGTGGCACACCTAAACTGGATGGATCCACAGGTGACAAATCTAGTGCCAGTACTGCAGTCATATTGGCTTAGTATTCATGTATCGCTTATCACTGCTAGTTATGGGTTTTTAGGGCTTGGTGCACTGCTTGGATTTATTACACTTATACTATTTGTGATGAAAAATAGCAAAAACAGCGATAGATTAGCACTATCTATAAAAGAGCTAAATGCTATCAATGAGATGTCGCTGATTATAGGTCTTGTGATGCTTACTGTAGGTAACTTTATGGGCGGTGTTTGGGCAAATGAGAGCTGGGGTAGATATTGGGGCTGGGATCCAAAAGAGACATGGGCACTAGTTACGATACTAGTATATGCTATAGTACTGCATCTGCGATTTATCAAATCTATCTACTCAGAGTATCTATTTAGTGTTGTAACGCTACTGGCGTTCTCATCGGTACTGATGACATATTTTGGTGTAAATTATTATCTAGCAGGTCTGCACTCATATGCAAAAGGTGACCCGCTACCAATACCAGATTTTGTGCCATGGACATATGCGATAATCGGTTTTATGATTGCATTTGCATTTAGAAATAGAGAGCTAAAATCGTAGGCGATATGATGAGACTGGAAGATATAAAACGCGTAGGTGTCGTTCTTCGCCCATCATCGCCAGAGCTCAAAGAGATATTTTTAAAAACTAGAGATATATTTGAGCAAAACGGTATCGAGGTAATCATCGATAATGTTAGTGGTGGTATGATAGGTGTGATGGGGCAAGAGTTTAATATGATGTGCTCCAATGTCGATTTCCTCTGCACTATAGGTGGAGATGGCACGCTAATATCAGTTGTGCGTCGCTCATATAACTATCAACTGCCAGTTTTAGCTATACATGCTGGAAAGCTTGGTTTTTTAGCTGATATAGATGTAGATGAGCTAGAGGATTTTATAGGAAAACTCAAAAGTGGCAACTATAAATTAGAAGAGAGAGCGATACTTCAAGCCACCATCAAAACAGCTACAACTACTCAAGAGTTATATGCCTTTAATGATGTGGTTTTTACTCGCCCATCAATCTCAAAGATGATACATATCGATACATTTTTAGATGGGATGAGTTTTAATACATACTATGGTGATGGCGTGGTGTTATCGACCCCTACAGGCTCAACCGCGTATAATCTATCAGCTGGAGGACCTGTGCTATTTCCTCAAACAAATGTTTTTGCTCTCACTCCCATATGCCCACACTCTCTAACACAGCTACCAGTGGTGCTTCCAGGACACTATGAGATAGAGATGAGCACGCCTGAATCAAAAGCATTAGTCATCATAGATGGTCAAGATTTGATAAAAATCTCTAGTAGTGACAAGGTCTATATAAAGCTAGCAGCAAATAGAGCGAAACTGCTACACAAAGAGGATTTTAACTATTTTAATGTATTAAAAGAGAAACTAGGTTGGGGTAGATGATAGAGAGATTTTATTTGAGAGATTTTTTATCATTCTCTGAGGCTACGCTGGAGTTTAATAGAGGTTTAATCGTTTTTAGCGGACCTAGTGGAAGCGGTAAATCTATACTAATGAGAGCGATTTTATCATCATTTGGGCTCGATAGCGTCGATGCTGCTATTTGTGAATCATCTGTGGCGTGGAAGATTGATGATGAATTTGCCCTAGAGTGTGATGATATCAATGTTTTCAAACAGATAAAAAAAGATAAAACCAGATATTTCATAAATAACCAAAGCGTATCAAGATTAAATATAAAAGAGATTGGCTCAAAACATATCAGACATCTAAGCCTAAAAGACTACTCAGATTTTAGTGATGAATCACTATTAAATCTAGTAGACTCTAAGATAACTAATAGTGAATTTTTAGAGCTAAAAAATAGCCATAGAGAGAGTTTTCTAGAGTATAGGCGAGTTAAAAAAGAGCTAGAATCGCTAGAGCAAAATGAGCAAGATATAGCTCAAATAAGAGAGTTTGGAGAGTTTGAGATATCTAAAATCGATTCACTTAATCTCAAAGCTGGCGAGGATGAAGAGCTAAATGAGATAAAAAAACAGCTCTCTAAAAAAGAGAAAATAACCGAAGCGATATCAAAAAGCAGTGGGATTTTTGAGTTTGAAAATAGTGTAAGCTCGCTACTATCACAACTAGAGATTGATAGTGCATTTTTTGATGATGCTATGGGAGAGCTAGCATCTATATTTGAAAACACAACAGCCGCTATGGAGTCGCTAGAGGATATCTCTATAGAAGATACGCTAAATCGCATAGAATCTATCGCTGATATAAAACGCCGTTATGGCTCGATAGAGCAGGCATTAGAGTATAGACAATTGAAGGCTCGCGAGCTAGCGGAGCTAGAGAATATAGAGTTTAATAAAGAGCATCTAAAAAAAGAGATTGCCACTTTAGAGGCTAGCTTAGAGATAAGTTCACAAAAGATGAGAGAGTTTAGATTATCGATATTAGATAATATCAAATCAAATCTAGATGAGTATCTGCAGATGTTATATCTACGCAGAGGTGCTTTAGAGATTACAGACTCTGCTATAAGCGAGAGTGGTTTTGATAGAGTAGCTCTTGCATTAGAGAACACCTCTATCGATAAACTCAGCTCAGGGGAGTTTAATAGACTCCGTTTGGCACTACTATCTATCGGTACAGATTCACTTAGCGGTGATGGTGGGGTGCTTATGCTAGATGAGATAGATGCAAATCTCAGCGGTGAAGAGTCTATGAGCGTAGCAAAGGTACTGCGACATCTCTCAAGCAAATATCAGATTTTTGTTATCTCTCATCAGCCACAGCTTACATCGATGGGAGAGCAACACTTTTTAATCTCAAAAGATACCCACAGTAGCGTAAGAGAGCTAGATGATGATGAGCGGATAGAGGAGATTGCTAGAATTATTAGTGGCGATACTATCAGCATAGAGGCGCGAAAATTTGCTGCAGATTTATATAACTCTGCTAGAGGTTATAGATGATAATAGATACGCATATTCATCTAGATGATGAGAGATATAGTGATGATTTTAGTGAGCACTACGCTAGAGCCAAAGAGGCAGGAGTAGAGTATTTTATAATCCCAGGAGCACATGCATCTACACTTAGCAGAGCGATAGAACTGTGCGAGAGATATGATGATGTATATTTTGCCTTAGGTGCTCATCCATATGATATGGATAGTTTTAAAGATATAGATTTTGATACCCTCATAAAACATCCAAAATGTGTAGCAATCGGTGAGTGTGGGCTAGATTATTATAGATTAGAGGGTAGCGATGAAGAGAAGGCGTATGAAAAAGCCAAACAAGCTGAGATATTTAAAAAACATATCGCTATTGCAAAAAAGTATAAAAAACCACTCATAATTCATATCAGAGATGCCAGTCGAGACTCTAAAGATATATTACTATCAGAGGGAGCGGGCGAGGTTGGCGGAGTACTGCACTGCTACAATGCAGACCATGAGCTACTCTCATTAGCAGAGCACAATTTCTATTTTGGTATAGGTGGCGTAGTAACATTTAAAAATGCTAGAAAACTGATAGAAGTTTTACCAAAGATACCTTTGGATAAAATGCTCTTAGAGACCGATGGACCATATCTGACTCCACACCCTCATCGTGGAAGCAGAAATGAGAGCTCATATATACCTCTGATTTCACAAAAGATTGCAGAGGTTTTAGATAGTAATAGTAACTCTATCGAGGAGATTACGACAAATAACGCCAAAAGGCTTTTTTCATTGGAGTGAGTGTGATAGTAAATCTAGGTAGAGTCTTAGCACTAATTTTACTGCTACATAGCTACCTAGGTGCCAATTTTTTTGACCCCAATGACAAGGTAAAACTAGAGATACTAAAAAACCTAGATATACCTGTGAGATTTCTAAATGATAAACATCTCATAGATATGTATAATCTACAAAAAAAGCACTACTCTGCTAGAAGCTTGGCTCAAAATACAGAAAATTTTAACATAATGTTGCCTATTTTAAATGCTCAAATAGCACAATCAGATTTGCCAAATGAGTTTATAGCTATCGTTATAGCAGAGTCAAGATTAAAAAATGAGGCAAAATCATCCAAAGGTGCGGCGGGATTGTGGCAATTTATGGAGCGAACAGGCAAGCTTCATGGGCTCAGTGTCGATAGCTATGTAGATGAGAGGCTAGATTATACAAAATCTACTCGTGCTGCTGTAATCTATCTAAGCAATCTCAAGAAGATGTTTAATAAGTGGTATTTGACGCTAATGGCATACAATTGTGGTGAGGGGTGTTTGCAAAAGGCGATACGAAAAGCTAAGAGTGATGATATTAGCGTACTGCTAGATCCAAATAAGAAATATATCCCAAAACAGACTAGACAATATGTTCGTAAAATCGTTGCATTATCATTTTTGATGGCTGATGATCCACTGCTTTTTATCCCTGAAAACGAGTCGCTCCAAAGCGATATCTACGATAGCCCACTAGCAGCTATATATCTACCATCAGGCGAAGATGTAGGCAGAGTTGCAGAGGTTTTAGAGATGCCAAAACAGAAAATCGCCAGCTTAAATAACCATCTCAAAAAAGGTGTAATTCCAAATGATAAAAATCAGCATGCTCTCTATATTCCAGCTGAAAAACTATCAGATTTTATGAGAAAATATAAGACAAAATCGCTAAAGAGCTATTTTGTGCTTGATACTCTAAAAAGTGGCGATACGCTAGATACTCTCTCGCATAAACACGATGTAAGCAGAGTTTCAATCGCAAAAGAGAATAAGCTCCAAGATGGAAAACTCTCAAAAACGCTATCATATGTAAAAATACCAATAGATCCAACCAAGAAGTTTCAGGTTAAAAAACATATCGCCAAAAATGGCGAAACTTTGGCTTCAGTAGCATTAATGTATAATATTTCTCACAAAGAGATTAAACATTTAAATCCATTTATGATAGAAAAACTTAGAGATAATCAGGAGGTTAGGATTGAATAATATATTTTTTATATTTCTAGTAGCAATTTTCTTTTATGGCTGTAGTAGCGGACCTAGATATACGCAAACCTCTACGCCAGCATATCCATCTAAAACCCTCTCATCTTCACCAGATATATATAAAAAAAATGGTGATTTGCACGCTACAATGAGACCATATACCGTTTTTGGAAAGCAATATTATCCAACAGTTGTTAGAGTAGGCGACACGCATCGCGGCGAGGCTAGTTGGTATGGCAAAGATTTTCACGCCAAAAGCACATCAAATGGTGAGCGATATGATATGTATGCGATGACTGCGGCTCATAAGACATTTCCTATGAATACGGTTGTGCGAGTTACAAATCTAAATAATAACTCAATCGTAGTTGTGCGTATAAACGATAGAGGTCCATTTGTGGCAAATCGTATTATAGATTTATCATATGCCGCAGCACAACGCATAGGATTAGATAAAAGCGGTATAGCACCCGTAACTGTAGAGGTTTTAGGATTTGATGCTAGTGGCTCTAAAGATATAAATATCGCAAAACTCTCAAGTGGGCCAAAAGAGGCTATTATCGGCTCATTTTTCGTACAAATTGGCTCATTTAGTAGAATTGAGGGTGCATTAGAGACAAAAAATAAGTATAATTCGTTCAATGGATACAACACTATCATAAAAGATACAGAGGTTGATGGCAAACGACTATTTAGAGTCTGGCTTGGCGAGTTTAAATCAGATGCAGAGGCTAGAGATTTCATATCAAAAGGGCACTTTAGAGGTGCATATATAATTAGGGAGTAGTTATGGTAAAGATTGAGCGTAAAACAAGAGAAACAGATATAAAACTATCACTAAAGCTGCGTGGTAGTGGGATTAGTAATATCTCAAGCGGTGTAGGATTTTTAGATCATATGCTAGAGAGTTTTGCAAAACACTCCCAGATGGATTTAGATGTCGAGTGCATTGGAGATACACACATAGATGATCACCATAGCACCGAGGATATCGCAATAGCTCTAGGTCAGGCACTGCGAGAGGCGATATATCCGATAGAGAAAATCGAGCGATTTGGTAGTGCAACGATAGTTATGGATGAGGCGGCTGTTAGCTGTGATTTGGATTTGAGTAATCGAGCTTTTTTGGTATATGAGATTGATATCGATGGAAAAATCGGCACATTTGATACAGAGCTCGTAGAGGAGTTTTTTAGAGCTATAATATTTAATGCAGGTATCTCAACTCATATAATAATGCAGCGTGGCAAAAATCGTCATCATATAGTAGAGGCGGCGTTTAAATCACTAGCAGTAGCACTTCGTAGAGCATTAGTTATCAATGAAAATGCGGGTGTACCAAGCACTAAAGGTGTGCTGTGATAAAGCTCATAATATTAGATGTTGATGGGTGTCTCTCTGATGGTAAAATCATCTATAACGCTGATGCAAAAGAAGCTAAAAACTTCAATGTCAAAGATGGTTTTGGTATAAAAGCTGCTCAAGCATTAGGCTATGAGATAGCGATTATCACAGGCAGAGACTCTAGTATTGTAGAGCATAGAGCAAAAGAGTTAGGGATAAAATATCTCTTTCAGGGGATAAAAGATAAAAAATCTATCGCTATGGGACTGTGTGAGGATTTAGAGATAGAGCCATCAGAGATTGCGGCGATTGGCGATGATTTAAATGATTATAAACTACTCTCATGGGTAGGTAGAGCATACACTCCAGCTGATGGGATTTTAAATCTAGATAGTGTAGCAAAAAGGCTTAATAGAGTCGGTGGCGATGGTTGCGTGCGAGAGATGATAGAGGATATCTTTCATATCGATGGCAACTATGATAGATTTTTAGCACTCTGGATTTAGATGAATATAAATATTTTTATCATCTTTATATTTGCCTTATTGCTGGGTATATATAATCTATTTACTCCAAATATACCTACAGCTAGCAATGATAAAGAGCAGCCTCAACTAGAGCTGTTTGATTTTACAATCTATACTATCAATGAGCAGATGATTGAGAGCTCACTAGGTGGAGCAGAGGGTAAAAAATATGAGCTATATTATGAGATAGATGATGTGCTCTATAGAGATTTATCAAAACCTCTAAAAGATACTATAAGCTCTGATTATGCTAGATATGAGAGTGATATATTAAAACTAGAGCATAATGTTCACTACTCTAGAGCCGATGGGCTGAGCCTTAGAGCACCTATTATAATCTATGATAAAAATAGAGATACTATAACCTCGCCTAAAACATTTATATCTACAAAAGATAAACATAGAGTTAGTGGCACAGAGTTAGTGTATAATAGCAAAAATGAAACAATAAAAGCACAAAGCGTAAGTGCGGTTTATCATCTAAAATAGGAAGATTATGAAAAAAACTTTTATTTTATCACTCTTTATATCGATATTTCTACAGGCAGAGGAGCTAAAAGTTATCTCCAAAAGCTTTAGCGGGAATCAGCAAAAGGGCGAATCTATTTTTGTAGGTGATGTGGTAGTTACCAAAGGCGAAGATCAGCTAAAATCAGACCGCCTAACCATATATATCGATAAATCAAACAAGCCTACTAAATATATTGCAGAGGGAAATGTTGATTTTTATATCGTAACGCAAATGAGAGAGATATATAAAGGCAAAGCACAAAAAGCTATCTATCTACCAGAGATAGAGGAGTATCAATTTTATACAAAAGTTGATTTGATACGCGTAGATGAGTATAGAAAAATTAGTGGCGATAAAGTGATAGTAAACTCTATAAAAGGTAGTGCATCAGCACAGAGTGCCACAAATGAGCCTGTTATTATGATTTTTGATTTAAAAGATAAAGATGGCGATAAAAAATGATAGAGATTATTGAATCATCCTACACCATTTCAGCACCAACGATAAAGCTCGTCCCTGATAATGAGCTTCAAAATGAGATTGTATTTTTAGCTAGATCAAATAGTGGAAAGAGCTCTCTATTAAATGCACTAACCAATAAAAAATCTCTAGCAAAAGTATCAGCAACTCCAGGAAAAACGAGACTGATTAACTATTTTGATGCTATCTTTTTAGATAGAGAGAGCAATGAGAGATTAGAGGCAAAAATAGTCGATTTACCAGGGTTTGGATATGCCAAAGTAAACAAAAGCCTAAAAGAGGATTGGGAATCAAATCTCACCACATTTGTATCCAAACGAGAGCAGATAAAGATATTTATACATCTTATAGATTGTCGCCATCCAGAGCTTGATATCGATAAAGATGTGGCAAATTTTCTAAATCAGATATGTAGCGAGAATCAAAGCATAGTTACAATTTTTACAAAAATAGATAAACTAAACCAAAAAGAGCTATCAGCTCTAAAAAAGAGTTATCCAGAGGCGATAATGGTCTCTAGTGCAAAAAGACGCGGCATCTCAAATGTTGTAGAGATTTTATATAATATTTTAAAAAGCAGTAGTGATGATTAGCTATAGAAAGCCGACACTTAGCGATATAGCAGCGATGCAGCAGCTAGTAGCCCCAGAGATAGAAAGCGGCGTAATACTACATCGCAGTAGTGATGAGATTGCGACAAATATCCGCTCATACTTTCTAGCATTAGATGATGATAAGCTGATTGGTTTTGTAGCACTACATATTCACTCTGTAGCTTTAGCAGAGATTAGATCGATGATTATATCATCTGATTATAGAGGGCAGGGTATAGGTTCTAAGCTCGTAGAGATGGCATGTGAAGAGGGCGTGAGATTAGGACTACAAAAAGTTCTATCGCTCACATATGAGCAGAGATTTTTTGAGAAATTAGGATTTGTAGAGATTCCAAAAGAGTCAATTCCAGAGCAAAAAATATGGGCTGACTGTATAAAATGCAAACATTTTCCAGTATGCAACGAAGTATCACTCATCAAAAACCTCTAGCAGCACTGCTGTGGTTAGCGGTCTATATTCTATATATTAGCCTAAGTAGCATATATATTTTTCTGCCACCTTTTATAGCACTACTATTTTTTATCTATAAAAAATCTATCAAAAATGGCGATATGGTGAGCTTTGCAACCATATCTATAATGTTTTTGTTTTTTGAGGCAGAGCGTGGATTTTGGTTTGGCAGTTTGATTATATATATGCTTTTTATACTAAATTTTATAGTGCCAAAAATAGAGCAATATATACAGTGTAGATACTGCAGAGCCTCTATCTATTCACTGCTAGTATATCTAGGATACTGGGCTTTTATGAGCTTTAGTGCGAGTTTACTAATGATGGAAACTCCTATGATAGATTGGTATATTGTGCTTTTTATGATTGTTGATTTTACTATTATGGCTATTTTAATATGAAGATAAAGATACTACTTTCGATTTTTTTTATTGTTTGGATTGGGCTGATTGTTAGGATTTTTAATCTAGCTATTCAATCAAATGAGTACTATGGCGATTTATCTCAAAAAAATAGTATAAAATCGGAGTTTACACTACCTGTTCGCGGTGAGATTTTAGATAGAAATAACGAGCCATTAGCTATAAATGAACTAGGGTTTAAAATCTCTCTAGCACCACACCTTACAAAGGGTAAAAACAGCGAAAAATTAGATACAGAGATAGAGTATCTGCTCTCTATTTTGCCATCTTTAGATAGTGAAAAGATGATAAAAAACTACAAACGAGAGGACTCATACTATAACCACTCCTATATCGATGTTGTAGATTTTATCCCTCATGATAATATTATCCCACTGCTGCCTATAATGAATCTGCGAGGCACCATAAAGGTCTCTCCATCTCCAAAAAGACTCTATCCATATGGAAAAACCGCCTCTCATGTTATAGGCTATGTTGCAAAAGCAAACCAACAAGAGATAAATGAGAATCCAATACTCCAACTCATCGGATATGCGGGCAAAAATGGGATAGAGAAATATTACAATAACTACCTCCAAGGCGAGGCGGGAGAGCGAAAGATAAAGGTAAATGCTCACAATCTAGAGATAGAAGAGATAGGCAAAACAACCACAAAAGAGAATAAAAATATCGTATTAAATATAGATATGAGACTGCAGAGTTTTATCGCAGAGATATTTGCAAAACGCGTCGGTAGCGTGGTTGTAATGGATAAATATGGTGCGATTTATGCACTCGGTAGCTATCCTGAGTATAATATAAACTCATTTGCATCTGGTATTAGTAGCGATGAGTGGAATGAGCTCATAAACAATATTGATGGCCCATTTACCAATAAAGCGATAAATGGATTGTACCCTCCAGGCTCTGTCGTAAAGACAAATATAGGGCTTATTTTTGCCACTTCAAACAAGCTAAATGTTCATAGTAGTGTAAATTGTACTGGCTCGTTTAAGCTAGGAGATAGAAATTTTAGATGCTGGAAACACTCAGGTCATGGCAAGGTGGATTTAGCAAAAGCTATAACTAGAAGCTGTGATGACTATTTTTATAAAGGCTCGCTAGATGTAGGGATTGATAAGCTAAGCGAGGGACTAAAAAGAATGGGATATGGGCAAAAAACTGGTATAGATTTGCCAAATGAGTTTATAGGAACAGTCCCAAATCGAACATGGAAAAGAGAGAAATTTAATAAACCTTGGTTTCAGGGCGAAACGCTAAATACATCAATCGGGCAGGGTGATTTTTTGGTTACTCCGCTACAAATTGCACAGCAAACCGCACTGATGGCTACGGGTAAACTACCTATTCCACACATCGCAAAACGCATCGATGATTCGCCATACACGCCTGTTCCAGTTGATGTTTTAACGCCTAGTGAGCTATCAATTTTGCCAGTTGTTCAAAAAGCTATGAAAGCGGTCTGTAATAGCGAGGGCGGGACTGCAAAACCATATGTATATACGAGATTTCCTATAGCGGGCAAAACAGGAACTGCTCAAACCACAGGTATCGCTCAACATGTTATAGTTAGACAAAAAGAGCACTCAATGGACTATTTTAAACGCTCACACGCTTGGATGAGTAGCTATGGACCAGCTGATGATGCACAGTTTATAGTGGTAGTGATGGTAGAGCATGGTGGGCACGGTGGAGACGCCACGGGTGGCATAATCTCACAAATCTATAATAAGTTAGATGATTTAGGCTATATAAAACGCTAAAATCACTCTTGTGTTCTACAAATTAGACTCTTTGGGAGTCTAAATCTCTCTATCAATTCAGCCTCTTTGGCTCTCATTTCGCCTCTATCAACTTCATGGTCATACCCTAGCAGATGCAGTAATCCATGAATAAACAGTAGTGCAAACTCATCATTTTCGCTATGATTTAGCTCACGACTAACGCTTTTTACTAAATCTATATTTATAACAATACTACCTAGTGGAGCATTTTTAAACCTATCGCTTGGAAAACTAAGTACATCTGTTGGTTTATCTATGCCTCTATGGGCGTTATTTATCTCTCTTATCTCATCACTATGAGTTATGAGTAGCTCTATATTTTTTCTGCTTAGGTGCCTAGAGATGCTCTTTAGTTGTTGCAAATCTACAACAAAATCGGTCATATTTTCTATATCTATCATCGAAACTTCCAATTTAAGTTAAATTTAAAAATAATTTTATTGTAATTATTGCATAAAATAGTATAATTTCTAATCTAATTTCTTTTATAAGAGAGTTTAAATGCCATACTTGAAAGAGGTCTTTGACTACCTCAGAAGAACTAGTCCGTCTCAAACAGAGTTTTATCAAGCAGCAGAAGAGGTTTTAGAGTCGCTTCGTCCGCTTATACAAAAATATCCAATCTATCAAAAACATAAGATTATTGAGAGAATCGTCGAGCCAGAGCGACAGATATTTTTTAGAGTAAACTGGACTGATGATAATGGTGTTATCCATGTAAACAAAGGCTTTAGAGTGGAGTTTAACTCAGCCCTAGGACCATATAAGGGCGGTTTGCGTTTTCATCCTAGTGTAAATGCAGGCGTTATCAAATTTTTAGGTTTTGAGCAGATATTTAAAAATGCTCTTACAGGACTACCTATTGGTGGTGGTAAAGGCGGAAGCGACTTTGATCCAAAAGGTCGCTCTGATAATGAGATTATGAGATTTTGTCAGGCGTTTATGTCTGAGCTATTTCGTCACATTGGAGCTACGACAGATGTCCCAGCAGGCGATATCGGCGTAGGTGCTAGAGAGATTGGCTATATGTTTGGAATGTATAAAAAACTAGCCAATAGCTATGAGGGTGTATTTACAGGTAAATCACTAAATTGGGGTGGCTCGCTAGGGCGAACAGAGGCAACAGGATATGGTTCTGTATATTTTGCTCAATATATGCTAGAAGATCGTGGAATGAGCCTAAAGGGCAAACGATGTAGTGTATCAGGCTCTGGAAATGTTGCTATATATACGATAGAAAAGCTATATCATATGGGTGCAATTCCTGTCACTTGTAGTGATTCAAGCGGTATGATTTATGATAAAGATGGTATCGATTTAGCACTACTAAAAGAGCTAAAAGAGATCAAGCGAGTTCGTATAAGCGAGTATGTGAACTATAGAGCAAAAGCCAAATATACGCCAGCTAGCGAATATCCAGAGGGCAGAAATGGTGTCTGGTCGATACCATGTTTTGCAGCATTTCCAAGTGCTACACAAAATGAGCTAAATGCAGCGGATGCAAAAGCACTACTAGAAAATGGCTGTATGTGTGTAAGCGAGGGTGCAAATATGCCATCAACGCTAGATGCGGTTCACCTATTTATAGATGCAAAAATCTGCTATGGCCCTGGAAAAGCAGCAAATGCTGGTGGCGTATCTACATCACAGCTAGAGATGGCACAAAATGCCTCTATGACTAGCTGGTCATTCAGTGAAGTAGATGCGAAACTATCACAAATTATGAAAAATATCTATATATCAGCTAGTGCGACAGCAGCTGAGTTTGATCAGCCTACAAACCTAGTGCTAGGTGCAAATATTGCAGGCTTTAGAAAAGTAGCAGATGCTATGATAGAGCAGGGGCTTGTCTAGATTTTGGATAATCTAGATATCAAAATCGTCCATAAGCCTAAAAATAGGCACTCATATATCAGCGTAAGAGGTGGGGTAATCACCCTACGCACCCCATCACTGATTCCACAATTTATAAAATCCATTATCACTAGACATAAAAAATGGATAGAGGATAGATTATCCAAACCCGCATTTACGCCAGATTATAAAACTATCAGTTTTTTAGGCGAAATTCATCAAACATCAAATCTCATTAATCTCTCAAAATATAGCAAAAACAGCACTGCATTTGATAGTTTTTATAGAAAAAAGACAAAAGAGTTACTAGATAGACGCATCTCATACTATAGCGATATCTTAAATCTCTATCCTCTAGAGATAAAATATCGCAAGATGTCAAGAGCGTGGGGAAATTGCAAAAGCGATAAAACAGTTACATTTAATATCTATATCTCGCAACTTCCAGAGCATCTAATCGATTATGTGGTCGTTCATGAGTTGGCACATCTAAAATATATGAACCACTCTAGAGATTTTCACGCACTTGTTAAAAGTGCTCTAAAAGATGAAGCGAGTTTACGAAGAGAGTTTAAAAACCACACTATAATCTACTACTGATTTTAGTTATATTGTTATTTTTTAGATAGAATTTTAGATATTTAATAAGGAGAGCTTGTGGAGAGTGATACTTTAGATTTGGTATTTCATCCCTTTGGGTGGTTTTTACTACTGCTATTTATGGTGGGATACTACTTTATCGCAACTGAGGAGAAATACCATCTAGATAAATCAAAACCTGCACTATTTGTGGGGACTTTTATGTTTATTTTGATGGGTTGTTATATTGTCTATAATGGCATGAGTCTAGATGTGTATGAGAGTGCTGTAGAGCATCTGATACTAGAGATTGCAGAGATATTTTTCTTCTTGTTTGTTGCTATGACATTTATCGAAGCACTGGTAGAGCGGGGCGTATTTAAAGCACTGCGTAAAAAACTTATCGCAAAAGGCTACAGCTTTAGAGAGCTATTTTGGATTACGGGATTTTTAGCATTTTTTATCTCTCCTGTGGCAGACAACCTAACTACCGCACTCATCTTATCTACAGTTTTACTCTCTATTGATAGATTAAACAAGGCATTTTTAGTGCCAGGGGCGATAAATATTGTTGTCGCTGCAAATGCTGGTGGTGCGTGGAGTCCATTTGGTGATATCACTACGCTAATGGCTTGGAGTGCTGGTAAAGGCGATTTTGTAGAGTTTTTATATCTATTTCCACCTTCTTTTTTAGGATGGCTCGTTACTGCACTGCTACTTGTGCGATATGTGCCAGATTTAGATCCATACAAAGATGGAGACCCGCGAGCTGCTGAGAAAATCGAGATTTTAAAAGGTGGCAAGATGGTAATCGCTATAGGTGTAGCAACTATCACATTTGCAGTTTTAGGTAAGCAAGTACTGCATCTGCCGCCTATGTGGGGGATGTTATTTGGTCTATCTATATTGCAACTATATGTATTTTTTCTGCAGAGAAAACATAAAGTAGATATGGATATATATGCAGCGATACGCAAGATTGAAAATAACACACTGCTATTTTTCTTCGGTATCTTAGCGGCTGTTGGAGCACTCCATTTTGCAGGATTTTTAAACTACGCTGCAAAACTATATGAGCTATATAATCCAACATATGTAAATATTGGAGTAGGGTTTTTATCAGCCATCGTGGATAATGTGCCTGTAATGTCTGCGGTGCTCAAATCAAATCCATCTATTGCTCATGATCAATGGATGCTAGTGACTCTAACAGCTGGAATCGGTGGCTCGCTTATCAGTTTTGGTAGTGCTGCTGGGGTTGGGGTAATGGGTAGAATGGCTGGAATATATACATTTGCAGCCCATATGAAGCTCGCTTGGACAATTTTAGTGGGATATATAGTATCGATGGCTGTTTGGTATGTGCAGTTTGAGATGTTTGGTTTTTATTAATATATGAGCGAGAACCTCAGAGGTCATTTTTATATCTTAATAGCCACTATTTTAATAGCTGGCTCTTTTAAAGCCTCTGCGGTTTTATCTCAAAACCATGACTCCATAATCCTCACTCTATTTAGATTTATATTTGCACTTTTAGTGCTACTTCCATTTGTAATTTTTAGATTAAAATCGACTATAAAACTAATACCATATGGTATTGTAGTAGGGTTTTTATATGGGCTATATTTTATATTGATGTTTGAGGCACTAAAATATACCACCGTTTTAAATAGTGGTTCTATCTATACGCTAGTACCGCTAATGACAGCTATTTTTTGTATATTTATCTGCAATCAAAAGATAACTCTATCACTGATAGCAATCTATATTATAGGTATTATCTCTACGCTAATTATCGTTTTTAGAGGCGATTTGAATCTGCTAATGCAACTATCACTAAACCGCGGAGATATCATATTTTTTATAGCTGCACTCTCTATGTCGCTATACCCGATAGCTGTTAGATTTTTATACAAAGATGGCCAACTAATACCCATGGCTACATCGACACTGATTGGCGGAGTTTTACTAATGCTGCTCTATCTATTTATCACTCAAAAATCGATAGATGTCATAAGCTTTAGTAGTGATGAAGCTGTGGCGATGAGCTATCTGGTAGTGGCTACTACTATTTTTACACTATTTTTATATCAGCGTGGAATACAGATACTAGGCCCTAAAAAAGTTATGGCATATATCTATCTAAATCCTGCTATTGTTGCTATTATTATCTATACTTTTGATGGTATACAAATCTCATTTATAACCGCCATTGGTATCGCTATTAGCACCATAGCAACGATTGCGATATTAAATAGAAGATGCTAAATCTATATACCAATGATAATATTTTTAGGATTTATCGATATGGCTATCTTATCGCCTAACTGATACTCTAATCTCTCATCAACCATCATAAATAGTGTCTTATTTGATAGCTCTAGCGATAGTTCTGTAGAGTTTTCTAGAGTATTTATCGATTTTATAGTGGCTATCACTCTGTTTTCTTCGCTCTCATCTACACTAATATGGATATCGCTAGATTTTACAATCATATAGACATCACTACTTATCTCTAGCCCCATAGATACGAGTGATTTTTGTGTTATTATCGCTACTATCTCTATGTTATCTATATCTAGATAGAGTTTTGCATTTAGTGCGATATTCTCTATTTTTGATATGGTTGATGGTATCTGATTTCTAGCACTCGTAGATAAAAATGTCCTAGAGAGAATCTTTGCTAGTTTTTGTGGATTATCGCCTGCTTCTTTAAATCTATTGATAAATTCACGGTGGAGTTCATCAAATCTCTCAAATGTAGCGATAAGCTCATGTGCATATGGCGTTAGTGTACTACCACCACCACCACGACCACCCGTTGTTCGCTCTAGCAGTGGCTGAGATGCTAGATTATTCATACTATTTATCCGCTCCCATGCTGCTTTATAGCTCATCTTCATCTCTTTTGCAGCAGCATTTATAGAGCCTTTTTCGCCTATTAGCTTTAGTAATTCGATGCGACCTCGTCCTAAAAAGTTCTCGCCATCTTTACTAAGCCAAAATCTACCATCTAAATACATTATAGTTTAAAACTCTCTCTCATAGTTCTATCTATATCTTGTAGTGGATATTTTTGCTCTAAAAATAGATATGATGCTAACACTCCTTGCTCCAATAACATATCAGAGCCATCTAGATGAGGGATATTTCTCTCTTTTAGTAGTTTTAAAAATGGGGTCTCTTTGCCATATATCACATCGACACCATATGAGCATAGTTCTAGTTGCTTCTCTAGTAGCCTAATAGGCATAGGTAGATTATCATCAGCCAATCCTGCTGAAGTGGTATTTATCAGTAAATCATATTTTGCTGGAGCAAAATCACTATGAGTGAATGTGCTAAATCCTCTAGATGTAAAGTGCTCTAAATTTCCACTAGAGCGATTTAGTATTGTGATGCCATAGCCAGCACTACTCAATATCGTTGCAAGAGCTTTTGCAGTGCCGCCTGCACCTAAAATTAGTACACTTTTAATATCGCTCCATCTACTAATAGCACGCAAAAAACCATCGCCATCTGTGTTGTAGCCTATGAGTTTTTTATCTTCTAAAACTATCGTATTTACAGCACCAATATTTTGTGCGACTCCTCTAATCTCATCACACGCTCTAAATGCCGCCTCTTTATGTGGAACTGTCACATTTGCACCGTGAAGTTTTTTAGCTATAAAAACATCTCGCAATCTCTCGCCATCATCTAGATGTGTGCGACTATAACACGCCTTTATATCTAGTGCTTTAAATACACTATTGTGCATTAGTGGAGATCTTGAGTGTGAAACAGGAGAGCCAAAAATACTAAATATTTTCATCACAATCTACTAAATCATCTAGTGTACTCATTAGTGCACCTAGCTTGTTAGCTACCTCTAGATACTCTAATTCGTGGATAGAGTCAGCCACTACACCAGCTCCCGCTTGCAATATTATAGAATCAGGTTTTATAAGTGCTGTTCGTATCGTGATAGCACTATCCATATTGCCATCAAATCCAAAATATCCGATAGTTCCGCTATAGAAACTCCGTTTTATCCCCTCAATTTGTGAGATAAGCTCCATTGCTCTTACCTTAGGAGCTCCCGTCATTGTTCCAGCTGTAAATACGCTTGAGAGCAAATCAAACATATCTCTATCATCTCGCAGCTCGCCGTAGACATCTGAGACGATATGCATAACATGAGAGTATCTCTCAACATGCATCATATCCTCTACTCGCACGCTTGCTGTTTTTGATACACGACCTACATCATTTCGACCTAAATCTATTAGCATCAGATGTTCTGATAGCTCTTTTGGATCATCTAATAATTCACGCTCTAGCTCATCATCTCGCTCTTTGCTATCGCCTCGTTTTCTTGTTCCAGCAATAGGGCGAAGTAGTATTTCACCATCTTTTAATCTCACCATCACCTCAGGCGAGCTACCAGCGATAGAGAAATCCTCATACTCCATCAGATACATATATGGAGATGGATTTTTTAGACGCAAAATTCTATAAAAACTATATGGGTCTATCTTTGCATTTTTAATATAACGATTTGTCATAAGTATCTGAAAAACATCGCCAGCTTCTATGAGCTCTTTAGATCTATCTACCATCTGAAAAAATTGCTCTTTTGAGTAGACAAAATCGCCACCCTTATCATCTGTGATAGGTTTTAGCGGGGTGTAGCTATATGGGGATTTTAGGAGTTTTTCTATAGTTTTAAACTCATCTCTCATCTCATTTAGTGATGATACTAGCGTTATATTGGCTCTCTCATGAGATATAACAACTATTAATTTTGGTAAAACTAAATCCATATCTGGAATATCTGTTTGATCATCTAAATCACTCATCGCATCTATGAGTTTTGGCTCAAAAACTTGTGCCATCTCATAGCCGATATAGCCGATAAATCCATCTATATATCCGACACCTAGCTCTTTTGAGCGTTCTTTGTAATATTTGGTATCTATATTTTTATAGTAGTTTTTTAAAAAATCAAAAGGTGATATATCTAATATATTTATAGCACCATCACTATCTATATAGGTGCTTTTGGAGTCTTTATATATCAGTCTCTCTCTAGCACCGATAGTGATGATTGTGTAGTTTCCAGCACTATTTCTAGCACTCTCAAAAAGCAGGCTAATCTCACCACTAAAGTGGGATTTTAGCTTCTCATATATTGCTATAGGAGCAAACTGATCTAGACTAAAAGTACTAGAATTAACCATTTTAACCCTTTATGATAAAAGCACCAGCTTCGATGTTTCTTTTGATAGTAGTTAGTGCCTCTTGTGCTCTTTGGCGTCCCTCAAACGGTCCTATAAGAACCTTTGTCATCTCTCCTGCTGGAGCTGTTTTATACTTAAAGCCATTTGCACCTATGCGTTCAAATAGATTTTTATCTGGCTCTTTAGTAAATGAGCCCACTTGAACATAATATATCGCCGTATCAGCTACTGCCTTAGGAGCCTCTTTTGGTTGCTCAGTTTTAGCTACTGCTACTGGTTTTGGTTGTGGTTTTGGCTGAGCTACTACAGGCTTTGGCTCACTTTTTATAGTTGGAGTTATTACCTTTTTCTCTGGCTCTTTTGGAGCTGTTTTTATAGGTTGCTCTACCACTGTAGTAGATACTATCGGCTCTGCTTGCATCTGGATTGACTCTTGTTTAATCTTTTGTGCAATCTGCTCTAAATTATCATCCAATACCGATGGCTCTCCTGCTATCTCTTGGATAACTTCTACAGGCTCAAATAGTGGCTCATCCATCTCATCGCTCGGTGCTGATGATTCAGTAGTGGCTTTGGAGATTGTAGTTTTTGTCTCTGTATCTGCCGAGTTTAGAGAGTTCATTATAACTAATACAACTATTAAAATTAGCGAAAGTGCAGCAATAGCCAAAAGCAATTTTTTAGTCGCTGAGCTAGAGCTATTTCTATCTAGTATGATATCATTGAGTTCATTTTTATCATTCATCTATCTATCCTTTTTACATATGTTTTGACCAAGAGGTTCCCCTCTCTTTTGCATAGACCTCATAAGGGACATTTAAAATATTATACTCTAAAGGTAAATCGATAGTAGGGAACATTCTCCACTGTTTTGGCTGTTTTGCTGCAAGCTTTAGCGATATCATCTTGCCTAACTGATAAGCCTCTTGAAGAGTTGTGTGACCTTTGTGAATATAAAGATGAAGATGTCCAGGGGTTTTTGTTTCAAATGCTGTAAAGTTTAAAAATCCCTCTTCACGAAGCAGTAGTTGTGCTCTATGATAGAATCTTTGAGTATCTGTACCATTATAATCAATAACTATATTTTCGACTTTGTTTAATCTGTTAATCAAAGAGTGAGCCACAGTAATTTGCCCCTTTAGATGCTGATCTATCACGGCTTGATTTAGTGGCTTATTGATTTTTTCATATTTATTGAAAAATGTACGACCTTTATACTCTATCTTATCTACAACACTATCATTTTTTTGCCAATAATGATCACTAATCATTTTGATAAGCTTTAAATCCATAGATGTCATAGATACACTACCTCCGATTAATATGTAGATTGTTTATATATTACAAATTTGCTAGCAAGCTCTGCTAACTCTTGTTTAATCTGTGCTTGTTTAGTCTCATTGTTTATATCATCTAAAACATCAGCTATTTTATTTGCGATAAACTCAAATTCAGCCTCTTTCATACCACGAGATGTTAGAGCAGGGCTACCAATACGCACACCAGAAGTTACAAACGGGCTACGATTTTCCCCTGGAACGGTGTTTTTGTTTACAGTTATACCAGCACGACCAAGAGCCGCATCAGCATCTTTACCACTAAAATCTCTATTTAAAAATGATACAAGCACTAGATGGTTATCAGTTCCACCGCTCACTATATCATATCCTCGTTTAATAAGCACTTCTGCTAGCACTCTAGCGTTCGCTTTTACTTGAGCTGCGTATACTTTCCACTCAGGCGATAGATTATATTTAAATCCTACCGCTTTTGCTGCGATTACATGCACTAGTGGTCCACCTTGAAGTGCTGGGAAGATTGCAGAGTTTATCTTTTTAGCAATCTCTTCATCATTTGTCATAATAAGTCCGCCACGAGGACCAGCTAGAGTCTTATGAGTTGTAGTAGTGACCACATCAGCGTATGGGAATGGGCTAGGGTGCTCACCAGCTACAACAAGCCCAGCGATATGAGCGATATCAGCAAATAAAATCGCTCCAACTTCATCGGCGATTTCACGGAAGCGTTTAAAATCAATCTCTCTAGCATAAGCACTAGCACCACACACTATGATTTTTGGTTGAACGATTTTAGCGATATCTAAAACTCTATCGTAGTTGATTCTACCATCAAGCTCTACACCATATGAAAAACTGTGATAGTTTTTACCAGAAAAGCTCACTTTTGAGCCGTGTGTTAGATGCCCACCATGACTTAAATCCATACCTAATAATTTATCTCCTGCTTGAAGCAGTGCCGCATAAACTGCACTATTTGCAGATGAGCCAGAGTGTGGTTGAACATTGGCAAATTTACAATTAAATAGCTCACATGCTCTATCTATAGCTAGTTGCTCTACGCCATCAGCATATTCACAACCACCATAGTATCTTTTGTATGGGTAACCCTCTGCATATTTATTTGTAAATACACTTCCCATAGCTTCCATAACTGCAGGTAGTGTAAAGTTCTCACTAGCAATCATCTCTAGGTGCGTCGTCTGTCTCTCTAGCTCTTTTTCGCATAGATCAAAAATCTCTGCATCATACTCTTTTAAAAAACTCATTCCTCATCTCCTTGTGTATTTTGTGTAATTGGTTTCATTGCTGGAAACAGCAATACATCTCTGATAGAGTGCTCATTTGTTAGCATCATCACAAGCCTATCCATACCGATTCCTTGACCTGCTGTTGGTGCCATTCCATAACTTAGTGCCGTGACAAAATCCTCATCCATCTCATGAGCTTCATCATCTCCACTATCTTTTGCTGACATCTGCTCATTAAATCTCTCTAGTTGATCTAGTGGGTCACTGAGCTCACTAAATGCATTTGCTATCTCTTTTCCTGCGATAAATAGCTCAAATCTATCAGTTAGCTCAGGGCGTTCATCATTTCGGCGTGCAAGTGGTGAGAGCTCTACAGGATAATGAGTGATAAATGTTGGATTTATCAACTTATGTTCTACAAACTCATCAAACATCTCGCCTTGCAGTTTTGCTAGACTCATAGACTCATCAGCTTCGATATTTCGCTCTTTTAAAAACTCTATAGCTTTAGCTTTATCAGTTGCAATCTCTACTGGTATCTCGCCCACTGATGTAAGTGATTCTATCAGCTCAATCTCTGCAAACTCTCTAAAATCTAGTACCATCTCACCATATGGGAGTTTTTTAGGCAGATTTAGATGATCAAATAGATAATCAAAATACTCTTTTGTAATATTGATTAAATCTCTAAAGCTCTTATATGCCCAGTAGAACTCTATCGATGTAAATTCAGGGTTATGCGTCGCATCCATCCCCTCATTTCTAAAGTTACGATTTATCTCAAAAACAGCCTCAAATCCACCTACGATTAGTCGTTTTAGATAGAGCTCTGGTGCAATTCGCAGATATCTATCGATTCCTAGAGCGTTATGGTGCGTTACAAAGGGTCTTGCATTTGCACCACCAGCGATAGGGTGCATCATAGGAGTCTCTACCTCCAAAAACCCCTTATCCTCAAAAAATCTACGCGTTAGAGATATCACTTTGGATCTAATATGAAATGTTTTTCGCACCTCTGAGTCCATAATCAAATCCAGATATCTCTGACGATATCGTATCTCCTTATCGGTAACTCCATGAAATTTTTCAGGTAGTGGTGATATCGCTTTTGTAAGCAATCTAACATCACTAGCGTGTAGTGATAGCTCGCCTTGTTGTGTTACAAATGGATAGCCAACTACCTCTATAATATCACCCACTTCAATCAGTTTTTTAAACACATCGTTATAAAAACCCTCTGGTAGATTATCTCTAGCAACATAGACTTGAAGCATCCCGTCTTCATCTTCGATTTTAACAAAGCTCGCTTTACCCATTGAACGATATAGTTTTATACGACCAGCTACGGTATAACGCCTATTTTCATCGCGTTGGTTTTCAGCCTTTATTAAATCAGAGTTTACATAGTGAAACTTATCTATAGTTGTGTTTCTTCTACTCTTTCCCTCGTATGGATTTATGCCCATCTCTCTTAGAGTCTGTGCTTTTTCTATTCGCTGTTTTATGTACTGATTATCAAAAATCAAACTTTACCCTTTAGTTTTTTTCTCTACACGCCTTGCAGATACCATAAATCTGCATTGAGTGATCTGTCATTTTAAAGCCAAACTCATTTGATATAACCTCTTGGCGTTTTTCTATCTCTTCATCTACAAACTCTGTGATATCGCCACACTCTGTGCAGATTAGATGGTCATGATGATCTTTTGCACCTAGCTCATATTTTTTGCCTTGTGCACCAAAAGATAGAGATGTTACGATTTCAGAATCCTCTAGTAGCGATAGAGTTCTATATACTGTTGCAATCCCTGTATTTAAATCTGGATATTTTTTGAGTATTAGCTGATGCAGTGCCTCTGGCGTTAGATGCTCATCTGAGTTATATAGCATCTCTAATATTATCTCGCGTTGTATTGTAAATTTGAGTCCATTTTTCTTTAGAAGCAGCTTGAAATCTTCGAGCAGCTCTGCATAGTCAATCGTTCGCTCTGTAAAGTTAGTATATTGTTTCATATGTCCTCTTTTGTTGTATTTGAATCATTGCTATCAAAGCCTAGGTGTTGTGTGATATCATCGCTTTTGATATCTACTAAAAAATCCCCTGTGGCATACATAGCCTCAAAGAGTAGACTATCATCAAATTTATCTATAAAACTCTCTCTCAAAGCCTCTACGCTAAAGAGTCCATAGATTATCATAGAGAGTATAAAATAGAATTTTCCACCGCTTAAAATAAACCCTAGTACTCTATCAAAAACACCTAATCCGCTAATAGCGGTGAGCTTTTTAAATCCGATACCTAGTAGCACCATCAGCATCCAAAATATACCCAAAGCGATGATAAATCCTAGTAGATTTATAGCACTATTGCTCTCAAAGTGAAAAATTATACCATTTATAAATTCACCTATGCTTACGCCAATATGTGAAGCTACAAATACGCCACCTACAATTCCTATTAGACCAAAAAGCTCTTTAAAAAAGCCACTAATTAGCCCCTTTAATCCTAAGATTAAGACTATAGAAGCTACAACTATATCAAAATAGTTCACTATATTAGCTCCATCTCTATCTTATTTTTACCCGTAGTTTTGGCTCTATAGAGTGCCTTATCAGCCCTAGCAATCAGCTCATCAAAACTATCATGAGGCTCTAATTTTGTAAAACCGATACTGAGAGTTATAGGGATTTGTTTATTTTTATAGAGTGGCTTATTGGTTCTACAAAGCGTTAATAATCTCTGGGCTGCTTGTATCGCACCATGCATATCGGTTCGATTTAATATCGCCACAAACTCCTCGCCACCATAGCGGTAAACCTTGTCACTATCACGAAGTGCAGTTTTAAATAGTTTGGATAAAAATATGAGTATCTTATCGCCAGCCACATGTCCATAGGTATCATTTACTAGTTTAAAATCATCCACATCCATCATTATGACAAACATATCAAAATCTAGTTTTTCACGATTTAAAAATGGTTGCAGATGCTCTAATAGTGCAAAACGGTTATATGTTTTAGTTAGCGGGTCTAGTGATGTTTGCGTCTCTAGCTCTTTTACCTTGTTTTTTAGTGAGCTAATAGTCTCATTTGCTTTTGCAAACTCATCATCTAGCATGAATTGGATATTTTTTAGTTTTGATGTGATTTCTTGCGAGTTTACTAGTGCTTGAGAGCTATTTATAATCTCCTCTTGAGATACTTTTATAGTTTCGATATTTTTGGTTGTTTGTGAGTATGACTCTATCCCCTCAAGAGCGAGGTATTTATACTCTAAAATGTTGTTATAAAAGTGCGAGCTATCTTTAAATGTCTCATCTAAAAGCTCTTGGGTAATGGTAGAAACAAGCTCTTTAAAATCATCGCCACTTAGCACTCCGCCACGATCTTTTATAGAGTCTATTCGTGTGTTTACTTCATCACACAATTTCGTTAATAGAAAGTTTTTTTCACTACTGTTCATAATTTGCTAAAAATCTCTAATTTAAAATAGGCGATATTATACAGCCTTAAACATAAAACAAACTTTTATAGGTAAAATCAGTCTTATTTTAGAAAAAAAAGATATAATATCTAAAAATAATTTACATAAAATATCGCTTTTGATTGCATATCAATCTATCATCAAATATATCAAGAATTTTAATTTTGATTTTACGAAGCGATAATCTAGGAGTTTTTATGAGTAATTGGAATCGCTCTAGTTGGAGAGAGAAACCTATAAAACAACAACCTACCTACCCAGATTTAGAGGTACTAAAAGCGGTAGAGGAGCAACTAAAAAACTATCCGCCGCTTGTATTTGCAGGTGAGGTTAGAACACTAAAGAGCAAACTAGCTCAAGTGTGCCGTGGAGAGGCTTTTTTACTCCAAGGTGGAGATTGTGCTGAGAGTTTTTCAGAGTTTAATGCATCCAATATCCGTGATACTTTTAAGGCACTTATGCAGATGGCAATTGTTATGACATTTGCTGGCGGTGTACCTGTGGTAAAAGTAGGGCGTTTAGGTGGTCAATTTGCAAAACCTCGCTCTAGCGATATGGAAACAATAGATGGCGTAACGCTACCTAGCTATAGAGGCGATATTATCAATAGCGTAGAGTTTAGCGAGGCTGCTAGAACACCAGATCCGCACCGTATGATTCAAGCATACAACCAATCAGCAGGCACACTAAATCTGATTCGTGCATTTGCAAATGGGGGTTTAGCAAATCTAAACCAAGTACACGCATGGAATCTAGGGTTTGTTGGACAAAATGAGGTTAGTAAAAAATATGAAGAGCTGGCTCAAAAAATAGATGATTCACTCCGTTTTATGGCAGCGTGTGGCATTACGGCTGAAAAATATAGAACGCTTCGCGAGACAGACTTTTTTACATCTCATGAGGCACTACTACTAAATTATGAAGAGGCATTTACGCGTCAAGATTCACTAACTGGCGAGTGGTATGATGTATCATCTCATATGCTATGGATTGGCGATAGAACTCGTCAAGTAGATGGGGCACATGTGGAGTTTTTACGAGGTATTAAAAACCCTATCGGTATAAAAGCAGGCCCTACAACAAGCGAAGAGGATTTACTAAAACTGTGCGATATTATCAATCCAGATAATGAAGAGGGTAGATTAAATATCATAGTTCGTATGGGAGCTGATAAAGTAGATGATGAGATGCCTCGCCTTATTCGTGCAATAGAGCGAGAGGGTAAAAAGGTTCTATGGAGCTGTGATCCAATGCATGGAAATACTATCACTAGTAATGGCTATAAAACTCGTCCAGTAGATGCGATACTACAAGAGATGAAAAATTTCTTCCAAGTACACAAAGCAGAGGGTACATATGCAGGTGGTGTACATCTAGAGATGACGGGTCAAAATGTGACAGAGTGCCTAGGTGGTACATTTACTATCACAGAGGATAATCTAAAGAGTCGCTACCACACGCACTGTGACCCGCGTCTAAATGCGGATCAATCACTAGAGCTAGCGTTTTTAATCGCTGATACTCTAAAAGAGGCTCGCAGATAGATTTCTCTATGGTTTTGGTTGATTTTGGAAATAGCTCTATTGATGTAAAAGATAATGGAGCATTATCCAAACTACCAATATCAGAGATTGAGCGAGTACTAGAGTATAAAAAGGCCTACTATATTTGTGTAAATAGCCAAATCTATGGCTCTATACCTAGCGGCTGGATTGATATTAAACAATATATAGATTTTGATAGATACTACAGCACCATGGGTATCGATAGAGTTATAGCGTGTGAAGCTATAGAAGATGGTGTTATTATAGATGCTGGTAGTGCGATAACTGTTGATATTAAAAGAGATGGGCTATTTTGTGGTGGCTTTATATCTTTAGGGTATAAAAAATCAAAAGAGGCATTGGCAGATTTATCAGATGCACTAGATGTAGATTTCAACCTAGAGATGCCACTAGATGAAGCAGCTTTTAATACGCCAGATGCACTGACTTTTGGTTTTTTTGCACCACTTGTTTCATATATAAAATCTCTAGAGCTTCCTATCTATCTAACAGGTGGCGATAGCGATAAATTCAAAAAATTTCTACCAGATGCAACTATAGTTGATGATCTCATCTTTAGAGGTATGGAGAAAATTATAAAAGAGAGTATAAGATGTTAAATATAGCACTCCCAAAAGGTCGAATTGCTGATGACACACTAGCACTATTTGAATCTATTTTTGGTAGAGAATTTAAATTTGATGATAGAAAGCTAATTTTAGAGGTAGGAGATTTTAGATTTCTACTAGTACGAAACCAAGATGTAGCAACATATGTATATCATCAAGCAGCAGATATTGGTGTAGTAGGGCTAGATACACTAGAAGAGCAGGCTCTAGATGTGGTTAGATTGCTAGATTTAAAGCAGGGGTGGTGCAGAGTCGCTATCGGTATGAGAGCGGGTGAAAAGTTAGATTACTCAAAAAGCGAGCTAAAAGTCGCCACAAAAATGGTAAATATTACCAAGCGATATTTCGCAGAACGAGCAGTGGCTGTGGATATTATAAAACTATATGGCTCTATAGAGTTAGCACCGCTAGTAGGGCTAGCTGATATCATCGTAGATGTGGTTGAGACAGGTAGTACGATGAAGCAAAATGGCCTAGAAGTTGTAGAGACCATAATGGAATCAACCACCCATCTAATAGCTAACAAAAACAGTTTTTTTGAGAAAAAGAGCGAAATATTAGACATATATGAAAAGATAAACTCCACCCTCTTTGAAAACCGATAGATTCTGAATCTATCGCCTCATTTATATACACTTTTAACCATTTATTTGATAGAATATAGTTATATAATAACAAGGAGCAAATATGGCATTAAAAGTAGCGATTAACGGTACAGGTAGAATAGGAATCATAGTAGCTAAAATCGTAGCAGAGCGTAGTGATATGGAGCTAGTTGCATTAAATACAACTGCAAAACCTGAAATGCTAGAGTATCTATTAAAATATGATAGCGTACACCGTGGCATAGATGCAAAAGTTATCGATGATAAAACAATCTCTATTAATGGTAAAAATGTAAAAATGTTTAGCGATAGAGATATCAACAATCTAGATTTTGGTGGAGCTGGTGCAGAGGTAGTTATCGAGTGTACTGGTAAATTTTTAGACCAAGAAAGCAACAAAGCACACCTAAGAAATGGTGTTAGAAAAGTTGTAATGTCAGCACCTGCAAAAGATAACTCTCCTACATATGTAATCGGTGTAAACTCTGATAGTTATGCTGGCGAAGATATTATCTCTAATGCTAGTTGTACTACAAACTGCCTAGGACCTGTATGTAAAGTTCTAGATGAAGCATTTGGAATCGAAAATGGTCTAATGACAACAATCCATGCTTATACAAATGATCAAAATATCCTAGATGTTAAACACGCAAAAGATTTCCGTCGTGCTCGTGCGGCAGCTCTTAGTATGATTCCTACAACTACAGGTGCTGCAAAAGCTATCGGTCTAGTTATGCCTCACCTACAAGGCAAACTAAATGGTTATGCTATGCGTGTTCCAACTCCTGATGTATCTGTTGTTGATTTAACTGTAAATGTTAAAAATGCTACTACAAAAGAGGCAGTAGTTGAGGCGTTTACAAAAGCAGCAACTAGCAATATGAAAGGGCTAATCGAAGTAGATACCGATAAACGCGTATCTATCGATTTTGTAGGCTCTAAATTTAGCTCTATTTTTGTTCCAGATATGGTTAGCGTTGTAGATGGAAAAACTGTAAAAGTTCTAGCATGGTACGACAATGAGTGGGGTTATAGTGAGAGACTAGTAGATATGGTAGCATTGGTAGGTAACCACAAATGATTAGATATAACACAACTCAAGGTTTAGATCAGCATGATGATTTGCTAGCAAACCAAGGGTTTGAGTTTATCCAACATGAGTATGAGTGTGGCGATATAGGGTATTATCATCTGCCAAATAACTCTCATTATCTAATCGATGAGGCTCAAAAACTATCAAAAGAGGTAGATTTTGATACAGTTGTTGTTATAGGAATTGGTGGCTCATCACTAGGTATCAAAGCGATAGAGAGAATGCTCTCGCCTGTTGCTAAAGATACAAAGAGGTTAGTCTATCTAGAAAACTCTGATCCAATAACTATAAAAAGCTACACTGATAGTATCAATCCTGATAAATCACTATTTTTAGTGATTTCAAAATCAGGCGGTACTGTTGAGACTCTATCGATATTCAAATATGTGATAGATAAATTCAGCCTAAAGCTAGATAATAGTGAGAGAATAATCGCTATTAGTGATGATGGCTCTGCACTAGCTAGATTTGCAGATGCTCATAAAATCCGCAGATTTGTCATACCTGATAATGTAGGTGGCAGATTTTCAGTACTAAGTGCTGTTGGCGTAGTACCTCTAACACTTGCTGGATATGATGTAAAATCTATCCTAGATGGTGCAAAAGAGTTTTTAGATAGATTTCTAGCTCGTAAAGAGGATCATCTACTGCACAAAGCGGTCTATTACGCAGCAAATCGCTCTAGATATCCGATTAATGTAGTGTTTGGATACTCTGATGTTTTTGATGAGTTTGGTAAATGGATTGTTCAAATTTGGGGTGAATCACTAGGTAAGTTTGATTATGAGGGCAATAGAGTAGGGCTAACTCCAATAGCACTTATCGGCTCTGTCGATCAGCACTCATTTTTGCAGCTTATCATAGAGGGAACTCTAAATAAAACAGTTACATTTATAGATATTGAACACTCAGATGAGAGTGTGGTTATTCCAAATATCACTCTAGATAATCTAGAAAATAGCGATTTTGTAAATGGTAAAACATTTAATGAGCTTATCAGTGCACAGTGTCAAGCTACAATGCAAAGTGTAATGCAAACAGGTGTACCAACTGATGAGATTGCTATTGATAGATTAGATGGTAAAAATATAGGTGAATTAATCATCTATTACGAGATATTAACATCTACTTGTGGGGCGTTAATGCAGATAAATACTTATGATCAACCAGGTGTTGAGATAGGTAAGAAACTTCTACACAACTACTTTACTAATCTATAGTATAAATCAGAGGCTTTTGTCTCTGGTTTGGTTTTGATAAATTTATATGTGATTTGTTTTATCCCGAGAGAGCTCTCGAGATAGTAGATTATTCAGCAGCTGCTTCTACTTCAACTTCTACAGGTGTAGATTCCCAGATACCGTGTTTTGTACAGTATGCATGAGCAACTAGTTTTAGTTTTTTACCAGTTGGAATAATGTTAAATGTCACAGTTGCGTGAGCTTTCATATTTCCTAGAGCCCCTGGGACAAAATCAGCTCTAGCTAGTAGAGTTTCGCCATTATATAGAGCCATATTAGCTATATAGTGATCAAAATCATCTGGGTGAGAGTACTCATTACCCATTTTAACAGTTACTGCAAACATCTCGCCAGCTTTTGCTGTGCTATCACAGTGAATAAATGGAGAGTGTCTATCGATGTAATCTTTTTTAGCTTCTCTGTCGATTGTGCTAATATCTACATAACGATTAATTGTTGGCATTGAAAATCCTTTTTATAAAATATTGGTTATTGTAACTATTTAAACTTTTAAAATGACATAAAAGTAATACTGTTTTATAAGATTAATCTACATTAAAGCAAAAAAGGGAGTTTTAACAAAAATTTCTATATAATTGAGCCCTTTAAAAAACAGCAATGGAATAGAATTTAACTATGATAAAACCACTACTAATTGAGATAGGTGTCGAGGAGTTACCAGCGATACCACTACTAAAAGAGCTAAAAAATATAGAGCCAAAATGGCTAAAAGTGCTAGAGAAATATAATCTGGTGTGTGATTTTGAGCTTCACTACACCCCTAGAAGATTAGTGCTTTGGCATAGAGAGTTTAAAACTGCTCAAGAAGATAGTATCGAAGAGCTATTTGGAGCACCCATAGAGATAGCTATCAAAGATGGCGAGCCAACTGCTGCGGCACTGGGTTTTGCTAAAAAATGTGGCGTAGAGTTTAGTGAGTTATCTACTATAGAAAAAGGTGGCAAAGAGGTACTATATTATAAAAAAGATATAGTAGGCAAATCATCTACAGAGCTACTAGAGCAGATGATTGATGAGTGGATAAAATCACTCTCATTTGGCAAATCTATGAGATGGGGCTCAAATAGTGAGAGCTTTATTCGCCCAATTAGATGGGTAAGTGTAATACTAGCTGATGAACTGGTTGATGTAGAGCTATTTGGTGTAAAATCATCAGCTATTACTTATCTACACCGCTCAATCAGCTATGAGCCACAACCAGTGAGCATAGATAACTATTTTGATACGCTACGAAATGGTGGAGTTGAGCTATTTAGCGACAATCGTAAAAATATTATACTAAATCAGTTTAAACTACTTGAGAGTGAGCACAATATCACTATAGATATAGATGATGAGCTGCTTGATGAAGTGGTGGCGATCACAGAGAGCCCAAAGGCACTGCTAGGGCGATTTGATGAGGAGTTTTTGACTCTACCTCCAGAGGTTATTATCACATCTATGAAAGAGCATCAGAGATATTTTGGAGTTTTTAGAGATGGAAAGCTACTAAATAATTTTGTCGTTGTCTCAAATGCAATTTGCGATGATTATACAAATGTGATAGAGGGAAATGAGCGGGTGCTTCGTCCGCGTCTATCTGATGGGCTATTTTTCTACAATAACGACATAGAGCGTGGATTATCTACTGATGGATTGGAGAGAGTTGTATTTATCGATGGGCTTGGCAGTATGAGTGATAAGATAGAGCGAGAGATTGCGATATCAAAAGTGCTCTCAAAGCTAGTTGATGGCGTAGATGAGAGCGAGTTAAATCGTGCTATGAGCCTAGCAAAAGCAGATTTGATGAGCGAGATGGTATATGAGTTTACAGAACTACAAGGCGTGATGGGTTATTACTACGCACTAAAGCAAGGCGAGAGCGAGAGTGTAGCAGTTGCTATAAAAGAGCAGTATCTACCAACGGGTGAAAATAGCACTCTTCCTAGCACGCCACTATCAGCTATTATAGCACTATCGATAAAGCTCGATACACTACTAGCAATATTCTCTATAGATCAAATTCCAACAGGCTCGCGAGATCCATTCGCACTTCGTAGAGCTGTAAATGGTATTATTAAAATCGCTCTAGAGTTTAATATAAAAATCAACTTTTCACGCCTAGCTGATGAGCTATCATCGCTATATAAAAAGAGTTCAAAAAAAGAGATAGAGCACTTTGTAATAGAGCGATTAAATGCTGTCTATCCAGAGATAAATCCATCGATTATCAGCTCTGTTGTATCAAAAGATACCCCTATAGAGCTAGATATTTTATCGATTGATAAAAAGATAAAAGCGATAAACTCTATAGCAAACTCTAGTAGCTTTAGCGATGCTCACTCTACATTTAAACGGGTTGCAAATATACTAAAAGATTTTAACTCAAACGACACTGTAGATGAATCACTACTAGTAGATGAGAGCGAAAAAGCTCTATGTATAGAGACCAAAAAAGCACTAGAGGCAGAGTATATAGATTATGAGCAGCAACTAGATGCACTATTTGCACTGCGTAAACCGCTATCGCACTTTTTTGATAGCGTAATGGTAAATGACCCAGATACTAAAATAGCCACAAACCGAAAAGCTCTAGTGGCTATGCTATATAGTAAAATCTATGAGATCGCAGATATCAAAAACATCTCTATATGATTTTATAATCATTGGCGGTGGGATAAATGGGTGTGCCATTAGCCACTTTTTAACCAGTGAAAATCTGCGTGTCGCACTGATAGACAAAGACTCTATAGCAGCAGGTGGAAGCGGTGCTGCTGGGGCGTTTATAGCTCCAAAAATTTCCAAAGCTGGTGAGCTGCGAGAGTTACTTCATAATGCATTTTTATACTCTATCGATTTTTATAAAAATTTCTCATCAGAATTTGCTATCACAAAACCACTACTACATATCTCAAAAGAGCAAAAAGATGCCCAAAAGTTGCTAGAGTATAAAAAAACCACACCGCTAAAACTACTAGATGATCTAGAGAGTATAAAAGAGCCTCATATACTCTTTGCTGAATCTATGGTTTTAGATGCGGTGGCAGTGTGTGAAAAGCTCTCAAAAAAAGCTGATTTTTATAAAATAGATGTAGAAATAATAGATTATTCTGATGGACTCTATCATATAGGAGATTTGAGAGCTAAAAATATAGTGCTAGCTACTGGAGCATATCCTAAGATTTTTAACGATAGTGATTATATTGCAATTCGTGGTATCTGGGGGCATCGCATCGAGATTGAATCTGATAAAAATCTAGATTACATCATACATAAACACCTCTCTATCTCAAATACAATCAGTGGTAATCTAGCTCTAGGTGCAACTCATGATGTGCACTATAGACTGGGCGATACATACAACATAGAGCAGGGCAGAGCGGAGCTAATATCTAAAGCTTGCAATAGTATCATATTAGATAATATAAATATTTTAAAAGATTTCACAGGACTAAGATCAGGCTCAAATGATTATCTGCCGATACTGGGGGCGATGGTAGACTCAAGCCAAACAATAGAGAAATTTCCACGGCTAAAAAATGGTCAAAAGGTGCCATTTAATGAGATGATATATCACCCAAATATATATATGATAAATGGCTCTGGCGGATATGGCTTTGTGCTCGCTCCATATTTAGCTCATATTTTTAGAGATTCTATAGTGGATAAAAAAGAGTTACCAAGCTCACTTTCTCCAGCTAGATTTATTGGTAGGTATTTTAAAAATTTAAAATGAAGTCTAAATTTTAAAGCTAAGTAGAGATAGAGGAGGGGTCGCCTACTCCCTCACTTCCATTAAATGGAACTGCGGCGCATGGTGCAAAGCACATTTATCTATCTCTAAGAAATTATTGTATCATAAAAAAATAAAACAGCCAAGCAAAAGAGGCGGGAGTCATGATGCTCAGCCAACTCCATCTTTTGCTGGTAATAAAATTATATCGCACTAAAATAGCAGAGTCAAACTAATCATAAACAACTACACCATAATCACTATCTATAGCGTAAAATCTAGAGTTTGGTGTAATGACAATATCATCTAATCTGCCTAGATTTATAGTAGAGTTTTGAGAGATTTTAATATTGTGTTCACTAAAAAAGCGTTTTAGATTTACAAATTTGATGCCATCGATATATCTATACTCAAAGTTGTTATATAGCCTCATTTTTTTATAGCTAAATATATGACTATCGACATTTAGTTGTGATGCGGCGTATTGGGTGGGTAAAAATCCAGATATATCTGTGAGAGACTCTTCTATATAGCTATATCTATCTGGTAGTGTCTCTTTTTGGATAAATAGATATCGGTTTAGCTTTAGATGGTTGGTATCACCCCATGATTTATATGCAGGGGGAGTGAGGTTTAGTTTTGTATAAATCTCTTTGTAGAGCCAGTAGTTATCTAGCGTAGAGATTAGGCTTGACATATCTACTCGTTTGTATCATTTAGAGCAATGCGTTTTGCTCCGATAAAGCGGTTTTTATAGTAATCTTTATCTATGGAGTCATACTGAACTTTTTTAGCAGAGTATGAAGCGTGTATAATTCTACCCTCTCCAGCATAGATTGCTACATGTGATGGGTCTGATTTATATGTCTTATAAAATAGCAAATCGCCTACCTGTAAATCTTGTAAATCTACTTTTTCGCCTATATGTATCTGCTCAGATGCAGTGCGAGGAAGATTGACGCCAAACGAGCTGTAAACCTGCTGTGTAAATCCAGAGCAGTCTGTTTTACTTTCACCTTTACTACCCATACCATATGGAGTTCCTAGAAACTCTTTTGCTCTTGATAGTAGCTGTTGTTGAGCTTTTTTGATGCTATCTGTGAGGGTTTTTGGCTTTTCGTTAGTGGCAACTTCTACGCTCTCATCATCTGTTTTAATAGTTATAAGCGTAGCTGCGGTATCAATAGGCTCGTGTTGTTTTATGTAGTTATCTTTTGGTACTATATTTATGTTTGCAGGCTGAGCTGTTTTAGTTAGTAGTTTTGGTTTAATAAAGATATTATCAGGCTCTTTTAGACTCTCTTTTGTAATCGCTTTTTCATAGTTTAAAAACATCGATGACTCGCCATAGAGCATAGATATAGTAAAAGTGAGTGCAAGTATAGATCGGCTCATCCAACCCCTTTTTATATTTGAGTTAGCTAATTCAAGTATTATAGTATCTTAAGCTTTAATATATTTTAATAATTGCAAAATCTGATTAGATGCTCGCATTCTGCTCAATTTACTTTTATTATGATAAACTACCAAGGAAAATAGCTAGTTAATGGATGTGTATGAAAGAAGCGATAGTACTGCTAAATATGGGCGGGCCAAATAACCTATCAGAGGTTGAAGTTTTTTTAAAAAATATGTTTAATGACCCATATATACTGCGAATGAAAAGCTCGCTACTGCGTCGTTTTATAGCTACAATGATAGTCTTTTTTAGAGCGGAAAAATCTCAAGAGATATATAAGCTCATAGGCAACAAATCCCCACTCGTAGGATATACAACATCACTATGCAATAAACTGCAAAACTCACTAGATGGCGTGAGGGTAGATTTTATTATGAGATATACTCCACCACAAGCCATGGAGGTTTTAGAGAGGCTAAAGAGCGAGGGCATAGAACATATCTATGCAATACCACTCTATCCGCAATATAGCACCACCACCACTCAGAGCTCACTAGATGATTTGTATGATACTATTCACAAACTAAAATGGGATGTTTTAGTGAGTGAAATAAAGCACTTTTATAACTCAAAAAGCTACAATAAAACAGTAATAGAGCTCATAAAAGAGACTCTCTCAGAACACAAAGCAGAGGATTTTGAGCTAATATTCTCAGCTCACGGACTACCTCAAAAAGTGGTAGATGATGGGGATCCATATCAGTTTCATATATCCTCACATGTAGAGATTATTAAAAATATGCTCGCAGATGATGGAGTAAATTTTAAAAATATCTCATTAGCGTATCAATCAAAAGTGGGACCTATGAAGTGGCTAGAGCCATCACTTGATGAGTGCCTATCATCTATCGAGGGTAAAAATGCACTGATAGTTCCGATTGCATTTTGTATAGATAACTCTGAAACAGAGTATGAGCTAGTGATGGAGTACAAAGAGATAGCTGATGAGTTAGGGTTTAAACACTATCTAGTCTCTAGATGTCCAAATGATAGTGATATGTTCGTGGAGGCTCTAAAAGAGATATATGAAAAGATGAAACTATGAGCAAAAAGATAGTTCTGTTTGATATGGATGGTACGCTAATAGACTCTAGCGTCGATATCACAGCCTCTGTAAATTATGTGCGTGAAAACTTTTACAATATCGCACCACTATCTATAAAAGAGGTGGTCGATGCCATAAATACACCATATCTAAATCTAGCGTATGAGTTTTATGGGCGTGATGTTTATGATAGCGATGCAAAAGCGATGTTTGAAGAGCATTATGATAGCGGTTGTATTAAAAATATATCGCTATATGATGGTATCTTAGAGCTTCTTGATAAACTAAAAGATGGTGGCGTATTGATGAGTGTAGCGACAAATGCACCTACTGCTTTTGCTAAAAAGATGACATCGCATCTACAAATCGATAACTATTTTGATAAAATTATAGGTGCCGATATGGTTAAAAACCCAAAACCGCACCCAGATATGTTAAAATTATTATTAGATAATTATGGATACGCTCCAGATAGTGACAAAGCGTGGATGGTGGGCGATAATATCAAAGATATGCACTCAGCACGAAATGCCAAAATAGAGTCAATCTTTGTCTCGTGGGGTTTTGCAGAGGTGGATGATTATGATTATCTATCATCTCATGCTCTAGAGTTAATCGATATAATTTTATAGGAGTAGTTATGGGCAGTGTTGTTATGTGGGCAACTATCGCAATATCTGGATTACTGTTTTTGCGATATAGTACTGTCTATAAAGATGACAATAAAATCAACTACTCCCCTATAGTTTTAGGCATCTCTGTTGTTGGCTCACTATTTCATATTATTTTAGCCTCATCAATAGAGACAAACACCATAAAAGAGGCGATACTCATATTTGTTATAGGTGTAATTCTCTATATTATTATGGGCGTTATGAATCAAACTGCGATGCTCTACAATCAAAGCTCAACAAATAAAAAAATAGATAAACTCTATGATGAAGTAGAGATTATATTAAACAATATGAAATCTTTTAGAAGCCGATTAGATTTGGTTACAGAGCTAGAGAGCTCCACGCTAGAGCAGATTAGACGCACTATAAAAGAGGATTTGGAATCTTTTAATAATATTCAAACAAATCAAAAAAGTATGAGTATGAAATTAGAATCTATCATCGCAAATCATCAACTACTTGCCAAGCAGATAGAGGAGTTTGTCAAATCTGATATGCCAGGGATTGATAGCGTGCTTCATAGACATATTGAGATGCTTAGAAATCAAAGCAATGATCATTTTATACAGGTTAAAAATGCTTTTCAAAGTAGTCAAGAAGAGCAGGGCGAAATGAAGCTACATATAAAAGAGTTGCACAATAGATTTAGCAAAGATCACACTATAGCGATACTACAACGCGAGCTAAATAAGATAGTAAATGAGTTTGCACTACATATAAAAACCATAGGTATTAGAAGTGAATCTATAGTTACAAAACTGCTTCAACATGATGAGATTATCAAAGACTCAACCATCAAAAGCGAAACACTATCAAACAATATAAACGCCTCATCACAAGAGCTATATAAGATGCTACATCAAGCCAAATCGATGTTAGATGAGTTTAGAGCGGTGATGATATCGCTAAAATCTATAGATGAGCTAAAAGATAATTTCGACTCCTCTAGGGGCGATTTAGAAGAGCTGATTCATATACTCCGCTCACAAAGCACAAGTGAGTTTCATATCATCAGAAGCACGCTAGAGGAGGTCTCGCTAGAGGCTACAACCAAACTGCGTGAGCTGGTGGAGTTTATAAAATCCAAAGAGCTACACAAAGAGACCGCCACAAAAGCAGAGGTAAAAAACCTACAAGACCTTACAAGTAAAGTGAAATTCCAAAAGAGCTACGGAAGCGATAGCGAGTAGGTTTCACTATCTATTTACAAACATTTGATTTAATCACATATCTATTTTATTTCGAGGTATGAATTTATGATAAAAAACACAAAAACACTAATCGCTTCATCAGTTGCGGTTTTTATGTTGGCTGGCTGTGCTGGCGGGCAGTTTGGTGAGACATTTGATAATAACAAACGAACTATCATAGGAGCTGGAGCAGGAGCTGCGATAGGAACTGTATTAGGACACAATATCGGCGGCGGTAGCAAAACCAGAAACAAAGTAATAGGTGCAGCAGCAGGAGCTGCAATAGGTGGGGCAATAGGATATAGCCTAGATAAACAAGCTCGTGAAATGGCTCAAACGCTAGATACGAGTGTAAATAATAGCCCAAATGCACAGTTAGACCCTAGCCAAGATTTGATTGTCTCAAATACAGATCAATATGTAAAAATTATGTTTAGAGATGACAAGATGTTTGAGGTAGGCTCAGCCACTCCAACTTTTAGTGCAAATCAAAAAATCTCTAAAATAAACGCTACGCTAAGAAACTATCCTGATACGATAGTGCAAGTGGTAGGTCATACTGATAGTAGTGGTAGTGCAGAGCTAAATCAAAGACTCTCAGAACAGCGAGCAAGCAATGTAGGAAATATCATCTATGGTAGTGGTGTAAGCAATCCGATGTACTCAAAAGGGTGCTCTTTTAATAAACCAATCGTTGCAAACACAACAAAAGAAAATATGTCTCTAAATCGTCGTGTAGAGATATATCTATACCCTAATGAGGCATCTGTAACTGATCCTTGTAGATAATCAAAGAGCGATTTTCTGCGAGAGCCCTCCGCTAAGGAGCTCATTTTGAGATTTACTCAAAATGTGAGCGTTTAATCAAATAGGTTTTTTCTCATAAAGCCGCTTAAGCCTTGCATCCAGAGGATATAGCACTCTATATAGTAGTGGCACCACAAATAGTGCTAGTATCGTAGAGCTGATAAGCCCTCCGATAATCGCTATAGCCATAGGTGAGTTGGATTCATGTCCAGCACCACTACTGATAGCTAGTGGAAGCATCGCAAAAATCATAGCAAATGTGGTCATAAGTATAGGTCGTAGTCTCGCTGCACCTGCATCTAATACCGCCTCATCTGCACTCTTGCCAGCTTTTATGGCACTATTTGCAAAATCGACCACGAGCACACCATTTTTACCCACCATCCCCATTAGTAGCATAAGCCCAATCATAACAAATACACTAAATGGATTACCAGTTAAAAATAGTGCGATGCTAACCCCTGTAAAGCTTAGTGGCATCGTAACCATAATAATAAATGGTTGCATAAATGATTCATACAGTGCCGCTAATATGAGATATATAAGTAGTGTCGCTAACAGCAGCGTATAGCCAAAAGCAGCAGCTGTATCATCCATTAGCTCAATATCGCCTGTGTATCTATATCTATAGCCATCTTCTAGCATATTTTCTAACTTAGCGTTTAGTGCCTCTACTACGACATCTAGATTTACGCCGTTTAGATTGGCTGTAACAAGTACCTTTCTATCTCTATCAAATCTATTTATCGATGACTCCGCCTCGCCCTCACTAAGCTCTATCAGCCCATCTATAAATACAAATTCTCCCTCATCTGAGAGAAGCTGTATCTTTTTAATCTCATCTGCGAGCACTCTAAATTTATCATCAGCCCGCAAGGTAATATCATACTGACGCCCATTTTGCTCAAAATGAGATGTCGCACTATCGCTAGAGTAACTAGAGCCTATCGCTCTTGCTATCTGCTGTGCTGTTATGCCTACTCGCTGAGCCACTTCACGGTTTATCTTTATCTGCAGTTCTGGTCTGCCTGATTCATAATCATTATCTATATCCTCTACGCCATCGATTGCTCGTAGCGTATCTGAGAGCTCCTGTGCATATGACTCTAGCTTTTTAAAATCACTCCCCATAAGCACCACCTGTACAGGAGAGTTAGACTCGCCCGTATCCATCGGTGGCACATCCTCTACACTGATAGTAAAGTTTTTAAATGGCTCTAGTTTTTTCCTAAAACTATCTAGTACCACTGGTAGTGGCTCACGGCTTTTTATATCTATAAGCGATGCGTAGATATTGGCTTTGTTTATCTCTTGTGCACTATTGTATCCGATAGATAAAGAGATATCTTTTGTATTTTCATCACTCTCTATAATCTCTAAAATCGGCTCTAATTCTCGCTTCATCTGCTCTATAGATATCCCAGGTTTTGCCTTTAGAAGCACCCTCATTTCGCTCATATCCTCAAGCGGCACAAATGTCCCACCCACACGAGCGGCTATGGCAAATGATGAGATTAGTATTATCATAACAGCACCTAGCGTTAGCCATCTAAATCGCAGTAGCTTCTCTAGTAGTCTACGATACGCCATATCAACACGGACAAAATATGGCTCGCTCTTGTGCCAAAAAGCACTTTCGCTACCTCGCAAAACCCTAGCTCCAATGGTAGGAATAAGCATAATCGCGACCATATAAGAGATGATAATTCCACTTGCAACAGTCATTGCAAATGAGTTAAAAAACATCCCTACAATTCCATCCATAAATGCCACAGGGATAAATACAGCCAGTAGCATCGATGAGATAGCCAAAATCGAAAATGCTATCTCTTTTACACCACTATATGATGCCTCTAGGCTACTCATACCAGACTCTAGCTTTTTAGATATATTCTCAGTTACCACTATTGCATCATCGATAAAAATACCGATTGCTAGAGTAAGTCCTATGAGCGTCAATCTATTTAAATCATACCCTAGATAATCAATCAGTGCGAATGTTCCGATGATAGAGGTTGGAATGGCGATAGCAGATATGATAGTGGCTGTGAGGTTTCGTAAAAACAAAAATACGATGATAATCGCCAAAATTGAGCCATATATCAGATCAAACTTTACATTATCGATATTTATCATAATCTTTTGTGATATATCTTCTGTTATAGTGAGCGTAAAATGCTCTTTTGCGAGTGACTCTAGATAGGGCAGGGCGGACTTTACGCCCTTTATAATCTCTATATCATTTTTACCTGCAATCTTTTTTACCTCTACGATAACTCCGCTCTCTCCATTTAGGCTAGAGTAGCTCTTTATATCAGATAACCCATCCTCAACCCTAGCGATATCAGATAGTCGTATTCCACTATGGATGATGAGGTTTTCTAACTCCTCTATAGTAGTGGCATCAGAGCGGGTTTTGATAATGAGCTCAGAGTTATCACTGATGAGTTTTCCGCCACCATAGCGGATATTCTCAGCCTGTATGCGTGACTCTAGCATATCTGATGAGATATTGTATTTATTTAGTAAAAATGGGTCTGTATAGATTCTAATCTCTCGCTCTCTAAAACCTATGATATCGACTTTTGCAACTCCCATTACCTGCTGAAGTTTTGGTTTTACCACCTCATCAGCATATCGCATCAAGGCTATCTCATCATTGCTATTGTCGGCGATAAAAATTTTTATAGATGCACTCGCTGCGGAGCCTAGTTTCTGTACGCTTGGAGACTCTACTGCTGGATCTAGTCGCAAGGATGAGATTTTATCTCTAATATCATTTGCAGCCTCTTCGATATCTTTTGAGAGCTCAAATTGCACCGTTACGATACTTAGCCCCTCATAACTACTAGAGCGTAGTTTATCTATCCCATCTACACCTGAAACTGCCTCTTCGATTTTATCTGTCACTTTTGACTCTACACTCTCAGGATCTGCGCCAGCATAGACTGTTTGGATGGTAATTATGGGTAAATCAACATTTGGAAATAGCGCCACAGGCATAGAGCGAAATGACATCAGCCCAAATATAATGAGCGAAAGCGTCATCATAATGGTTGTAATAGGGCGGTTTATAGCAAATTTATACATATTGAGCCTATTTTATTATGATTGTAGCTTCGCCAAATACCCCAGGGGTAAGGTTTTTATATAGTGCTTCGGCTGTTGCTTTGCGGTTTTTAGGATTTATAGATGGATAGAGTTTTGTGATTTTTACAGAGTGCCTTTTGCCATCTACACTAAAGTTTACTTGGCTACCTATCTTTACTAGCGGTAGATACTTCTCATCAAAATTTAAAACCATCTTCACATCAGGCGAGCTAATGAGTCTAAAAAGTGTCATAGAGCTAAAATCTCCAATCTCAACATTTTTAGCAGCTATCACTCCATCAAATGGTGCACGCAGTCTGGTTTTTTCCAGCAATGCCTCATTATATTGAAGTGATGCTTTTGCCTCTGCTACTTCAGCTTTTGCTTTTTGATAGTTTAGCGTTTG
>CAZYTC010000002.1:11891-34957 GCA_964650175.1 uncultured Campylobacterales bacterium | reverse complement strand
ATAGTAGATTTGTTTAGTTTTTGGCGCGATAGCTCTACACTAGCTCTAATATCAGCATTATCTATCTCTAGCAGTAGTGCACCTCGGCGTACTTTATCGCCCACATCTACAAAGATAGATTTAACAACTCCGCTACTAGAGAGATTTAGCGATGCATCCCTCAGTGGCACTACATCATATGTAGCATAAACTCCATCGCCATAAATCGCACTAGTAAATATAGCTAAAAACAAAAATCTAATCATTTTACAAACTCCCTTGGATCAGCTCCACTATGATAGTAATATGCTGCGTATGAGGCTAGTAGCTCTCGCTTGCTACTGCTGAGGCGATTATTAGCATTATGCATTAGATATAGTGCATCTAAATATGTGATAAAATCGACAATCCCCGATTCATACTTTTTCTTGACGCTGATATATGTAGATTGTGCCGCCTCTTGTGCACTTATAGATGCTTCTAATTGCCTAAATGCCATCGCTTTTTTATCCATCGATAGATCAAATTCGATTCTATCAAGCTCATCTTGGTGTGCTATCTGATACTCTAGCGTTAATGCTTCAACTCTCTTTGCCTCTGCTGTGGCTGATTCAGAGCCAAAATCAAATAGATTCATCGATGCTACTGCTAAAACTTTGTTTTGGCGTCTTACTCTCATATCAGCCATCGAGTCGCCTCTATAGTCATTAAAACTAAGCTCATCCACCAGTTTTATAGTAGGATATAGCCCGCCACTGGCACTTTTAGACTCATATAACTTTGCTTTTTTGAGCTCTTGGAGCGATTTTAATCTATCGCTATCATCTTTTTTATATATCTTTGGCTCTATAATATCTATCTCTATACTCTCGTGATGATGCAAGCTCACACCGCTAACAAGAGCTATATTTAATCGCTGTTTTTCTATCAAATAACGCAGCTGTAGCTGCTGATACTCTACATCCTTTAGCTCTGAGACTATTCGCAGTAGCATATCCTCGCTAGCTAGCCCAGCATCTTTAAATCTCAAAAGCCTCTCATGCTGTGCCTCAAGGTGCTCTTGGAGTGCATCTAGTGCATATTTCTCATCAATGCTATTTTCATACTCTATAGCGAGCCTGATTATCTCTAGCGAGAGCTCTTTTTTAGCACTTGATAGAGCATGGCTTTGCGAGGCACTCAGGCTATCCATCTGCGAGAGGCGATTTTCTCTCTTAAATCCATCAAATAGCATCAGTTCAGCCGATAGAGTGGCGTTATAGCTCTCTTTTGCATCAAAACCACCCGTTTTATCGGTATATACAGCACTCCCACTAGCATCAATGCGTGGCAAGTATGATTTACTGAGTGATTTACGCTCTAGCTTTATTTGATGCAACTTTGATTGCTCTATCGCTATCTCTCTATGGTTATGTGCTCTATCTATGAGGCTTGAGAGCTTTATATCCCCATAAAGAGCCACAGGGAGCAAAAACAGTGTCCATAATTTAGTATCTATTTTTATCATAGCTGATAGTATAATGAAATGTTCTTTAAACTATACGCTGATATAATGGCATAAAAATTAACAAAAGATTAACATGATAGAGAGATACCAATATAGCGAAGAGGGCACAATTCATCATATGATGTGTGATTTGTCGCTAATCGAGAGTGCACCAGATGAGTCAAAGCCGATTTTGTTGTGGATAAACATCAAATATCCCACTATAGATGAGCCGATAGAGGATTTAACAGCTAAACTCATAGGGTCGCTAGACGCTACATTTGTAGCTAGAAAGAGCGAGGATGAGTGGATAGAGTTTTTCTTTTATGCTAGCAGTGCCAAAGGTTTTGAAAACATAGCAAAAGAGATAGTAAGCGGTTATGAGTATGATATGGGCTCTTTTAAAGACCACAAATGGAGTCTATATTTAGATAAACTATATCCTGATTCATATCAACTAATATTAATACAAAATCAGAAAATTTTTGCCGAATTATCAAAAGAGGGCGATGATTTCTCGATAGCCAGAGAGATAGAGTTTTATCTATCATTTCAAACGCCAACATCTAGAGATAGGGCGATAGAGCAGATTAGAGGCTCTAGTGAGCTAAAAATCGCAGATACCATAGAGAGTGATGGCGATTATAGCTACTCGCTCATAGCGACTATCGTGGCATCTTTAGATAGTGAGCTGATTGATGAGCTCTCATCAATGCTATATGAGATAGCTTTGGGCTCTCATGCTATATATGAGGGTTGGAGTACGGTGCTAGGGCGTGATTATCTAGCATTAGAGGATTTATAGTACATTTTATAAATCTATCATATAATCACAATTATTTTTATAAAGAGGTTTTGCGATGGCAACAGTTGTTATTATAGGTGCTGGTGGAGTAGGGCGTGTAGTAGCACATAAATGTGTACAAAATAGCGATGTTTTTGATAGAATCATACTAGCTAGCAGGACAATAGGACGATGCGAGCAGATACAGAGCGAACTACCAGATGGTGCTATAGAGATAGATGTGGTAGATGCTGATAGTACAGATAATGTAATAGAGCTAATCAAAAAATATAACCCACAGATAGTTATAAATGTAGCACTACCATATCAAGATTTGACCATAATGGATGCGTGTGTAGCGACTAAAACGCACTATTTAGATACTGCAAACTATGAACACCCAGATGAGGCAAAGTTTGAGTATAAACTGCAGTGGGAGCGAGATGAGGCGTTTAAAAAAGCAGGCATCACAGCACTATTAGGTAGTGGTTTTGATCCTGGGGCGACAAATGTATTTTGTGCATATGCCCAAAAACACTATTTCGATGAGATTCACTATATAGATATATTAGATTGCAATGATGGCGATCACGGCTATGCCTTTGCTACCAACTTTAACCCAGAGATAAATCTGCGTGAAGTGAGTGCAAATGGCAGATACTGGGAAAATGGTGCATGGATAGAGACAAAACCTATGGAGATTATGCAGGTGTGGGACTATCCAGAGGTAGGGCCGCGAGATAGCTATCTGCTATATCATGAGGAGATGGAATCACTTGTCAAACATATCAAAGGGCTAAAGCGAATACGATTTTTTATGACATTTGGGCAGAGTTATCTAAAACATATGGAGGTACTACAAAATGTGGGAATGCTAGGCATAGAGCCAGTAAATCACAAAGGTGTAGATATTATCCCTATGGAGTTTTTAAAGACTCTGCTACCAGACCCAGCGACCCTAGGACCTCGCACAAAAGGTAAAACAAACATCGGTATTGTAGCTGAGGGAATCAAAGATGGTAAAAAACGCAAAATCTATATCTATCAGATAAAAGATCATGAAGATTGTTACACAGAGGTAAAATCACAAGGCGTATCATACACCACAGGCGTACCAGCTGTTATTGGTGCAAGGCTTGTCACTACTGGCATATGGAGCGGTGATGGTGTATTTAATATAGAGCAGTTTAACCCAGATCCATTTATGGAGTTAATGAATACTCAAGGGCTTCCGTGGCAAGTGATGGAGATGGATATATAGATAGAGGATACGGTTTTCCGTATCTACTATTTTTGATATAATATATATTATGTTAACCATAGTATATATAGAATCTCATAAAAGCTATCTTCGGACTTATTCCGAAGATTTATATATCTTTTAATACTCCTATCTGCTCGCCAAATTTTACGCTTTTATCGAGCTCCACGCTCCAAGATGCCATCGACTCTTCACATAGCATTACGATAGTTGAGCCCATCTTAAAGCATCCAAAATCATCGCCTCTTTTTAGATGCAGATTTTCATACTCGTAACTATTTATCTGTGTGGTTTTGTTGCTCTCAATACGCTCTTCAAACGATACTACCATCTCTCCTACATTTAGTGCACCTACTAATATTAAGAAAAATCGTTTCTTATCTACACTTAGACACTCTAATACTACTCGCTCATTTTCGATAAAGAGATTTAGACGATTTTTAAGCGATGGAATATTTACAGGATATAGTTTTCCAGGAATATGGATAGCCTTTAAAATCTCTGCATCTAGTGGCATATGATATCTATGATAATCTCGTGGAGAGAGATAGAAGTTTATGAAATATCCATTGTGGATTGATTTTTTAGATGCCTCGCCTACCCTATCTCCTAGTAGCTCATCTACGCTATAGCTCATCCCTTTTATCTGTAGTGCTAGATTTTCATCTATCACGCCATGTGAAGTGATGAGCGAATCGCATGGGCTGATAATAGCTCGCTCACCTTGTGGTAGCTCTCTAGGGGTCTTTAAAGTTCTTGTAAATAGTGCATTTAGAGATTTATATGTCGATGGCTCGCTAAATTCACTCATATCAAGTCCCATAAGTTTTACATATGAGCTATTGATTATATTTTGTAGCACACTACTATGCTCGCGACTAGCAAATTTACCAAAAATCTGTGATATCGATGATGTTATATGTTTTGACACTTAATCTACCTCTTCTATATTTATCTGTTTATGTGCTATCTCCTCAATCAGAGTGGTTGCATAGGAGCCTTTTGGGAGTGTGAAATGTAGCTCATACCACGCTTCGCTTTCGCGGTAGTTATACTCTATATCCTCGGCAAATATCCATCCATAGCGTCTAGAGCCATCTACGCTAGTTAGCTCTAAATCATCAAACTCACTCTCTATAGCTCTAGCACTCTCTATAGAGCGAGTCGATTTTTTACCACTCAATAGTCCTGTAGGTGAGATATCACGAGAGCTAAATCTCTCACTCTCTCCATCTACATAGTGAAAAATCTTGCCGTATGGATAGTGCATCATCACATCGCCACTCATTAGTTTAAATGGGTGCTTTTGTGCTTTCATCGCCTCTATCTCATCTGTGGGGATATCTAAAATTTTCTCTAATTCGCTGATAGTAAAACTCTCTATCATCTTAGATATCTCTATCCGTTTTGAGAGCCAATTATTAAATAGAAAACTTTGATATGAATTAATATAAAATTGATGTAGCTTTCTGTTTTTCTCTCTCAAGCTCCCCTCTATTATCGCCTTGCCTTTTAGGTAGTTCTCGCCGTCATTGCCAAATCTCTGATATCCAAAATAGTTAGGTAACCCATATCGCTTTATATTTTTAATAGCCTCTGTTATCATCTTTGCAGAGGTTGGATTTACCTTTTTTAATCGTATAAAAAATCGATTACCCTTTAGATGACCGATTTTGATTTTATTATTATGGTATGTTTTAGAGAGAATTTTTATATCATCATGCTCTAGACTCTCAAGTTGCTCTTCATATTTTTTATGTATAGATATATACTGTTTTGTCTGAGCATTTTTATCCTTTAGCCCCGCATAACCGATATCGCCTCGTCTAATGCCTAGATGATTTGCGATTATATCTATCATCGCCCAAGTAGTGAGGTTTTTTTTACGAATATGCAGCACTAAATGCTCCCCATCGCCACTAAACTCATATAGCGGTATCTCATCGACGACAAAATCTCTAACAGATTGTCTAAAATAAAACTCAATCGGTGCATGGTTTAAATAGTATATTTTTTTCACTTTTTTCCTAAAAATGGTTTGGTTTACAGACTCTAATATATCCACCTCTAACTACTCTAGCAACAGGAGTAAGAGGTGTTTTTGTAATGCGTGCAATCTTTTTGATAGCATCATAGTTTCGTGGTGCAAAAGCGACTAACATCTCATACTCCTCACCACTACAACCTATATTTTTGGGTATCTTTTTAACAAGCTTTGCCCCTAGAGAATTTAGCGATGTGAGCTTTTTGATATCGCTAAATAATCCATCAGATATATCCATACCAGCTCGTAGATGCTTTCTAGCTCTAGAGATAAAATCGCCTCTGATAGTTGGGGCTATAAATCGATGCTTATTGTGCAATGAAGCACCTGCAAATAGATATCCCAACTGTTTTTTAGACTCCCCTACTCTGCCAGTATGAGCGATAATATCTCCCACTTTTAGCCCATATCTAGTGAGTGGATTATCACTGCGAGATACTATAGTAATAGAGATATCTAGTTTGTTATTTGCTATCGTATCGCCACCTATTATCGCTATATTAAACTTTTTTGCCCCATCACGCAGACCATTTGAGAGCTCTATTAGCTCAGATCGTGAGAGCGATGCAGGTATCGCAACGCCTAATACCGCATAAAGAGGTTTCGCATTCATCGCTATCGCATCAGAGATATTTACCATCATAGCTTTATAGCCTATCTGATATAAGCTCATCCAAGAGCGTTTAAAATGGATATTTTCAAAAAAGAGATCACTACTATATATAAGATTATCAACTAGTGCCCCATCATCGCCTATAACACCACTATCAAATCTAGAGATGAAAAATTCCTCTTTATTCACGCATAACCTCAAACATATTTGCAAATTATACACAATAAGTGATTAACTGTAGCTATAGATATATATAGTTTATATGTAACTATTAGTATCATATAAATATAGAAATCTTAGAAAATGTTACCAAAAGAGACATTAACGCAAACTTTTAGTTTTAATCCATATTTGCTCACTGCTTTAATCTTACGCAAGCTGCTTGTAGGTATAATCATCGACAGAATTTAGATACAAGGAAAGCGAATGAGTATTCCTATTTATACTTATGATGCCGTGATTGTTGGAGCAGGACTGGCTGGTTGTGCTGCAGCACGAGAGATACAACAAGGTGGCAAAAAGGTAGCAGTAATAACAAAGCTACATCCACTAAGAAGCCACTCTGGAGCAGCACAGGGTGGAATAAACGCAGCATTTAGTGATAGTGATAGCGTAGAGCTACATGAGTTTGACACAGTCAAGGGTTCAGATTACCTAGCTGATCAAGATGTAGTGGCATTTATGTGTGAAAAGGCTCCTGAGACTATCAGATGGGCTGAGAAGATGGGAGCGGCATTTAGCCGTAACGAAGATGGCACTATTGCACAACGCCCATTTGGTGGACAATCATCACCTAGAGCCTGTTTTGCAAAAGATAGAACAGGTCTAACACTACTACAAACAATGTATGAGCAAGCTTTTCGTGAGGGTGTAGAGTTTTGGGATGAGTGGTATGTAGCAGATTTGCTATATGAAGATGGCAAAGTTTATGGCGTAGTAGCATACAATATCCGAAATAGCGAGCGAGCAATATTTAATGCAAAAAGCGTAATGTTCGCTACTGGTGGATATGCTAGAGCGTTTAAAATAAACTCAAATGCACATGCAAATACTGGCGATGGGCTCTCATTAGTAGCTAGACATGGACTACCACTAGAGGATATGGAGTTTGTACAGTTTCACCCATCTGGACTATCTGGAAATGGTGTTTTAATCTCTGAAGCTGCTAGGGGTGAGGGTGGAAAACTGCTAAATAGCGAGGGCGAGCGATTTATGAGTAAATATGCACCTAATGCTATGGAGCTAGCATCTCGTGATGTGGTTGCAAGAGCTATTATCCAAGAGATTCGCGAAGGTCGAGGCGTAGGCCCTAGAAAAGATGCGGTTTATATAGATTTGACTCATCTAGGTCGAGAAAAGATTATGGAGAGATTGCCAGAGCTGAGAGATTTGGCGATTACATTTTTGGGTCTTGATATGATAAAAGAGCCGATTTTAATCTCTGCAACAGCACACTACTCTATGGGTGGAATTCCTGTAGATAAAGATGGTCATGTGCGCAAAAACAACAGCGAGTTCGTAGAGGGATTTTACGCCGCTGGTGAGTGTGCCTGCTCATCAGTTCATGGTGCAAACCGCCTAGGAGCAAACTCAGTGCTTGAGGCGATGCTATTTGGTAGATTTGTAGGTAAAACTATGCTAAATGAAGTTGATAATATAGAGCTTCGCCAGGCGTGTGAATCTGATGCATCAAGAATGAGCAGTGAGCTAGATTGGCTACTAAGCAATAATGGTCAAGAGTCAGTTGCAAAACTGCGTGATGAGCTGCAACAATCTATGACTGATAATGCAGGTGTATTTAGAACTGCACAGACTCTAGAGGCTCAAATGAAGATACTAAGCGATTTAAGAGCTAGATATAAAAATATCCGCGTTAGTGATAAATCAAAGATTTTCAATACCGATTTACAGGAGGCGATAGAGCTCGGTCATATGCTAGATTACTCACTATTTATAGTTGCAAGTGCACTAAATAGAAAAGAGTCTCGTGGTGCTCACTTTAGAGAAGACTACCCAAGCCGTGATGATGAGAATTTCTTAAAACATACAATGGCATATATGTCAGAAAATGGCGATATCGCACTAGATACAATGGCTGTAACACTAGGTCGTCACGAAGTTAAAGCTCGTTCATACTAAGGAGAGATGATGGATACTATAAGAACTAAACAAGTTACAGTTAAAGTATTTAGATTTAACGAAGAGACAGACTATCTGCCATACTACAGCACATATGAGTTAGAAGTAACTCACGAAGAGGTTGTGCTAGATATACTAAATCGTATCAAATGGGAGCACGATGGTAGCCTCTCGTATCGTCGTAGCTGTCGTCATGGAATCTGTGGTGTATGTGCTATCAAGATTAACAAAAAAGCGATTTTAGCATGTAAGACTAGAATGTTTGATATGGTAGATCTATTTGGTGATGAGCTAATTATCGACCCACTAAGTGAAAAACGAGCATACAAAGATTTAGTTATCGACAAACAAGATTTCTGGGATAAACATGCACAGGTAAAACCATACCTAGAGGCTGATATTGATGAGCATCCAGAGGCTGAAAATCTAGTCTCTCCAGCTGATGCTGATAAACTACTTGAGGCTGATTACTGTATCCAGTGTGGGGCGTGCCACTACTCATGCCCTGTGGTTGAGATAAACGAAGATTATATAGGGCCAGCAGCATTTGCAGCAGCGTATAGATTTAGTGCTGATGTGCGTGATGATGCATCGATTGAGAGATTAGATATCATAAATCAACCTACAGAGGGTGTTTGGGATTGCGTCAAGTGCATGGAGTGTGCTGAGGCGTGTCCAAAAGATGTAAATCCGATAGAGAAAATCACAAAACTACACAATATGGTATTTGAAAATGATATGGCTATTAATAATGTAGCAACTCGCCATGCTGTTGGTTTTGCACACTCTATTAAACGCCATGGATTACTAGATGAGGGCGAGCTAGTTCGCTACTCAGAGGGTAATATCGGGGTAATGAAGCATCTACCAGAGGCTATTGCAATGTTTAGAAAAGATAAAATCGTAATGCCGTGGAATATGCCAAAATCTAAAAATCTAGATGAGATTAAAAAGCTTATAGAATCATCATCTACGGTAAAATTTTAGGAGCAAATGATGGAAAAACTAAAATATGCACTATATACTGGATGTACTGCTAGAGAGAGTACGCCAGAGCTTCTAAAATCGACAATGGCTATCGCTGATAAACTAGGCATTGAGCTAGTTTTACTAGATGAGGCGAGCTGCTGTGGGGCATCTCATCTACAAGATTATGATGATTTTTTATCTCTAGTACTAAATGCTAGAAATATCTGTTATGCTGAAAAACTTGGGCTAAAAATGGTTACTATTTGTAACACTTGTCAGCTAAATACAGCACTTACAAAACATCGTTTAGATACAAATCCAGAGCTAAAAGCTAGAGTCAATGAGAAGTTAGCGGAGGTAGGATTAGAGTACAAAGGCAGTAGCGAAGTTACTCACTTTTTATATGCCATCATAGATGATTATGGTTTAGAAAATCTAGCTAAAAAAGTAGAAGTTCCACTACATAAATTTAACATAGCACCATTTTATGGATGTCACAATATCCGTCCATCAGAGCTACAAAAGAGCTCAAATGGCGGAGAAAACCCATATAATCCTCGCTCACTAGATGATTTAATCATCGCTTGTGGTGGTGTAAATGTCGATTATGAAGAGAAAAACAAATGTTGCGGATTTCACGCAGAGCTTCAAGCACCTCACACTGCAGCAACCCTAACAGGAAACGCAATAGCAGGGGCGATGGACGCAAATGCAGATTGGATGGTTACACCATGTCCACTATGTCATCTAAAACTAGATGTACAGCATCACAACGCATCAAAAGCTATAGGTCGTGATGTAAAATTACCAGTGCTACATATGCCACAAATGGTAGGGCTTGCACTAGGATGCACTAGCGAAGAGTTAGGATTAAATCACCATGTTACAAAGGTTGATTTCATATAAAAAATGTTATCCTTTTGGATAACATAAACATCAAGGTATCAACTTGAGGGAACTAAATCTTACCAAAAGACTCTTCTGGATTATCGCTTTAATAATCATCTCAATATCTACAGCAATCAGCATATATCAATATATCAATGTGCATAAATATATAGAATCTCGTGCACTAGGTCGTGCAGAGTCGTTAGAGAACTACTTTTTATCAATGAGATACATATATCATCAACAGTTTGTAAATAGTGGAATAGATTTAAATGCCAATACTGTTGGATTTTTGCCAGCTCATGCTGCCACTTTTATTAGTGATGAGTTTGCTATGCGAAACAAAGATGATATCGCCATTAGAAATGTATCTGATAGACCGCGAAATCCAGCAAATAGTGCTGATAAGTTCGAGCTAGAGGCGATAGAGCATTTTCAAAAAACAGACGACACAGAGAAGATATTTAAGAAGATAGAGAAAAATGATAAAACATACTTTTTCTACGCCAAACCTCTTGTGGTTGAGCCATATTGTCTGCAGTGTCATGGCAAAAAAGAGCAGACACTAGAGTATATCTCTAGAGAGTACGATGTAGCATTTGATTATAGCGAGGGAGATATCAGAGGAATCACTAGTATAAAAGTTCCAGAGTCACTTTTTGATGATTTAGTGAATAAAACAAAGATAGAGATAATCCTCTATAATATATCGATAATCGCTCTACTAGGGCTCATATACTATGTGATTAGACGATTTACCAAAAAAGATGCAGAATACAGAGATAGACTTACCAAAGAGGTAAAAATAAAGACAAAAGAGCTAGAAAAATCAAACGAGCATCAAAAGCATCTATATTCGATACTGCGAACTGTTGCGGATGCAAATCAGATACTTATCACCGCTGAATCGCTAGATGATTTGATAGAGAAAATGAGTGATTGTTTGATTGAAAATAGTATATTTTTTAGCGTTAAAATCTCACTAGCAGAGGATTCAAAACTAACTCTAAAAGCTACTAGAGGGCTAAAAGATAGAGTAAATATTTTCCCACTAGAAGAGTATGTTTATGAGCATAACCAAAAGATTATACTAAATGATTTTACAACTGAAGTATCAGAGGAGTGTAAAAGATATGTAAAAGAGCACGGCGTCTCATCAATCTATGCCTCATCACTCAAAAAAGATGCATATACATCAAATCCACTAGGTGTTATACTCATCTGCACCACTCAAAAAGGTGGATTTAATGATGAAGAGATAGCTATGATAGATGAGCTAGCTGGGGATTTGGGATTTGCTATAAACTCATTTTATCAAAAAGACCATATATTAAAACTCTCATATTTTGACCCGCTAACAGATTTGCCAAATCGCAGAATGCTGTTAGAGCATATAGAAAAATCTATCTCAAATAGTATGAGAAACTCTCAATACAATGCGATACTGTTTGTAGATTTGGATAACTTTAAAACCATCAATGATTTAAAAGGTCATGGTGCAGGCGATAGCGTTTTACAAGAGATGTCACAAAGACTAAAAAGAGCTCTGCGTCATCATGATGTCATCTCTAGATATGGTGGAGATGAGTTTGTAATACTCATAGAGAATCTATCAGCCAATAAAGACCACGCCGCAGCGGTAGTTCAAAAAGTAGCAGATAAGATTTTATCGATTGCTCAAAATCCATTTGTGCTCGATAATCAAAACTTCTATATCAGTGCTAGTATCGGTATGGTGCTATTTAATGATAATGAGAAAAATAGCGACAAACTGCTCTCATCGGCTGATAATGCTATGTATATAGCAAAAAATGATGGTCGAAATAGATCTATGTTTTATGACTCTGCAATACAGCATAATATTGAGATGCACTCAAAAATGATACAAGATTTAAAAATAGCTGCATCATCAAATCAGCTCTATATCCTATATCAAGACCAAGTAGATATAACTCAAAAGATAATCGGTGTTGAGGCACTAATGAGATGGAACCATCCAGAGCTCGGCAACCTCTCGCCTGCTATTTTTATACCGCTTGCTGAAGAGTCAGGAGTTATTATAGAGCTTGGTGAGTGGGTTATAAATGAGGCGGTAAATAAGCTCGCAGAGTGGAGCAAAGATGAAAGCAGAAAAGATTATCATATCAGCGTAAATGTGAGTTTTAGACAATTTAATGACCCAGATTTCGTATCGATGTTAGCTAAAAAGGTAGAGATAGCTGGATTTAAACCAAATAAACTACGCCTTGAGCTAACAGAGAGCCTACTAATAAACAGTGTCGAAGAGGCGATGAGCAAACTAGAGCAACTACGAGATTTGGGCTACACTGTATCTATCGATGATTTTGGTACGGGTTATTCTAGTCTATCATATCTAAAAAATCTACCTATAGATGAGCTAAAAATAGATCAATCATTTGTAAAATATCTACTAGATAGCCCATCAGATCAGGTAATCGTACAGACGATTATCACAATAGGAGCGACATTTAATCTAGAGGTAATCGCAGAGGGTGTAGAGACACAAGAGCAGTTTGAGAAACTAATCGAGCTAGGGTGTAGATTCTTCCAAGGCTATCTATTTGGAAAACCAAAACATATTCTATAGTTGCTCTATAGAGTACCCTAGCCTATCTAGCTCTTCTAAAAGCCCATCTTCTCCTGCTAAATGTAGTAGTCCTACCAAAACAAATAGGCTCTTTTTATCTCTAAAATAGCTATCTATTTTGCTTAGCCACTTTTTATTTCTATCTTTGATGAGGATTTTATACTGATTTGGACTCTGTTTTATATAATCTAGCTGCTCTGTCTTTAGAGTCTCTAAATCGCCCTCTCTCCACGATGAAACAATCTCATCAAACATCTCTTGGACTCTATCTAAATCATCGATTACATAATCTATATACTCATTAGCCCCATCGGCATCTAGTGCTGTAATCACATCTAACTGCTCATCGATACTCTCTAAAATCAGCCTCTCTTTGTTATCGTCTATAGCTTTTAGTAGATAAAACATATCGATACCAGCTTCATCTAATCCAATATCTGCAAAACTATGTAGCATCAAAACCAATCCAACCGCCCACGGTTTCATATGCCCTATCGGCTCTAAATCTATCTTTTTTCTATGCGTATAATCAACCAATCTCGCATATACTCTATCGCTAAGCATTTTTGATATATGCTCATCGCTAAGCATCTTTAGATATAGCTTATTTATGATTAAATCATTTTGCTCTAAATCAGTCTCAAAAACAACAATCTCACTATCACTATATGCCCTGTCATACTCTAGTGGCAGTGGATAATCGCTAGCTCTGAGCATATGGATAGTTCCGCCGATATATATGTGATGGTTATCTTTTGAAATTTTCCATACGCTAGAGCTAGCAAATAGTGATAAACAGCCAAAAAATAGAGTAAATATGAGTCTCATATTATGATTTTGGTCTAAATGCTTTTATCACATCTTCGTTAGTTTCGATATATGATCCACCGATTAAATCTATACAATATGGCACCGCTGGAAAAACAGCGTCCAGACACTCACGAATCGATTTTGGTTTACCTGGTAGGTTTATAATCAAACTACTACCTCTAACACCTGCACTCTGGCGAGATAAAATCGCTGTTGGCACATATTGCAAACTCACCTGTCTCATCAGCTCTCCAAACCCTGGTAGCATCTTCTCACACACCGCCTCAGTCGCCTCTGGCGTAACATCACGAGGTGCTGGTCCTGTACCACCTGTAGTTACTACGAGCGAGCACCCCTCATTGTCACACAGCTCTATCATCGTATCTTCTATCGTTTTTTGATTATCAGCGATACAGCGATAAACTATCTCATGAGGCGTTTTTAGATACTCTTTCATGGTATCCATTATAGCGACGCCTGAAATATCCTCATATATCCCTGCACTCGCTCTATCGCTTGTTGTTATTACGCCTATTTTTAGCATTTTTACTCCCTATATAAAAAATGGTTAGCACCCTTGATAAAATATGTTGTTGCAAATGGTGTAAAAAACTCTCTAACTGTAGCACTATCGATTATAGCGTCCATTTCGCCTAGATAGACCTCTATCTCTACGCCCCGCTCTGCTAGTTTCTGCAACCTATCGATATCCCAGATATAATATAGTAGCTCTCGTAGCTCATCTATATTGTGCTCTCCTAGAGGGATTTGTGATTTTTGATATGGATGAAAACAGCTATCTAAAAAGCTATCTATATATAAAAAACTATCTCTCTCATATCCACTAAGTTGTAGTTTTTTAAATGATTCGCGTCTATTTTGAAAAAAAGCAGGAGAGAATAGCTGTAGCTTATCTATGCGGGTTTTACTACTATATACAGACTCAAACGCAGCTATTGCACCATAGCTAAACCCCGCTACAGAGTAATCACTCCTATCTAAGAACGCATCAAACAGCCTCTCATCATCACTCATAGCAAAACCGCTATAAAATCTCATCTATTATCTCTTTGCACAGTGATTTTGATATCTGCTCATAATCATCTAAAACTTTTGATATTTTTGATATTGCCTCTTCATTATTGGAGATAAGCACCCTAGTTTCGCTATATAATCTACTCATTAATTTATGCTCATCATCGCCATTTGGATAGATTCTATCTCCCATAGCATACTCATGAATCATCTTTTTTACCATCACTTTTGCTGAATCTAAATCACTCTTTGCATTGCTTGCATGCTCGCCAAAAGCGATACTAGAAGCCGCAACACCAGCTAGATGAACTCTAATATGAGACTCTATCTCTCGCTGCAACATCGGCTCTGATGTAGGTGGCGTTATCATCTCATTTGAAAGTGAGATTTTATCAAACGATAAATCATATAGCGTCGCCATAAAGACCTTGCCTGCTTGATATCTCACCTGATAATTTCTCTGCTCATCACTCATTACAGAGACTCTTTTTTTGCCAAACATCACCTTCTCTTTGACAACCATAAAGTGCTCCATCGTTACATGGATATCACGAGAGCGAAGAGCCAAAAGAGCCGCCTCATTTACAAGTGCCGCAAGTGATGCACCATTAAAACCTGTCGTCATTTTAGCAATCGCTGAAATACTCAAATCATGTGGAATCTCTCGCAGATATTTTTGTAGTATCAGTTCTCGCTCTTGAGCTGTAGGAAGCTCTACAAAAATGCGTCTATCAAAACGCCCTGCACGAAGCAGTGCACTATCTAAAATATCTATATTGTTTGTAGCTGCAACAACGATTATACCGCTACTATCATCAAACCCATCCATCTCTACTAGTAGCTGATTTAGCGTGCCCTCTCGCTCCTCGTTTCGCGTGCCGTCTCGTCGCTTGCCGATAGCATCAATCTCATCTATAAATATTATCGCTGGGGCTGATTTTTTAGCTACACTAAATAGCTCACTTACTCGTTTAGCACCCATACCGACATAAATCTGCACAAATGAAGCTGCACTTTGATAATAAAACGGTACTCCCGCCTCAGTCGCTAGAGCCTTTGCAATCATAGTTTTACCAACCCCAGGGGGTCCAACCATCAGCACACCACGAGGCATTCTAGCACCAAAGCTATGATATCTTTTTGGATTTCTTAGAAAATCTAAAATCTCCTCTAGCTCCTCTTTGACATCATTTATACCGCCGATATCGCTAAATTTTACATATGATTTAGCAGGCACTATATCACTGTTTTCTACCTCTAATGGCTTTTCACTCTCTATCACTTTTAGCTCCTCATCTACTACTGGTGCTACTTTAGGTAGCTCATTTTTAACTAACCATCTATAGATAGCATATACCGCTAATGATAAAATCACTAGCCACAACCAACCCATATTCGAGCTCTTTTGCACCTTTATGTGTGCTAAATCATCTATAGAAAAAACATCTGTTGATATTTTGTATATCTCATCTTTTTTAGAGATTAGATAGATAAAATCACCATCTAGCAGTGCTTTTTCTATCTTATCATCCTCTATAAGAGATGTCGCCATATCACGAGATATGAGCTCTTTATTATCACGAAGCAGTGCAAATAGTAGCAATATCACTATAAAAGCACCAGAGATTATAATTATTAGCTGATTACGCGTCAAATTTTGCAAAGTTTTTATCATCTCGCACCTCATAATTTTCTATACCTATCCAGTTGCCCACCAAATCTTCATTTGATGATATCTCAATAGGGTTAAAATATTGATCATACCCTATAAAAAGTCCATTTTTAGCTGACTCTACGAGCACTTCTAGCTTTTTATGAGAGTTTTTGACTCTAAAGTTATAACTATTTTTATCTATTATAGATTGTAGCTCTCTCATCCGTTCTGTCGCAACAGCCCCATTTACATCAGGGCTCATAACAGCACTAGGGGTGCCATCTCGCTTAGAGTAGGTAAATGCGTGGATATGAGTTAGATTTAGTCGCTCTAAATTTCTCATCGCTTCACGCCAAATCTCATCACTCTCACCTGGATGAGCGACGATAAAATCTGTCCCTAGTGCAAAGCCCTTTTCGCTAAGCATACCAAACAGCTCCACATCAGAGCTATATCTATTTCGTCTATTCATAATCCGTAGCATCTCATCACTGCTGTGTTGAATAGCAATATGTAGATGTCTCTCTAGCCACGGCTCATCTAATATCTCTCTAAAAGCATCATTTATCTGTATCGGCTCTAGTGAGCCCACCCTAATGCGTCTAACGCCTCTGATATATGAGATTTTCTGCATCAGCTCTGCGATATTTCGCCCCTCGCCTACTCCATAGCTACCTACATTTGTACCAGTTAAGATAAACTCGCCAAAACCATTAGATGCTAGTCGATTTATCTGCTCTAATATTTGCTTCTCATCTAAACTTCTAGCATCACCTCTAACAAATGGTATGATACAGTAGCTACAGCGAAAATTACATCCTTCTTGGATTTTAATAAAAGCTCGTGATTTGCCCACAAACTCCTCTACCACCGCATCATCTATATAGTTTAAATCGCCTAGCTCATAAAAAGGAGTATCGCTTTTTAGTAGTGTGTTGATTTTCTGTTTTTCTGATTGACCAAACACTCCGCTAAGCTTGTTCGTAGCAAATAGACTCTCGCCTTTGGAGTGTGCACCACAACCTGTTAGAAATAGCTTTTTGCCCTTTTTATGTTGTGAGTTTACATAACCTCGCACGCTTACATCAGCTGAGTTTGTAACGGTACATGAGTTTACTATGACAATATCTGCCTCGCTCTCATCTTCGGTGATATCAAAATCACTGAGTCCACTCATCATAACCTGTGTATCAAACATATTTGTACGACACCCAAATGTTTTAAAAAATACTTTTTGTCTCATTGATTATACTTTAGTTCTTGTTGTGAAGTTTGTGCAAATAGCGTCTGCGTCGGATATGCAATAGTGATATCATCATGCTCTTTAAACGCATTTATAATCTCTACAGAGATATTTGAGCGAAGTGCAAGTGTTGAGTATGCACTCACCATATACCAGCCACTAATCTTCATCCCATATGGCTCTAATAGCGTAAAAATGCGTGGCTCTACATTTGTAGATTTGAGATTATATCGCCCTCTCATACGGTTGATTTGCTTTCTAGCAATCTCGGTGTATCCTTTTGAGTGTTTACGACACACCTCTTTTACAATCTCCGCTGCTTTTTGCACATTTGAATCAAATGTTATAACGATATCTACTCCATCCCATACACTTTTTAGCGAGCCATGGGTATAGTTTGCAATCATCGATGTAAAAATATAGTTATTTGGGACAAATATTATCCGCCCTGCTCTGCGGTTTAGCTCCACAGTAGTGAGCGTAACATCCTCCATCATCGTGATGCGTTGCATCGAGATATCGAGCACATCTCCGATATACTCCATCCCATCTTTTACAAATCGCACTCTATCGCCCACATGAATAGAGCCACCTAGCATAATAACAGCCCACCCAAGCAGACTCATAAACCAATCTCGCATAGCAATAGCAAGACCCGCAGATGCCACCCCTAGCACCGTTGCGATATATCCTACATTATCGATATAGCTAAAAAGTAGTATCAAAATCACCAGCGTAACATTAACAAAAGTTATAATCTTGTTAGCTATATAAAACCGCTCATTATCGACAATATAGCGTTTTAAGATACGCTTTACGATAAAAGATATCACAAATAAAACTACGATAATAAATACAATATTTACGAGCCTAAAAATCTGCTCTCTTATCTCTTTGTTTATCTTTGCCTCTGTCGTCTCAATCCGTTTTTCATAGACTCCAGCAGTGCTTGTGAGCGTCTCTTGAGCTAGTTTAAACTTCTCTAGTTGAAGCTGTGAGATATCTAACTCGCTTTTGTAGGTTTTATCAATCTCAATCATCTCACGCAAAATTGCAATCTTTTGCTCTAAAAGCGTAAGCACTACTCGTAGCTCGTTCTCTCTAAAAATATACTCTTTGTAGTAGTCATTGAGCCGTTTTACATATGAGAGCCCCGAGAAGATATCAAATGGATTTGATATAGTAGGCACCTCGCCCGCCTCATCTGGTTGCAGTAGCGATACAAACGGCGATGAACCCTGTGCCTTTGAGAGCTCTATCTGCTCTGTTAGCACCTTCTGTTTAGAAAATAGCGAATCAAGCTCTAGGCGTTTTTCTTCACTATCTGCTCTAAACTCTAGTTTTTTAATCCTGCTCTCTACATCTTTTAGGTTTTTTCTAGCATCTTGATATGCTGTGTATGAGTTATAACTCTTTATCCAAACACCACTATTTTTAGCGATATCTCGCTCTAGTCTCTCTAAATCTCCACTGAGTGACTTTAGCTTTTGTGACTCAATATCAGCTTCGGCAAATAGTGATATAAATGCTATAAAAACGAGCAGTATCGCTCTAGTAAATAGAGTCATTATAACCTTTCTAGATATACTCTGAGTGCCGATTTTACACTCTCTGCACTAATAGCATCTGTGATAACCACATCACCGATACCACGAGGTAGTATCAGTTTTATTTTACTATCACTGCTCTTTTTATCGAGAAAAAATGCACTATAAAAGCTATCGATATTTGCAATCTCATAATCTAGCTCTAAATCATATTTTTTTAGCAGATTTATCACTCTATTAGCCTCATCGCTGCTCATTAGATTTTCACTAACAGCTAGCGTATTTGCCATAACCATCCCGATAGCTACCGCCTCGCCGTGTAGATATCTCTCATAGCTTGTCTCATTCTCTATAACATGCCCATATGTGTGACCATAATTTAGTGCAGCTCGCAGTCCTTGCTCTTTTTCATCTTGCTCTACCACGCTAGCTTTTGTTTTTACAGCTTTTTCTATGGCAATAGAGAGATTATCGCCCTCTCTTAAATCATTTACCTCTAGCCACTCAAAAAACTCTCTATTAAATGTCACTGCCATCTTTACAATCTCAGCTACACCCGCACCAAACTCCCTAGATGGTAGCGTAATTAAAAAGTGTGGGTCTATATATACAGCTCGTGGCTGATGAAACGCACCTATGAGGTTTTTGCCATAGCTACTATTTACACCCGTTTTACCACCGACACTAGCGTCCACTTGGCTTAGTAGTGTGGTTGGAATCTGTATGAAATCTATCCCACGGTTATATAAACTAGCACTAAATCCGCCCATATCGCCTATCACACCACCGCCAAACGCCACCAGTAGTGATTTACGATTTAGTCTATGGTTAAACATCTGATTTAATATATCCTCGATAGTGGCGAGAGTTTTAAAATTCTCTCCATCGGGGACGGTTACGATATAGACCTCTGGGGCTTTTATCCTTGATAGCACTCGCTGTAGATGCAGTCCTGCTACCTTTGGATTTGTTAAAATCACCACCTTGCTATGGTGAGTAATCTCTGGCAAATCGCCTATAAAAATATCATATGAGTTATCGATTTTGCGATTTAAATCTATTGAAATTTGCATAATAAACCTATTTGTAGAAAATAGATTTATTATAAATCATTATCACTTAATAGGAGTTTATGCTATATCTGCATAGGTACAAAAAGTTGATGATATGATGAGAGTTTTTGATGCAGCACCTCTGCATCTGTAGAGAATATTCGCTTTGTTATTGGATAATAAATTTTTGGCGTATATGGCAATATTTGCAGAAAATTATCTCTATCTTTTAGAGCTCTAATAGGGTTTAAATCGATAGACTCTAGCCGTATCATTTTTGAGAAAATAGTTGATAGATTCTCAAACTGCTCTATCATCTGTGGCTTAAATCTATCATCCTCGCCTGTATAGTTTACTAGCTCGATATTAAATCCAAACTGTGCGGAGACATCAAATACCGTAGTAGAGATATTTTCAGTATGACCATTTTCATTTAGCACCACAACTGACTCTTTTAACGCAGAAAATGAGCGATTTGAGAGCTTAAGCACAGGCACATTTGCATAGTAGAGTTTTTTTCTAATATCACGGCGTGAAAACACCTTGTGAGAGACCAAAAATAGCCCTATATGATAAAATCTCGTATCATTTAATATCACTTCATCTTTGTTTTTACACATATAAGTTATATCAATATCTATATCATCACTAGAGGCTGATTTTAATATACGCAAAATCTCCGTATCTGCGGGATTTATGACCTTTATAACTAGTGGTTTTCTTAGCTTCTTTTTGATAAACAGAGCTCTTCTAAGCAGTGCCATAATATCTCGTGTTTTATCTATATCCATATCTATATAGAGATATATTTTAGAGCCAAATGGCTCTGGAAACTGCCCCAATTCTCGCTTAATAACACGGTAGATTGATTTTAATACCGATGGCTCGCCCACTAAAACTAGTGAATCATTTGGTTGAATCATACGCTTTTCGCTTGGCAAAATAAGCTGTCTATTTCTATAAATCGCAGCAATTTGCCAATTTTTCTGCTCTATAGAGCCCACATGACGATATACAAATGAGCTTCCAAAAGGCACCAAGACCTCCATAATTTCGCCACTTCCAAGACCTATATTTTTAGCAAGCACAGGGATATTTGGTAGATTATCTATCATATTTGCTGATATGAGCTCTCTAGCATTTATCCACTCAATATCATCATATATACAATCATCATTATTGAGCAAATCTAGTGCTACGATACGCAATCTAGGGGAGATAGTTTTTATATTTATTATGCTGTTATTTAAATCTTCGCGATTTTCTATCATCAGCATCGCTTGAACAAAGTTATTTTTTAGCACATCTGCTAGCTTATAGTAGCTCGTGGGGTCAAAATGGAAAAATTTAAACTTTGCACTATTATAACTATCAAATGTTTTAGGCTGAGAGTGGATTATATAGTAGCTATTTTCACTGCTTCCTATAGAGATAATCCTATCTATAAAGTGCTCGCCAATAGCACCATCACTGATTATTAATATTTTTTTCATTTTGATATTTTATCATATTAGATGTTTACAATCACAGATTTTAAAAGCTAACTACTATAAACTATATGTTATACTAAACCCCATATAACTATAAAATAGAATTAATAAGGCAACCATATGAATCTAGAAACACTCCATAAAATCTCTACTCAGATACTATCTCGCACTGTCCCAGAATACAAAAGATATCTCTATAGCAGAATCGATTTTAACTCAAAGCTCATAGGGATAAAAGGTGCTCGTGGTACAGGCAAAAGTACTATACTACTACAATATGCAAAAAGCATCGATTTGCCACCCTCTAAAATCCTATATATCAGCTGTGACCACCCCGCTATGAGTGGTGTGAGTCTGCTAGATGTAGCGACGAGCTTTTATGCTAGAGGTGGCGAGCTATTTATCATAGATGAGATACATAAATCTATAAATTTTGCTAGCGAGCTAAAAGCAATATACGATATGTTTGATATACAGGTGATTTTTAGTGGCTCATCAGCACTTCAGATAGAGCACTCTAGTAATGACCTATCTCGCAGAGCAGTCATACATACGCTAGGGGTACTATCATTTAGGGAGTTTTGTGAACTAAACACAAATCAAAAATTTAACAGCTATAGCCTAGATGAAATAATAACCAACCATATGGATATAGCTGCATCTATAATGCAGTACATTAGACCCCTAGAGCAATTTAGCTACTATAGAGAGTATGGGTGCTATCCATTTTTTCAAGAATCACTCATAGACTACCCTATAAAACTACTAGAGGTGATAAATGTCACAATCGATTCTGATTTGTGCGGAATCTATAATATAGACCCATCCAAACTAGATAAGCTCAAAAAAATAATCTATATGCTCTGTAGCTCAAAACCATATGAGATAAATATCTCAAAACTCAGCTCTGCTGTAGAGACCTCTTGGGCAACGCTACAGAAATATCTAGAGCGAATGGATGCTGGAAGCCTCATACATATAGTTAGAGGTGGTGTAGGTATGAGAGCTCTAAATCGTCCCGATAAGATAGTGCTAGATAATCCAAATCTATTTACCGTGCTCTGTGCAAATCCTGATATAGGGGCTATGAGAGAGAGTTATTTTATATCACAGGTAGGTCTATCACATCAAGTACACTACCACGATAGAGGCGATTTTATCGTTGATGATACTATTGTATTTGAGGTGGGTGGAGCCTCCAAAGACAACAGGCAACTAGAGGGGCAAAAGGGCTACATAGCAGCCGATGATATAGAGATAGGATTTGATAATAAAATACCGCTATGGCTGATGGGGTTTTTGTACTAGAAGATTAAAGAGCGACATATAAAAAGAGTTAAATCTAGAGATAATAAAGCAGAAACTACAAAACCCGTCATTGCGAGAAGTGCAAAGCACGACGAAGCAATCCATAGTAGACTGCCACGACCCTAAAGGGTCTCGCAGTGACGCCTCTTGTCATTG
>CAZYTC010000002.1:0-11791 GCA_964650175.1 uncultured Campylobacterales bacterium | reverse complement strand
CCATAGTAGACTGCCACGACCCTAAAGGGTCTCGCAGTGACGCCTCTTGTCATTGCGAGCAAAGCGAAGCAATCCATCTCGTAGACTACCGCGTCGCTATATACCCATCTAGTAGCTTCTCCTGCCCTATTCTATATAGTGCAAAATCATATTTTATCGGATCAGTTGCGTCAAACTCACGCAGTTTTTCAGTGAGCTCCATAGAGGCTCGCAAATCACACTGTTTTCGCTGTAGCAACCCCAGTTTTCGTGAGATATTAAATGTATGAGTATCTAGTGGCATTAATAGCTCTGATTTATCAACCCCACTCCATAGCCCCATATCAAGCTCATCAGCTCTAATCATCCACCGCAGATACATAAACCACCGCTTCATCGCAGATGCCTTTGCTACTGTGGTAATTGGTTTTGAGATTAAAAACTGATAACCTTGCGAGCGATATGGATTTAGGCTGTAGATTGTATCTATTAGATGCGATAGGGCTGAGATTAAATTTTTATCTTTGTATCCATCCATAAAAATAGACTCTACTCCACCCATATCAGACATTTTTTGCAAAGTCTTAAACCACTCTATCACATCGTGGCTATTTTGAAATCTATAATATTTATCCTCCAAAGTGAGCAAAAACGCATCAAAATCATCTAAAAACAGCGAAAAATCTAGCTTTTCTAGAAATTTCACAATCTGTGATGCGTTACCATATGCAAATAGTGCACAAGTTAAAGCGATATGCTCATCGCTAAATCTGCGTGCTACGATTAGCGGATCAGGTCTAGAGTAATCTAGCTCATTTGCACTATTTCTTAGCATCACCTCTTTATCTAATAGCTCTTTTATATCCATCAATCACGCCCCAATAAATATAGCTGTTTTCGCTCACTAGAGCCTGCGATATTTAGCTGATTTCTATATTTTGCTATGGTTCTTCTGACCATATTTATTTTGAATTTATCTTGGATTAACTCTAGTAGTTTCATATCACTTAGCGGTTTATTTCGTGGCTCATTTTTAACAAGCTCTAGTAGATAATCTTTTATAGCGGCGTTTGAGATATCCTCATCTATTGCAGTGGTGAAAAAATCCTTCATAGCAAAAAGACCACGATCGCACGCTATATATTTATTGGCAATCGCCCGTGAAATGGTAGATGGATTATGCCCAAACTCATCAGCTAGCGTCTTGAGCGTAAGCGGTTTTATCGCCCCACCCATAAAAAAATCATACTGATATTCGATAATCATCAGCCCCACTTTATAGAGTGTCGCTTTTCTCATCTCCAGTGCATCTACGAGGCTCTTTGCCTCTTTTAGCTTATCTTTTACAAACTGATGTTCGCTATCATAGCTACTGTCGATAGTTATTTGTGGATAGTAGCTATCATTTAGTTTTAAAACTATCCCATCTTCATCATCATTATATATCATCAAATCAGCAACTATCTGCTCTGACTCTTCCAAAAACTCAATAGCAGGCGGATTTTTAAAACTACCAATAACTCTCATCGCCTCATCAAAAGATGGCTCTTTTCTAAATGTTGCAATATCTTCTAGATTTTTTATCATTTTTACCGCTAGATTATAGCCATCATCGCTGATACTAGCGTGCTCTAGCTGAAACAAAAACGACTCCATCAATCCTCTAGCTCCAATACCTACGGGCTCTAGATGCTCAAACCGCAGTCTAATCTTCTCAAACTCGCCATAATCTATGCCATTACTATCGCAAAACTCTCTCTCATCGATATCAAAATATCCATTTTCATCTAGATTTTCTATAATAAAATATGCGATTTTCTCAGATTTTGGAGTAGGAAAAAGTGGCGGAATAATCTGCTCTTGCAATACATCATATAGACTAACACTAGCAACTGTCAGTGCCTCTATCGCATCACTACGAGAGTTTCTGATGCTTTGAGTAAAGATTTTTTTGGGTATTTTCGCCTCATACGACTCTTCATAGCCAGATTTTATCTCCACTAGCGGATTTGTCTCTATAAACGATGAGATAGTCTCATCTAGCTCGCCTAGGCTTGATTGTAGTATCGGCAACCAATTACGCAGAGTTATAGATAGCTTGCTCTTTAACTCAACGCTCTGCTTTACTCTTAGTGTTGCCATTAGAATCTAAACGACTCTCCCAGATAGTGCTCTCTTACCTCATCATTTTTAGCAATCTCATCACTGCTACCTGATGCTAGTAGCTCTCCGCTTTTGATAACATAAGCTCTATCACACACCGCTAGCGTCTCACGCACATTATGATCAGTAATAAGCACACCTATACCATATCCAACTAGCTGTTTTATAATCTCTTGAATATCAGCAACCGCTATAGGATCTACACCTGCAAATGGCTCATCTAGCAGTAAAAATTGCGGTCTATTTACCAGTGCTCTAGCGATTTCAGCTCGCCGTCTCTCACCACCTGAGAGATTCATCCCACGGCGATTTCGTATAGGCTCGATATTAAATATCTCTAGTAGCTCCTCTATCCGCTCATCTGCAGCATTTTTAGATAGCTTTGCCGCCTCTGCTGCCATTCGCAAGTTATCCTCTACGCTCAAATCTTTAAATATTGACGCCTCTTGAGGCAGATAGCCGATACCTAACCTAGAGCGTTTATGTAGTGGTAGTTTTTTAATGCTCTTGCCATCTAATAGCACATCTCCACTAGTAGCACTCACAAGACCACATATCATATAAAATGTAGTTGTCTTTCCAGCACCATTTGGCCCTAGTAGCCCTACCACCTCGCCTCTTTTGATACTCATCGATATTCCACGCACTATTTCATGCTTTTTAATCGTTTTTACTAAATCTTTCGCTACCAATTCAGACATATTTGACCCCATAACATCTTGCATCATCATAACATTTATCGATATCTACTATAACGCCACTCATCCCAGAGAGCTTTATCATATCTAGCAATTTTCCATCAGCCCACTCGATGAGATGATAGCCATCTCGCTCTAGCTCCTGCATCATCCCTAGTGATAAAAATTTCTCAAATCCATAACTATACATATCATAGTGAAAAATATTCTCCCCATATATATGCTGTAGTGAAAATGTAGGAGATGTCACTACATCGCCACCACCTAAAAACTCGACAAACTTTTTTGTAAATGTTGTTTTACCACTAGCTAAATCACCCCGTAGTGCTACTATGCCACCATCTGGTAACATATCTGTGATTGTTTTACATAGCTGTGATAGCTCATCAATTGAGAGTTTCATAATTTTGATGATACCTCCACTATCTGCTTTAGCTTATCTGCTGCCTTGCCACTAAGTAGTACTTCACGAGCTATATCCATAGCCTCTTCTGCATTACTTGCCATACCCTCTGCCATCATCGCATAGGCTGAATTTACTAGCACCATATCTCGCTGTGCATCTGTTGAGCGGTTATGAAAAACATCATACATAATAGATGCGTTCATAGCTGCATCTCCACCTTTTATAGCATCAAAATGGACTCTATCTATCCCTAGCTCCTCTGGTTTTATATCAAAATAGCTAATCTCGCCATCTTTTAAAAACGCAGCATATGTATCTGAGCTAATACTAATCTCATCCATCGCCTCATATGAGCTAACTGCTATTACACTACTCATCCCCATATCACGAGCTGCCTCAGCCATTTTAGGGACAAAATCAGGCTCAAATACACCCAGTAAAATTTTAGATAATCCCACAGGATTTGTTAGTGGACCTAAGATATTAAATATAGTTTTCTCACCGATTGATTTACGAATGGGCATAATAAACTTCATAGCAGGGTGATGATACTGTGCAAACAAAAATGCAAATCCGCACTCTTGCAACAATGCAGAATTTTGCTCTGGTGTTAGATTTAGCCTCACGCCCAGTGTCTCTAGCACATCCGCACTACCAGATTTTGATGTTATAGAGCGATTTCCATGTTTTGCCACATACGCCCCAGCAGCAGCTAGAACTATAGAGACTGTAGAGCTGACATTAAAACTACCGCTTTTATCTCCACCAGTACCCACTACATCTATCAGTTTGGATTTTAGCTCGCTAGGAACTTCTAATATTATACAGCTATCTCTCATCACGGTTGCAGCCGTCGCTATCGTCGATGATGGGGTATTTTTATCTAGAGTGAGCGAAAGCAAAAACTCCCTCATCGCCTCATCACTTAATCTATGCTCAAATAGATCTATAAAATCGCTCTTTGTAGGGGTCATGCTATCTCCTTGACATATAGGTGTTGATCAGCTTTTGGGGTAGATTTTAGCGTCGGAATAGCTAAAACCTCATATTTTTTAGTAGAGTTTAAATATACTAGAGTGATGATATCGCCTATTGCTATATTTTTAGCTGGCTTTACCTGCTTATCATTGATATACACGACGCCCTCAGCTAGCATATCCTGAGCTATTGAGCGTCTTTTTGTTAAATTTACAGAGTTTAAAAATTTATCTATTCTCACACCAAATCCCATAAAAAATATGGATAGATTATAGAGCAAGAAAGCTAAATAATAGATAACAAACGCAAAAAATGTTCCAAAAATCTATAGTTTTTGATATATTAGTTCTGTTTGTCCCACTTCATCTTTTTGTAGTTTTAGTTTTAATCTATCACTACCTGTATCATCATATCTTATATAGTAGTATTGATTCCACTGCTGTTTGATAGGAAAAATCTCTCTTCGTGCATCATTATCATCTAGTTTTTCCACTACCGTGGCATTTGTATCATTTAGCGTTAGAGTATATCCGCTATTGTTTAAATCTCTGCGTTTTTGTGCCTCATTATCTCTCTCTATATATAGTGAAACCAAAAAATGCTCTCCATCTTTATATTTCTCACTATCTAGAGCATTTAGATAGAGTGTTGAGACGATAGCTTTTGTCTGCATTGATGATACTATTGAGCTAGTTCGCAGCTGCTCGATAGCTCTCTCATGCATCTTGTCCATACTAAACATATGAAACGCATTGCTACCGCTACAACCTCCTAAAAATATTGCTGATGCCAAAACTACAGAGTAAAAACGCATAAAAAGCCTCTTTTTTTAATTTTTCATATTATAGCTAGTTACGCCTTAACATATTTTCAATATTTCTACACTATAATATAGGATAAATTTTAAAAGGTACCATTTGAAAAATCGCAAAGCTGTTGCTTTTACAGGTCCATCAAACAGTGGTAAAACTACTCTCATTCTAAAAGTAGCCGAACTGCTGATGGATATCCACGATCTAAAAGTAGCAATCATCAAAAATGACCCAAAAAACAAGGCTCGTTTTGATGTAGAGGGTAAAGATAGCTATAAATTTAGCTCTATCGGTGCAGAGGTGATTGTAACATCGCCTACTAGAACCACCCTATTTTCCCAAAAACACCAAGAGATAGAGGAGCTATATTCTCTATTTGGTGATGTTGATATTATTCTCGTAGAGGGGCTAAAAAACCTCCCATTGCCACGCATCTCTATATTTAGAAACTCCATAGATGAGGGGTATTTTGCCTATATGGATGCATTAGCAATCGATGATAGTATCGATATCAAAGAGTATCAATTACCACAAAATATCTCTATTTTGGATTTGAATGATCCACAAATGGTGATAGAGTGGATTTTAAAAAACGCAAAGGTTGTATAGATGTTTACCATATTAGATGCCATCCAAAAAAGTGCCATAAGAATAAAAGACGCCATAGATAAAAAAGATCTCGGCTACTCCCAAGAGCAAAACAGCTCAGGCGAAACACAGTTACAGCTAGATATCCAATCAGATTTGATACTAGAAGAAGAATTTAGCCAAATCTCCATGATTCACTCTATCGCTAGTGAAGAGAAAAACGAATCAGCCCTACTAAACAAAGATGGTAACATCTATATAGCATACGACCCACTAGATGGCTCATCACTTGTTGATGTAAATCTCAGTGTTGGCTCAATATTTGGAATCTACCAAGATAGCTTCTCTCCACGAAATATGATAGGTGCGTGTTATGTTATTTATGGCCCTAGAGTAGAGCTTGTATATGCTAACCAATACCGCGTTGAGCTCTACTTACTCCAAGATGGTACATTTGAGTTTATGAGAGAGATAAAGCTAAAAGAAAAAGGCAACATAATGGCACCAGGGGCAACACAGCAGTTTTGGCCAGCCCATCACAAATCTATGATAGATAGATTTTTTAGCGAGGGGTATCGCCTGCGATACTCTGGCGGAATGGTTCCAGATTTACATCAGATACTACTAAAAGGTGGCGGACTATTTAGCTACCCTGGGGCAGATGATAAACCAGATGGTAAACTGCGACTACTATTTGAGGTATATCCGTTTGCATTTATTTTTGAAGTAGCAGGTGGTAGAGCGATAAATGGACACATCAGAGCACTAGAGATAGAGCCTCGCCATATTCACGACACTAGCCCATGCTTTTTTGGCTCCAAATATGAGGTAGATGAGGTTTACCGTGTCTATAACAGCTGATGTCTGGGAGCAAAAACTAGATGAAGCGATAGAAAAACTCCAAGCATGTCAAACAGAGAAAAATCTCAAAAGTTGCACAGAGTGTGAGCTATTTTTAGAGTGCGAGCTAAGAGCCGCCTATGTCCAAGCAGTCTATGACAGTATGTCCAAAGGCGAAACTGGTGGATTTGAATTTTAATTTAGAGGATTTTAGATGAGTAGATATATAACTACGCCTATATATTATGTAAATGGTGAAGCACACATTGGTCACGCTTATACCACATTTATCGCTGATAGTTATGCTAGATATTATAGATTGATTGGCGAGGATACCTATTTTCTCACAGGCACAGACGAGCATGGTCAAAAGATAGAGGAGTCTGCTAAAAAACAAAACAGACCTACCCAGCAGTTTGCAGATGAGATTAGTGCACTTTTTAGAGATTTATGGGATGAGTTTGGCATTAGTTATGATCAGTTTATCCGCACAACTGATGAAAAACATAAAATCGGTGTAATGAGTGCATTCAAAAAGATGTTAGATAATGGCGACATCTACAAAGATTTCTACGAGGGCAACTACTGCGTTAGCTGTGAAGCGTTTTTTCCTGAATCTCAGCTCATCGATGGGACAAACTGCCCAGATTGTGGCAGAGATACGAGCATAGTCAAAGAAGAGAGCTTCTTTTTTCGCCTCAGCAAATATGAAAAACCACTTCTAGAGTATTATGAGCAGCATCCAGATTTTATTTTGCCAAAATCTCGCCGAAATGAGGTTATTAGCTTTGTAAGCGGTGGATTGATGGATTTATCAGTCACTAGAACCAGCTTTAATTGGGGTGTGAAACTACCAGATGAGCTAAATGAGCCTAGGCATGTGATGTATGTGTGGCTAGATGCACTGATGAACTATATCACAGCCTTAGGATATGGCGATGATAACGCAAAGATGAACTACTGGCCAGCATCTATCCAGCTAGTGGGCAAAGATATTTTGCGTTTTCACGCTATCTACTGGCCAGCATTTTTGATGAGCCTAGGACTACCACTACCAAAACATATAGCAGCTCATGGATGGTGGACTAGAGATGGCGATAAGATGTCAAAATCCAAAGGCAATGTGGTAGACCCACGAGAAGTGAGCCGTCACTATGGAGCTGAGAATTTTAGATATTTTATGATGAGAGATGTCCCTTTTGGTCAAGATGGTGATTTTTCTCAAAAATCGATGATAGATAGATTAAACTCTGACTTATCAAACGATTTAGGAAATCTGCTAAATCGTATCATAGGAATGAGCGAAAAATACTCAAACGGCGTCATAGACAGCGTAGATGTCGTTAAATTTCACACAAAAGAGCTAGATGAGGTATACAAAAGCCTCAAAATTTCAGAGCAATATCTACTAGATATCCAGCCACACAGATATCTAGAGGAGCTATGGAAAATATTCTCTATAGCAAACAAAGCGATAGAAGAGCATGCCCCATGGGTCAAGATAAAAGAGAATAAAACCGATGAGGCACTAGCGACAGTTGCACTTGTAGCAAATATCCTCGCATATGGCTCTATAATGCTACATCCTGTAATGCCAAACACTACTCAAACAATAGCTGATGCACTAAATTTTCAGATTAACAGAGCATCATATAGTGATTTTATTATCAACCACAAGATTTTAGATAGCTTTAATATCAAAAAAATCCCACCGCTTTTTCCTCGTATCGAAGAGCCACTTATGAAAGAGGCTCCAAAAGCGATGATGGATGAGCCACAAACCCAGATAAAAGAGCCAACTCCGATTAAAAAAGAGAGCACCATAAATCTAGATGGACTTATAACGATAGATCAGTTTTTTAATACATCTATCAAAGTAGGAACTATTCTAGAGGCTCATGAAGTACCAAAAAGCTCAAAACTACTGCGTCTAGTGGTAGATTTAGGCGAAGAGCACCCTAGACAAATAGTAGCAGGTATCAGAGAGTTCTATAGTGCATCATCACTGCTAGATACACAAGTGTGTGTTGTAGCAAACCTCCAACCAGCCAAACTAATGGGGCTATTATCAGAGGGGATGATACTCGCTGCCAAAGATAGTGATGGATTATCACTCATTCGCCCAGAAAAACCACGCATTAGCGGTAGCAGTGTTGGATGAGACTAGAAAATATCCTAGCTCTCACAAAAGGCGAACTACTTAGTGCTCCTTTTGTAGAGGTTTATGAAAACGCAGCCTTTAGGGTAGACAAAGTCGCTCGTGGCTCGCTTTTTGTAGCATATGATATTAACGATATACCTCAGGCTATAGAAAATGGTGCGTACGCCATCATATTTGATTATGATGTAGTAGTCAGTGATGATGAGATTGCATGGATTAGAGTTGAGAATCTCGAAAAAGCGATTATAAAGATACTTCGTTTTTATCTACTAGAGAAAGATTTAGATGTTTATGCATGTGATCCTATCACGCTGCGACTCTCAACTATGATTCAAACAGCACCAAATTTTCACAACTGCATAGGCACTATGGCAGAGATTTTCAACCCTCTACTAAATCTAGAGAAAAAATCGATTGTGCTATTTTCTCCAGCTATCAACGATAGTGAGATTTTTGCCACCTACTCTCCTCTAATCAGAGCTCAAGAAAAGAGCATTCATCTCATAGAGCAGACACTATTTGAAACATCTTTTATACACAATGATATATTTTATGAGAGACAGATTTTATCTCCATTTTTCATCCCATATCTAGAGCATATACTCTATTTTTACACCTTTTTGCGTATTCCATACACTATAACGAGCTTTAAAAAGATGGATCATTTTATACCTGTTTTTATAAACTCTAGACTGGAAGAGGTAGATTTTGGCACCAGTTCTCGTGTTGTGATTTTTGAGCCACTGCTTGAGATTATAGATGAACAGCGAGATTTTTTAGATACTCAAGCATCATGGGCAAAGATAATCTATATCGTCCCAGATAGCAAAAAGAGCTCCATCACACTAGGGATGGAAAATATCATATTCTACAGTTACAAAGAGGAGATTTTATCACTACTGCACTCATATGATTTTCATTTTGCACTAGTTGCAGGTGCTACAAAAGAGATACTAAACCCATCTAGAGCCGATATGAAACAGTTGGAGTTAGAGTTTTGATAATCCTAGCCACACTAAATGCCAGATTTATTCACACATCACTATCTCTGCGATATCTATATGCAAACCTAAATGAGCTACAATCAAAAGCTAAAATATTAGAGTTTACCATAAATGATAATATCAACGATATTGCCGAGCAGATTTTAGATTACAATCCATCTATAGTTGCACTTAGTACATATATCTGGAATGCCTCACAAATGAGTGAGCTAATCGATATACTAAAAGATATCTCACCATCTACACAAATCATTTTAGGTGGACCAGAAGCAGGATATCTACCACACCGAGTAGATTTCTCTAGAGCTGATTATTTTATAAATGGCGAGGGCGAAGTCGCTTTTTATGAGCTATGTCGTGATATACTAGATAAAAAACCATCAATCCCACGATTTATAAAAGCATCTATGGTGGATTTAGAGAGCATCAAACTACCATATGAATTTTACAGCGATGAGGATATAGCACACAGATATATCTATGTCGAAACCTCTCGCGGTTGTCCATTTGAGTGTGAGTTTTGTCTCTCATCCATAGATGAGCGGGTGAGATATTTTCCACTAGATGTTATGTTAAATGAGTTTAGCAAACTATGGGATAGAGGCGTGCGAAACTTTAAATTCATAGATAGAACATTTAACCTAAAAATCTCATACGCTACTGCTATTATGGATTTTTTTCTATCCAAAGATGAGCAGTTTTTTCTGCATTTTGAAGTGATTCCAGATAGTTTTCCAGATGCTCTGCGAGATAAGATAGAGCAGTTTCCAGCAGGCTCGCTCCAGCTAGAGATAGGAATACAGACGCTAAATCCACAAATCGCTAAAAACATCAATCGTCCACTACGACTAGAGAAGATTTATGAAAATCTCTCATTTTTAGAACAACGCACAAAAGCCCATATGCACCTAGATTTAATAGTAGGTCTGCCTGATGAGAGTATCGAGAGTTTTGGAGCAAATCTAGATAAACTCGCATCTATAACTCATAGCGAAATACAGATAGGGATACTAAAAAAACTCTCTGGCACTACACTACCTCGCCATGAGGAGCCATATGCTATGATATATAGCACCACTCCACCATATGATATTCTACAAACAAACCACCTAAGCTACAAAGATATCCAAAATATGAAACGCTTTGCCAGATTTTGGGATATATTTTACAATAGTGGTAATTTCAAAAAGAGTATCCAGATGCTATGGAGCAGAAATAACGATGAGATAAAACCAGTATTTAAGAGCTTTTATGATTTTAGTATATGGATATATCGCCAGACGCTATCAACATATAAAATATCACAAGATCGTCAAGCAGAGTTATTATATAGATATCTATGCAAATTTTATAGTGATGATATTATCAAACAGACTCTCGTAGAGGATTTAGCAAAAGATATCAAAAAAAATCTCCCACCATTTTTGCGATACGAAAACATAGAGATTAAAAAAGAAGCAACTAAAAAAGCGACACCATCTAGACAATCCAAATGGGCTTAAGCAGAAGTTCTAGAGGGTGACGAATCCTCTAGAGTGTAAATTTAACATCAGGAGTTGAGCCCGAGGGCTCAATGATTAAAACGGCAGTGCCGCGATTAGACGGATAGTGTCTGTTTTTACTTTAGTACTAGTACCTATATTTTTAGCTGTATATTGAGTAAAAATACCTGTTAGATTTAGTGGACCAGCTTTACCAGAAGCTATAATATCCCACGCGTTCATATCAAGTCTAGTTGCTCTATTGCCATCATTCGAGCCTTGCTTTGCTTTACCATAACTAGCAGCTAGATTCACACCTGGAACCATTTTTGTAGATGCACCGATTTTCCACGCTTTCGTATCAGATAGAGTGGTACGCTCACCATCCATATAGATACTACCTAGTGCAGTATATATATTTGATTTATCACCAGTTGAAAGGTTAGAGAAGTTTGTACCATTCTCACCCTTGCCAGCTTTCGAGTATGCCGCATAGAATGTAGAGTTCAGAACATTTACACCAACTTTTGTAGCCCAAATGTTTGTAGCATCTCCCTTACCAGTATTTGGATCCTTTCTAGCAAACTGTACACCAAAATCTATCATTTTATCTAGCTGAGTTGTATCTGCTTGTAACCAATATGCATTTGCAAGAGCTTGAACATCATAGTACCATGCTTG
>CAZYTC010000001.1:157913-182850 GCA_964650175.1 uncultured Campylobacterales bacterium | reverse complement strand
AAAGTCTTTTTACCTTTTATTGAATTAAACTCATCTGTTGAGACAGCAACTATTAACTTATCACCCAAGCTTTTAAGCCTATTTAAAAGATTCAAATGCCCTATATGAAACATATCAAAAGTACCATAAGTTAAAACTATTTTTTCTTTTTTCATATTTCAATCTTTTCTTCTAATTTTCTTAAATCTATCACTAAAATTTGTTTTATCAACTACATTTACCTTTGTAGGAATTTTATAAGCATCTAATCTATCTTTACAAAAAACTCTTACTCTTTTTTTGATATTTTCTATATTCTTATTTAAAACCACATCACAAACAACTGTTTGTCCAGTAATTGCATTTTTCTCACCATAAACCATACAATCACTAATCTCTTCCATCTCTAAAATAATAGATTCCACCTCAGCAGGAAGAACTTTTTGACCACCTACATTTATAACCTCTTTAGCTCTTCCAATAATTTTTATATACTCCCCATCAACCTCAACTAAATCTCCAGTTTTAAACCAACCATCACTTGTAAAACTATCCATTGAAGCATTTAAATAGCCTAAAACTTGAGTTTTACTTCTAAGCCAAAGTTCATTTTCAACTATCTTATACTCACCATTTATATCTTCAAGTTTCATAAATAAAGAGTTTGATGATTTTGAACTAGTAGTGCTAATTCCTGTTTCACTTGTTCCAAATGTTTGTAAAAATTTAACCTTTGGAAAAACTTCTTTTAATTTTAAAAGAAGTGATTGTGGCATTGTTTCAGTACCATAAGTAATCATTCGCAAGCTACTTAAATCATAGTTTTTATACTCTTCAGAGATTAAAATAAGATTTAAAAAAGTTGGACTACTTGGAAGAACCATAATTTTATATTTTTCTATAAGTTCACAAATAGTTTTTGCATCTTTTATTTTTGGAATAATCAAACAAGCTCCCATGCATAAAGCATTAAAAACTGTATTTAATCCACCAATATGATCAAACATCAAAAAAACCAACATGTTAAGAGATTTCTCTTTTTTATCTCTATAAGAGCTTATGAGATTATCTAGGTTGTGTATCATCGCTTTTGGTTTGCCTGTACTTCCACTAGAAAACAGCACTAAGCCTGAGTGATTTTTATCTTTTAAATCCTCTAACATGGCATGTGAGTTTGTTTGATTTAAATAGCTGATTATCAGCTCATCTCTATCAGTTTCTATACAAATTTGACAAAAAGACTCTTCTAAAAATTCATCTTGAACTTTTTTTACAGTTGTAGTGATTGGTACGATAATATTTTTACTTTTCTGTAGTGCAAAAAATAGTGCCAGATTATAAAATGAGTAATCCCCTAAAATCGCAACCACTTTTGAGTTTATTTGATTCTCACCTAAGGTTTTTATATATATCTCTATCTGGTTTATAAAATCATCATAACTGTATGAAACCTCATCAAATATCAGTGCATTTTTAGATAAAAAGTTTTTAAATTTATCTAGTAAGAAGCTCACTGATTTACTCCACCTAGATATATAATCTGCCCAGTTATAAAATCACTTCTCTCATCAATAAAAAAGTCAATCACATTTTTTATATCTTCAAATGTCCCAAATCTTTTTATCGCTTGTTTCTCTAAAAGCTCTTCTATTTTATTTTTGGGCACTGCTTTTATGAGGTCTGTTTCCACTGGTGTTGGGCCTATCGCATTTACGGTTATATTAAATGGTGCTAATTCTTTGGCGATTGTTTGGGTGAAGTTTTCTATCGCACTTTTACTTGCTGCGTAGATGGCTTCTCCCTCTAGTCTCATGGCACTTGCAACCGTTGTATAATTTACAATTCTTCCAAATTTTTGTTTCATCATCACTTTTGAAACCTCTCTTGAGAAGATAAATGTACCAAAAAAGTTTGTTGCAAAAATATCTTGAACACTCTTGTATGAAGTTGTAAGAAAATGGTTCATAGAGGCAACACCAGCATTGTTTAATAGCACATCGATTTTACCAAACTCTTTTTTTATTTTTCTAATCATTGAGATAACTGCTCTCTCATCTGCGACATCAAGGATAAAATGTCTATAGTTTTGATGCTCTATCGTCGCTTCACCTCTACTGCAGCCTATGACGATATCGTTACTCTCTAGATAATACTCACTTAAACTTTTTCCGATACCTTTTCTACTGCCTGTGATAACTATAACTCTACTCATCTTTACTCTTTTAGTAGCTTTTCTATATAATTTATTAGTGTATCTATATCCCTAAATGGCGAGGTTCTCTGGCTCATCGCTTTCTCATCTGCTAAAACTATATCAGCATCAAACTCATCAGAGATTTTCTCTTCCAAATCTGTTATAAAGCTAACCAAAGCTAGAGAATCCATCGCTCCACTTCCACCGTAAAGTTTTGTTTTTATATCTGGGTTATCAAAAGCTTTATTTTCTAGCTCTTCGTTTAACTCTTTTAGTGTTTCATATATGATATTTTCTATTTTTTCTCTCATCTTTATTCCTTGAATTTGTGCTCTATTTTATCTAAATATCTTTTAATTGGTTTTAGTAGTTTTGAGTTTTTTTGATTTTGCCAATTTGTTTTTGATAGTTTTAAATATATAAAATCCTCATCCTCTTTAAAGCCTTTGAAACCAAAATTTTTATTAAATCCTAGGGCTTGGGTATTTGTTTTTTTGACATGTGAATTTATCTCTTCATCAAATTTAGAAAAAATAAATTCTAAAAAAAGATATGTTGCACAAGATTTTATAATAGGATTTGCATCTTCTTTGAAATATAGTCCCCAAGATAGCTCTTCATTTTTTACAAAGTTTAAAGAGCCTATTATCTCGCTACTCTCTAAAACAGCAAAATATTTTCTATTCTTTAGAGTTTTTAATGAATTTATAAAAGTTAGATGATTTTCTAGGCTAATAGTTTCATTATTTGCCATGTTGTCTTTTACATATTTTTGATTTCTAAGCTCTAAAATTTCTCTGGTTTCTCTCTCATCTAGATAGATAAAATTTTTAAAAAATATTTTCAACTCTATCCCCAAATTTATAATCTTTTTTAGCTCTTTTACCCAAAACATCTTTTAAATATTTTGGATGGAGTCCATATGATGGACGAACGCTTTTTATATTTTTTTCGCTAAATATCTCACCCTCTTTTATATCTTTTGATATATACAAACTTCTTGCAAATCTTCTCTGTTTTGCTCTCTTTTCATTTAGAGTATAATCAACCTTTCCAAGAAGTTTTTCTGTATCTCTAATAGCTTTTATCATATCACTAAATTCAGTTTCATCTAGACTAAATCCACTATCAGGTCCACCTACACTTTTATCTAATATAAAATGCTTCTCTATCACTTTTGCTCCTAGCGTAACTGCAACAACTGGAGCAATATGCCCCATAGTATGATCAGAAAATCCCACTTCTGCCCCAAAAGTTTCTCTCATATTTGGTATTGTTTTTAGATTTGCTTCATCTAGTGGTGCTGGATATTCACTTGTACATTTTAGTAGCACAATATCACTATTTCCCTCTGATTTACAGATATTTACAGCATCTAATATCTCATCAATCGTAGCAATTCCAGTACTTATGATGATAGGTTTTTGCTTACTCGCAGTGTATCTTATAAGCTCATAGTCAGTTATCTCAAAAGAGGCGATTTTATAAGCACTAGGATTTAGAGTTTCCAAAAAATCAACCGCACTCTTATCAAAAGGAGTTGAAAAAATATCAATCCCTATTTGCCTAGCATAATCAAATAACTCTTTGTGCCACTCCCACGGTGTGTAAGCTTCGCTATAAAGTTCATAGAGATTTTTTCCATCCCAAAGTGTGCCACCATCTATCATAAAATCAGGATTTTTGCTATTTAGTGTGATAGTGTCTGCTTTATAAGTTTGCAGTTTTATGGCATTTGCACCCATCTCACAGGCTGCTTTTATACTCTCTTTTGCTACTTCAATACTACCATTATGATTTGCACTAAGCTCAGCTATTATATATACACCATCACTATTTAGATCAAAGTTACCTATTTTCATTTTACTTACCTACTTTTTTATCTTCTTTATACTTCTACTAACTTTTGCAAAACCTAGATTAAACTCAAATTTTGTAGTAGTCTCTACAACTTCACCATCTTCAGCATTTGCTAAAATCTCATCTTCTATTTCGATAATCTCTTCCAAAATTTTGTTTGATTTTTCTGCTAAATCTCTTTGTATATTTTCATCTTCTGTTTTCATAATAGAGTTTATATTTCTTGAGAGCTCTTTTATTTTTGCAAAAGTTTCTATGATTTTTATAGTTGTATCTGTTGCAGTTTTACTCTTTATGATAGTAGCTAACATATAGAGCCCTTTTTCTGTAAAAACCTTTGGCATGTATGGTGAATACTTGATTGAAGAGAGGTGGTCAAAATTTTTGACCAGTTCAATTTTCTCCTCTTCGCTTAGCTCAATTATATATCCACTGGGAAATTTATCAGGATTGTTTGATACTGCTTGATTTATCTCTTTTGTAGTTACACCATAAAGCTGTGCCACATCCCTATCAACTAAAACATAAATATCTTGGTACTTTATTAGCCTGTTTTCCAGCTCTTCAAACTTTATGATTTCCATTTTACAACTCCTAGGATTTTATCTATAGATTTTTTCAACTCTTTTTTATCAAACTTCTTGAGTGCAAAATATCCTTTTTTACTAAGATATTTATACATCTGGTGTTGATTTTTGGCTGTTTTTATAACTATCATACGCAGTCCCAGAAAATAGGCTTCGTTTGCTGTTACACTAGGGGTTATTATAGCAAAACTACTCTCTTGCATAAGTTTTGCTACCTCTTTGGAATCTATATGTAAATCTATCCACTTTTTACTTTTACAATATTTTTTTAACTCTTCTAAATTTTTATTTGCACTTGTGGTTAGTAGATTTATTTTTATATTTTTTTTATATTTTTTTAGAACTTTTAATATTTTTATATTTAGATTTTTATTATCAGCTCCTCCCATTGATAGGAAAATGGTGGTTGGTGATTGGTGAGTGGTGATTGGTGATTTTTTTATCTTTTTAAACTCATCTCTTAGGAGTGTGTACTTAGCTCCGCATCTAATCTCACAACCTTTTGGAACTTTATTTTTATATTTTTTCTCATCTGCATAGATATTGTGATTTAGTAAAATATCGCAAAAGTGCTTCTTATATGTATCATCTAGGACAAAGATTTTTAGGTTTGGATTCTCTTTTTTTAGCTTTTTCTCAAAACTATAATCTATCTCGTAGTTATCGATTATTATCATATCAATTTCTAGTTTTTTTATGAGATTATCTAACTCTTTGAAGCTATTGTTTTTTAAAATCTTTATGGCATGTCCTGCTTTTTCTATCTCACTATTTATATTTCCATTTAAATCTTGCACAGCAAAAATAATATTATCATCTCTAAACTCTTTTGCTAAAACTAAAACTCTTTTTATATGCCCTGTTCCGATAGCACTTGATGAGTCGGCTCTTATTAGGATATTCATATTTCACTGCTTTTTTCTATAGCTTCATACATAAATTCAGCCCTCTTCCAGTCTTCAGGCGTATCTATATCTTGAACCAAATATCGTGGCAATATTATAGGGATACTATCAGCTCCAAACATTATCTCATCAGATTTTTTAGCTAAATCATTCCAGTAAAACTGCCCTGCATCTTGGTAAGCAACTTCAAGATCTTGACTGCGTTTAGAGAAGTTTTCCCTATCAAACATCTCACATCTCTCATCTTTTGTGATTTTAAAAGTTCGCTGGATTGGAAATGGCATGGTAGTTACGCTAAAAGCATATTTTGCATTTGAGCTTTTTAGTTTTTCTAGTCCCTCTTTTAAGTATTTTATATCCAAAAGTGGTGCTGTGGCGTAGATGGTGCAGATATATTGAGGGTTATGGTTATGCTCTTTTAGCCAATCTATGACATGTGATACAACCTCGCCCGTTCCTGTAAAATCATCACTTAATTCATCTGGACGAATAAACGGAACACTTGCACCATATTTTTTAGCAACTTCTGCAATTTCCTCATCATCAGTAGATACTATCACCTCATCAAAAAGCTCTGATTTTAGAGCAGCCTCTATACTATAAGCGATAAGTGGTTTGCCGTGAAAAGGTTTGATATTTTTTCGTGGTATTCGCTTACTTCCTCCACGAGCTGGGATTATTGCTATACATTTAGCCATCTAAAATCTCAAATAAGCTTTTAATCACAAACTCTTGCTCACCACTGCTCAAGCTCGGATAGAGTGGCAATGAAAAACACTCCTCATAATATCTATCCATATTTGGAGTTTTCTCATCCCCATATCCTAGATTTTTATAGTATGGCTGTTTGTTTATAGGGATGTAGTGCAGCTGAAGCCCTATGTTTTTTTCTCTCATCTTATCAAATAGCTCTACTTTTGAGATATTTAATCTACTAAAATCAACTCTAACAACATAGAGATGATAGGATGAGTTTTCGCTATAGCTATAGAGTGGCTTTGCGATACTGTTTTCTAAAGCTTTATCATAGTTTTGTGCTAGCTGTTTTCTTTTTTCTATAAAGCTATCAAGCTTTTTAAACTGACTAATTCCCAAAGCAGACTGAATATCTGTGATGCGATAGTTAAAGCCCAAAGAGTGCATTTCATAATACCATGGGGCAACCTCAGGAGCTCTCTCTATCCCGTGATTTCGCAGCTGCAGTAGCTTTTTATACAGCTTCTCATCGTTTGTGGTAACCGCCCCGCCCTCGCCTGTTGTGAGGTGTTTTACTGGATGAAATGAGAGGATGCTACAATCACTGTTTGCACAACTTCCAGCTTTTATACCACTAAAATTTGCACCCAAAGAGTGGGCACAATCTTCTAAGATTTTTATATCATATTTGTCTCTTAGATATTTTAATTTCTCTTGGTCTATGGGGTTACCACTAAAGTGTACTGCGTATATAGCTTTTATATTTTTATCTTTTTTTAGCTCTATCTCACACAAATCTAAATCAATATTTCCATCTTCACAAATATCCACAAAAACAGGCTTTGCACCTGCATATAAAATGCTATTAGAGGTAGCCAAAAAGCTATTTGGAGTGGTTAAAACTTTATCATCTCTCTCTAATAGAGCTAAGGAGGCTAGATGAAGTGCCGCTGTACCATTTGAGAGTGCTACTGCATATTTTGCACCTGTAAAACTACAAATCTCAGCCTCAAACGCTGCCACTTTTGGGCCAGTTGTTAAAAATGGAGATTTTAAAGCCTCTACAACAGCATCTATATCATCACTATCTATATACTGCTTGCCATAGGGGATAAAGCTCTCATGCATCTTTTGTCATCTCTAGGAATTGCTCATCACTTAGCCACTCGCTATTGTTACCAGAGTTATACTCAAAACCCTGCTCTACCGCCACGCCTCGCTCACCGAGTGCATTTACACTATAGTCTGTTTTATGGGTAAATTTGATAGTGGGCTTTATCACAAAATGATCATCAAACTCTAGCGTAAGGTGGCTATCATCAGATGGACACATTATCTCATGAAGCTTCTCGCCAGCTCTAATTCCTACTATTTTATGTGGCAACTGCGGGGCTAATGCTCTAGCCATATCGACTATCTTCATCGATGGAATTTTAGGGACAAATATCTCTCCGCCCATCATTCGCTCAAAATTTTTAAGAACAAACTCCACACCCTGCTCTAGCGTGATAAAAAATCGGCTCATTCGCTCATCTGTGATAGGTAGCTCTGTAGCACCGCCCTCTATAAGCTTTTGAAAAAATGGCACAACCGAGCCACGACTACCAACCACATTGCCATATCGCACAACAGAAAATCTGATATCTTTACTACCTACAAGATTATTTGCAGCTACAAAGAGCTTATCACTTGCAAGTTTTGTCGCACCATATAGATTTATCGGATTTGCTGCTTTGTCAGTTGAGAGTGCGATTATCTTTTTTACGCCATTTTCTATCGCCGCATCTATAACATTTGATGCACCATCGATATTAGTTTTTATACACTCCATCGGGTTATACTCTGCGATAGGCACATGCTTTAGTGCTGCTGCATGAACGACGAAATCGACCCCATTCATAGCACGCATCAGTCTATCTCTATCTCTCACATCACCGATAAAAAATCGCATCGCCTTATCATCAAACTCTTGAGCCATCTCATATTGCTTTAGCTCATCACGGCTAAATATGATAATTTTTGTAGGTGAATATCTTGATAAAACCATCTTAACAAATTTTTTTCCAAAACTTCCCGTTCCGCCAGTTATTAAAATAGTTTTATTATCAAACATAGTTCACCTGATTTAAATATATTTGTCTATTATATATCAACTACCATTTATAGCCGCTTGAATCTGCATATTGAGCGAGCTAAATTGATTGTTTAATCTGCTAATAATAGAGTCATATTGAGCAAATCTCATAGTCATCGTATCGTACCTAGCATCTAGCAGTGCTTTTGTGCGAGATTTATTCTCATTGAGCGTCTTTAGCTCATTGGTTGAGCCATTTGTTAGATTCTCTAATACTCCGCCATATTTTGTATATCTCTCCATTGTCTCTTGGAGTTTTACAAAAATCCCCTCACTAATAGATGGATTTTCATGATTTCTAGAGCTAAAAAACTTCTCTGCAGCTACTGGATCAGCACTAAATTTATCTCTAAAAACAGACTCTTTAAAGCTCATCGTCCCATCTTCAGATAAATCAATCCCAAAGTGAGCCAACGACATCCCCTCTGGACTCATAGCCATCATAGTTCTCATAACATCACGCCCAATAGATGTAAATGAGCTATCCCCCATAAAGACACCTTTTGTGCCATTTTCAGGGTTTGCTGTCGTCATATCGCTAAGTTGCTTCATTAATGAATTATAACTTTGCACCAGATTTGACATCTCTGTAGCTACCGCATCGACATCTTGTTTTACAGATAGTTTTGTGCTCTTATCACTATCTTGTAGCAGCTCAATACTCATACCCACTACGATATCATCTATAGTGTTTGAACTACGAGTTAGAGTAATACCGTTATATTTAAATGATGCATCGCTCGCCTCTTGAATAGTGCTTAAGCTATTTGATTTTAGAGTATCTAATAGCTGCATTAGAGCCTCTTTTGCACTCTCATCACTTTCGTTTTCTATCTGATGTTCTAAATCCTCAATCTCTGATGCGTTGCTCTTTAGCATCTGTACTAGTGCACCATTTTCGCTATCAGCAATCTCTATATTTTGATTTACGCCTGTCTTTTCAGAGCTGAGAATTAGTCTATAATCGCCATCTCCTATCTGCATTATAGAGGCCTTTACACTACCTGATGCTTTTTCATTTATGGCATCTCGCAAATCCTCTAGCTTCATACTAGATGTATAATCGATATTTATCTCTTTGCCATCTACTTTTAGCGTCATTGTGCCATTTCCTGTGGCTATGCTATCTTCTGGCGAAGTAAATTTTGCTGATTGGAGTATATTTTTTTGTGCTAGCTTCACATCAGATATGGTGACATCTTGCACCTCTACCCCTGATGTGACGCTCATACTTACGCTATCAGAGTTTCCACTTACTGTTCGTTTTTGAAACATCGTATCATCAGCTAGCGATTTAACACTACTACCAAATGAGCTCATCAAACTATCTAATAATTTTAACGCCTGACCTTTTTGTTGCTCTAGCTCAATCTTTCTATCGAGTGGCTTTATCATCATGCTTTCATCGTTAGCCTTTAGCTTTTCGATTACATCTGCCGTTAAAACATTCGATCCTATCCCTAGTGAACTTATGGTTCCAGCCATCACACATCCTTTGTGTAGAGCCATCTGATTAAACGCTCACATTTTGAGCAAAGCCCAAAATAAGCTCTTATGCAGACGGCTCTCGCGACTAGTCGCTTATATTAATTTATACTATTATCGTCAAATTACGATTATTTTTTAGTGATACCAAACTTTTGAGGACGAATAGTCATCTCACTCACACAAACCCCATCTCGTGAATCTAAAATATACTCTATCGCTCGCACCAAATCATCACAAAAGAGCTTTGTATCATCACTGCTACCCACCCCAAAACGCAAGTTATCAAAAAAGCTCGTATCGGTCATATCTGGATTTATCGTTACTACTCTCACACCAGCATTTCGCACCTCTTCAAATAGACTGAGCCCAAATGAGCGAAGCCCCGCCTTTGTCGCACTATATAGCCCTGAGTGTCTAGAGTACCTAGTCGCCTCTATCGATGTTATATTTATGATGATTCCGCCACTTTGCTTTAGCTCTCGCAGCATCATATTTGCCAGTGCAATAGGGGCTGTTAGATTTAACATACTCATAGATAAAATCGTATCGATATCTAGCTCTTCATGGGGAGCAAACCTGCCAAATCCTGCAGAGTTTATTAATACTTTAATATCTCTAGGTAGCTGCTTTTTTAGCCCTCTTAGCTCTAATGGGTTGCTCAAATCACACCTCAAGTGGCTAAAGTTCTCATCCTCTATCAGCCCTGCACTTCTGCTAATACCTATCACCCTAAATCCGCGAGAGAGTAAAAATCTAGCTATCGCCTCTCCGATGCCTGAGCTACTACCTGTTACTACTGCCGTCTCCATACCCTAATCCTCTTATCATCTAGATACTCTTTTGCCTTTTTCTCCATAACACCCAGTATAAAATCCTCTAACTGTGAGGGATAACTCACCATATTATCCTCTATCTCATATGGAAAAAACGCGATATCATCTCGTGCTAATTTTTTCAGACTCCGCAGATGAGATTGCGACATTCTAAAGCCCCCTAGCGTCAAATGCTCTAACCTCTCTGGCTCAATAACACTAAAAAGCTCATCAATCAAAGGTGGATATATAGCGATAAAATCACCACTATAGATGATAGGATCAATACAGACTCGCACTCGCCAGCCTCGCTCGCTTAGCTTTTTAATAGCACGCAATCTCTGCTGCAGTGATGGGGTATGAAACTCATATCTATCTATAATATATTGAGGCGAAATTGTAAATGCAACTACCACCTGCTCTAGAGCCATAAAACGCTCAAAAACCTTGATATTTGCACTCTTTGTGCGTATCTCTAGGTGTAGATTTTCTCTATTTTGAACAAATTCTAGCCACTGAGATGTCTGATTTGTGAGCGACTCTATCGCTAGCGTATCAGTATCATAAGATGTCGCCACGAGTGTAGGGCTATTTAAATGTGGCTCTAGCTCACTAAAAGCATCCTCTAGATTTAGAGCTAGCACCGTATTTGCTGATGGATAGAGCCCCTGCAGATAGCAGTATGAGCAATCATACAGGCACCCCATCACACTAGAGGCGTAAAAAAAGTTATCAAATCCAAAGCCATCACTATATTGTGAGCCACTATGTAAAAATCGCCCCTCTTTGTGTGCTAGTATGAGATTTTTAGAGCCACTTTGAGCCACAAAACTCTGTGATGGGCGGTTAAATATATCTTTATAGTGATCAATCTCTATAATTTGTGAAGCGTGAAATTTATCCACTATCATCGCGGTTTTTGGATGATTTAATACCCTCTTTTCTATATATAGATGACTAAATAGCTTCAAATTTGCTGATGAGTTTTTCATACAGTTCTCTTCGCTCTCTTTTGTTTTTTGGCTCATCTATATCTAGATATAGCTCTCTAGCACTATCTCTAAATCTATAAAAATAGATGCTATTTTTTAGCCGATTTTGCTCTGTAACACTAAAAAATCCTAGCACCCTATCGATAGAGTGTTGCTCATCATCGCTAAATATCTGATTTTTTATAGTGCTATTTTTTAGCGACTCTATCGTCTCTAAAACAGGGACGAGATTTTGACGCATTAGATTATCTACTAGCTCTTTTGTAACGCCTTGTGGGTTAAAATTATCTGAGATTATTTTAATAAACGCTATCTGATGAAGTTTGAAAAATCGCGAAGCTGCTACAAAAACCCCACCACTCTCCATATCTACTAGATGATTTTGGGGACTCTCTATGCTAGAGCCAACGCACTCTATGCTAGATTCTACTAGAGCGTGAGAGAACAAAATATCTGGATAGTAGTCTCTATCTCTATCTATAATTTTATGGATTAAAAACGCCCTGCCCACCTCATCACCACCGCCACAAATACCGATATTGATGATTATGTCGCTTGGTTTTGGAGCATAAAAACCACAAATCGCACTAGTAGCGATGATAGCATTATCTCTGCCTATACCACTAATAGCGACAACTATCTCATCGTTTTTATATGTAACAAAAGCAAATTGTGATGATTTTTTGAGCCTAAAGTGCTCTATGATGGCTCTAGCTTCTATCTCTAATGCACAAATTATATAAATCATAGAGTTATTATATTGCATTTAGACTGATTTATCGCTATAATGCCACAACTCTTCTAGACCTGTGCAAGGGTGTATATAGACACCGTGTCAGGGTAGGAATACAGCAGCACACCTATTTATGCTTTGTGCCGCAGGTATCTGGGAGAGCCTTTTTATTTCTGCTTTATTACCACCAATACACTATAAAATTACAATAATATATCTTATCAATCATAATTTTGATTTATGATATAATGACCAAACTACAACAATAGGATGAGCTATGCGAACAGTTAGACTTAGCATAAAAGATAGCATCTACCAAAATGTGATATTTCTACTAGAGAGCCTGAGAGAAAAAGGGGTAGAAATAGAGGAGATAAAGCCTGTAAATATGAGTAAAAAAGAGTCACTAAAGCATTTATTAGATAACTCTGATGTCAAAATATTTGAAGATATAAAAGACCCAATAAAGTGGCAACGCTCTATCAGAGATGAGTGGAACTGATGGTTTTATTAGACTCAAATATCATAATATATCTATCTCAAAACATAATTGATTTAGATGACATAGCCGATGATGATTCCATATTGACTGTATCTGTTATAACATACATAGAGGTGCTTGGCTATCCATTTAGCGATGAGACACAAAGGGCTTTTATAAAAAAGCTATTCTCATTTTTAGAGATAATTTACATAGATGAATCTATAGCGCAAAAGACTATTGAGCTACGAGAAAACAACAAGATAAAATTACCAGATGCAATTATCTGTGCAACTGCACTAAGAGCAAAAGCAAAACTTATAACAAATGATGAGAGACTCAGAAATTTATATAGCAAATATAGCTAAAAACCCTCATCGCATCTGAAAAATCACCTCACCAAACTCTTAAAATTTTTCATAAACTTCTCAACCTTTGGTCGCACTACAGCGTAACAGTACCCCTGATTTGGATTATTGCTATAGTAATCTTGATGATACTCTTCTGCTTTATAAAATGGCGGCGCTGATTTAACCTCTGTAACTATTGGCTTATCATAAAAACTGCTAATATCCTCAATCGATTTCTCTATTATCTCTAACTGCTCTAATGATGTGTAGAAAATCGCTGAGCGATATTGTGTCCCTTTATCAGCTCCCTGTTGATTTAGTGAGGTGGGATCATGAATAGCCCAAAAAATCTCTAAAATCTCCTCTAAATCAATCTGCTCATCATCAAAAACTACCTCTACCACCTCAGCATGACCTGTAACACCTGTGCAGATTTGCTCGTATGTGGGGTTAGCTCTAGCACCGCCCATATAGCCACTGATGGCACTCACTACACCGATAGTGCGGCTAAATACCGCCTCTATACACCAAAAGCATCCGCCACCTAGATATATCTTACTCACTCTCATCCTCTTTTATATTTTTATTTAACATCACCTCGATTTTAGCACCTCGATGAGTATTTTTAGCTAGAAGCCTGCCTTGGAAATGTTTTTCAATTATAGTTTTTGACATATATAGACCTATTCCAGTGCCTTGAGATTCAAACTTTGTCGTAAAATATGGATCAAAAATCTTATCAAGTATCTCTGATTTTATTCCGCCACCTGTATCTTCAATCTCTATAACACAATACTCATCCATATCATGACATGAGATGCTAATTAGCCTAACGCTAGAGTTATTTGCGATTATCGCCTCTCGTGAGTTGTTTATCACATTTATTAGCACCTGCTTTAGCTCGTTTGGATAGACTAGCGCCTCTATATCTTTATCGACATGTAGCTCTACCTCTATCTTTTTTTGCGTCATTAGAGGTTTTAGCAAAGATACAACATCATTGATAATATCGTGAATATTTGTAGAGACTCTAGAGCGGTCTTGTTTGAAAAAGTTTCTAAAATCATCTATCGTTTGTGACATAAACTGTATCTGTGCTTCGGCGATATTTAATATCTTTGCTGTATCGCTTTTTGGATCTAATCCATACATCAAACTAAGCCGTGTCATCGAAAGACCCAGAATGTTTAGCGGTTGCCTCCACTGATGGGCGATAGACTCTAGCAGTGAGCCAATCTCTGCCATTTTAGATTGTTGCATTAGCAGTTTTTCTTGAGCTCTATTTTTCTCCACAGCCTGCTCTATCTCGTTTTGTAGCTTCTCATTTAACTGCTCTAGCTCGATAGTTCGCTCTGTTACTATAGTATCTAGGCGTCTATTTTTATAGTACATAAACATCAAAAGCATCAAAGATATCAGCCCCATAATCCAGATAATCTTATAATCAGATACTCTATCTTGCTTGATATCTATCCACTGGCTATGCATCGTCGCATACTCTAGCGAATCCATAGATAAAAGTGCCTTGTTTATGATGTTTGCTAAAATCTCATTATCTTTTTTAAATGCAAATGCCACCTCTGATGTATATGGCGTCTCTCCTGAGATTTTTACATTTTTGATATTATATTTTTCTCTTAGATAACTAGATACACCTATCGCATCAACTGTTGCATATGCTCTATTTTCAGAGACTGCTCGCAGTGCCTCTAGTGGTGTAGCTACCTCTACAACCTCGATTTGTGGATAGTGTTTTTTTAGTATATACTCGCTATTGTATGTTTTTGCTACTGCTACTTTTTTACCCACTAAATCGTTGATATCGTTTATATATCCCACATTTGATTGTGAAACTATAACTATAGATTGCCTAGAGATGGGGCGTGAAAATAGATATTTGCTACTATTTTCAGGAGTCACTAGCGTCGTAGAGACGATATCAATCTCTGAATTATCTAGACTCTCTAGTGCATCCTCTCTATTTTTAAAACTACTATCTAATATAAACTCTATGCCTAGTCTGTTTTCTAGAAATTTCAAATATGAGACGCTAATGCCTGTCACTTCACCACTGGAATTTATAAACTCTAGTGGGGGCCAATTTTTATCTACTGCGACTCGTATTGTTTTAATATTTTCTAAAAACTCTCTCTCTTTATCGACTAAAAAGAATTTGTTTTTCTTATATACAAAACCATTTAGTGGTGGGATTTTATCGATTTGCCCTAACCTCTTATATAGCTGTGCAATCGATTCTATTTTTTTGATATTTATCTCGCCAAATGCACTATCAGGCACAAATGCCAAATCTCTCAAAATCTTTGCTTCATAGATGAGCTCATCTATAGATTTATTTTTGGGATTATAGTGCTCGTGCATTATGAGTGCGGCTTGCTCGATATTCTCAAACGCCCACTGCCACCCTCTGATGGTTGCATCGTAAAATTCCTCTGCACGGCTACTATTGTGTAGCAGCTCTTGTTGTGATGTAAATAGTATATCATTGTAGTAGTTTATGCCATAATCTTTGGGGTGGATTACTGCTGTAGCTATGCCATTTTTCTCTAAAATATAGGGCTCATTTGATGTATAACACAACATTGCATCAGTCTGGAAATTTTTGAGCGAAAGCGGATCATATGAGTGCTCTTGGATAATAAAATCATCTTTACTAAGCCCATTATCTAGCATCATCGCACTAATTTCGATACTATTTAGCGTATCATCAGTTATCATTATCCGCTTGTTGCGTAAATCTTTGACCGTCTTTATACCAGAGTCTTTGCGTACTAGTAGCATCATAGGAGATGCCTGATAGACCGCCATCATAGCCACTAATGGCTCTCCGCTAGCATACTCTTTTACTAGTGATGTTCTAGTTACTCCATAGTTAGCACGAGCAGTTTTTACCGCAGTTATGGGGTCATAACCACTAGATGCATCTAAAATTTTTACATCCAAACCCGCCTCATCATAAAAGCCTTTGTGCTTTGCTATATAGTAGCCTGCAAACTGAAACTGACCATACCATGGCAACTGTAGTGTAATCTGCTCTTTTGCAAAGAGCGATATAGTAAAAATTAATATTAGTAGTAAATTTCTCATAAAATAGAGTGTATCAAAAAAATTATATTTTATTACTTAGAAGCTCTTATGCTCATATTTGTTAAAATGTCCAAACAAGAGCGACTAGTCGCGAGAGCATTCAGTCAGACGGCTCTACTATTTTAAAAAGAGTTATATGTTAGTTAAAGATTACCTATTAAACACTATAAAAAATCGCCCTATAATCATAGATGGTGCGATGGGAACACAGCTTCAAGAGCGAGCCGAGCAGATTCCAGAGTCTGCGTGGGAAGGATTAGAGGGGTGTAATGAGCTACTAAATGCCACAGCAGCTGATATTATCGGCGATATCCACCACGCCTATCTAACTGCTGGTGCAGATCTCATTAAAACAAATACATTTGGCTCATTTAGATGGGTTTTAGATGAGTATGGTATCGGTGATCGCTCCTATGAGCTCTCATACGCTGGTGCAAAGATTTGTCGTGATATGTGTGATAAATTTAGCACGCCAGAGCATCCGAGATTTGTACTCGCCTCTATAGGACCTGGGACGAAACTGCCATCACTCTCTCATATCACATATGATGAGATGTATGAGGGGTATTTGGAGTGTTGTTTGGGGCTTATCGATGGTGGGGCTGATATATTTTTGCTAGAGACATGCCAAGACCCGCTGCAGATAAAAGCAGCATTGCATGCGTGTGAAGCGGCAAACAGAGAGAAAAACAGCTCTCTGCCTATTATGGTCTCAGTTACAATCGAGTTAGCTGGAACGATGCTAATTGGTACAGATGCTCAAACCATCAGCACCATTATGGAGCCATTTGATATCCTATCTCTAGGCTTTAACTGCGGTACCGGGCCAGAGCAATATACAAAACATATAAAAACTATTAGCGAAGTGTGGGGCAAACCAATTTCAGTTCATGCCAATGCTGGACTGCCACAAAACCGTGGTGGATACTCATTTTATCCGATGGGACCAGATGAGTTTACCGATAGGCAAAAGGGGTTTTTAGAGTTTGATGGGGTCTCATTTTTAGGTGGATGTTGTGGTACTACACCTCAGCACATCAGAGCGCTAGTAAATGCCACAGCGGATATAGTTCCAAAAGCACCTAGTGGCTCTCAACCAAACGCTCTAGCATCACTATTTAATACCGTTACTCTAATGCAAGAGCCCGCACCACTACTAGTGGGTGAGCGATCAAACGCTACAGGCTCAAAGGCGTTTCGTGAGTTGCTACTAGCAGAAGATTACGCAGGAACTCTGGCAGTCGCCCAAGAGCAGGTTCGCTCAGGTGCTCATGTGCTAGATCTATCTGTCGGTTTTGCTGGGCGTGATGAGAGTAAAGATATGAATGAGGTGATGAGTCTCTATGCTCAAAAGATAAATCTGCCGATGATGCCAGACTCTACGCAGATAAATGCACTAGAGATTGCTCTAAAAAATATCGGTGGCAAAGCAATTATAAACTCTGTAAATCTAGAAGATGGTATAGAAAAATTTGACGCCGTCTGTGCTCTGGCTAAAAAGTTTGGAGCGGCACTGGTGTGTCTTACTATCGATGAGGTGGGTATGGCAAAAACCACCCAGATGAAACTAGAGGTGGCAGAGCGAATCTATGAGCGAGCAACACAGCTTCATGGTATAAATCCAGCCGATTTGGTCTTTGATCTGCTCACTTTTACTGTCGGTAGTGGCGATGAGGAGTACCGAGATGCTGCTATACAGACCATAGATGCTATCAGAGAGTTACGCACTCGTCATCCAGAGGTGGGGGCGATTTTAGGGCTCTCAAATATCTCATTTGGACTAGACAAAGACGCTAGGCCATTTCTAAACTCTGTATTTTTGCACCACTGTATCGCTGCGGGGCTAACGGCTGTTATTATAAATGTAAAACATATTATCCCAATAGCTAAAATCAGCCCAGAGGATCTGCAAATCTGTGAAGATTTACTATTTAACCGTCTGCCTGATGGTGCTGCACTATTTAATTTTATCAACCATTTTGACTCACGAGAAGCGGTAGATAACGCTGCTGAAGATGAGGCGTACAATGCGATGAGCTATGAGGAGAAAATCGCAAAACTACTACTAGATGGTGATAAAGAGCGGATGTTACCACTAGTGGATGAAGCTCGTCATCACATAGCGGCAGAGAAAATCGTAAATGAGATACTAATCGATGCGATGAAGGTGGTCGGAGAGCTATTTGGCTCAGGGCAGATGCAATTGCCATTTGTACTTCAGAGTGCTGAGACGATGAAAGCGGCGGTAGATGTGCTAAATCCATACCTGCCAAAGATTGAAAAAGCGACAGATACGACGCTAGTATTAGGCACAGTCAAGGGCGATGTGCACGATGTGGGCAAAAACCTAGTCGATATTATCCTCTCAAACAATGGCTTTAAAGTTATAAATTTAGGGATAAAAGTGGAGCTTGATAGCTTTTTAAATACACTCAAAGAGTCAAACGCCTCTGCCATTGGGATGAGTGGACTGCTCGTTAAATCGACTCAAGTGATGAAAGAGAACCTAGAAACTCTAGCGGCAGCTGGTGTTGAGGTGCCAATACTGCTAGGTGGCGCGGCACTAACTCGTACATTTATCGATGATTTTTGTCGCCCTATCTACAAAGGACCGATATTTTACTGCAAAGATGCGTTTGATGGCGTAACTGCGATGAGCCGTATCGAAAAGGGTGATTTTAATACAGAACTCCATCCAGATAGACCAGATGTTATTGTAAGCGAGAAAAAAGAGCCCATCACCATACCGCCATTTGCAGAGCTAAAGATGCCATCTCGCGATATCTCTATCCCTACTCCGCCATTTTGGGGTCGAAGAGTGATGAATATCACTCCACAGATTGCAAATCTAGCGTTTGAGTGGGTAAATCACAAGATTTTATTTAAACAGCGATGGGGCTATAGCTCCAAGGGGCTCACTAAAGATGAGTATCAAAAACAGCTCGATACCATCATCTATCCAGCTTATGAGAGGCTAAAAGCTCAATTTATAGATGAGGCACTATTTGATCCAAAAATCGTCTATGGCTACTGGCCATGTCGTAGTGATGACAGTACCCTGCTCATTTTCGATGAGAGCGAGGGGTATAACACGATAGAAAATCAAAACAGCGAACCGTTAGCTGATGTTATAGGCAGGGCGACACATAGTTTTAATTTTCCACGCCAGAGCAAAAAGCCTCACCGAGCATTAAGTGATTTTTTCCATAGCGATAGACACGATGTAGTGGGACTAACATGTGTTAGTGCTGGAAGTAAACTAAGCGAATATGAAAAAGTGCTATATGATGAGGGCAAATTTACTGAATATTACCTCGTCCATGGTCTAGGTGTAGAGCTAGCTGAAGCATTAGCAGAGATAACGCACAAGCAAATCAGACTAGATTTAAATATAGCTGATGATGAGGGAAGTACACTAGCAGATGTGCGGATGAACCGATATAGAGGTGCTAGATATAGTTTTGGATATCCAGCATGTCCTGATTTAGAGCTAAATGAGGTGCTTTTTGATTTGCTAAAGCCACAAGAGTTAGGCATAGTATTATCAGAGACATTTCAGATAGTACCAGAGCAATCAACATCGGCTCTAGTGGTGCATCACCCTAATGCTACATATTATGCGGTGTGAGATATATCTTTACAAAATAAATCAAATACTCTATAATATGTAAGTACAAAAGGATAGGCGATGAAGAGAGCTATAAATCTTAGATTGAGTGAAAATATCTTGATAACACTTGAGAGACTCAGCGAAGAGCTAAACACTACCAAAACAGATATCATCGAGAGATCTATAAACTATTTCTCTAAAAAAAATAGCAAAAATAGAGACAATATCCTAAAATATGCTGGTGTACTAGATAGTAGCAGTGCTGATAATATGCTACTAGAGATAAAAAGCTCCAAAAGCTCAAAAGATTTCTCGCCAGAGAGCCTATGATATTAGATAGCGATATATTAATATACTTTCTAAAAGGCAAAAGAGAGGTGGTAGCAGAGATGACAAAACTAGAGAGTCTCTATACCACTCGCATAAACTATACAGAGCTGATATATGGTGCGTACAACTCTAGTAAACCTGCTGAAAATTTAGCAAAATTTAGAGAGTTTTTAGACAACTTTATTATTTTAGAGTTCGATGAAAAATCGAGTGAAATATTTGCACAAATAAAAGCAAAACTGAAAAAAGATGGCAATATTATCGCAGATATGGATTTGATGATAGCATCGATATCTATCGCCAATAATATGGCTTTAGTTACAAATAATCACAAACACTTCTCTAGAATCAAAGAGTTAAAAACTGTAAAATGGTTTTAGGCTATTGTGCCAAAACTCCATTATTGCAAGCGAAGCGTAACAGTCTAATACAATATCACTTCATAGACTGCCGCGTCGCTACACTCCTCGCAGTGACATCTGATATCAATTCATAGACACAGCTACACTTCTCACAGTGACAACTTCGTCATTGCGAAGCCTCTAGGCTGAAGCAATCCATCTATCATTACAAGAAGTGCACATCGCAATATAAACTACCTCCCATATCGCTTAGGGGCTTTGTTTGCTCTGTTGTTTCTTATAAAACAGCTCTGACATATCCCAAACTCATAGTTTAGTGGCAGTGGTTTAGAGCAGAGTCTGCATCTAGGTCTAAAATGGCTCTCTTTTAGAGAGTTTTCGATAAATCTATTTAGCTCTGCTCGATATGATTTTGCCTTTTCTGAATCGATAAAATACTCACCCAATCTATACGATAGCCACAGATATAGGCTAATCTCTTTTATTCTATCCTCCGCCTCTAGTAGCTCATCGCTAGTGAGTGCCACTCGCCCTAAATTTTTAGGCGGTATAAAAGCTATCGGTTTTTTCTGCACAAGGGCTCTAATATATCTCTCATATGAGCTCATCACCAGTGGCGAACTCGTCGATAGCGGTGCTGATGCTAGGATAAATTTCTCTCTCATCTGCAAATCATATCTATCTATAATTTTAGATGTCTCTTGCATAGAGTCTAGATTTACCGCACGAAATGGTCCTTCAAACTGCATATTCTCTACAAAAAACTCGATGATTTTAGAGAGCGATTGCTCCTCTAGTATATTTGAAACCAACATCACATGATCAAAATTTGCCATCACTCCAAATGGGATTTTAATCTGCTCTGGCTCATTGTGATAAAATGCTGTTATAATCGATAGCGTCTTTTTATCAATCGCCCCCACATAGCCGTGTTCATGGAGTCCATAACGCCCTGCCCGACCTGCGATCTGCTGTATTTCACTAACGCTTAAAATCCTATCTTTTACCCCATCAAACTTATCAGCGCGAGAGAATAGTATCGTCTTTATCGGCAGATTTAGCCCCATACTGATGGCATCTGTGGCGACTAAAATCTCTGTCTCGCCCTCTCTAAATCTGCGTGCCTCCTCGCGTCTAACCTCTGGAGACAGGTTACCATAGATGATGCTTACACGATATCTGCTAGAGAGTTGCTGTTTTAGCCGCAGTGCCTGAGAGCGTGAAAATGTTATCACGGCAGTGTTTGGCTCTATATTATCTAGTGGCGTGACGCTACGCATCAGCTCTAGTGGGCTTTTGCGAGTAAACTCTACAATCTCTAGTGGCTCATCTAAATACTCAGCGAGTGCTTTTATCGCCTCTATCGCATTTGATGAGCCCGTCATTATAAGTGTTTTTGCAGGAGCTCCGATGATAGCATTTGCCCACGCCCAGCCGCGATCACGATCGCCTATCATCTGCACCTCATCGATAACAGCGACATCTACCTCACTATCAAAGTTTAACATCTCGATAGTAGAGCTGATATGCGTAGTGCTATCGCTCATAATCTGCTCCTCGCCCGTAATGAGCGAAGCATCTATGCCACTGGATTTTAAATCCTCATAACCCTCTAGTGCCAGCAGTCGCAGTGGTGCTAAAAAATAGCCCGTATCGGCAGATTTGAGCGACTCAAATGCAGTATATGTTTTACCACTATTTGTAGGCCCCACATGTAAAATAAGCCGTCTTCGTAGCGACCTAGCCAGCGGAAATAGGTTTTTAAAATCCCTGATAGTCTTTGCTAGTAGTGATTGTCGCTGTTTTTTTAATAGCTCGCCCTCTATCGCTTTGTTAAACTCAAACAGCGTCTTACGATAGAGCTTATGGCTGATATGGAGATTAAAATCGCTACTAGCAAATAGTATCTCATATACCGCATTATAGAGCATCTCATCATCATAGCCGAGCTTTGCAACTCTATCTCTCGCCTCTAAAACCACCTGCTCTAACTCATCTACAAACTGACTCTCTGCCTCTATCGAAGCTCGCTCTATCCCTAAGTCTATCTCCTCGCCCAGCCATATTTGACGCGATAGCTCATCTATATCGATATGTAGCTCTAGTTTGTAGCTATAACTTTTGGTAGCAAATGGTGGCACAAAACTACTACCAACCCTCACCACTACATCACTACCTACTACACTAACAGCAGATTTTAAAACACTCTCTAGTTTATCTGCATCGATAGCAGGATATATCTTATCGCTTGGGCTAGAGCCTTTGAGAAGTGATAGAATCTCATCACGCTCTAGATATCTGTGGTTGTCTAAATCTAGTGATTTTAAAAATCTATTTAGTTGCTCTTGTTTTTGATTTGTTAGTGAGTGTTTTAACTGCGTTAGTAGCTCTCGCAGTCCATCACCACGGAGTTTTTCATCATCTATAACTGCTGATTTTATAACACCAATTTTACTAAATGTTATATCGCCTATAGTATATGTTAGCGGTGCATAAAACTCAAAACTATCATCATAGTTAAATGTGATATCTAGCTCTTTTTCTATCTCAAGGCGTCTATTTATATATCTGATATACTCTAGCTTTATCTCTATGTTAAGAGGCGTAATCTTGCGTGTTTTTGTATCTATAAATATAGATATCAAATCCCGTCTCTCATCATCATCTATCTCAAAAGCATCCAGTAGCTCATTGATTTTATCTAACTTATCGATATTTCTCTCTCGTTTAATAGCTCGCGGATAGTGCACCCCCTCGCTTTTGAAAAAATCAACAATCAGCTCTCTTATATGAGCATCAGCATCCGACCAGAGTCTGCGATATAGCCGTATCAAATCTGATTTTTTAGTAGTGCCATCATAGACACCTATCGCATGAGCCAAAGCCACTAAAGTCGCCTCATCTACCCGCTCAATCCCCTCATCAAATCCATCATCATCAAAATATTGCCGTATCGCTTGGTTTAGTTTTAGTAGTTTTTTATTCTTTTTAGCCATAGCGATAGTTTATCTCAAAAAGGTGGTATTATTTATGAAATTGTTTTGATTTAAAAGCATAAGGGGAGAGATGATAGATTTAAACATAGATGAGTGGACGCAAGAGGAGTTCTTGCAAAACAAAAAAATATTAGAAGATAGTGGCGTAAAAGTGCTACTCATAGATACGATACTAAAGCCTATCGATGGTATAAAAAGCGTAGTCTATTCGCCACCTCTGCTAAAAAATGAGCCAGTGGGGAGCGTGTTTGTCTTTTATTGTGATAGTGGCAAAGAGACGACGGCGAGGCTAGCGGAGTTTAGAGCGAAATTTCCGCATCATCATTGTATCAGTTTACGCGGAGGCAGAGGCTATTGGCGAAAAAATATGCAACTGCACTAGAGGCGTTTGATGATTTTGAGAGATTTTTAGAAAATAATCTATTTTTCGAGGCTCACGAGGCACTAGAGGCACTGTGGTTTGCTCGCAGATTTGAAGATAGCGACTATGTGAGACTGCTGCGAGGATTTATAAATGCAGCGGTGAGCTTTGAGCTGATAAAACGAGGCAAAATAGAGGCGTCTAAAAAACCGTGGGCAACATATATAAAATATTTACCACTATTAGATAACATAACAGATGATTTGGTGCGAGATTTTATAAAAGCTCAAAATATTATCGATAAAACAAAGGAGAGATTATGTCACAATTTATAGAGGCGATGAAATTTCGTCATGCGTGTAAGGTTTTTAATAGAGAGAAAAAGATACCACAAGAGCAGTTTGATAGTATGTTGGATGTGGTGCGAATGTCGCCATCATCATTTGGAATGGAGCCGTGGCGAGTTCTGGTAATTCGTGATGAGAATGTGCGAAAAGCTCTAAAAAATGCGTGCTGGAATCAATCACAGATTACTGATTGCTCTGAGCTAGTGATTTTTACCACAGATAATGAGTCAATCAAAAGCGATAGCGATTATGTGCGAGCGATGTTTAATCGCAGAGGTCTATCAAGCGAAGCGGTGGATAACTACATCGGCGTATATGCTAATTTTCTAGCAAATATAGAAAATGATGAGGTATTATTAGAGAATTGGGCAGCAAAACAGTGCTACATTGCTATGGCAAATATGATGACATATGCTGCGACGCTAAGTATTGATAGTTGCCCAATAGAGGGATTTATCAAAGATGAAGTGGAAGCGATACTAGATTTAGAGTTTGGCATAAGTGCGGCTGTAATATGTGCATTTGGATATAGAGCAGGTGAGCAGACGCCACAACTGCGACACAATATTGAAAAAATCGTAAAATATATTTAAAAGATTTATTTTTGATGCTCAC
>CAZYTC010000001.1:0-157813 GCA_964650175.1 uncultured Campylobacterales bacterium | reverse complement strand
ATTTTGAGCCAAGCCCAAAATGAGCTCCTCAGCGGAGGGCTCATGCGACTAGTCGTTACTATTTATTTGATTCTCACATTTTGAGCCAAGCCCAAAATGAGCTCCTCAGCGGAGGGCTCATGCGACTAGTCGCTCTTACTATAAAATTGTAATAATTTAAAGAAATTATTACAATTTTATAGCATATATCCGATAATAGTGCCAACTATCACCGTTTTGGTGGTTTTAGTTATAATTTTTATAATTTTGGAGGGCACTTTGGCAATCAAAAAAATAGCAATCATATCAGCACTACTTTCAGGCGTGCTACTAGCATCAGAAAATGAGCTAGTAACTCATAGTGAGTTTTCATATATCAATACAAAAGGTAACACAAACACCGACTCACTGGCGTTTGAAGGTAAAGTTGCTAAATCTATAGATGAGCATAAATTTCGTGCATTTTTAGAGGCGTACCGCTCAAGCGATGAGGGAAAAACATCAAAAGAGAAGTGGGCAACAGAGCTAAACTATGACTACTCTTTTAGCGAAAAACTGGCGTTTAACTATATGCTAGGGTACAAAAGAGATAGATTTAGTGGGTTTGATTATCAGTTCTACACAGGACCTGGTTTGGTTTATAAAGCGATAGATGCAGAGAAGCAGAAGTTAAATATACAAGGAAATATCCTCTATGCACTAGATAAGCCAGAAGATGGCAAACAAGATCGCTACCTATCTGCAAAAGCGGGATTTGATTATAGCTATCAAATTTTGGATAATTTGAAATTTGTGCAAGATGCATCATATCGCTCTAATCTAAAAGATACGAAAAAATATTTCATCTACTCAAAAACAGGGATAGAGAATAAAATAAATGATATATTTTCTCTAGGGCTAAGCTATAAAATCGACTACGCAGCAGTGCCACCAGCGGATTCAAAACGAATGGATAGAACATTTTTAGCATCATTAATCATAGATTACTGATTATCTGATTAAATGCTCACATTTTGAACAAAGTTCAAAATGTGCTCCTCAGCAAGAGGATAATATCTCTTTTTAAACTACTATAAAAACTATTTTCGTTATTATTTTATATCTTATACAAGGATAGGTAATGATGAGAATAATACTCCTGTTTTTAATAACAACTAATATACTACTAGCCTCTATAGGCTCCATAACACTCGTAGATGGCAAGGCAAATATAAAGCGAGCCAATCAAACACTACTAGTAAAAGTAGGCGATAGTGTAGAGAAGAATGATCATATCTACACAGAAGCAAACTCAAAAGTAAAAATCGCATTTAATGATAATACCATCATCACGATAGGTAAAAACTCTACCCTAGATATCGCTGATTATCTATATGATGCGAAAAATAGCTCTCTTAACAAAGCAGATTTAAAAGTGGCAAAAGGTGCATTTCACGCTATCACAGGAGAGGTGGGCAAACTAAATCCATCTAAATTTAAACTCAAAACATCTACTGCATCTATCGGGATTCGTGGAACAGAGATTTATGGAGATCAAACTAGTGTATTTTGTACCGATGGGGCGATTTTCGTAGAGTCATTTGATGAGATGAGAGAGATACCATCTGGAAACTATGTATTAACATATGATAATGCACCACCGAGTGAAGTTATGCCGATAGATACATCTGGTATAGATGGCGTAAAGGGGCAACTAAATACACTATCACTAGCAGGCGGGTTTGAAGATGATAGCGGTATAGCAACTCCTGCGGCGATGCCAGAGGCTATGGTGGACTCTCCTGATAGTTGGGGATATTGGGCTGATGAGATTAGAGATGAGAATAATTTAGCGAATATAGGCATAGATAATGGCGTAACAGACCCAGCATATGTGCAAGCCCTCATAGATAGCAGTGCTACGACAACCCTGAGTTTTAATGGCTCAATAGCAGTAGATAATCCAGCCATAACTGGAATTACACAAAATAGTTTAAGCTTAATATTTACCCTAGGAGGTCAAGCTCCCTCTCTTGGCGGAGAAATCGACTTTGCTTATAGTGGCGGATCTATTTTTCTAGATATTCATGATGGCATAGTTACAGCAAATGGATTTAGTGCATCAGATCCAGACTATCCAGCTACATCTATAAATGGTAACTTTTATGGTTCACAAATAGATAGCATTAGAGGAAATATATTCATAGACAAAAATACACCTATGGGTATTACAACAGGTGGCACACCACTAGACCACGATATTTCTGGCACATTTGATATAGGTAGATAGGAGACAAAATGAAAAAAACAGCACTAACCATACTAGCTCCAATATATCTGCTAGCAAACCCAAATTATGAAAATGAGCATTTTCAGCGTGCTCTAGATAGCTATAATCATAAATCATTTTATGAGAGCTATGAGCTATTACAGCAACACTCGACAAACGATAGCGATAGTAAGTTTATACTAGCTCGTAGTGCGTATGAGATAGGCAAATATGATGAGGCAGAGCAGATTTATATAGATATATTGCGAGAAAATCCATCAAATAGTCGTATAAAGCTAGAGCTAGCTCAAACATATTTCAAACAAGGCAAATATGATAAAGCAAAACTGCTATACGATGAGGTTTTAGTAGATCCATCGCTACCACAAAGTGTAAAAAATAATATCACAACGACTCTCTCATCACTAGAGCAAAAATCACAAAAGAGCTTTTTTAAAGCAACCTTGGGTTTTGGTATCGGATATGATTCAAATGTATATAATACAACTGATGATAACTATGTCTACTTTGGCTCAATCCCTCTAAGTGTAACAGATGGCAAAAGCGATCATTTCAAAGAGTATCTAGCAAATGTAAATCATACATATAAGCTAGCAGATAATCTCACACTAGATAGTAAACTAGTAGGATTTAAACAAAAATTCAACAATGAAAAAGCTCAAGATTTAGATATCATCATACTAGGCACAGGGCTATCATACTATCAAAGAGATTATAAACTCTCTACGATGTTTGATTATAACTATATCAAACTAGATGGCAATAGTTATCTAAATAATTATGTATTTTCGCCATCACTCGATTATCGCATAGATAACAATCTCATCTACGCCTTAAAAGCAAAAGTTATCAAAAAGAGCTTCAAGCAAAGTGACTATAAATTTAGAGATTCTCACTACTATGAGCTAGCAAACTCTCTACGATATTTGAGTGAAAATTTAGGAATCCATACAGCTGCTGTAACTATCGGTAGCGACAATAAAATAGGCAGTTCGCACTACAATGTAGATTATGGTTTTTTATCTCTAAGATATAGCAACCTCTATCCACTAACGACATCTACTATATTATCTAGTGGCATAGAGTACCACTACGATAGATATAAAGATGCAGAGCCAGCAATATATAAAAGCAAAAAACACGATAGCCGTATTTCGCTCGATGCTGGTATAATCCACTCTTTCACAAAAGAGCTCTCAGGTGGCATAAGTGGCAGATATATAAACAACCACTCTAACCAAAATCTCTATGAATATGATAAATATACACTAAAGACAAACATCTACTACAGCTTTTAGCCTTTGGTTGTATGATCATAGACTCCATCGAAATCTATCGGTGGGGTAGCTATAAACTCTCTACATCTATCAATATATATCTCATAGACTTTCACATCAGCATTTAGTGATAAAAATATCTCTAATGCCTCACTAAATTGGCCGCTATGATATAGCTCTATCGCACTGTGATATAGACTCAGCTCATCTATGCCACTAGCATTATCAAGCAGTACGCTATATATCTCTACGCTCTCATCTTTACCTTTGACACGCACTCTATCTAAAAATCTAAATATATAATCATTTTTTAGTAGCTCTTTTGTATAGTGGGTGATATTTAGCGTAGAGCCATAAAATTTACAGAGCGATTCCACTCTAGAGCCCAGATTTATCGCATCGCCAATAACTGTATAATCGCTTCTAAGTACGCTTCCCATCTCACCCACGACCACTTCACCGCTATTTATCCCTATGCCTATAGATATTGGTGGGAGTCCATCTCGCCTAAACTCACTATTTAGTGCCTCTAGTGATGAGAGTTGCTCTAGTGCAGCACTCACCGCCTCATCTGCGTGATGCTCGACATCTAGTGGTGCATTCCAATACGCCATTATCGCATCGCCTATATATTTATCAATTGTACCACTATGATTTATGATGATTTTACTCATAGGATCCATATAGCGATTTAGATATTTCACTAGCTCCACAGCACCGAGCTTTTCAGAGATATTTGTAAATCCTCGTATATCACTAAAAAATATAGTTACATATTTGTATGAGCCGACAAACTGCTCATCCTCTTCACGGCGAAGTATATCTTCCATTACGCTCTTTGAGACTTTTGAGGCAAATTTGGCTCTTATCGATTTTGTCTTTTTGATGTTGTAAAAATAATCCAGTACCATAGATGAGATAGAGCCAACTGTTATGGCAAAAATACCAAATATGATATTTAATATAATCCCCTCTATAAAAAGCATATAGTAGTTAAAATATAAAAACCCACCCAGCAGTGCTAAAATGATAGGGATATTTAGTATTAGTGGCGTAAGAGTGATTAGATATACAGATAAAAATGTTAAAAACACTATCAAAACGATGTTTAATCCATCACTAAATGATGGTTTTTGTATAAAATCACCGCTTAAAATATTATCAATAATATTTGCGTGCACCTCGACACCTGCCATCGCACTATCAAATGGCGTAGCTCGTAAATCAAAAAGCCCCGTGGCACTAGTGCCGATGAGTACTATTTTACCATCGATAAGCTCTTTGTCAAAATCGCCACTATAGATATCAGATGCACTGATATATCTAAAGCTTTTTTGTGCACCCCTATAGTTGATAAACATCTGCGCATATCTATCTGTGGGGATGGAAATCTCATTTAATATGATGTGAGACACACCATTATCATCATACTCAACCCTCACCCTAGCCGTATCTGTGATAATTCGCACAATCTCTAGTGCGAGTGATGGATAGATTATATCATCATAGTTGATGGTTAAAATACCACTTCGTACGATTGCTGAGCTATCTGGGATAAAGTTTAAAAATCCGCTAGAGTATGCACTATCTTGGTAGCTCTCTATATTTAAAATAGCAGAGTTTGCCTTTGGAATAAAATCATTATACTCATTTTTACCGCTCTCGATAAATATAGCAGGTATGGAGATATCAGCATCTGCGTCATCTGTTTTATGACTAAGATCGAAAAAATATCCCAAAATCGCAGGAGAAGAGGCGATTTTTTGTGAGAGCACCTCATCATAATCATCTAACTCTATATCTAGGTTATAGTTTTTTAAAATCAGTGATGGCGATGTTCTATCAGACTCAGCAAAAACGATATCAAGCCCGACAATAGCGGCACTATCTAGATTATCTAAAATGCGTGCTATCTTATCTCTACTCCATGGCCATTGACCTAGTGAGGCGAGTGATTTCTCATCGATATCTACGATAACTATATTATCATTATGGGCAATTTCGCCACGATATACAAACATACTATCACGCATTTGCGAGTCGATAGAATCTAGCAGTTTAGGAAAAAATATATAGATAAATATGAGCAGCGATGAGATAATGAGCGATAAAAGCGAGTAGATTACAAACCGTTTTACCCACTTTTTATACATATCTAGCTCATCATCTCATCAAATTGATTTACCTTCTCCATCGCAGTGGCGATTAGCGTCTCTATCTGCTCTTTTGTGATAGAGTATTTAGATAAAAAGCCCTCTAAACCAGCCATATCCGCCATCTCTATAGATCTAACAGCCTGCAGTAAATCTCCATAAAACCCATCCCCCTCAAAGAGTGCTCGCTCAATCTCTGGTGCGACATTTAGACTCTTTAGGGCTTGGCGGTGTGGTATATTAAACAGCAGATGTATCAGCGATAGCATCCCCACAAAATAGACACTCGATTGCTCCTGTTTTGATGCGTTTGGCTTTATGAGTGCTAATAATTCCACCATAAGTTCTGTGCGATTCACCACCATCAGCAGTAGCGGTGCGCTGTTTGTGTTGTTTTGCTCACTCTCAGAAAACATCAGTAGCATTAGCCATCTTGAGAGCGTATCTCTACCTAGCAGTGTTATCACATGACGCATCGATGAGACGCTATTTTTTAGAGCAAACATAGCTGAGTTTACAAATCGTATCAGCTTTAGCGAGATGAGATGATTTAGCTCAAACGCCTCTGCTAGTTTTTGCGTCGTAGCCTCTGTTCGCAGTAGATTCCACAGCATCACAGCACTATCATGATCTATCGTTAGTGGTGCGTTCTCTATCGCTTTTGGTTTTGATATGAAAAATCCCTGATAGTAATCAAACCCATTTGAGACGCACTCTGCGTGGATATCGTGTGAGTCTATCTTTGATGCGATAACTTTTATACCAAAGCTTTTGATATGTAAAATATCATCACGACGCAGATGTCTAGATTTTGAGATATCGATTTTTATAAACTCGATATAGTTAAATACTCGCTCTAGCTTTTTGATAACCATAGCATCGACAAAACAGTCATTAATCCCGAGCCTATAGCCCATCGATTTTAACTGCTTTAATCTATAGACAAAATCATCATCAAACTCTGTATCTAAAATAGAGTAAATTACTCTATCTTTTGGTATCAAATCTAGCAAATCGTGCATTACAAAAGTCTTATCAACACGCACAAAGCCTAGCCTTTTGCCCACCGCTTTATCAAATCCGATAGAGCTTTGCATCGCATTTATAAGCGTTGATGTTACTTGAGTATCAAACCCCTGCACTAGCGAGAGCAAATCATATGCAAATAATGAGCCTCGCTCATTAACTATAGGTTGCCTAGCTATCACAGACTAATCCTTTTTCATAACCGCCCAGATAAATCCGCCAAACCCTATCGCTACGACTATAATCAAAAATATAATCTGAAATAGATCCATCCCGCTCATATACCACCCTCTGCTAAATTCTTCTCTTTTAACTGCCCACACGCTGCTGAAATATCCAGACCCTTGGAGTCTCTGATAGTACACAATAATCCATGCTTTATGAGATAATCACTAAACTCTATCATCGATTTTCGGCTTGGGCGTCCATAATCGCTCCCCTCATAAGGGTTAAAGTAGATTAGATTTACCTTGGCTTTTATACCATGTAGCAATTTTATGAGCTTTTTAGCGGAGGCTATATCATCATTTTTATCTTTTATAACGAGATACTCAAACATCACTCTCTTGCGTGAATCTATCGGAAATCGCTTGACTGCATCGATGATAGAGGCGATATTATACGCCTTATTCATCGGTATTAGCTCACTTCGTAGTTCATCATCTACTGCGTGTAGACTAATTGCGATATGCACACCTAAATCCCTCTCGCCTAATCTATCAATTTTAGTACTTAGTCCACTTGTAGAGACTGTTTGGCGTTTTGGTGAGATAGCTAGACCATCAGGATCTGCTAAAATCTCTATCGCTTTTATGAGATTATCTAGATTATCTAGTGGCTCTCCCATCCCCATATAGACGATGTTTAATCGCCTCTGCGGTGCGAGATTATTATCTTTTTTCACAGCTAGTACTTGTGCTACTATCTCTCCTGCTGATAGATCTCGGCTAAATCCACCCTTTGCAGTAAGACAAAATGTACACCCTACTTTACACCCCACCTGAGTCGATACACAAACTGTATATCTAGCCTCATGCTTAAGTGAGCCATCGTCGTTGTACTCTATATCTTTCATCTTTAGCCAGACAGTCTCTATCGTCTTACCATCGGCTAATTCAAATAGATATTTGATAGTGCCATCGCTTGAGAGCTCTTTTTTAGCTATCTTTAGAGGCATAATAGAGTATCTACTAGAGAGCTCCTCCCTCATAGTTTTTGGCAGATTCTCCATTTCGCTAAAACTATAAACATAGCGATTATAGACCCATCCCCAAATCTGTTTGGCTCTAAAAGAGGGTTTTATTAGTGCAGATAGCTCATCTTTTGTATAATCTAATATAGAGTTCACTTTAAAAGCCCTCTATCATTTACATACTCTGCTAGCAAGCTTTTAGCAAAACCGTGATTTGCTATAAAATCACGATGTGCATTCTCATCACAATAATTAGTAACGCAAAAAACTCCACCAGCAGGGATATTAAATATCTGTGCGACTCGTAAAACGGAGAAAAACTCCATATTCTCGCCACCTAGCTTTAGAGCACTAAATCTGCTCATTGAGTCTCTATCGCTTGTGATATAGTTTGATGAGTTGATAATGATATCACCATCGGTTGTGGATGTGGAGATGACATTATCTATAGGGCTATAGCAGCGATTATCCAAAAATCCTATCTCAATATTTGAGGCGGTTTTAGACTCGATAATATCGTGGATTTTATGCTCTCCATAACTGCCACAACTCCCTACAAATAGTAGATATTTAGGTCGCTCCTCTAAACATATTCTCGTTAGATTAATAGCACTATCAATTAACCCAATACCAATAGGCGTAGCAAACTCAAATGTCTCAATCTCCCCAGCACAAACTATCATTATATTTTTACACTTATCCCTTGTGATTGTAGATACTCTTTTAGAGGTTTTATCTCTATATCTCTAAAGTGAAATATACTAGCAGCAAGTGCCGCATCCGCACCAGCAACTAGTGCATCTCTCATATGCTCCATATTTCCAGCCCCGCCACTTGCGATAACAGGAATCGATACAGCTTTTGCGATTTGTGAGGTGATATCTAAATCAAACCCAGCTTTTGTCCCATCGGCGTCCATCGATGTAAGCAGTATCTCCCCTGCTCCTCGTGATTCGACCTCTTTTGCCCACTCTAGTGCATCAATACCACTATCTCTCTCGCCACCGTGTGTTAATACACGGTAAACTCCATCAATCTTTTTAACATCAATCGCTACCATAATAGAGTTTGAGCCATATTTTTTAGCCCCCTCATTTATGATATTTGGATGTGCAATTGCAGCTGAGTTTATACTCACTTTCGCCGCTCCTGCTGATAATATCCTATCAATATTTTCTATCGTTTTTATACCACCACCTACAGTAAGTGGAATATTAATTTGTGCAACAACCCTCTCTACTAACTCTACTATCGTATCACGATTTTCATTTGTAGCTGAAATATCCAAAAATGCGAGCTCATCAGCCCCCTCATCACTATATCTAGCAGCTATCTCTAATGGATCTCCAGCATCTTTTAATCCAACAAAATTGACACCCTTTACGACGCGACCATCTTTTATATCCAGACACGGTATTATACGCTTGGTACGCTCTGATTGCTTCATTGTTTGTAGCCTTTGTAGTAGTTTTACATCTATGAGTATAACTCTCTTTAGCATATAAAATGATAAAATTTAAACTTAATGTCTCATTTATTGTTTTTAGGATACAATACCTAATGACTCGAAACGATCGCTCATCACTTGCCAAGAAAAAATTTGGTCAAAACTTTTTAAACGACGAGAGCGTACTAGTGCAAATCGTCCAATCGATGCCCCACAATACTAATACTATAGTAGAAATTGGGCCTGGATTAGGTGATTTGACTAAACATTTAGTTAGAGTCAAACGGGTCACCGCTTTTGAGGTTGATACTGATTTATGCAGACATTTAGAGCAGACTTTTAGCAAAGAGCTAACAGATAAAACTCTCACACTGCGATGCGGAGATGTTTTAGAGCAGTGGAGCGATTGGCTAATAGATGAGAGCTATGATTTAGTGGCAAATCTGCCATATTATATAGCTACAAATATCATTTTGCGTGCTCTAGCTGATAGCAAATGTCAAAATCTACTAGTTATGGTTCAACGAGAAGTGGCAGAAAAATTTGTCGCTGCTAGTGGGGATAGAGAGTTTTGTGCACTTAGTGTAATAACTCAGAGCATCGCAACAGCACAGATAGTTTTAGATGTTGCTCCTAGCTCGTTTGATCCTCCGCCAAAAGTAGATTCATCAGTGATGCTAATATCAAAGCACACCACACACAAAGATGAGAATTTTGAGAATTTCTTGCGATTAGCATTTAGCCAAAAGAGAAAAACTCTATATAAAAATATCTCTCCTATGTATAGTGGCGATGTGATAGCAGATGCTTTTATAAGATTAAATCTAGATAGAAACATCAGACCTCATCAGCTCGATACCGACGACTTTCACCAACTCTATGAAATATTAGAAAAATAGAGTTTTATATATTATACAAAAGGGGCAATCATGTCTGAAACGCTACCGCCAGAAAATAATCCTGACACAGCTAAACCAACAAAACGGGTATTTAGACCTAGAAGACGCGTAGAAAATAGTTCTGAAACAAATAGCGAAAATAAACCTGATAATAGACGCAGAACAAATAGCGAACATAGCTCTGAGCAAAAACCAGAGCGAGATTATCGCAGAACTTCACGCCGTGGGGCACCTCCTACACCGACAGACTCTAATCTAAAAGATTTCGTCTATAAAAATGTAGAGGCACATAAAAATAGACAAAATCCACACTACAAACTAGATTTAAACTCTAGCGATAAAGTGCGTATCACTCCACTAGGAGGCTTGGGCGAAATTGGTGGAAATATAACTGTTATAGAGACAGAAAACGAAGCAATCGTTATCGATATCGGGATGAGTTTCCCTGATGAAGAGATGCATGGGGTAGATATATTAGTTCCAGATTTTACATATTTGCGTGAGATTAGAAAAAAACTAGTAGCACTTATCATAACTCACGCTCATGAGGACCATATCGGTGGTGTGCCATACTTTTTTAAAGAGATGCAACTACCAATCTATGGAACTCCGCTACCACTGGCGATGATTGGAAACAAATTTGATGAGCACCATATGCGTGAGTATCGCAGATATTTCAATCCTATAGTAAAACGCCAACCATATAAAATAGGTAATGAGTTTGAGATAGAGTGGATGCATATGACTCACTCGATTATCGATTCAAGCTCACTTGCAATCACTACAAAAGCGGGAACTATTATCCATACAGGGGATTTTAAAATCGACTTTACACCAGTTGATGGCTACTCTGCAGATCTGCACAGACTCGCACACTATGGCGAAAAGGGTGTTTTATGTCTGCTATCAGACTCTACAAACTCATATAACAAAGATTGGACGCCATCAGAGCTATCTGTAATCCCATCATTTGATAGAGTATTCTCTAGTGCCGAGGGTAGAGTTATCATGAGTACATTTAGCTCAAACATCCACCGTGTATATCAAGCGATACTAGTTGCTATGAAATATAACCGCAAAGTGTGTGTAATAGGTCGCTCTATGGAGAGAAACCTAGAGGTTTGTATGCAGTATGACTATATAAAACTACCAAAAAATATATTTATCGATGCCGAAGAGGTAAATCGTATGAATGATAAAGATGTTTTAATAGTAACAACTGGAAGCCAAGGAGAGCCAAGCTCTGCACTTTATAGAATGTCAGTGGGTGAGCATCGCCATATCAAAATCAAACCAACTGATTTAATCATCCTATCAGCTCGTGCAATCCCTGGTAATGAGGGCTCGATTTCAGCTATGATGAACCATCTAATCCGTGCTGGGGCTAGAGTAAATAACGATAGAGATATCCATGTATCAGGTCACGCTAGTATGGAGGAGCAAAAACTGATGCTTCGTCTAACTAACCCTAAGTTCTTCCTGCCAGTGCATGGGGAGTATAACCATATCCAAAAACATAAAGATACAGGTATCGCTTGTGGAGTACCAGAGCGAAATATCTATCTTATGAGTGATGGCGATAGCGTAGAGGTTAGCCCAAAAATGATGAGAAAGGTTAAAACGGTAAAAACGGGTAAAGTATATATCGATAACCAAAATAACCACCAAATCGAAGATGATATCGTTATAGATAGACAAAAACTAGCATCAGAGGGGATTGTAGTTATCGTTGCACAGGTAAATGCAGCAGATAGCAGACTCATCTCTAAACCACTCGTGACAACATTTGGACTCGTTGCAGATAGACACGACAAAGCATTTGCAGCTGATATGGAAGATGTGCTAGAGCAATATATGATAAATATCAAACCTGGGCTCATTGAAAATCCAAAAGCACTTGAAAATGATCTGCGTCAAGTTGTTAGAAAACATATCTATAGAAAGATGAAAAAATATCCGCTAATCGTACCGCATGTGTACATTATGTAAGATAGGGCAAAAGCCCTATTTGAAGATGTGAAAGATTACTTCTTGTCCTCTTTTTTCGGATGAACCATCATATTACAATAACGCCCTTCCATTGCTGGTGCTTTATACATAGTACCGATATCTTCAACCATAGGCCACACTTTCTCTAAAACAGCTGCTGCTGCTTCTGGATGAGCCATCTCACGACCTTTTAGAAACACTCTAAAATGGACATGTTTGCCCTCTTCTAAAAACTCTCTAGCGTGTTTCACTTTATACGCCACATCATTTTCAGCGATTTTTACAGAGAGCTTTATCTCTTTGACCTCTACTTTGGTCTGTTTTTTGCGTGCCTCTTTTTTCTTTTTTTCCTCTTGGTATGCAAATTTACCATAATCCATTATTTTGGCAACTGGTGGTTTTGCATCTGGAGATATGAGAACTAAATCAAGACCCAATTCATTTGCTTTGTCCATAGCAACGCTAAGCGGTACTACACCTAATGGCTCATCACCATCAACAACACATCGAACCTCATGAGCTCTGATGTCATCGTTCATTATTACACGGTCTTGTTTTCTACTCAAAAATGCACCTCATTTATTTTTTGTTTAATTAGAGCCATAAACTCATCTTTTGATAGGTTATATTGCTCTCTTGTGCGTCTATCTCTTACAGCGACGCTTTTGTTAGCTACCTCTTCATCACCCACCACTATAATCATAGGAGTTCTGGCTTTTTCAGCTGTTCTGATGCGTTTGTTTAGACTCTCATTTTTATCATAAACTTCGCTATCAGCCTCAATATCCATAAGTGCAGCTGCTAACTCTCTAGCATATTCGTTGTGAGTTGCAGCAACTGGAACTATCGCAACCTGCGTAGGAGCGATAAACATCGGAAACTCTCCGCTATAGTGTTCAGTTAATATACCAATAAAACGCTCAAAAGAACCTAAAATAGCTCTATGAATCATAACTGGCTGGATTTTTATGTTATCTTCGCCATTATATTCTAGCTCAAATCGCTCTGGGAGGTTAAAATCTAGCTGTACTGTTCCACACTGCCACTCACGACCTATCGCATCTAGGATTTTAATATCGATTTTAGGACCATAAAACGCCCCGCCACCCTCATCTATCTCATATGAGAGATTGTGTCTATCCATTGCAGATTTTAGAGCCTGTGTAGAGACTTCCCACACCTCATCATTTCCTACTGCTTTTTCTGGTTTTGTAGATATCATCATATTATAGCTAAAGCCAAATGTTCTCATAATTCTATCGATAAAATCGATAATCTCGATAATCTGCTCCTCTATCTGATCGGCTCTACAAAATATGTGTGCGTCATCTTGAGTAAACTCTCGCACACGAAATAGCCCATGTAGTGCCCCTGTCATCTCATGACGATGCACCACACCATACTCAAAATATTTCAGTGGCAAATCTCTATATGAGTGTAAATCGTGCTCATAAACTTTGATATGCCCCACGCAGTTCATAGGTTTTACACCAAACTCTAACTCATCTATGTTAGTAAAATACATATTTTCGCCATAGTTTTGGTAGTGCCCTGAGACTTTCCATAAATCTGAGCGAAGCATCTCTGGTCCACGCACTGGCTCATATCCACGGCGACGGTGTGCACGAAATAGTAGCTGCTCCAATCTAGATCTCATTCTTGAGCCCGCTGGTAACCAGATAGGAAACCCTGCTCCAACTTCCTCTCTAAATGTAAATAGCTTCATCTCTGCACCAATTTTGCGGTGGTCTCGTTTTTCAGCCTCTGCTAACACATCTAGATGTGCTTTTAGCGACTCTTTATCAGCAAATGCTATCCCATAGATACGAGTTAGCATCTCATTTTGACTATCGCCACCTAGATAAGCACCTGCGATTTTTGTTAATTTAAAGTTTCGCAGTAGCCCCACATGTGGCAAGTGTGGTCCACGACACAAATCCTCAAAAGCACCCTGAGTGTAGATAGATACTACATCATCTGGAATTCTATCCATTACCGCTTGTTTTAGATGATCATCAGCAAATTTAGCTCTCGCTTCATCTTTGGTTATCTCATATCGCTCTATCGGTGCTTTTTTCTTGACAATCTCTTGCATCTTTTTCTCGATTGCTTTAAGATCCTCTTCGCCTATATGAGAGTCTACTTTAAAATCATAATAAAAGCCCTCTTTTACCACGGGACCTACGAAAAATTTCGCCTCTGGATAGAGCTGTTTGATAGCCTCTGCCATCAAATGGGCACTAGAGTGGCGTATAACCTCTAATGCATCAGCACTATTATCAAACGCTATCGCTTCGCCCTCTATAGACTTAGCGGCGGCTGTTTGCGTATCAACAATCTCACCATTATGCTTTATGGCAATAATATCCATAATATAAAACCTCTAAAAAAATATGATTATTATACTAAAATATAGGTAGGATTTCGATTAAACTCAAAATCAAGTAGATAAATTACTATTTGTTTACTAAATTTGCGGATAATTTTGATGACCCGAGCTAGAGCTGGGTATTTCATTTTACTACTCACTTACACAAAGCCCTAGAGCGGTGCTCTAGAGCCAACTAAAACCTATCGTTTCAACCCAATCAGAGTCTCTAACAGTGTATCAGATGTTGTAATCGTCTTACCATTTGCTTGATACCCCCTTTGGATAATAATAAGCTGTGTTAGCGATTTAGAGAGATCCACATTCGATGCCTCTAGTGCCGAGCTTTGCATAAATCCACGCCCCGCAGTTGCCGCTGTACCGATGATTGGGTCTCCTGAGTTTGCTGATTGCAGATATACATTTCCACCATCAGTTACTAGACCCTCATTATTTGAGAATTTTGCCATCGATATTTGTGCTAGACCAAAACTACGACCATTACTAAATGAGCCGATAAGTGTTCCGCTTTGATCTATCCTAATACCTACTAAATCTCCCCCTGGAAAACCATCTTGGCTAATACCACTCGTTCCTGATGGGTTATCAAAACTAGTAATTCCATCAAAACCGTTCATTGTACCAAAATCTAGCTCTATAGATTGGTTTGGTTTTGAGCCATTGTTACCTGTAAAATCTATCGCTGGGATAGTATAACCTGCTAGTGCACCTGTATTATCAAATGTTAATACACCTGCTGGATTTAGGATATTCTCATATGGAGCTGCTCCGCCTATATCAGCTGGCTTTGGCACCGTTACTGTATATATCCAGTTTGTACCCGTAGAGGTACTGCTGGATTCTTTTCTAAAATCTATACGCAGAGTATGCTTAGAGCCTAGCGAGTCAAATACATCTATACTAGCAGAGTGTGTCGCTGCATTTATAGCTTGGGATTGCTTCGTAGATAGCGATTCAGCTGCGATATTTCCTGTAAGCGTCTGAAAGTTTCCTAAAAATACCTCATTTACAACTGTATCAGTATCACTAATACCTGCAACTCTGATACCTAAATCACTGGTACCTACTGCAGAGTTTTCAATCGTTAGCTTACCCTGCTCATTATATCTCACCGTAGCACCATCAACACCCACCACGCTCTCTACAGCTGCTCTAAAATCCTCTGTGGTATTAAAATATATAACACCGTTATTGGTCGAAGGCGTTCCATCAGTTTGTGCTGGTGGCGTAGCGGCACCTGTGCCTGATGGTGCTGGTAGAGGCAGAGTGCTATATCGAAGCTCTGTATAGTTTGCACCACCATCAATACTAATAAATATACCATCTCCACCTGTTGTAGGTGTTCCACCTGCAGAGGTTAGATTAAATGCTTTACCGCTTGCATTAAATAGTACTCCCATATCTTCAGCATAGACAGGATAGCCATCTGAATTTACATAAGCACCCGTAGTATCTGTTTCAAATGTTGGCTGAAATTGATTTATCTGTGCACTTGAACTTAGGTTTGCTTTTACTACAACCTGTGATGATTGTTGTGCTGGCGTAGTAAGTCCTGGTTTTATCTGAATATTTCCTATAGGTGCCGTAGAGTCCACTAGCCCTGTTTTGCTATCTCTTACCCAACCTTGAACGATGAAACCATTATTATCGACGAAATTCCCGCCAGCGTCGAATTTAAAGTCCCCTGAGCGAGTATATTTATATGTATTTCCGCCATCAGAGCTGACGATAAAAAATCCATCACCTTGGATAGCGACATCTGTATTTTTATCTGTATTTTGGATAGAGCCCTGAGAATGGATACGAGTAACTGAGTTAATAGTCGTACCTAGACCTATTTGAACAGCATTTTTACCACCGATTTGTCCCTGTGGAGCTGTGGCAATCTGATTTGTTTGAGCTAGCAAATCAGAGAAGTTTGCACGAGAGTATTTATAGCCTATTGTATTAACATTTGCTATGTTGTTTGACTCGACATCCATCGCTATTTGATGAGATTGTAAACCTGTAACACCTGAGAATAGTGATCTTAACATTGGTGTCTCCTTCTAGTAATTATTTATATAAAGCAAAAGCTATTCCATAAACCTATCTATGCATCTGCAGTGCTTTTTGTATTAGCTCATCGCCTGTAGTGATAACCTTTGCATTTGCTTGATAGGCTCGCTGCATTATAATCATATCCGTTAGCCCTACATCCAGACGGACATTTGAGTTTTCTAGCTTATGCGAATAGATAGTTGCACCTGTGATGATATTACCATTTGCATCACGCCAAAACATTGGATCTCCACTCTCGCCCGTCTTTTGAAAATAGGTATCGCCTGTGCGGTTTAAACCTTGGTCGTTTTGAAAATGATAGATTGCCACTCTGCCTATCGCAGTCTGGCGACCATTGCTAAAATCAGCCACTATAACGCCATTTAGATTGATGCCATAGCCTTTTAAAACCCCACCAGATACACCATTTGATCTAGATGAGCCACTAACATTGTGCCCATCTATGGAGTAGACTCCATCAAAACCAGTGCCTAAATCTATATTAACGGCTTGTCCATCATTATTTAGGCTACTTATCGACATAGACTCTAAACCACCACTAGGGCTAAATATTGCTGTGCCGTGTTGTAAGTCATACATTATACTACTATCATTTGATGTAACTGATGCTTCAACATCCCATGTTATCCCGTCCCAAGGAAGTGGCACCATAATCGGATCTCCATTTATATCTAGCACTACATTGCCTGCACTATCGAGCTGTTCTGTATATTCAAAATGTTGATTAAAAACAAGCTTTACTCTATTTATATCATTGTTTGGGCTTACCGCATTTGCACTGATGGTTCTAGGCAAATCCTCACGACCAATATTTCCAAAAAACTCTGCGTGCGTGGTAGGCTCCACAGGATATGCTAGCCTAGTTGGTAGCTCTAGCTTTCCCTGTGCATTTATATCTGCTAGCTCTGCTTCATTAGTGGCATTGTTTACGACAAAGGCTCCAGATACGCCATTGATTTTATTATCACCATAATCAAAACTACCATTGTAAGAGAAGTTTGTAAGCATCGTTCCCATAACATATTTACCATCGGTAGTTACGAGCCTAGCCATCGATGAGTTTACATCTCCAGAGACTTGTTGATACTCATCAAAAACAAAATTTCCAGCACGCGTAAAATATTGCTGATCGCCTTTTGTAACGCCGAACCATCCATTGCCACCTATCGCCAAATCGTTAAAACGCTCACTATCTAATAGTGTTCCATTTTGCATAATCGTGGTTGTTTTAGAGAGCGTAGAGCCGATGCCCACATTGTTTGTCGTTGGGCCACTACCAGCACTTACGAGCGTTTTTGTAAATAGATCTGCAAACTCTGCTGTCGATGCCTTGTATCCCACAGTGTTTACATTTGCTAGGTTATCAGCTGTAACATCTAGACCATACTGGTGCGTTAAAACTCCGCTAATACCACTATAATATGCCTGATTCATATGCTAGTCCTTAAATTCCTGTTACTTCAACTACACTATTAAAATCTACATAGTTTGAGCCCAGTTTTACATAGGTAGTACCATTTTCAAATCTCACAGATTCGATAGGATAGATACCTACTCTAGAGGTATCTTTTGTACCATCTGGCTTATAATAACTAGCCTCTATATAATAGACTCCCTCATCTAGCTCTACACCGCTACCATTTTTGCCATCCCAGTTATACGCCGATACGCCAGAGCTAGCATCATCTACGCTCATAGAACGCAGTATCGCTCCGCTATTATTTAGCACATTTATAGTTATATTTGAGGCATCTTCTGGAAAATATAGCTCAAAATCAACATCCTCGCCATCTTCTTTTATAACGGCATTAGAGCCAGTATCTGCTAGCTTTCCAATAGCACCTATACCGCTAAACTGAAGCGATGCGGTGAGTGAGGCCGCTAGATTCTCTAGTGCTTTGTTTGTATTTTCAGCAGCCTCCATCGCAGCTAGCTGTGATGTTTGTGTTAGAATTTTATCACTATCCATCGGTGCTGTTGGGTCTTGATACTTTAACTCTAGTAAAAGTAGCTTTAGAAAATCATCTTTGCCCAAAATATTTGGATTCTTCTCTTTTGCCTTTTCTAGATACTCTGCTGTTAGTGGATTTGCTAAATTGCTTCCAAATGCATCTATCGCCATATTATTCTCCTTATGCGTAGTATGGTACGGTAATTTCTAGAGCAGTTAGCTGCTCATCATCTAGCTCGAGCTCCTCAAGCGACTTGTATGATTTAAATGCCTTTTGCTGCTGCTGTTGGTGAGGTTGATTTTGATCTCCACCGCCAGACATAAAGTTCATCGTCGTATTTGTGATGCCTTGCTGAGCAAGTTGAGCCCGAAGCTCTGTTGCATTATGAGCTAAAAATGCCACAGAGTTTATGTTTGGCGATTGAATATTTACATGGATTGTATTTCCTCGCTGAATTAGCGTAACATCAACCTGCCCTAACCTCTCTGGATTTAGCTTCATCGCAATACGAGTAAATGGTGGCTTATAATCTTGAATAGCCTCTTTAAGCTCGCTTGCAAAAACTCTCATACTCTGTTTTGCCTCAGCCGATTTTACCTCGATAGAGTCTATCTTGGATGGTACTATATTTTTTGGCTCACTTATAGATCTATCGCTTCTAGATTCGCCATCATCTTTTGATTCACCCATCAGTAGCGTCTGTAGCAGCTCTGATTTAGCACTCATAGGTGTTTTTGGCTGCTCATCAGATACTTTATCAACCACACCCTCTAGAGCAGATGTTTTTTGCTCAATCTTAGTGGTAGTCTGTTGTAACAAATCTTTTAGAGGCTCTGATTTACTCTCTTTTTGTTGTAATATATCTTTTAGAGGTTCTGATTTTGTATCTGTCGCCTCTTTTGGTGTCGCTATAACTGATTCTTCTTGAGGCTTTTTGAGCAGTCTGCTAAGCATATCTTGAGAGCTCTCAGAGCCTTTTTCATATGTTTTTGTCTCAACTAACGCAATAGCCTTTATGTCAAACATCGGTTTTGTTAGCATTGATTGTGGTAGAGAATCATCTTTTGGCAATGATTGTGTCACATCCGCTAGAGTGATTTTAGATAGATTTAAATCTAGCTTTTTAGCTAGCGAGATGAGAGATTCTAGCGTTTTTGGCATCTCTTTTATCTCATTTGCCAACTCTGGTTTTTTAGCAACTATCTCTTTTTTGATAAACTCTTTTGCCTCATTAAATACCATCTTTAACTGCGTGGGCGTGAGGTTCTGAGAGATATCTTTTGATATTAGTGGCAAATCCGATGACTCTTTGCCTAGTAGTTTTAGCAAATCATCTTTAAATTTTGATGGTTTTGCCTCTTTTACCAGCTCACTAGAGTTTTGCAGCTTGATATCTACTTTTTGAGCCTGTTTTGGGTCTGTTTTTATAGAGGCTAGCAGTTTTGCAAACATATCATTTGTCCCCTTGGCTGTTTTAGCACTATTGCCACCCAATAGATCCAAAAGCGACTGTTTTGTTTTTGTATCATTTGTTTGAACAACCATCATCGCAACCTCTGTATAATTTTATAACTACAAAAGCAATTAGCAAAAAACATTCCACCTATCTATAAATTGTCTAATATTTATCCTTAATAGCGTCTTAACAAAAAAAAGATATAATTGCGAAAATTCTTCCATACAAGGAAACAGATGCAAAACATACGCAATATCGCAGTTATCGCCCATGTCGATCACGGTAAGACGACAATGGTTGATGGACTACTAAAGCAATCAGGAACATTTAGCTCTCATGAGCAAGTAGATGATAGAGTTATGGATTCTGGTGCTATAGAAAAAGAGCGTGGTATCACGATTCTCTCTAAAAATACAGCTATCACATATAAAGATCACAAAATAAATATCATAGATACCCCAGGACACGCCGATTTTGGTGGCGAGGTTGAGCGGGTACTAAAAATGGTTGATGGAGTACTTGTTGTTGTTGATGCCTATGAGGGGGTTATGCCTCAAACTAAATTTGTTGTTAAAAAGATGCTAGCACTTGGGATTAAACCAATCGTTGTAGTAAATAAAATAGACAAACCAGCAGCAGAGCCAGAGCGAGTTGTGGATGAGGTTTTTGATCTATTTGTAGCGATGGATGCAAACGAAGACCAACTAGATTTTCCAGTAATCTATGCAGCGGCTCGTGATGGTATTGCTAAAACAGATTTGAGCTCAGAAAATGGGGATTTTACATGTATCTATGAGGCGATTTTAGAGTATGTTCCAGAGCCTAGTGGTAGCGAAGATAACCCAACACAGCTACAAGTTTTTACACTTGATTATGATAACTATGTAGGTAAAATCGGTATAGCTCGTATATTTAATGGTTCCGTTGCAAAAGGCGATAATATCTTATTAGCAAAAGCAGATGGCTCAATGATAAAAGGTCGTGTATCAAAACTCATCGGTTATATGGGGCTAAATCGTATGGAAATCGATAAAGCATTCGCAGGCGATATCGTCGCAGTTGCTGGGATAGATGCTGTGGATGTGGGTGATACTATTTGTGATCCAACTAACCCTATGCCACTAGTTCCAATGCACATCGAAGAGCCAACGCTAACAGTTGTATTTTCAGTAAATGACTCTCCATTAGCAGGGACTGAGGGTAAACATGTAACGAGCAATAAAATCCGTGAGCGACTAGAAGCAGAGATGAAAACAAACATCGGTATGGCTCTAGAGACTGTGGGCGAGGGTAAATTCAAAGTGAGCGGTCGTGGCGAGCTACAAATTACGATTTTGGCTGAAAATATGAGACGAGAGGATTTTGAGTTTGGTATAAGCCGTCCTGAGGTTATCGTCAAAGATATCGAGGGTGTAAAATGTGAGCCATTTGAGCACTTGGTTATCGATGTGCCTGAAGAGTATAGCGGTACTGTTATTGAAAGACTTGGACGCAGAAAAGCGGAGATGAAAGCGATGCTACCGATGGGCGAGGGGTTTACTCGTGTAGAGTTTGAGATTCCTGCTCGTGGGCTTATCGGTTTTCGTGGACAATTTCTAACAGATACAAAAGGCGAGGGGGTAATGAATCACTCATTTTTAGAGTTTCGCCCATACAGCGGGAATGTGGAGTCTCGCCAATATGGAGCACTAATCTCTATGGAAGATGGTGTAGCACTTGCTTATTCACTATTTAACCTCCAAGAGCGTGGGGATCTATTTATAGAGCCTCAAGCAAAAGTTTACAAGGGAATGATTATAGGCGAGCATAGCCGTAGTAACGATTTAGATGTAAACCCGATAAAAGGTAAAAACCTATCGAATGTCCGTGCATCTGGCTCTGATGATGCCATCAAACTAGTCCCACCACGCAGCCTAACGCTAGAGCGTGCACTAGAGTGGATTGAGGATGATGAGCTACTTGAAATCACACCAAAAACTATTAGAATTAGAAAAAGATATCTAGATGCAAATGAGCGAAAACGCCAATCTAGAGGATAATGAGGAGTTAAAATGATAGAAATAGATTTGCTTTTGAGCTTTTTAGGCTTTTTTGCTACAGCAGTAGTTTTAGTAGTGGCGTTTTTATACCTCTACTCTATCGTCACGCCATATGATGATTATGAGCTCATATTTGAGCAAAACAACACAGCGGCTGCACTGGGTTTTGCTGGTGCTATAATCGGAGTTTCGATTCCTATCTATAGTGCACTAGTACACTCCGTGGCATATCTAGATTTTGCTACATGGGGGCTAATCGCTATTGCTATACAGCTAATATTTGCATTTATCACCACAAGAGTTGGTGGTAAATACTCATTTAAATCTAAAATCTCTGACGGAGTCGTCCCTGCTGGTGTTTTGATGGCATCACTATCTATCGCTATCGGACTTCTAAACGCTGGTTCTATGAGCTATTAGGCTCATAAGAACTGCTACGATACAAAATTTATAATGTTTCGATAAATTTAATACCGCTTTTCACACCAAATCCAGTCGCACCAAATTCATGATATTTCCATCTATTTTTTATAAAAGATACCCCAGAGATATCTATATGTAGCCATTTTTTCTTATATTTCTTATCTACAAAACTATCAATAAACGATCCGCCCAAAATTACACCGCCACCTATTGAAGATGATGGCGTGTTTGTAAAGTCTGCAATACTTGACTCATAATTATTATCTAAAAAATATCTATTAAAAGGCAAATCAACATACATTTCATCAATGTTTTTTGAAGTCTTTATTATTTTATCTTTTAGTTTTTTACTATGCCCAATAACTGCTGCTGAATATTGTCCAATAGCAGAAACAACGCCTCCAGATAGCGTTGCATAATCAACAATATAACTGATATCTTCTATATTATCTTGTGCATATTCAAACAAATCTGCCAATAAAATTCTGCCATCTGCATCAGTATTCATTATCTCTATTGTTTTAGATTTTCTAGTTTTTACGATATCACCTGGCTTATAAGCCTTTTCACTTATCATATTTTCACTAAATCCCAAAATAGCATGAACTTCTATGGGGAGCTTTAGGTCATTAATACCTTTTATTATTCCAAAAATTGTTATTGCACCTGCTTTATCTAGCCTCATATCTTGCATAAATTCTGTTGGCTTCAAACTGATGCCACCTGTATCAAAAGTAACGCCCTTCCCAATTAATACAATTTTCTTATAGCCTTGATTTTCATTATATTTCAGGTGAAGCAATCTTGGCTTATTCATACTACCTTTTGAGATGTCATAAAAAGCTGGTAGTTCTAATTTTATAAATTCTTCATCATATAAATTATATTGTATACTACTATCTTTTATTTCTTCTATAATCCAATTAGAAATTTTTTCTGGCGTTGTATCATTAGCTACCGAATTAATCATATCTCTAGTTAAATTTATACAGTTATTTACAATAATATGCTTATCTATTTTTAGTCTTATATCTTCAAAATTTAACTCTTGCTCCCTAGGGCTTTCATTAGCAATATACACAGTCTTCAAAACAACATCATTATCATTACTACTATATCTTTTAAAGCTATATCCGCCCAGCATCAAACCATCTACGATAGCTTGTATTCCTTTGTTATCTATTTTATAAAGTGAAATTTTCACTATTTTATATATATTTGCCTCTATGATATATCTAATTGCATCTACACAAGCCTTTACAACAGCACAAAATCTATAATTCGATACTTTTACAAATAGCTTATTCCTTTTTAAAAACATATTGTTAGCCTTTAAATACTTGTGCTTCTTAAAAAAAGCTATTTCCAAATCCGCCTCTATCTCATCTAAATATTTATCTAAATATACTATTTTCATTTTATCCTGCTAAATTTTAAAAATATCTCTCGCTACTGCCATCTCAATCGAACGAGCCTTAAGTAAATAGCTTGACATACTATGAAATATATCCCTTTTTCTATCTAAAAGCTCGTCTATTTTCTCTTCTATCGAATCTTTATAAATTAATCTATAGATAGTTGTTGTTGCCTCTTGACCTATTCTGTCTATTCTGGCAAATGCTTGCTCCTCTACAGCTGGATTCCACCAAGGCTCAAGTAAAATTGCATTGTTGGCATTAGTTAAATTTAATCCTACACCACCTGCCTTTAGCGATATTAAAAATATTTGTACATTACTAGCTTTATCTTGAAATTCATCTACATATCTTGCGCGATTAGCCTTACTAGTTGCCCCATCTAACCTTAAATACCTATAGCCATATGCTATAAAGTTTCTCTCTAGCTCATCTAGGCTACTTGTGAATTGAGAGAAAATTACTACTTTTTCACTTTTTTCAAGCAGAGACTCCACTAAAATATTCAATTTATTTAATTTTGAATCGCTTAAATTATTGCTTGATAATAATGCACTTGGCACTATCTTATGTATAGAGCAATATTGCCTCAATCTCAACAGACCCTCTAGGGCAATAGAATGTACTCTTCCTGATAGACCGCTTGCCAATGCTGACGCAAAAATATTGACTAGCTCCTCATATCTTTCTTTTTCATCTTTGGAAAAACTTACAGGTATAGTTTTTGTGCTTCTTATTTAAAAGAGTCGCTATCTTTTCTTTGTAGAGCTGATAAAAACTAGGATTAATTGAAAAAAGCATATTCCACAAATCGCTCAAGCTGTTTTCGATAGGAGTTCCAGTCATAATAATCGTAAAATCTCTATTGATTTTTCTAATCGCTTCAAAAATTTGCGTATTATGGTTTTTTATTTTTTGAGACTCATCCATAATTAAAATATTATATTTTTGCTCAGATACTCTCTTTATTTTACTTCTAGCTTGCTCATACGATAAAATCATTATCGGTGCGACATTTTCAACTCTTAATGATATATCACTCTTTGTTAAATGCGTAAACTTATAAAACTCATTTTGCCAATTATGAATCAATGATGCTGGAGCTATAATCAAAACTGAACTTGGCTCAACCAGTAATAAAAAAGCTATCACTTGCACTGTTTTCCCTAAGCCCATCTCATCAGCAAGCAAGCCACCATCAATATTATTTTTATATAAATTGTATAGCCATTGCACACCATCTTCTTGGTAGTTTTTCAAAATGGCTTTAAAATTATGTCTGGATAGCTCGTTTACTATCTCGACTTTACTTATATAGCTTTTTATATCTATAATCTTTTGCACAAATAGAGAAATATTACTATTGTCTAAATCATACGAAAAAGTTTTTAAAAGAGTAGCTGTGTCTATCGAATCTACAAAATCCCTATCATCCAATATAACTATCTCATCATCTAGTTCTACATAATCTTTATTTTGTAAATAATTTTTTAAGATAGTGTAGTAATAATCTAGCCTTTGCCTGTCTAGTTTTTCTTGCTCAAAAATCCTTATTTTAAATATAGAATTGGACACAAAGCCTATGCTTTTACCTCTATGTCTATCAATTTTATACTCGATTTTAATAAATTCGCTATCGCTCAATCGTCTAATCTCATCAAATGACAAATGCTCTTTTTTTACTATATCATCATCTATAATGTTAAAAATCATATCTAATAATTCCAAGCCTCTATCTTTGTCTATAGTTGCTAAAATGCCATCATTCACAAGTGGCACAATGAAATTATAATCAATGGGAATTTTTTGCACCATAGAATCAAACTCAAAATATGCTTTAAATAAAACTCTATTTTTTAGAATTTGCACAATTTTTATACTAATATAGCTAGGTTTGATAACCATATAGCTATGTCTTGTTGTCGCATCCTTATAATTAGGAGCTTTTTTTATCTTTGCAAGAGAAGCTTTTGAAGTTTTTCTAACGAAAAAAAAGTCTATTTTTTCTATTAGCAAAAGTAGCTCTGATGAGATAAATTGCTTCTCGATTTCAAATGGTGGACTTGATTTATTGAGTAGCTTTATAAACTGAAAAATAACCCTATCTTCTTCAATAGCTAAGCTATTTTCGAGCTGACTTGCAATACGCTCTCCTCTTAAAAAAGGAGATAGGCGATTCCTATTTTGCTGAATCTCTATAAAAATACTCTCTTTGCAAAATATATAAACAAATCTCATCTATTTTATTTCATAAGTATATTTAATCGAACCAATTAGTTTTTTATAGATATTTATCTTATACTCATCATCACAATCAATTTTACATATTGGCTGATTATTATCAACCTTGCTTTGAATACCTCTAAAATAATACTCATCAATCCTACATCCGCCACCGCATATATATTTTAATTCACAATGCATACAAGGCAAAACATTATCAACACTTGTTATCTCATAGTAATAACTTGCATCTTCTACAATCTTCTTGAAATCTTCATTTTTTGTTGCGATTGGCTCTAGGTCTTCTACTCTATTACATATATAAAATTTACCGTCACTTGAAATCGACAACCCACCATACCCGCAATTCTTCATACCTTGACCTTGTGGCATATTGTTAATAAAATTTCTTATTGAATAGTTAGGATATAGCTCATTTGCTAGTTTATATGTGATATCAGAGTACTCTTTTGCCCTCTCTTTAATAAGCCTATTTACTTTTCTTCCAGTCAATAATTTTTGAGATATTTTAAAATATAGATTTTCACTATTGAGCTCTTCTAGTAAGTTTTTAGCAAAATCGATATAAGTTTTTTCTATATCTTTTATATTCCCAAGTGTAGGAGTAGTTGCCACAACTGTTTTTACCCCTGCTTTTACAAAAAGCTTTATATTATCTAGTGCTTTCGTGAAACTTCCATCTCCCCTAATTACCGAACTAATCTGCTCATTCGTTCCATCTAAACTAACCTGAACCTCATCTATATACATCTTGCTTTGCTCTATTTTATCTCTATCCCATAACACACCATTCGTTAAAATTGTTACAGTTATGTCACTTTCTTTTGTAAACCTCACAATCTCAAACCAATCTTTATATTGCAAAACCTCGCCACCTGTAAAAGTTATAGATTTAATTCCATTACTTTTAGCATTCATTATTATTTTAATCCACTCATCTTTTGACAATTCATCAATCTTAGGCTTACCAGAATACATATAGCAGTGCGTACAAGATAGATTGCAGTCATTGGTCAAATAAATATATAGACCTTCGTCTTTTGGAGAGTTAAATTCTATATTTTTATCTAAAAGAAAATCTCTATCTATAATCTGACTTATAATAAAATTGAAATCATCATAGTTTGATATTTCCATAATATCTTTTAATCTATTTTTATTTACAAGCGAGTTAAATATTTTCTCTTGCTCACTATTAAATAGTACAATCCAGTTTGCTCTAACTTGCGAAATAACAAGTGTGGACTCTTCTATTTTTCTATAAGTCAAATCATCTGGCAAGTACAATATAGTATCTTCTGTTAGCTCAACCTCAAAAGCCTCTTCCAAATTTATTCCTTTTTCATCTTGATAGCGAAAACTCGCTATCAATTTAATAGCCACCATGGACTAGTTGTTATTTACGCTACAACTTTTAAAACAATACAATGAACCAACTCTTGTATTATCAGAAATTGTTTTCTTAGTAAATTTAAAAACAATTTTTTTCATATTGCCTCCTTTACAAATTTTACCTATAGGTAACAATCCATAGCTAATTGATTAAAGGATACTAACATAATAAACTTAAAGAATTTTTTAGTGGAGTTACTTTGGCAATTTTTGAAATACCTGCTATTGCAAGCGATGAGGAGATAGATGCTTTTTTGCAAAATATCTCTGCCAATGTCAAGCGTATCAGAATGGAAAAAGGCATAAATCAATTCGACCTAGCTCTTACTATTGGACAAAAGGGATCTGGATTTATTGCGTGTGCAGAAAATTACACAAAAGGCAAAAGATTCAATCTGATTCAGTTATATAAAATATCAAAAGCTCTTGAAGTTCCTATTGAAGAATTTCTAAAACCCATCAATAAATAAACTAGGCAGTTTAACAAAACCGTACAATTGGATATAAAATTTCTAATATTTTATCTGGCAATAGCTATATATTTCACCACTCAAACTGAAAAGTGGTATGAACTATTTTAAACTTCTCTTTTAGATTATGGTTGATATTTTCTAAAATCTCTTCATAGCTTTCTAAATCTTTTTTATCTATTTTTAGATGTGCTGTTAAAAAATACATATCTTGTGTAATTTCCCAAATATGAATATCGTGCAAATCTAGCACTTTTTCATTTTTTTCTATATAGCATTTTAGCTCATTTATATCAAGAGGCGAGCTTTCCAAAAGTGTATTTGTAGAGTTTTTAAGAATATCAATAGCCCATTTTAAAATAACAAATGCAACCAAAACAGCTAAAATAATATCTATAAAATACCAAGAAGTGTAGAAAATTACGATATATCCAATAATTATTGCAACAGAAGATAAAGCATCACTTAACATATGCACAAAGGCTGATTTTAGATTTATATTGTTTTTATCGCCTTGCATCAAAATAACACCTGTAATAATATTTACAATAAGCCCAACAGTTGCCACTATCATAGCCATTTTTATATCTATAATTTGAGGATTTAAAAATCTCTCAAAGGCTTCATAAACTATCCAAATAATCGATAAAATAATAGTAATTCCATTTATAAATGCTGCTAATACTTCTACTCTATAATAACCAAAAGTCTTTGATATTGGTGCTGTTTTACTAGCAATTATTATGGCAACTAATGAAATAATCAAAGCAAAAGAGTGTGTAAACATATGTATTGCATCTGAAATAAGTGCTAGTGAGTTTGATAAAAATCCATAAAAAAACTCTGCAAACATAGTTATAAGTGTGATAATCAAAGCGATTTTTAATACTTTTTTATCAGTTTTTCTATGGTCATGCGAATGTCCTTCATGTGAGTGTGAACAGCTGTGAGAATCTTTTATATAAGGTTTATGCAGAGTTAAGCCGATATTGCAATTTTTCATAAGCTTTCCTATAGATTTTATAAAACCAAGTATATAGAGTTTTAGCTACAATTATAATCTATTTTATAGCTTTAGGAAGTTTATGCTAGAAGTTTTTATTTTGGCTCTTGCACTATCTATGGATGCATTTGCTGTAGCGATTGGGCTTGGAATTAAAAATAACAGTCTAAATATCAAAAATTTAGCACTAAAAGTGGCTCTATTTTTTGGATTTTTTCAAGCTCTAATGCCATTTATTGGTTTTTTAGGTGGGGTTGGATTAAATGAATACCTAGGGGGTTTTGATAAAATTATAGCTTTTGGGCTTTTGTTAATCATCGGTGCAAAGATGATTTATGAGGCTCTTAATGAAAGCGTAGCAGACGAGATTGCACAAATCACAAACAAGATTTTACTAACTCTAGCAGTCGCCACAAGTATCGATGCTATGGCGGCTGGTTATAGTTTACGACTATTTGATTTACAAATCATTTTTAGCCTACTTATCATAGGGGTAACAACATTTATATTGAGCTATCTGGGTGTTTTATTTGGTAAAAAAGGCGGTGAGAAATACGAAAGCTATGCTGAAATATTTGGCGGAATTGTATTGATAGCAATAGGATTTAAGATATTGCTATTTTAAATAGCTAATTTAGTATTTTTTAAATAATTGAGAATGGGTGCCTATTCTAATAAGCTGTAAGGTATTTTCATCAATCATATAAATTACAAGCAAATCACCACTTATATGAAATTCTTGGGCATCGCTCCATTCGCCACTTAAAGTGTGATTTCTTGCCTCTTTTGGCAAATCTTCACCATTTAAAAGCTCTGAGATGTATAAAAATAGTTTTGTACTATTTGTAGAATTTAATTGAGCCTTATTCAAATCTTTTATAAATGTTTTATGAACCTCTAATTCAAGCATCTATATCTCTTTTTTTAAATCATCGAGAGTGGCTTTTTTCATATTTCTTTTCAATCTCGCATCTTTTATAGCCTCAAGTGTTTCATCATTTGGAATTTTTATCTCAAATGGAATTCCTCTTTGCAAAACGCTTTGTGTTAAAAAAATATTAAATGCCTCACTAAGCCCCAAGCCATATTGTTTAAAAATCTCTTGTGCTTTCTCTTTTGTAGTCGCATCAAGATAAACATTTGTTCTTATTTTATTTGTAGTTGCAGTCATTTTTACTTCCTTAAAAAGGATATTTTAACACACATCGTGTGTTTTTGTCAATATTTTAAAAATGAGAAAGCGATGTAAAACAATCTGCGATGAAGCTGCCTATAGCCCGTGTTGCTCCATCAATTTTGATTGAGTATCTGTGATGAGTGGCTCGATAATATCATCCATCAATCCGCCTTGCATAATCTCATCTAATCTATATAGTGTGAGGTTTATGCGGTGATCTGATATACGATTTTGTGGATAGTTGTAAGTGCGGATACGACCAGAGCGGTCACCTGTCCCCACCTGCTCTTTACGCTCTAGCATCTCTTTTTCTCTAGCCTCTTGCATCTGCAAATCATAGAGTCTAGCTTTTAGGATTTTTAGAGCTTTATCTTTGTTTTTATGTTGCGATTTCTCATCTTGGTTTACCACCACAATCCCTGATGGTAAATGGGTAATCCGTACAGCAGAGTCGGTGGTATTAACACTTTGTCCGCCACACCCTGATGATCTCATAACATCGATTTTCAGCTCATTTTCATTTATAACAATCTCCACATCGTCCACCTCTGGCATAACTGCTACAGTGATAGCTGATGTATGAACTCGTCCTTGAGACTCTGTCGCTGGAACTCGCTGGACTCTATGAGTGCCTGCTTCATATTTAAGCCTAGAGTACGCCTGATCACCTTTTACTAGTGCGATAAGCTCTTTATACCCACCTGCATCTGAAGCACTGGTGGACATCAGCTCTATCTTCCATCCACGCACATCTGCATATCTAGCATATGCGTTAAATAGATCCCCTACAAACAGTGCCGCCTCATCTCCGCCAGTACCTGCTCGAAGCTCTATAAATATATTTCGCTTATCATTTGGATCTGCTGGGATGAGTAGTTTTTTAATCTCATCTTCTAATGGAGCAACAAGTGGCTCTTGCTCACGAAGCTCCTCTTTTGCTAGCTCTCCTAGCTCTGCATCAGGTAGTAGTGCTCTATTTTCTTCTATAGACTCTAGCAGCTCTTTATACTCTTTTGCTTTTTGGTATAGCTCGCTTAAATCTGATTGCTCTTTTGATAATTCAGTCATTCGCTTGATATCACTACCTATATCAGGAGAGCTTAGTAGCTCGGTTAATTCATTATAGCGATTTATAAATGGGGTGAGTTTTTCGGATAACATTTGTACCTACTGTGGGGGATTTAGCCCGCAGGCTAAGAGAGTTTATGCTGCGATTGCGTTTACAGCAGTATGAAGACGACTAACTTTTCTAGCAGCTGTCTCTTTTTTAAGCACACCTTTGCTTACATATTTGTGTAAGTTTTGGTTTGCAACTTTTAGTGCAGCTTGTGCTTCCTCTTTGTTTCCAGCCTCTATAGCAGAACGAACTGATTTAACTATGTTTTTAATACGAGTACGATAAAATCTATTTCGCTCAGTTCTTTTTTCTGTTTGGCGGATTCTTTTCAATGCTGACTTATGGTTTGCCATGACATTTATCCTTGTCAAATGTTTTTTAGGGTAGAATATTACCTTAAAAATAATTAAATTTAAGTTAAAAATAAAAAAGGTATGCAATTTTATGAAGCTTTTTGGTACAGATGGGGTTAGAGGCAGAGCTGGTAGCTTTCTCACTGCAGAGTTAGCGATGCGTGTTGCGATGGCTGCTGGAGTCTATTTTAGCTCTGGTGCAAAAACAAAAAAAATTTTAGTAGGCAAAGATACTCGCCGCAGTGGCTATATGATAGAAAATGCCATTGTATCAGGGCTCACTGCTGTGGGGTATGATGTGGTGCAGATTGGCCCTATGCCTACGCCTGCTATCGCATTTTTGACCGAAAATATGCGCTGCGATGCGGGGATTATGATATCTGCTAGCCACAATCCATACGATGATAATGGTATCAAATTTTTCGACGCTCAGGGAAACAAGCTCTCTGAGGATATAGAGCGAGAGATAGAGTCTATCGCTCAAAATGCCACGCTATTAGAAGATGCACAAGTAACAGGCAAATATATGGGCTCAGCTAAACGGATAGATGATGTGATTGGTCGCTATATTGTTCAGCTAAAAAACTCATTTCCACGCGAGCTATCGTTGCAAGGCCTGCGAATAGTGCTAGATACTGCAAATGGTGCAGGATACAAGGTAGGCCCTACAGTGCTAGAGGAACTAGGGGCAGAGGTGATAGTACTACATGATGAGCCAAATGGCTTTAATATAAACGAAGATTGTGGTGCAATGCATACAAAAGATTTGCGTGAAGCGGTGAAGCAGTACCGTGCCGATATCGGTCTAGCACTTGATGGTGATGCTGATAGATTGATAGTTATCGATGAGTTAGGCGAAGAGGTCGATGGGGATCATATTATCGGCTCACTAGCTCTATTTATGCACTCAGAGAAAACTCTAACAGGTGGTGGAGTAGTTGCCACAGTTATGAGCAATCAGGGGCTAGAAGACGCACTAAAAGAGAAAAATATAAAACTATACCGCTCTAATGTAGGCGATAAATATGTCCTAGAGATGATGAGAGAGCATGGGATAAATTTCGGAGGCGAGCAGAGCGGTCATCTAGTGCTTACAGATTTTGCAAAAACAGGCGATGGGCTGATGAGTGCTCTGCAGGTGCTAGCACTGCTACTAAAATCAAAACAGAAAGCCTCTTCAGTGCTGCGACCATTTAGCCTATATCCACAAAAACTGGTAAATATATCGATTAAAAATAAAAAACCGCTAGAGCAAATCGATGGGCTGAGTGAACTATTAACAGAGATAGAAAATTCTCATATGAGACACCTCATCCGCTACTCTGGGACTGAGAATAAACTGCGAATACTACTAGAGGCAAAAGATGCCAAAAAAATAGAAAAAACTATGGATAGTCTCATAGAGTTTTTCAAAAAAGCTCTAAATGATTAGGCGAATAATCTATCTAATCATCGCTGGCATAGTCGCTTTTATAGCTGATCAATATACAAAAAACATCATACTAGATGGCTATAGATACTACTCTGAGTGTATCGATTTGATTCTCGTCTATAACAAAGGTGTCGCATTTTCGATGTTTGCATTTTTAGATGAGTATCTCAAATGGCTACAGCTACTACTGCTAGCTGGGGCACTATTTTATGCACTTTATCAATCACAGCGATGTTATGATATCCCCGCTGGTATATTAATCGGTGCTGGGCTATCAAATGTCTATGATAGATTTATCCATGGCGGGGTTGTGGATATGCTCTATTGGCACTGTGGATTTGATTTTGCGGTATTTAATCTAGCAGATGTGCTGATTGATATAGCGGTTGTCTGGATACTGTTTTTGAGCATAAAACCACGCTTTTGTAAAGCATAAAGGCTATGGTTATTCTATTAAGATAGTTTTAACGACACAGCAACTATAATTTCACCTCAAATGGTTCTATAGCTCAGTGGTAGAGCACTACCTTGACATGGTAGGGGTCACAAGTTCAAGTCTTGTTAGAGCCACCATCTTATCATTTCTTAAGCTTCAATAACATACATTAAATCCCCTAAAATAGCCACTTATAGCCCTTTTATCGTACAATAAGATACAATGATATACAATCACATACCCCCTAATGTTATGGGGTAAATTTAAGGGGTAACAGATTAAGGGGTAAACCACACCCCCTAATTAGAGGTTGTAAAATGGCTAAACTAACAGATATACAAGTAAAGAACGCAAAAGCAAAAGATAAAAAATACGCTCTAACAGATGGCGAGGGCTTATCACTGGTTATAAATCCAAATGCTACTAAGATATGGCGGTTTAGATTTATGATTGATAGAAAAAACTACGAGACCACATTTAAAAGTTATCCATCTGTATCGCTCAAAGAGGCGAGAGCCAAAAAAGATGAGTATAGAGACCTCATCAACAGCGGTATAAATCCTATTGAACATTTTAAGCAGTTAGAGCTAGAGAGCATAAGACAATTAAAAGGCTTGTTTGATGATGTGATGGTGGAGTGGCTTGAAGCCATCTAGCTATCACACTAAGTGCAACACACTAAAAAGAGACGCTCTAAAAGTTTTTAAAGGTAGATACATAGATGAGATAACAAAAGATGATTTAGTAGAGCTGATACAAAGCAAAGAAAATAGAGCCCCTGAAATAGCTAGGAAACTAAGAGGCTATTTAACTGAGTTATAGAGCTATGCAATATTTAAAGGATACTGCGAAATTAATCATCTATCACAAATACAAAAAAAGCACATACTAGTTAAAAAGCACACTGTGCAGAACTACTCCAAAATAACAGATGAGGCACTATTTAAAGAGCTGGTTAATACCTTATACAATCAAAACGAGTCGAAATCTGCTAGTGTTAAAAACGCTCTCAAACTAGTTTTACACCTACCATTAAGAGGCGGAAATATTACATCTATGAAGTGGAGTTTTATAGATTTTAAAAAGAGAGTTTTAACGATACCACGCTATGAAATGAAAATGAGTAATAACAATCTATCAGATTATAAAGTCTATTTATCTGATGAGGTTATATCTATACTAAAAGCACAAAAGAGTTTTTATGATGAGTGTAGCTCTAATAGCGAATATGTTTTTATAAGCAATGATTTAGAGAGGCATATACATAGAGACAGTCTAAGCAAAGCTTTAATACATCTAGGATTTATAGGGGATAAAAAACAATCTACGCACTCATTTAGAGGAACATTTAAAACTATGCTAATGGAACGCTCACACATACACGGGGTAGATGATAAGATAATAAAATCAGTGCTAGACCATCTATTGGACAATAAAGTCGGTTTAGCCTATAGCAATAAATTAAACCTCATCGAACAGCAACGCCCTCTAATGAAATGGTGGAGTGATTTTGTATTGAGTCAGCTAGATTAAATTAAACACCTACAAGCAAAATAGAGACTAAAAAGTCTGCTTCACAAAAAAATAAATCTAAATAAAAAGCATTTTTTATCAAAACTCTTGCAAAAAGCCCCTTTTTTGCCCTATTTTTAAAAAAGCACCCTCGCTTTTATTTTTTTTATATCTCATAATGCCTACTGAAATCACTTGTTATTCTAAAAAATAACTTATTAGGTGGTTCAAAAAATTAGAAAGGAGGCATTATGCCTACAAAAAAAGAAAAACGCTACGGACGCTTAAACGCCGTTTGCGACAGATATGGAATAGCCAGAGGTACTATTTACAACTGGTTTAAAGCGGGGCTACTAAAGAAGTATAACCCATCTCCAAGAGTTACGATGATAAGCATCGACGAATTAGAGGCACTTATCCAAAATGGAGCTAATGAAGCTATAGGGGGTGCAATATGAGTAAAAAAGCTCAAGGAGTGTTCATTGATGGAGCGATATCAACTATCCAAAAAAATAAAAGTGACGGTAGATGCTGGAGCATTGAAGATGCAAATCAAGACACAGTAACGATAATAGATGAGTTGCTAAAATATGCTGATAGTAGCGTGAAGCATACTAACGGGATAACAATTATAAATCCTATAGGTACAGTCGAGCTAGCAAATCTAAATATCACACGACCTAGCAATCATATAGGAATAATTAGATATCTCGCTGGTGCAAATGCTATTCTAACTTATCATACTAAAGGCATAAAAAAACCACTTTATGGTGTGATAAAGAGCAAGAGTAATATTATTAAATTGCGAGACATAAGGGCAATTATTATTAAAAGATTATCACAAAAAAACGGCTAAAAAGCCGTTTAAGGTTTAGAGGTTAAATTATTATATCCTACTATAGTTCTAGAACCTCTTAAGTTTAGAAAAGTTTGCCCCGTGTAAGGATGTACATTAGCGTACAAACACTAATCTAACAGCTAATGCTAAAGTGAGAGCGAAAATATCACGCTAAGCCCTTACTGTATGGAGTTAGCACGGGGCGGATATTTAGCAATATTTAGCCGTTTAAGTTTTCAAACTCGTAATATACTCTATAAAAGAGTATAAAAGAGGCTCTAATTATAAGCGGTATTACAACAAATAAGGCTTAAGTATTGATACCTATTAGAGATAAGCAAGTACTAGAGAATATTGAAGCAATCATTAACAGTGATGAGAGCTCATTCTACATAGATACTATTAGGGTAGAGTTTAGCAAAGAGTACACTATTAATAAGTTAAAAGAGATAGGTAGCTGGATAAAGATTAACCCAAGAGATAGACAGATTTATAAAAAGCTCACTGATAGATTAGCACCTGATGAAGTGAGCAATGCGTATAGATTAGAAAATCATAATATCTACTACTACAACAAAAGAGATAGAAAGAGGCGTAAAGCAATGATGGTTATATTTGGATTGAAGCAATACCACAAAGAGCCACCACCTAGAGATATTATCATCTCTATTATTTCAATACTTAAAAATATTACAAGTATAGATTTGTGTTATGATAGTGCAATCAAGCCTGATATTAACAAGCTGATACAATTAGGGGGTAGTCAGTGCTTTATAGATAAAAGTACACCCACATCTACATATTACATCAATTCGCCACATATACCATCGATAGAGCGTATCACTGTATATGATAAACAATTCAAAAACAATCTTATTAAGCCTTTGTGGAGGTTTGAGGCACAAATATCTATTATCAATCCAAAAGAGCCTTATATACCACTATTTGAGCTATTAGAGATGATAGATTACATCTACCCAAAAGAGAGGTTATAAATGCAAAAGCTGGATAAAACAAAACTAAGTTTCTATGAACTGCAACAGCTAGAGCTGATGGAGTATAGACTAATCAAACAGTTACGACAAATAGGAGCTAATAAAGCGATGATTGAATATGTACACAAAGCAACGGGCGAGCGGTACTATCACAAAGTAAAGGTAAAAATATAATAGGTAAAGATAGAGATATCTAAAAAAGCACAAAAGGGGATAATATGCAACTTACACCTAAACAAGAGCTATTCGCACAGATGGTAGCAAGTGGTAAGAGCCAATCAGAGGCTTATAGAGAGAGCTACAACGCCGACAAAATGAAAGATAGTACGATTTGGAGCAACGCAAGCCGTTTGATGGAAAATAGCAAGGTTTTAGCAAGGATAGAAGATATCAGAGCTACAGCAAGAGAGCGAGCAAGCTACACATTATCAGAGCATTTAGAGCGATTAGATAAACTATCAAGAGAGGCAGAGAAAGAGGGGCGATACAGTGAAGCGATAAAGGCTGAGGAGCTACGAGGCAAAGCAAGCGGATTTTATACCGACAAAGTAGAACATAAAGGGGCGATTGATTTAAAATCATTTGTAGAGCAAAGACACAGAGAGCAGATAAGTAAATCTATGCTTTAAGCAGTGATAATCCGAGGGGTGATTAAGCCCTCGTTTTTGATTAGTGCAAGGCTGGTACAAGTACCATAAACACTAAAAAGATTATCACAATTTTTGGTAGCAACAAAACCCCTTTAAGAAGTACTACCCGCACCACCACACCCACCTAAAAAAAGGCAAAAAAAAAGCAGAGACCCTAAAGCCCCTGCTTTGTACTTCATAGCCCGTTAATCAGACGGGCTAAAGGTTTTGCTTGCTACACAGTCGTATTATATCATACAATTAGATACTTTTAGTTTTATAAATGCTACAATGCTACATCTACAAAATACTAGAACAGCATTATAAATCTTTAAGCAAATAGCAATTAGGGGGTAAGATTAAGGGGTAAGCCTCTATCTTAAATACATAAATCCCCTTGTATACGGCATTCTAGCGTTTTTATCGGTGGTTGTTAGAGCCACCATCTACTCATCTCTTAAATTCCATCAAAATAGACTTAAATCCCTTTATGCAATATTTTAACTTAACTCTCAATTAGTCGATGATATACTATTTAGTTATATGTTCAGTATAGATTATAATATTTAGGAATCTTATGAAAGTAGACAATAGTCAATTTTTACAAAAAGCTACGCTTATTTGGCTCTTTGTATTATCTGCTATCATCTTTTCGATACTAACATTTGAGATATATTCTGAATATAAAAAATCACTAGATAATGCCAAGATAAAAGTAGATGAAATCTCATCAATAATATCTAAAAAACTCTCCAACGACTTCAACCAGATTGATAATATCCTAGAGTTAGCAAAAAATATGATAAATAATCTACCTAACGAAAATACAATGTTTCAAACATCAAATAGTGATGGCAAAAAATCTATTATCGAGCATAAACTAAAGATATTTGCAAAAAATATCTCCTCTTTAGATGAGATTTTATATATAGACAAAGATGGTTTTGTAATCGCCTCTTCAAACTCTATCGCAAATGGTGTAAATATAAAAGATAGAGACTATTTTCATAAAATCTCAAACGACAGGGGGATAAACAAGGGCTTCTCAAATGTCGTCATAACAAAAACCAACCCTAGAGAGGCGTTTGTCCAATATAGCGTAATCAGGGATAAAAATAGAGAACTACTAGGTATAGTTGCTGCTATTATAAACAAAGATACAATAGATCAAACTATCTCAATGATTAATAAAACAAGCAGCACAGATACATATATTATAGATAAAAACAATCTATCTTTTCAGCTATCTAGTAGTGATAAAAAACTAAATCCGCAGATAGTTACAAATCTTCAGCTTGATAAAAATATACAAAAACTAAGATGTAAAAACGAAGATATAATATCTAGCATCAAATATCTAGATGGCTCTTCATTTATCGTGCTGTCCACACTAAGCAGTGAGATTTATCTAGAAAACTATTTTAATAAATTTAAAATTTTACTAGCAGCAATGGCTGTATTTTTGGCTCTTTCGATACTTTTTTATCTATATGTCACTAAAAACTACAAAAGAGAAATCACACTACTACGAGAGCTAAAAGGCTCCAAATCAAGATTTGAAAATATGTTTAGAATCCACTCTGCCATTATGTTGCTTGTCAATCCTAAAACAGGAAATATTATCGATGCAAACAATAGTGCCGTAAATTTTTATGGCTACAGTCTCGATGAGATTACAAAGATTCACATATCTCAAATAAATGTCAATCTATATAATGAGATGAGCGAAGCTAGTAATCTAGATAAAAATAGATTTATCTTTCAGCATAGATTGAAAAATGGAGAGCTAAAAACCGTAGAGGTAAACTCATCACCAATCGATACACCCGATGGTGTGCTACTGTTTTCTATCATCAAAGATATCACTAGAGAGAAAATCACAGAAGATAAACTGCTCAAATCTTATGAGCTACAAAAAAAGCTGATAAATCTACAGGAAAATATAATTATTTTAACAAATGGCATAGAAATTGAGTTTGTGAATGATAAATTTCTCTCATTTTTTGATTTTGAATCTATCGAGGAGTTTAATGAAAAACACTCTTGCATTTGTGATCTATTTAAAGATGATATCAATCTATTTTCGCTTAGCAAGATACAAAATAGAGATTTATGGATAGAAGAGCTAGAAAAGCGAGATGATTCTCAAAGACTGGTAAAAATAGATGATTCTGATAAAATCGAACATATCTTTGCAATCAATATAAGCTTGATTGATGAGATGATTAAAATCATATCTTTTACTGATATAACAAAAACTGTTGCGAGAAATATCTATCTAGAGGATAAGATATTAAAAGATAAGCTAACAAACTCTTTTAATCGAGAGTTTTTTGATAGAAACCACAGAGATTTTATAAAAAACTACCATATTAGCGACTCTCTATTAGCTGTTGCGATGCTTGATATTGACCATTTTAAATATGTAAATGATACCTATGGACACGACGCAGGAGATGTCGTACTACAGGAGTTTGTCACTGTTATAAATAATAATATCAGAGAAAATGATTATCTAATTAGATGGGGTGGCGAAGAGTTTGTTTTGATTTTAAAGATAAGAGATGAGAGCTATCTAGAGAAAATCCTAGAGAAACTGCGTATTGCAGTAGCGAGCTTTAGTTTTTACAAAGTTGGTCATAGAACATCATCTTTTGGCGGAACTATCTATAAAGCAGATGAGGATATTATGCAAACAATCAAAAGAGCCGACAACGCAGTCTATATCGCTAAACAAGAGGGACGAAACAGAGTTGTTATTTTGTAGTGATTCTTATAAGTGATGATGAGAGATAGCAATATAGATTTTCTTGTACATATTGACCTCTTATATAGATAGGGACGATAATTTAAAATAGTGTTTTATAGACTCCTTGAGTGCTACAGACAAAACAACTGGGACGGCATTTCCAATTTGTAAATTCTTATCGCTCCTGCTACCGTAAAAAATATAGTCATCTGGAAAACATTGCAACCTTGCACCCTCTCTCGTGGTAAGAGCCCTATGTGCCTTTGGATGAATACATCTAGATGATGATGGAGTGCCTAGATTTCTAGTAATTGTTGTGCTTGGTCGATTCCACCAAAGCTTACAATAGGTATTTGCAAAACCGCTTTTAGGTCTAAGCTCTATAGGCAAATCTGCTGGAGTTCCTCCATCAGGAAGAGCTTTCATTAGTCGTACAAGATTTTCATTATTTTTTGATGCACTATGCTCCGTTAATACAGTTGGAGCATTTTTTCTCATTGTTTTTTGAAACTCATTTTGCGGCTCTTTTGCATACTCAAGCCCCTCTTCACCACTTGATATAAAAGGCAAATCGCTTATCGCATCAGAGAGCGAAAGATATGGTTTTAAATTTGTAGAAAAAAGTGTTTCATCAATAGCCGTATGCGTCGGTTTTGGAAACTCAAACTCATCTTTTAGCTTACTCCCAACAACAATAACTCTTTCTCTTATTTGTGGTGCACCATAATCAGCTGCATTCAACACCTTATAGGAAACTCTGTACCCTAAGGACTCAAAAAGCTGAATAATTTCGGCAAAAAGTTTACCTTTTTGCATAGACAAAAGTCCTTTAACATTTTCAAAAACAAAAACTTTTGGTTCAAGCTCTTTTAAAACCCTAAAATATTCAAGAAACAATTTCCCCCTGGGGTCATCTGCTTCTCTTTTGCCAACAGTAGAATAGGCTTGGCAAGGTGGTCCGCCTAATACAAGGTCTATATTTTTACAACCTATATCTTGTGCTGTAAAATATTTAATATCCTTACAAATAACATCTACCGATGGGTGATTTAATTGATAGGCTTTTGCCATATTTAGCTCTATCTCATTTGCCACAATTATTTCAAAATCACTATCTTTGGCAAAACCATAGCTAAGCCCACCAACTCCAGCAAAGAGATCTACTACGGTTATTTTATTGTTCATTTTATATAAACTCTAAAGAACTCAGCAGTGGTGGATTTTCTGTGAGCTTCCATACGAAATAGTTTTGATCGATATTAAAAACAGTTTGCCCTTCCATTTGAGCTCTTGTTATCCAGTTTATGCTTCCATCTTCTATCTGGTCTGCCTGTACAAACGCCACTTGACCATTAAATATATCAAAATGAATAACTATCGAAGAGATATTATTTTCAAACTTAACTCTTTTTGCTTCTAAAATTTTATGCTGTTTGATATCATTTATGCCTTGAAATCCTGACTGAACTTCTACTCTGACTAGGCTATTATCTCTTAATCTAATTTGCAAATCTGCTGTCGGTGTTCTTTTAAAAGTTTCAATATTAACAAGGTCATCATCCCCAATAAAGGAGATATTATCAAGCGAGACCTCAAAAATATGAGCTATGGCTCTTGAGAAATAGTTAGTAATAACAAAACCTCTCATCCAAGAAAAATAGACCTCTTCTGGTCTTCTTCCTTGATTATTCAATCTTGTAATTATTCTATTTGAGCTTAATCTCTCAAAAACATTAAATATATTAATCTGGCAAAAATTAGCAATATCATTAAGCTTTAGACTGGGAGCTACTAATTGATCGAGCCTATGAACAATCTCTACAAGTCTATGATTTAGCTGACTGATATAGTTAAAATCAACTTCTGGATAGATATCTTTTGCAGCAAAGAAAGCCTTTACGGTTGCTTGATTTGTAAAACCTAATCTTTCTCGATACTCCTTAAAATACCTGCTATCTATCTGCGACATAAGACTCCCTTAAAAAAATAATATATTCAAATTTGATTATTAGCCAACAAGTTAGCACGAAGCGGTATTTGCGTATTATGAGGTTTTAAAAATTTTTATTGGTGGACCCTATCGGGATCGAACCGACGACCTCAACGCTGCCAGCGTAGCGCTCTCCCAGCTGAGCTAAGGGCCCACAAGATTAAAGTGTAATTATACGCTGAGCGGTGCTAAATGTCAATCTATTAATTTTTTTACGGTTTTGTCGATATAGATTCTATGAAAAAGTTTATCCTAATAGCAACAATCGGTTTTGGCACTCTAGTATTTGGTGACTACACCATTCAGGTGATAAATACACAAAAGAGCTCATCTATCACGCCAGCTTTTAATAAAAAAATAGCAGACTCAAAGATGAGTAAAAAAGTAGCTACAGAGGGTAGCTGCAATATAGTAACTGTGGGAAATTACAAAAGCAGTAAAAGTGCAAAAGCAGATTTAGCAAAAGCTAAAAAGATAGCTAGCGATGCATTTATACGCCCTGTTAATCGCAAACTACCGCAATTGTGTGATGCGATAGTATCTGCTAAACAAACTACTACCTCACAAAATATAAAAGTAGCCAACAACACAGAGACAAAAACAGAGGCAATATCAGATAAAACGCCTAGTATTACAAACAGTAGCACCACAACTACTATAGAGAAAATTGCTACAAACGCCACAATAGAGCAAAACACTCAAGCTACATCTATAGCGGTAGTAGATGGTACAACTAAAAAACCAGAAGATTTCAAAGATGCAACCCGTGCTAGTAGCGAAGCGATAGAGAAGCTAAAAAGTAGCTCATCACATACCGCTACCCATACATCGGTATATATTTATGATAAAAATCTAGCTAGAAAGAGCGATATACACGATGCTATAGAGTATTACAAAAACTCGCCATATCACTCTTTTAGAGCTATGAAATAGGCTTTTTAGCTATCGCGTTATATAGACAATCTAGCGATTGATTTTGCTTTTGATGAATATTTGAGTGGAGTTTTTCTAAAAGCTCCTCTGGCGTCTCTCCATCTGCAGGATAACAGACTGTTTCAGAGGTTATTTTCTCTGCAAAAATCTCCTCTATCATACGATGAACTGCGTTTGCACCGTATCTATCAGTGTGATGCATTATAATAAAATAGTTATATTCACAATGTACAAAAGAGTCTGAATTTCGTAGCAGACTATAGAGATTTTCTGTTACTAGCTCTTGTTCAAACTTTTTAAAATCACAATAGAGTATCGTAAAACTCTCAGAGCGATTCTCATCTAGTCGTTTAGATATCCCAATACTAAGCTCCAGCAGGGATTTGAAATCAAAAAATGAAAATGATACTCCAGCCATGACTGCATCCTTTTAGTTATTGTTTTATAGCAGTATATCAAGATTTGTTTAAAACAAAGAAGAAATTTAATGATGATAATGTATAATAACGCCCTATTGTAATGGAGAAAATACCGATGCTAGAAGAGATAAGATCACTGCCGCCACTACCAAACTCTATAATGAGAATACAGCAAATCTGTGCTCAAGAAGATACCAATATCGTCGAGCTATCGGGTGTTATAGAAAAAGACCCGATGCTTAGTGCAAATATTCTCAAATCGGTAAATTCGCCTCTTTATGGACTTAGCAAGGAGATATCATCCATCTCTAGAGCGGTTATGCTCTTTGGTATCTCTATGATAAAAGGCTTTGCGGCATCTAGCATCATCAAAAAAACTATCATTACAGACCTCTCAGCATACCATGTAGATATAGATAAACTCAGTGATATCTCTGCTGTACAAACCGCACTAGCAAAAGAGTGGTATGGCAAAGTAGATAAAAGTATGCTACCGATGCTACAGACCGCATCATTTTTGATGGAACTAGGTAAATTTATCACATCGCTAAAGATTATAGATTTAGGCAAAAGTGATGAATTTTATAACCAAATCAAATCTTTATCAGATTTTAGCTCTATCGAAATCGAGCTTCTAGGTGTCAGTAGCTATCAAATAGCTGCTAAAATGTTTGAGCATTGGAATTTTGAGGTTGAGCTAGTGGAGATTTTATCTCAAATATTAGCTGATAGAGTAAAAAACAACCACTCAAAAGTGCTGAGCGTCATAGCGTGTGCGGTCAATACAAATGGCTATTTTACAGAGACAAATATAGAAAAATCTCTAGAGCTGTGTGATAGATACAACCTTGATAGAGATAGCTTTTTAGAGGCTGTTGAGATACTCAAATCTCGTGATTAAAGAGGTAAATCATAAAAGTACGCCAACCCATAATATACGCTATAAACTCCATAAATAAGTATCGCTAGTGCTGCGATGCGATTCATTGTTTGACGAAATGCTATCTCTTTAAAAAAGCTCACAGATTGCCCTAATGCCAGCAGTGTAGGCACAGTAGCTAACCCAAAAACCATCATAATAAGTGCACCATCTACCACCGATGCGCTAGCAGCTGCCTTTGCCGCAAAGAAAAATACAAACCCGCACGGGAAAAATCCATTCATCATCCCAAGTGCAAAAAAGCTTCTTGTGCGTTTGTCTTTGATAAGAGCTGAAAAAGCCCGCTTAAATAGCGAGTTGGTAGAAAATCCTCTCTCTAGTGCGTGAATCAATTTTGAGATTCCAAACATCCCAAGTGCCGTGATAATCATCACAACACCTGCGACTATAAATAGCACGCCGTGCAACTCTAGTGAGATAGAGAGCACCGAGCCAATGAGTCCAAAAATCGCTCCCATAATAGTATATGAGCTCACTCGCCCCATATTATAGGCACTGTGGCGTAGTAGCTGAGCACTCTTGCTCATAGATTTATCAATTTTTGCAGAGCTATAGGCGATGATAAATCCGCCACACATTCCGATGCAGTGCCCAAAGCTACCTGCAAATGCGATAGATATTATCAATGCCCACTCAATGCCACCCATAAAAATCCTTTATTCTTCTATAAAAGTATATATAAATAGTGTTACAGAAGTGTTAAAACATCTAGCTTGTGGCTCTTTTAGAAAATATTATCATAGTCATCGCACTAACAAGAGAGCCTGTAAATACGATAGTAAATCCAGTAGGTAGATCAAATATATAAGCTATGAGCACAGCCACAATAGAGTAGATTATGGCGATAGCAAAGCTTGAGATTAGCGGTCGCTTAAATCCAAACTCATAAACTATAAATGGTGCAGCGATTAAAAGCGCAAAGACCACAAAAACCCCAACCAGAGAAACTGATGATGTGACAGTAACAGCTAATAGTGAGAAAAATAGTATCTCTTTGTAGATACCATATAACCTGCGATAAAAAAGCCCCATCATAGCCGCTACCGCTAGATATATAGCCATACTCTCATATATCTCACTACCCATCACAAAGAGTATATCATTTGCTAAAAGTGATTTAAAATGCTCCACCCCCTCAGCAGAGTGAGCAAGAGTAATCATAATAGCACTGGCAAAAAATACATATAAAATCCCGATAAATGCCTCTAGATTTATATCTCTTTTAGAGATTATAGCTATGAGAACTCCACAAGATAGTGCCATTAGCAGTGTCAGAGCGTATCTATATTCGCCACCTAGATAGGCGATAGAGATTGCAGCACCAAATGCTGCAGCTTGTGCGATAGCAAGGTCTGTAAATATCACCCCGCGACGCAAAATCTCTAATCCAAAATAGCTATGTATCGCCGCTAGTAGTGCTAATAGTACTATAGGATATAGTAAAATCTCTATCATTTTATAGCATTAACTATATAATCAAACATCGCCTCAAGTGAGCTCATGCTATCCATAGAGCCCACATCGTGCGGTACTACTGCGATACGAATACCGCCTTTTGATGATAGATATTGTGCAGTTTTTATATTATGATAAACATCATGCACTATCAAATCAGCACCGCCACCAGAGATAATATCTAGCAATTTTTTAGTATGTTTTGATGATGGAGCAAGCCCTGGATATGGCTCAATAGTCTCAATATTTACCAATCCATACGCTCTATTAAAGTATGCAAAATTATCATGATATTGAATAACACGCAGACCTTTTTTAGCACTCATCGCACTACTCCATCTATCTAGATTACTCTGCCATGATGATTTAAACGCAGCTAAATTTTTCTCATACTCTGATTTTTTAGAGCCATCTAGCTCTACTAGCAGTTCAAATATCGCATCAGCTAAAATAGGAGTATTGCGTGGGTCTAGATGAAAATGTGGATTTCCATCTTTGTGCACATCGCCTACTATTCTATCAACTAGACGCGGTTTATCTATGAGCGTAACTCGTTTTGATAAATCTAGATGCGTAGAGGCATTTAGATTTAGCTTTTTGTTTGCGGCTTTGTTTAGTAGCGGATGTAGCCACCCAGACTCTAGCTCTGCACCATTTATAATAATCGCATCTACGCTTCGCAGTGCAGCAATAAGTGATGGTTTTGGCACTATAAAATGTGGATCATTTTTGCCACTAGCTAAGATTGTAATATCGACGCTACTGCCAGCTATATTTTTTGTAATATCAGCTATATATGGATAGCTCACTGCGATGTGTGGTTTTGCCATTAATGAAACAGCAAGTGTTAAAAGTATTAATATATTTCTCATTTTATCTCCTAAAATCCATGTGCACCATGTGCACCTATAGTGAAGTTTGCCTGCAAGATAAATGAGTTTACATCTACTCGTTTATCATCATCAAACATAGACCTATCGTGATTAAACTGTGCTCTGATTTTTGCAAATTCACTCACGCTATATTCCACCATCGCACTATATCGATTTAGTCCGCTAGGTTGGGCTGATTTACTAGCATTTTTATAGACGCTATTTTTAATAATCCCATCATATCGCACACCCATTGCCCATGAAGCATCATGCTTATATGTAAGCTGTGAGTAGATTCCAGCTTGTTTTTTAACCACTGGCGTCGATTTAGTTGCACTATGGCTATTGCCATCTAGTTTTCTATATAGTAGCTCGTTTTGCCACTTGATATTACTATATGAGCCTAGCTGATGCAGTAGCATAAAATCCACTCCATAAAGCTCTGCATCTCCACTAAAAGCGTGTGGATGGTCATGGTCGTCGCTATGGTCTATTCTAGAGCTACCTTTTGCATAAGATACTCCTCCATATAGCGTAGTATCACCTATATCAAATGAGCTTTTGAGATATCCCACATATAGCGATGGAGCTTTTTTGGCATTTGCTACCTTTTTGCCCTCGATAGAGATACTATCATATCCAAACATCCCCTCGTTATCTCCTTGGAGTAGCTCAACACCAGCCATCAGATAAAATGGTGTTGGTAGCGTATATTGCAGCTGTAAGCCCTTGTCATTTAGCCCATGCATCCCTAAAAATGCCTCATAAACTAGTGGCATATCTGCAAAATCCCACGCATGGTGATGATGCTCATTTAGATATCCAAAATTTGAGAGAAACTTACCGCCTTTTAACCTGAGTCCATCGCCTAAAACATTGCTCGTAAAATAGAGCTCCTCTATCTCGCTATCATGCTCACTAAAGTGAAACACCGCATCTAGCGTAAAAATCGGATCTACGCTACTAGATATTCCTAGCTCGCCATAGTTTAGATTAAAGCCATTTTTTGCATTATAACTAGCGTGCTCATGAGCTCCGTGAGAGTGTTTTCCTAGCATTCCATGAGCAACAGAGGGGATCTCTAGATGAGATACGGTGTCATCAGATTTGTTTCTATTTACATATGCCGTATCGACAGTAAGCGTAATATCAGGCATAAATGATGATATGCCATCAGCCAAAAGTGCACTACATAGCACACTAAAAAGTGTTAATTTTTTCATATTTTTTCCATATTTTTATAAAGATTTTTTTATTGTTTTGACTTTTATAATCTATACTCTCCATAACAATAGCTACACTAAAGCTCATGTGCGAGAATGACGCTCTATAGTCGATAGAGTATAAAAGTAAATTTAAAGTAGAGGCGGGTCTTTGTTAAAGTGTAAAAGTGGTTTTAGATGGCTATAGAAGCTATTTTTCTCACAAAAGCTCTCACTGTGCTCTAATATCTCTATGCCTATAGCGATATCTAGCACATCTGCTGAATCGACATTTTGTTTTATGACACACACCAAACATTCGCTATGCGTATCAGAGCCGATATGTTCTAGCTCATGTAGCGATGCAAAAGTGGCACCGATTAAAAACAGTAGTGCAAATAGTATCGAGACTCTTTTGTGTTTCATAGGTGAAATAGTATCATAATAGTTTTACTTAACACTTATAAGCAAAAGGGCAATGTGCATATTCTTCAGTGAAATTATGGCAAAATATGCGAATTAATATCCAAGGAAAATCATGCAAAAAATTACTACAGATATACTCATCATCGGTGCAGGCCCCTCAGGTCTTGTAGCAGCCGCTACTGCAAGTGCTAACTATCCAGATAAACAAATAACAATCATAAAAGAGTTTGAAAAAGCTCAAGTGCCTTGTGGTATCCCTTATGTTTTTGGAAAAATACTCGGCGATGTGGAGAAAAATGCCATGGCTTGTGGTGGTGAGGTGGCTAATATCACTACTATTGTAGATAAGGTTACAAAGATAGATACAAACGCCAAAATAGCAACTGCTACGAGTCATACTATATTATTTGACAAGCTTATATTTGCAACTGGTTCTATCCCTTTTGTACATGATAATTTTAAAAATAGTTTGGCACTAGAGAATGTTTTTACGATAGAAAAAAGCTATCATGAGGTAAAAAGATTACAAGAGTATTTAAAAGATAAAAAGAGAATTGTAGTAGTTGGCACTGGATTTATCGGTGTTGAGATGGCGTATGAGCTTAGCACAATTGGCAAGGATGTAACACTCATTGGTGGCAGACATATTTTAGCTGAGTCTTTTGATGCTGACATGGCAAAGAATGCTCAAGATATCATGCAAGAGATAGGTGTGAAGTTAGCTCTTGGGCAACACGCAACTGGGATACAACATGTTGATAACTTAGCAAAGAGTATTACCCTAAAAGATGGAACTATTATAGATGCTGATGTGTTTATACTAGCAACAGGGTATAAACCAAATAGCTCTCTTGCAGCAGATACAGGGCTAAAACTAGCTCGTTATGGTGGTATCTGGGTTGATGAGTATATGAGAACAAGAAACAAAGATATTTTAGCGATTGGTGATTGTAGTGGTAGAAGAGATTTCATCACAAGAGAGCCATCAAAAGTTATGTTAGCATCTACTTCAGCTGCAGAGGCAAGAGTTGCAGGGGATAATCTATATAGTATCAAAAACCTAAAAGGATTTAACGGAACTATTGCGATATTTTCTACCATGATAGGCTCTCGTGCATTTGCATGTGCAGGGGTAACTGAAGCTAGAGCCAAAGAGGAAAATATAGATTATAGTGTAGGGTTTTTTGAGGGGATGAACAGACACCCAGGGACTATCCCAGATGCATCAAAACAATCAGTAAAACTAATCACTATGAAAAACAGTGGACAAATCATAGGTGGGCAAGTGATAGGCGACAAAGAGGCTGGAGAGATAATAAATATCATAGGTTTAGCGATAGAAGCACAACTAACAGTGCACAATATCATCTCACTCCAAGTTGCAACACAACCACTACTAACAGCAGCTCCAACAACCTATCCAATAGTAAAAGCAGCACAAAATGCTTTAAAAGGATAGCGGGGTTAAAACCCCACTTCCTGAAATCTTGACATGTTATAAATTTATGCCATGTTAGAGAGTTAAATCTTCGCAATAATCTCTTCAAACTCTTTTGTGATTTGCTCTTTATCCCCTTTGCACTCTATTGTGTGAATAAATAGCGTATCGCCCTCTATATCTAGTGTGATTGTCCCAGGGGTTAGGGTTATGGAGTTTGCTAGTAGGAGCTTTTTCCAGTCGCTCTCTAGGCTTGTTTTTACCTCAACAACTTTTGGGTTTAGCTTCATATCAGCACTAAGAACTTTTATCGCTATTTGGATATTTGAGATGATGAGATTTTTTATCAGTATCACTATATAGATAGCAAAATAGTAGGGGTTTATGATATGAAGCTTCTCGTGGGTAAACATCTTTGTATAGATAAAAGCGATAACTATACTCAGAGTTAAACCTATGATGATGTTTGCTACTTCAAGATTTGAGCTTAGTATCATCCACATGCCAAAAAGGATGATTGTCCATAAAAATATCCTCATCACTTATCCTTTGGCATGTATAAAAAATCACTCGCATATTTGGTGACACTTATACACTCTGGCTCTAGCTTTAGGCTAAATGGTGGGCAAACATCGGTACATAGTGAGCACCAACAACATCTTCCATAATCTATACGAGGGATACACCCTGAGGTATTTTTTGTGTTGTACTCTTTGTCTGCTTTTATCATATCTATCGCATCGTTCATACATACATCTTGACAATTTGCACACCCGATACAATCAGCCAAAATATTGGTATGAAACCCTCTATACCCCTCCACCATCTCTTTTTTAACCTCAGGATAGGCTATGGTGTTTGGTTTTTGCCAAAAGGCATTTAATACTTTTAGAGGTGAGATAACACCTTTTATATCTAATGACCATTTCATTTTTTACCTCTCTATCTCTGGTGGGCAAATCCCCAAAGAGTTCATAATCAGTGCCACATCACTTAGCTCTTCACCCACCAAAAGCTTCTCTAATAGTGTAAATCCATGCACAAGTGAGGGACCTCTTACTTGCATACGACGGATATTTTCAGTCCCATCTCCTGCCATGTAGTAGGCAAACTCTCCTCGGGCAGATTCCACTTTTACCCATGTATCATCTTTTGGGAGTTTAAATCTTCTATGTGTTGGTAGCTTTGTCATAATCTCGCCAACCTCAGGCATCTTATCTACCACTTGCTCTAAAATCTTTACACTTTGAGCCATCTCATCACGCCTAACTAATGCTCTTGCATATACATCTCCAGCCTCTTGTGTAGGTACTTCAAAATCTAGCTCATCATACACTAGATATGGGGTATCTTTTCTCACATCTGCTTTTACTCCACAGCCCCTTAAAATCTGCCCCACATAGCCGTTTTTGATAGCTTCCTCTTTTTTCACAACCCCCACACCTATCGCTCTAGCTCTAAATGTAGCATTGTTTATAAATATATCATCATAATCTAGCAGTCGTTTTTTGAGATACTCTAATAGACGGCTCACTCTATCCAAAAACCCCTCAGGCAAATCACGACGCACGCCCCCAGGGTAGATATACATGTGATAAACACGCCCACCTGTTAGCTCTTCAAACAGATCTAGTATCAAATCTCTATCAGCAATAGCCCACTGCCCAACAGCACTAAGCCCCACGCTTCCACTCTGCCCAGCTATCCACAAAAACTGTGCAGAGAGTCTTGATAACTCTAGCACCAATACTCGGATATATTGAGCTCTTTTACTCACCTCTAATCCTGCTAACTCCTCTACTGCCATGGCAAAGTTTGCCTCATTGGGGTCAGGTTCTGGTACACAGATACGGCACACTATGGTAAAAGCTTGAATAACGGTTCGTCTCTCAATTAGTTTTTCAAACCCACGGTGCAGATACCCTACATGTGTAGTGGCTCTTTGTATCGTCTCGCCTATGAGGTCAAGCTCTACCGACATATTTCCCGTAATCCCTGGGTGTTGTGGTCCATGAAAGATTGTTATGTGTCTATTTTCCATCTTCATTTTCCTTTTTTGCTAACTCTCTGGCTGCTTTTTTCTCTGCTCTGATTCTCTTCATCTCTACTTTTACATCTAGATTATCATCTCTACCCTCTCTAAATGTGAGGTTATTATTTACAAACTCCAAAGTATCAAACTCACGGCGAAGTGGTGGGGTGTGTATCCAGTTCTCTAGGCTTAGCTCAGTTAAGTTTTTATGCCCAATAAAATCTATCCCATAAAGCTCATGCAAATCTCGCTCAAATATCTCAGCTTGTGCAAACTTATCACTGATAGTATCTATTTTGGCATCATCTCTATTTATCATAGTTTGTACCATCATGGTGTTTTTTCTATCCGTCGTAGTGAGGATATATGTTAGTGCAAACTCACTATCTTCTATCCAATCGGTGCAGACAATAGCATTTAATACTTTATAATCATAAGTACTAGAGATAAAATCAATCAGCTCAAAAACCCTATCTCTGCGTACAACCACCTTTGCTAAATCATCCCTTTTTACTACCACATCATCAGTTGCAAATCTATTTTTAATAGCTATAAACATATCAAAGCCCACCATCATAAAGATACCAGTTAGCTTCATATCTAGGCTCTACCTTTGTACCTAAAATCGCCTCTTGGTTTTTTCTATAAAATTCATAATTCTCTTCATATCGCTTCCATGAGCTAGCCTTACCAGCACCTATCTCTTTTTGAAGCTCAATAAACCCCTCTAATATCGACTCAGGGCGTGGCATACAACCATTTACATACATATCTACAGGGATATAATCCTCTAGTTTTTTGATAGTGTTATATGAGTCCCAATACATCCCACCATTTACAGTACAACTCCCTAGGGCTAGGACATATTTGGGGTTTGACATCTGCTCATATGTTCTAATAATACGGCGAAGAGTTTTATAAGAGCAGTATCCAGATACTATTATCACATCAGCTTGACGAGGTGTCGCAGAGCCTCTAATACCCAGCCTCTCAGCATCATAACGGCTAGTAAAAGTAGGTGGCATCTCTATCGCTCCACATCCCGTTCCATATGCTAAGACAAATATGCTTCGCTTACGAAACCAGTTCATCAAAAAATCTACACTCTTTTGGTGTGAAGTATCAGAGTTTAAATCACCCTCTAAAACTCTTTGCTCTTTTATAAATCCCTCTTGCATCATCCTCTCCATGTAGCTAAAATCAGCCCAACAACAGCTATAAATGTTGGCACTTTTAGTAAAAAATCTATCGCTTGTGGTGTTTTAAACCTTCCATAAACACTACCAAAACTGATAACTATCAAAAATAGTACAAATGTTTTTGCCAAAAGTTCTAAAAACCCATCAGCTCCACCTAAAAACAGATGAACCATCAAAACAAGCTTAGCAAATGTAAATATAGCCCCCTGACTCATCAGTAGTGCTAAAAACTTTCCACTAAACTCAGTCGCGGGGCCTGAGTAAACCTCCACAGGTGCACCCACCACATCAAAAGGAGATTGCCCCATCATTCCTACAAATGAAAATAGTGCAGCGATAAATAGTAGTGGATAAAGAGCTGCATTCATACTCTCTTGATTTTGCGAAATAGTAGCTATATCAGCACTTCCACTCACACTTATAATCGTGATAATCGCTATATAAAATGGAAGCTCCAACGCCAAAAGCCTAGATAATCCACGAGTAATCCCCATCACACCAAAAGGGTTTCCAGCAGTTCCAACTCCTAGTGCATTTCCTAGAGGTCCCAGAACTAAAAGATATAAAACCACAAAGAGATTTCCATACTCACTCAGACCAATAAAGCTCTCATTTGAGCTAAAAAACGGGATAAAAAGCAGAGTCATAATAGCCCCACTCATCATAATCACGGGTCCTAGATAAAACATCCACCCATGGCTTGTGGAATCATTCTTGGCAAAAAGTTTTATAGAGTCAAATAGCGATTGCCATATGGGAGGTCCAAAACGACGGTGAAACCTAGCTGTGATATTTCTATAAAGCCCAGCATATAAAAACCCTACCAAATAGGCAGAAAATAGCATCATAAATGAATCAAGCAATATCATTTCACACCCCAAAAAAGCAAAATCACTAAAAATATTATCGCCACATAAAACCCAGCGATAGTATCTCCTGTATATATTTTTCTCATAAGCTGTGAGAGGTTTTGTGTTTGCGTGGTTAGATAATCATAAAATGGTTTTACAGAGTTGTTATATATCGGCTTTAACATGTCAACTCTACGCAGCTCTTTACCCATGCTATAGCCATAGTGCAAGTGAGTTGATTCATCTGGTACTTCCCCACAATATGCTATATCAAATCTATCTTTTGTATTTTTAGCTTTTGAGCGAAGATTTACAAATAGTAATAATACAAGTGCAAATATAGCTATAAACCCACAAAGGAGCATAAAACCGTTATAGTCTGCAAACTCACTATGAAGCGTAGTTATATCACTAAACTCTATACTCTTTAGTCCAAGTTCAAATAGTATAAGATTAAAATACTCCACAACCAAAGCAGGGAAAAAACTAAGGGCAAATATCACAAGCACAATAATATATTGAGGGATTAAAAAGCTATACGGAACCTCTTTAATGATCTCTAACTTTTTATTTGTTGGATGCCCTAGATAGACCCCATAAACGAGTTTATAAACATATATAAATGCACTTGCACTTGAGAACATCACAGCAGATAAAATTATCAAAAATTCTTTACTCATAAGTGAGCTATATATCATAAACTTAGATGCAAAACCACTAAGTGGGGGCATTCCAGCTAGTGTGATGATACCTATGAGTAATAAAACAAAAGATTGTGGAGTTTTATATATAAGCCCTCCAAGTGTGCTAAATCTATCCCTTGCAGTTACGAAAATAATCCCCGCTATATTTATAAATAGTAATAATTTTATAAGTGTATGGATAAGCGAGTGATATAACGCCCCACCCATCCCATCAGCAAGTGCTACAACTGTTACGATGTAACCAAGTTGTGCGATACTTGAATACGCCAAAAGCCTTTTTATACTATCCTCTTGTATCGCTTTAAATGTTGCGATGATAGATGTAATCACCCCGATAATAGCTAGAGGAAATGAAAGTGCTATGACATGTGAAGAGAGAATTATTAGTGCATAAATCCCCATCTTAGAAAGCACTGCAGAGAGATATGGGGTAAAAAAGTTATGCGACTCTTCATACGCATCAATAACCCAGTAATGCACCCCAATTGTTCCGATTTTGACAAATATACCAAATAAAAAGAGTACCAAAAATAGGATTTTCTCCAACATGCCAAGAGATAAAAACCCCTCTTTTGCATCTATATATAAAAAGCTACCAGCCCCAGAGTATAAAATCACTATCGCCATAAATAGTGCTAGTGCAGAAGCAAGTGCAAAGATAATATATTTATGAAGTGCCTCTTTGCTAAGTGTGGGAGCGAGTAGAAAATATGTTGTGATACTCATAACCTCCCAACCTATAAAAAAGAGCAGATAATCAGCTGCATAAACTATAAGAAATAGTGATAGATTTAGCAGTGCAAAAAGTGCATAAAAACTTTTACTAAGCTTATAATTTTTAGCGATAAATAGCACTATAACGCTAGAGAAAACCACAAGTACTGCAAAAAAATGAGCCAAATAGCTAAAATCTAGTGCTATCTCAATCCCTGTTAATCCATAAAGAGATAAGTCCATTATTTTACCTCCATTATCATCTGTGTGTAACCTACACTATCTAACATGCCATGTGCAGACTCCATTAACAACCCTGAAAATATAAACGGTGCAACACCTATAAATATTATCAAAAAAGCTAATATTGATAAAACGAGTTTTTGTATCATGCTTACATCTATAAGAGGTTTTTTATTTTCCTTAGAGAGCATAAATCCAGAGATTTTAAAATAGTAAACTGCCTCTAAAAGCGAAGAGAGAACTATTATAAAAAGCACTAACAATAACCCACTAACTGCAAGTTCTTTAAATAGTAAAAACTTCCCAACAAACCCACCAAATAGTGGAATGCCTAGAAGTGAGAGCATAGAGATAAACATAATAGCTCTTAGAAATGGTGAGTTTAACTCTTTTAGAGTGTTGATATCCATAGAGTTATGCGATTTCTCTATTTTTGCCAAGATTAAAAATATAGTTAGTTTTGCTAATGAGTGAGCTATCACTATAAAAAGAGCTGATTGAACTGCATTTGCACTTCCGATAGAAAACGCTACAAATATAAGAGCCACCTGCCCTAGTGATGAGTAAGCAAACATCCTCTTTAGATTGCTCTGCCTTAGAGCTACTATCTCAGCTATGAGCATACTTATAGCACCTAGATATATGAGTGGTAACTCTAGGTTAAATAGATAGATGATGTGGAAAAATACAAATAGATACGCCTTTACCACGATAGCTGAAAAGAGAGAGTTTATAAGGGTAGAACTCCCCTCATACACATCCACCACCCAAAAGTTAAATGGAAATATCTCCACCTTAAACCCAAATCCGATAAGTAATAAAAGTGATATTAGTAGCTTTATATTAGTTGGCAAATATGCAAAATTCTCAGCGATAACAGAGAGATTTAGTGAGCCAATATATAGATAAATAAGGGCAATCGCAAAGAGTAAAAATATAGCGGCAATCGCTCCAGTGATGAGATACTTTAGCCCAGCTTCAAGTGCTTTTGGAGTTTTTTCATATGAGCTTAGGATATAAGCAGAGATTCCAGCTATCTCAAAAAACACATATATATTAAATATATCATTACTTAGAACCAGCCCGATGGACGAAGCCAAAAGCATATTTAAGAGTATAAAAAACTTTGTCTCATTTTTATAGGGCTTTGTTTTTCTAAAACTTAGATAATAGAGTGAAAAAGCAGTTATCAAAAATGTAAAAAGTATCACAAAAAGTATTGAGATATGGTTTATTACAAATGAAATTCCAAGAGGTGGAGCGATAGATATAATCTCAATATTTGATGAGCCAAAAAGAGAAAATGCAAGATACAACAAAAAGATTTGCATAATAGTAGATGCGTAAGCTACGCTACTTGCCCCAAACCTATTTAAAATCGGAGTTGCAAATCCAAACAAAAGAGGAAGTGCGATAAATAACAGACTACTCATTAGTGCCTCATCTCCCTCATCTTATCTATTTGATTATTTTTAGTAAGTTTAAAATACTCTATACTCATACTCACCCCAAGAGCTAAAACAGCCATACCGATAACAATAGCAGTAAGTATCATAGCATGTGGTATTGGGTCGTTCATCATAGATATATCTGTGTGTGCTGCGTCCATAATAGGGGCAAATGCCTCCACTCTGTACATAGAGCCGATAAAAAATATAAATATCGCACTCTCCATAATAGCTATAGAGATAAAAATCTTTATAAAATGTTTTTGCGTTAAAAGTCCAAAAAGTCCTATCATAAAAAGAGTCATACTCCCAATAGTTACTATATTTTTAATAACATTAGGCTCATTTAGATACTCAAACATCCTCTTGCCTCACTACTAGATTTTGAACTATCATACTCATCTCACTTCCTACTTTTATCCCCACTATAATATATATAAGTGGAATCACCCCACCACTGATAAGCATCCCCATTTGTGCCATGTCATTAGGGAGAAAGTTGCCCAAAAATATATCTAAAACAAACAGCCCAATAAGAGCAATAAGCACATAAGCAACCCCTGCAAAGGTCTCTAGTGCCACGATAAGGGTCTCTGGAACTCTAAAACTCTTCTGGCTTATTAGTAGCAGTAAAACCCCACTAGCAACTATAACCCCACCTTGAAATCCACCCCCTGGGCTTAGGTGTCCATAACCCATAACATAAAGCCCATAAAGAGTGATGATAGGAAATAGAAATTTCGATGCAGTTTGTAGCATAAAATTGGTAGGTGCTTTTATCTCACACTTTGAGTTACTCTCTAACATCAATCCAATCCCTAATGATGCGATAAATAAAACTGCAATCTCACCTAGTGTATCAAACCCACGAAAGTAAACCACCACAGAGGTAACTGCATTTGCAACACCCTCTTTTGTATTCAGCTCTAGTAGTGCATCTCCAGCTCTTAGTAACTCCTCTGGTGCGTTAGCTAGTAGAATATTAAAAAAACTAAGTACAAGCACTGCACTAAGAGCAAAACCTCCAGCAACACTTGTTGGCAAATTTCTCTTTAAACTCATGCTTTAGCTCCTAGATGTTTTAGTGCCATTAAAAACACAAGCGAGGTTATCCCAGCACCTATAACAGCCTCTGTAAGAGCCACATCGGGTGCGCGAAATACAAAAAATAGCACAACGCTTCCTAGCCCCATCCCCATAAATAGTATTATAGAATCAGCCAATCTTTTTTGCACTATCGCACTAAATGCAATTATAATCATCCCTATAAATGTTACTAATATTATAAAACCTATCACTTTTTATCCTCACTATGCGTGGCTCTTGCAACCACCGAAGATGAGAGGGGATTTGTTAGAAGTATAAATACCCCGATAAGTATCAGCTTAAAGCTCCAGCTAGGCTCAATAAAACATCCACCTATCACCACCAAAAGTGTCCCAATAGTTGTAGCCTTCGCCCCCACATGGATACGAGTTAGCACATCTGGCATACGAAGTAATCCTATGGCACTTACCACAAAGGCAAGAGTGCCAAGCGTTATAAATATATATCCGATAAGCATCTATATCCCCTTTTCTATATAACGAGCAAATATAGTGGTACTCAAAAAGCCAATAAGCCCTAGTATAAGAGCAATATCAAGATAAATAGCCCTCTCGAAATATAGTGAAAGTATCACCAAAAGAGATACACTCATAATACTAAGCACATCAAAAGCAACTATCCTATCACTAAGTGTTGGACCTTTTATAAAGCGAAAAAGTGTCAAGAAGATTGCAAAAAGGGTAATAAGGGAGAGAATCGTAAACAAAAGTTTTCCTAAACTACTAAAATTTTGATATTATAGCATTATTCTAATTATAAATAGTTATTATATAAAATAGTTATTATTTTTTAATTGACGATTAATATTTATCTCTAAATATTTAGTTACTGGTTCTCAGCTCATTAAATATACGAATAGATAGACTTAACACTTTTGTAACAAAATTAAGTCATAATTTTGTTATCTAAACAAACAGGAAAAGATTATGAAAAAGATACTATTTACAGCTGCACTTATCATCACTGCTGCAAATGCTGATAAGCAGATAGAGCTAAAAATTGGCGGAATGATGTGCCCAGCGTGTGTTAAAACTGTAAAAGGCTCTATAAATGAGGTCGCAGGGGTAAAAGATAGCAGTGTCTATCTAAAAGATGCAAAAGCTGTAGTAAAAACAGATGATAAAACCACACCAGCCCAGCTATGTGACTCTATAAAACGAGCAGGATATGAGTGTAGCGTAAGCAGATAATCTATCTGCTAGCACTATTGTATTGCTCTACCATCTCATCGAGCTTGCCAAAAAGCTTGAGTGATGCATCTTCCATATCCGAGAAATTTTTATATATTATATCTGGATTGGAGTTTTTGAGTACGCTTTTTTCTTTTACAAACTCATTGTTTGCTAGTACATTATTGTGCACTGTTGCGTGAATGCTATCCATCTCTTGATAGGCTTTTGTATGTGCAAATTTATCCTTACCTACATCTAAATACCACTTGCCCAGCCTACAATCTTTATGCCCTGTGAAAACTTTATCACTTTTTTGATTTATCACAGCCGAATACGCATTTGATTTAAATACTATATGATCCACCTTTACAAGCGTAGTAAATAGTTTTGTATTTATGCTCTCAGAGACACTAAATGATTTTTTTGCATACTCATTTAGCTCTTTAAATGTAGTCTCAAATCTACCTATAACGCTATTTGTCTGACTTGCAACATCTGAAATCTCATCTGATGTAGAACGCAGATCATTTGTCTCTTGCTGTAGCGTTGAGATATTTACACCGATTTCACTAGTTGCCTTTTGTGTTCGCTCTGCTAATTTGCGTACCTCATCAGCAACAACTGCAAAACCTCGTCCATGCTCGCCCGCTCTTGCTGCTTCTATTGCAGCATTTAGTGCTAGCAGATTTGTCTGATCGGCTATATCTTTAATCAAATCTACAATCGAGCTAATATCACGAGATCTGTCCTCTAGATTCATAATTATCTCATGAGAATTTTCTATAGAGCTATGTAGTACGCCTAGCTGCTCTATCACACTAACCACATCTCTTAGACTCTGACTGGCTAGCTCTGCTGTCTTTTGAGATGCCTGAGTGATATCTTCGGTTCCTTTTTGAGATATAGCAACATCTCGCTGGATTATCTCAAACCCAGCACCCACGCCACCACCTAAAATACCTATCCTATCAGATAGCTCATTTTTTATCTTTACCTCTTCGCCTGCTGCTATTCCATCTATAGCCAATCTCAACTTTTGCGAAGCCTGCTTAAAACTACCTCGCAGACCTAATGGATTTGTATTTCTATATGCAACCCCGCTTGATGCAGACTCTATCGATGTTAGAGTATCTCTAATAAACGCCTCTAGCTGATCTAGCGTATCATTAACAGCCCATGCAATTCTAGCCTCATCGCTTCCATCATCAGCGATATTTGTAATTCTGCCGCTAAGCTTTCCGCTTGATGCTTCATCTAAAAGTTTAATGATTTTTGCTCTTAAACCCTCGCCTTGTTTATTGGTTTTGAAGAGAGATAATATACTCATTATATCCGACTCCTTTCTCTGCTAAAATATCTGCTAATATCTTAAATGAGGCATCTACGCCACGCGATTTCTCTACCTCTAACATATGTCTATAGAGTGGGATTATCACATCGAGTGCTTTTTTATTTGGTTTACGACGCACTGAGTAGTAATCTACTACGCCACCGTGCTCATCGACTGATGCTGTTACATTTGCATAAACCCAGTAATCATTACCATTTTTACTGCGATTTACTATAAATGCAAAGAGCTCTTTTTTCTGTGGAATTTCACTCCAAAGTAGCCTAAAGATAGCTTTTGGCATATCTGGATTTCTTACTATATTATGAGGTTTACCTAATAATTCTGATTCGCTATATTCAGCTAAATCCATAAATATTTTATTGCAATATAAAATACGACCTTTTAAATCAGTTTTTGAGACAATAAAATCATTTTCACTCAACTCTTTAACCATCGCCACCTCCTCGGTCACTATTTTTATTATTACAAAAAATATCTAATTGATAATTTTTATAGTTTGGGCAAAGATTATATAAGATGATAACTTAAGAGAACATTTCACTATAGGGAATTTTATAAATTATTGTTATAAAGTATAATTTTTCACAAAAAATAGGATTGCATAACATCAGCACTTACGAGAATATCTCCAAAGGTAAGATTGATGAACTACATCAGAAAATAGCTTTAAATGTAAAGAGGATACGAAAAGAGATGGGTATCTCCCAACTAAACCTAGCCTATGCCATAGGGCACAAATCTGTAAGTACTATCGCAAAAATCGAAGCAAACCTAGAAAACAAACACTACAATATAGAACAACTCTACAAAATTTCAAAAGTATTAAATGTAAATATCGCCTCATTCTTTACAGCAGATGAGGCGATAGAGTAAAAAACTATTTTATAACTACTTTTGCTTTTGCTCTTAAATCAGATGCTGTTTTATCCATAGCTGCTTTAAATTTTTCAAATTTTACAAACTGTGTAATCTCATTTTTTGCATCAGCATATGATACTTTTTTATCGCCATTCATCATTTTATCGCTGTTTGCGTCATAAAACTCTTTTGTCTCTTTATCTGTTACTTTGATTTTATCCATCTGTTGCTTCATCCAGATATCGACCGCTAAATCCTCTTTGAGGGCTGCATATTTGGTTTTAAACTCCGAGCTATTATAGATACCTGCACGAGTCACTTCCTCTTTTACTAGCGTTTGATTTACTAGCTGCTCAACCACCTGTTTTTTCATATTTGCATCTAATTTATCGTAACTCGCCCCTGGTGCTGCTTTGGATAAAAATGTATTTGCATCAGTTATTGTGATAGCCTTGCCATTTACTGTTGCAAGTGTAGCTGGTGCTGCAAAAGCGACGCTAGATGCCACTAATAGTGCTATTATAGAGTTTTTCATATTTGACCTTTTTGTATTAGTATTTGATATTATAATCATATTTTATCGTTAAAAAGATAATGGAGGCTATAATTGCATTATGAGATGGCGTCAAGTAAAAAAGAAAAAACATATCAGTATTGAAAAACCACAAAAAGCTAGAGTTAAATATGCTGGTTTTTGGAGCAGAGTCGCTGCATTTGTGACAGATATTTTTATGATAGGTATCCCTATTTCGATAATATCGATGGCGATTTTTGGCTATGGCGAACTACAGAGTGCAACCGCATTAGATGTTATAGTGGATGATGAAAAAGCCCATATAAATCCTCCAAATCCAATAGCAAGTATATTTCAAATATCGCTATTTTTAGTAACTTTTGTCTGGTTTTGGTATAAAAGCGGACAAACCCCTGGTAAAAAGATGGCAAAAATATGCGTAGTAGATGCCCACACGCTAGAGAGAGCATCGATTGTGCAGTTAGTTTTGAGATTTTTTGGATACTTTTTATCACTTATAACTATAGTTGGATTTTTTATAGGTTTTCTTAGAAAAGATAGACGAGCACTGCACGATTTAATCAGTCGCACCGCCGTAATATATGAGTCATAAATGGCTTTTATAATTAGCGGTTTTTATTTTTTTTATTTTGCACTCATCGGTGTACATATTATTTTTATCCCTAAAATACTCGATAGTATAAACTACGATTCGACACAAATCGGCATCATCTACTCAGCTGCTCCGCTAGTGAGATTTATCGTGCCATTTTTGTTTTTGCGAGGCTTTAGGCTAAATCAAAATATATTTTTTGCAGCACTTGTTTTAATGGCGATTAGCTCTATTGGGTTTTATCTATGGCTATATAATTTTTATATGTTACTGCTTGCAAATATCGCTTTTGGGATAGGTCTAGCACTCATTTTGCCATTTGTAGAGGTTATTTCACTAGATTTTATAGGAAAAGAGCGATATGGCAAAATCAGACTCTTTGGCTCTATCGGTTTTATCGCCGTTGCACTGGTGCTTGGGAGGTTTTTATCATCTCCAGAAATCGGCATAGGGTTTTTAGTAGCGATGGCATTTGCTACGCTTGTTTTTGGTGCATCTGTAGGCATCAGAGATAAAAAATCTCCTCAAAAAAGCGATAACTCATCTATGAAGCTATCGCAAATTTTTGGTGATTATAGATTGTGGCTAGGATTTTTGCTAATGCAGGTGAGTTTTGGTCCATTTTATAACTTTTTTACCATCTATGCAACTGATCATAATATATCGTTAAATACCACCGTTTGGCTCTGGAGTTTTGGAGTAATCGCAGAGATTGTAATGTTCTATTATCAAGGCAAATGGATAACAAAAAACCTACAAAATGTACTATATCTCACCGCATCTATCACTGCTTTTAGATGGATATTGGTGGCGTTTTTTATAGATTATCAGGTGGTGCTATTTTTCTCTCAATCACTACACGCATTTAGCTTTGCACTGTTTCACACTGCAGCTATCGCGATGCTTTTTTCTATATATAGTGCAAAAGGACACGCACAGCAGTTTTACCTAGGAATCGCATATGGTTTGGGTGGATTTATAGGGGCGATTAGCTCTGGATATATCTATAAATATTTCCCGCAGCAGCTATTTATATTTGGTAGCGTTGTTGCACTTGTGGCTGCTATGATGTTTAGACTACATAGAGCTAAGTAGTTTTTTGCATTAATGCTTTAAGTTATCTATAATATTTTTTGCCTCTTTGTGCTGTGATGGGGTAAGATAAAATCCATCATCAAAAAATCGATTTAGATGGTTCATCTCCGTTAGGGTAATTCCATATGGGTCTTTTTGGACGGTTTTTACCTCTGAATCGATTATAGTTATATTATCAAGTTTTTTAGCACCGTAACGCACAAAATAGGTGAGGAAATATCCGCCAGAGTGGTCTTTTTCTATCGCAACGACTACCCATTTAATATCATCGCTACTATATTTTAACTCTCCACTAAACTCTAAAAAATCGCTATAAGTGATATATCCTAGATAGATTTTTGTATAGATATCGTGGTATCTTTGGGTGGAATTTTTTTTGAAAAACTCTAAATCTAGTGGGCTTTTTTTACGCAACGAGCGAGATATCCAACTTAGTGTTGCATAATATTTAAATGCAGCTGTTTTTATATTATCTACATGGGTGATTTTATCGCTTTTTGGGCGTGAAATAGGTTTTGGTACGCTCTTGTTTATCAGTTTTTCTAGCACCCTAGAGGCTGAAAAAACCTCTGTAAAATATGCAGTAGCATATGGCGGTAGCTCTGAAACTCCTGTGGCTCCCTCGTTTAAAATAAGCAGTGCCTTAACACGATATCTAGGAAATAGCACCTCTAGCAGTGCTCGTTTTTTACGCAGTCGCTTTTTTAGATTGCTGATAGATTTTACAAGCGTCATCTCTACAAAATAGAGCTCGCGATCTGTAAATATGAGCCCATCAAACTCGCCTATCTCTTTATATCTAGCACGATATATAATTTGAGATTTTTTACTAATCATTAGTGAATCTGGAGCCTCTTTGGAGATTGTAGTATATGGACCTTTTATGATAAATTTCTCAACGCTTGGCTCTTTTATCGCTTGGCGAAATAACTTTTCATATACATAATTTTCATATACCTCGCCCTCAAAAGAGCGATAAGCACTAATATATAACTCATCATCGACCTCTAAGCCCTTTTCTATAAGTGAGAGCAGATGGTCTATGTTATATCCATAATGTAGTAGATTGTCCTCAATCTCTGCATAATCAATGTTTGCATCAAATTTCAAAATATATACCTAATCGATTTAGATTGGATAAAAAATCCATATATATTTTACCTTGTTTTATAAATAATGTATAGGTATAATAACTTTATGGGAATAAATAAGATATCAATAGCTGCGATAAAAGATGAATTTGTAACATCTTTGATGAATTATTACAAAATCGAAGAGTCTATAAACCTGCGTGAGCATATTGCAGATTTAGTTAGTGCGATAAAACCATCAGAGTATAGAGAGTTTTTTCGTCGATTATCATCAATGAGCGTCGATTATAAGAATGGTTTTGAGAAAATCGCCATAGTGGTCAAAGAGTTTGAGAATGAACGAATCTCGCCACTAATAGCAGATGCGAGCACTAGAGCATCACGGCTATATGAGATAATGTATCAAATCAAAAGAGATATTGGCGACAAAAGAGATAAAAATAGCTCTGATATTGAGGTTTTTGAGTCATTAAATCTACACACTATAAAAATGGATGATAAAAATCTATTTGATGAGATAGATTTAAAAGCAATCTCTAGCGTGGGGCTAGGGTGGATATATAACCATGTCTCATTTGATAGAGCACTGTTTGAATCTCGTATGGTTAGTGAGTATAAGAGATTGTTATTAGAGTCTATAAGCACTAACATATTGCTAACACAAAAACAAAAAGCACTAGGGCAGTGATAGTCATACCTATAGCTCTTATAGATAGAGCAGATTTGAGCATAACTCAGCGAGCGATTATTCCATATATCATCAGACACACCATATCGTGGGGCGAGAAAGCAGAGGCGATAGATGCACCTACAATCTCAAGAGCACTGCATATAGCGATAGCAGAGGTGATAGAGGCGTTGGATGATTTATCTAAAAAAGAGATATTGGTAAAATCTAGGCGCAAAACAAGCGATGGAATGATGCAATATTATGCCATCTCGCCTCTTGAGAGAATCAAAGAGGCTCCGACTGCTGCTATAGAGATAGAGTATATCGATAAGAGCTACTATCTAAATCTACCACGCGAAAAACAAGACGAGCTGGAGATTTTTGCAAAAGAGTGGTGTAGGGAAAATGGTGTAAGTATAGAGGTTTTTGAAGATTTTGAGCTATATCAACGCTCACAAAATCGCAGTTCATATGATTGGTGTGCAGAGTTTGAGCGATTTGCTAGAGGTGCAAAGGCTAAAAATAGCCTCAAAATAGCCTCGAATGATGATTTAGAGCTCGCTAGACCAACGACAGCCGAATTTGATATGGCAAAATATTTCATATCCAAACTCTCAAGTCTAGACCCACAGTTCAAAGAGCCATTTGATATCCAAAGTTGGGGCAGAGATATCAAATATCTCATAGAGGTAGATGGGTATACTCTACTAGATATAAAATCAGCAATAGATTGGCTTTTTAGTGCAAAAGGTGATTGGTTTAGACCAAATGTTATGGATACAAAGAGCTTGCGTAAACACTTCTCTAGGCTGGTTTCACATACGAGATCTTTTAGAGATGCTAGAGTGAAACTGCCTGAGGGGGTAAATCTATTTGATCTGTATGATCAGATAGATGATTGACCCTATAAATAAAGCGATTTTATTTATAAGAGCGACAAGTCGCGAGAGCCCTCGGCTGACGAGCTAATTTTGGGCTTCGCTCAAAATTTGAGCATCAAACAAATAGTAACGACTGGTCGCGAGAGCCCTCGGCTGACGAGCTCATTTTGGACTTTGTTCAAAATGAGAGTATTAGTTAGATAAAATCAGCTCTAGTCGTCTATTTTCTACTCTGCCCTCTGGTGTATCGTTGCTAGCGATAGGGTTTAGCTCGCCCATCCCTACTGCCTCTACTGAGCTAGTGGCGATACCTCTTGAGACTAGATAATCCATCACAAGCACTGCACGATGTTGTGAGAGTGCCTCGTTTGTACCATAGATTGGCTTTAGCTTTACAAGCGGTGTATTATCGGTGTAGCTATTGATTCTAATGCTTTTATATGAGCTAGATTTAAACTCATCAGCCCATCTATCTAGTGCTATTTTTCCATCACTGCTTAGGTTTACGCCGCTATTATCAAATATTTGATAATTTTTAAATATCTTTTGAGGCTCTATAACACTCGCTACTGGTTGCGTAGTTACTGGCTTTGTGGGTTCAGGCTTTATAATGCTAGGCTCTACTTTTGCCACCTGCTCTGGCTGTTTTGTAGTATTATTTTGAGGTGTTGTATTTGTTATAATTTTTGCTAGGGCTGTCGGAGTTTTTTGACGCTCTAGCTCCATCATCGCACTTACGCCTTTTACATTTTTAGCTATTAGTGTAATAGAGTTGCCGTTTTGATTCCAGATAGGATTTGATAGCGGTTTTAGGTTATGATCTAGTGCTTGATAGCTCTTGACGCCATATCCTTTTGGGACATTTATAGTTAAAATATTCTCATTTATGACGCAGTTGGTGCTATCTTTGCAGTCGCCTCCACTGATGAGAATTTTTACGCCATTACTACTATCAGAGATGAGATACTCATCCTTGATGGCTCGCTGTAGATATGTATATCTATCGGTGTTATTAAATGAGAGTTTCGTAAAGCTCTCTTTTGTCTTTGCTAGAGTATAGCTAGATGGTCTCACATAGATTATTCTATTTGTATCAAAGCCCTTATCGAATAAAAAACTGTAGTTTTTATTTTTATCGCCTTGGTATGTTGTATGGATTATCGCTTCAGAAAAGTCTGATTGTGGATAAAATATCATCTCCAAAGTATCGCCATATAGGGAGTTTACCCCCATTATCAAGCCAGCTAGTGCAAATGCAATATTATTTTTCATAACCACCTCAAAAAAGTTGTGAAATGATACCTATTTTTTAATTTAAAATCAGTTAAAGGATTTCAGGTATAATTTTTGCTTAGAAATAACAAAATTGATTGGATGGAATATTTTGATAGAGATGATTGTTTTTATTGCAGTTGTTGTCGCCGTTATAGTAGGATGGATAGTGCATTTTATACTATTAAATCGCAAGATAACCGCTAGTGAAAATAGATATGACTCATTTTTTCATAACTCGCCCATAGCGATGATTAGCGTCGATAGCGAGTATAAGATTACTAGAGCAAATAGTGCCGTCTCGGCGTTGTTTGGCTACTCTATATCAGAGCTAAGAGGCAGAAATATCGTCGATGTTTTGGTCTCAGATACAGATAGAAGTTATATGAATGTGGTTTTTCAAAAAGCACTAAAAGACTCTAGAGCCAGTGTAAAAAACTACAACACTACAAAAGATGATAGAGAGCTATTTTGTGAATGGAGTATCGCCACTATAGATGGGGGCGAATTAGTATGTGCGGTGAGTGATATCACATATCTACAATCAGAGCTAGATAGGCTAGAGAAAGCATCGATGGCGATGGAGAGATCATCGAGTGCTACGATTTATACCGATAGCAAATCATACATAGAGTATGTGAGCCCATCGTTTAAAAATCTCTATCTAGATGATGATAGAGATATTATAGGTATGCATATCGGTGATTATCTATTTGGCGATAAAGTAGCGTTTGCAGCGACTGTTTCGGGATTAGATAAAAACAATAGCTACAAAGGTACCGTAACTAAATCTTCTCGCGGAGAGGCAAAAACACTAAGCGTGATGCTAAGTATGTTTAGCCATAAATCTAGACTTATTAGCTATATTGCAAATCTACACGATATCACATATCTATCGACGCAAATCTCTGATATGGCATATAAAGTACAGCACGACTCGCTTACAGGGGCTGTAAATCGTGCTACGCTAAATGATAGATTATCGCAAGCTATCAAACGCTCAAACAGATTTAAAACCAAAATTGCACTATTTTTTATAGATTTAAATGATTTTAAAATCATAAATGATACCCATGGGCATGATGTGGGAGATTTGCTATTAAAATCAGTTGCTAAAAATATTATGGCGTGTTTGCGAACTACTGATACGGTTTGTCGCTATGGCGGGGATGAGTTTATCGCAATGCTAGAAGATATCAGAAGCAATGAGCATCTAGATGCGATATTAAATACGATAAATATCGCTATTTCTGAGCCTGTAAAAGTAGATAGCACTCTAACAATAGTACCAAAAGCTAGCGTAGGCTTCTCGCTCTATCCAGATAATGCACTCACACTAGATGAGCTGATAAAAGTGGCTGATGAGGCGATGTATATCGAAAAAGCAAAAAAGAAGCAAAATAGTTCTAGGAGCAGATAGTGTATTTTATAAATATTGCATTTGATGAGGCGATACACGGCTCATCGATGGGAGATGGCGGACCATTTGGTGCGGTAGTGGTAAAAGATGGCGTTGTAATTGCCAAGGCTCACAATATGGTACTAAAGAGCAATGACCCCACAGCTCACGCAGAGATAACAGCGATACGCAAAGCGTGCGAGAGGCTAGAGAGCTTTGATCTCTCTGGCTGTGAGCTATATACTAGCTGTTATCCGTGCCCTATGTGTATGGGGGCGATTTTTTGGTCTCGTATAGATAGGGTCTATTATGCTTCATCAGCAGATGATGCTGCAGAGGGTGGATTTGATGATAGAGTTTTTTATGAGATGATAAAATCCCCAGAGAGTGCACTATCGCTAAAGCAGATAGATGCAGAGGGTGGCAAAAAAGTATTTAATCTATGGAGAGAAAAAGAGGATAAAAAGCTCTATTAACTAGAGCTTTTTAGCAATATCTGCCTCAAAAACTCCATAAACTCCACCATTTTCTCCTAGTGCAACTGACGCCTTTTTATAGTGGGCAAATGCACTATCTATAGAGTCCTTTGCTACATATGATATATCTGTAGCAGATAGTGAAATAGCCCCGATTCCAGCCTCGCTTAGAGTATATAATTTATCCTCATTTTCATGAGCTACCCAGATGCGAAGTTGCGAGAATATCGCATCGTTTGAGTCAATCCACCCATTTCTATCACTATCATATGCAGCTAGCTCCAAAAATCCCTTACCTGTAGAGGGACCAAAAAGCTCACTACCATCATTTATGACTCCATCACCATTTTTATCGAGTGCCAAATATCCGCCACCATCACTAAAGTGTAGATGTTTTACTTCGCTATTTAGATTAAATGCAAATGTGTTTGATGATAGTGGCTCGCCACCACCAAATGATATTACAAGTGGGTCTGTAAAGATTTGTCCATCTTGAATAGAGAACCTATTATCCACCACAAACGCTTTTGCCCACTCTATAGAGAGCGAATACTCTCGCATGCTGCCATCAGAGAGCTTGACGCTTCCACTGGCTGAGTAGCTCATACTATTTAACTCTTTAGCATGATACTCATAATCAAAAATAGGACTACTGCTAACACCACTATCTTGTGGGGCTTGTGAAAATGTTGATGATTTAAAGCTAGTAATATCGACCTTTTTACCCGTCATAGCCTCTATCATCATAGCCATAATTCTCACTTTTGGATCTAATGATGCGAGTTCTAAATCTTTTTCGCTTAGTTGCTGTGATGGTGGAGCTACTGGAGTTCTCATCGAGACTGTTTCTGATTCTTCTTTTATAGAAGCTGATAGTGAATGAGCGTTTTGATATGAGGTTGAAGTGATATGCATAGCCTCTCCTTTTGTATTAAATCGGCAAAAAGAGAGAAGTGGTTAATTTTACTTTTTATTCTGCTAGAGTGGATTGCCACGGCTTTTTCAAAGTCTCGTAATGACTAGAGTTGTCAAAATGGATTGCCGCGTCGCTACGCTCCTCGCAATGACTAGTTTTGTCACTGCGAGCGAAGCGTGGCAGTCTATTATGGATTGCCACGGCTTTTTCAAAGCCTCGCAATGACAGCGTTATCGTAGCCAATCAGAACTTGTTCTGATTGGCGTATATAAAAAGCGACAAGGTCGCGTGAGCCCACCGCTGAGGTGAACGCAGAGTTATCGTAGCAAGTCAGAGCTTTGCTCTAACTGCGTATTAAAACATCAGAGCACCAAGGTCGCGTGAGCCTTCCGCTGAGGAAAACATAGCGTTAGCGTAGCTGATGGGGCTTTGCCTCATCAGCGTGCTTAATTAGATAGGCAAGACTCTTATCTTAGAAGATAGTTTCTCTCTTAGGGTAGATTCTATCGCATATAGCGTTCCTGTACTTGAGCTTGCACAACCATTACAGGCACCTAAATAGCGGATATATACATCTATATAATCAGGAGAATCTTTTACATCGATAATCTCCATATTTCCGCCATCCATAATTAAAAATTGTCTGATAGATTCATCTATAACAGCGTCAATCGCTTTTATCTTCTGAACAAGCGTCATCGCTTCAAAATCACCAGCTCCGCCCGCATCAGCAGCAGCTGCCATTTTTTCTTGATCCATCTCTAATCTTGTAGCTGCTAGGATATCTACTAGATAGTATTCTCGTTGTTCATGACCACCTGGTTTTATACAGCTCTTACAAAAACCACCCGCTTTTGTATAATCTGTGATTTGCTCGATTGTTTTTAAATCATTTAGACGAATCACCTCTTTTAGCGTCGCTAGTGAAACCCTAGCACACTCACAGACGATAATCTCTTCTTCAAAACTCTCCTCATCCACACCTAGATATAGCCCCGCTGCTTTTTTAATAACATCATATGCCATAACCGAGCAGTGCATCTTTTGTGGCGGAACTGCAGGGGTATCAGGATTATCACGCAGAGCAAACTCCACATCGATATTTGTAATCTTTACCGCCTCTTTTACTGTTTTGCCGATACAAAGCTGAGTCATCATATCAGAGCTCGCTATCGCAGTACCACAGCCAAAGCTTTTAAATTTTGAGTTTACGATTTTATCATCAGCTGGATCTACCTGCCAATATAGTCTAACCGCATCTCCACAACTCTCTGCACCATAATCAGCAACTATCAGCTTATGCCCTGCAGCATCGGCCTCTTCTTGTGTAATCTCGCCTTGATGCTGTGGGTTATTCATTAGTGTTGTAACTTTATTTGAGTATTGATCCCATAGAGATCCGCCCAATAAATCATTTTTTGCCATAATCTACTCCTTAGTGGCGTAATTCACAAGCAGCTGCTTCGCCGCCTGGTGTTGGTTGTACTTTTGCGTACGAGCTAGAGATTGAACGAAGTCTAAGTACCGCTTTTTCAAACTCATCTATCACATAATCTACCTCTTCATCTGTCGTAAAGCGAGATAGAGAGAGTCTAATACCTGTATGAGCTAGCTCATTATCAGCTCCGATGGCTAACATTACAGTATTTGCCTCTAAATCCTCAGATGCACAGGCTGAGCCTGTAGAGGCACCAATGAGTGAGTTATTTAGATCCCACAACATCCCCTCGCCCTCTACACCACGAATAGAGATTAAAATCGTATTTGGCGTGCGATTTTCACGGCTTCCTACTACCATTACATCTGGCAGTTTTGAGATAAGGGCATCCTCTAATCTATCTCTTTTAGCTCTGATAGATGCTGACACCTCAGACATATTTGTCGTAGCTAGCTCTATCGCTTTACCCATACCTACTATATATGGAACATTTAGCGTTCCGCTTCGTCTACCGCCCATATGTTCGCCACCATGCATTAGTGGTGTTAAATCGGCTGAGTTTTTAATATATAGTGCACCTACACCTTTTGGACCATGAAATTTATGTGCTGACATCGACATAAAATCTACATGGATATCTTGCAGATCTACAGGGATTTTACCCACTGCTTGCACCCCATCAGTGTGAAATAGCACACCTTTTTCACGGCAAATTTCGCCTATCTCTTTTATAGGAAAAATCATTCCTGTTTCATTATTTGCCCACATAATAGATACTAGTGCTGTTTTTTCAGTGATAAAACTTCGTAGCGTGTGAGCCTCCACAACACCTTCACTATTTACAGGCAAGTATGTAACCTTTACGCCTTGCTCTTCTAAAAATCTACAGGTTGAGAGAATCGATGGATGCTCCACCTCTGTCGTTACGATGTGATTTTTATCGCCATTTAATATCTTATCAACCCATACAGATTTTAAGACCCAGTTGTTTGACTCTGTAGCACACGATGTAAAAATAATATCATCTTTATCACTCGCATTTACCGCTTTATAGATTTGATCTATCGCCTTTGTGATAGCTGGGTGTGTTTGAGTTCCATATTTATGTAGTGAGTTTGGGTTTCCATATATCTCACTAAAATATGGAATCATCGCCTCTGTTACTGCTGGATCTACCATTGTAGTCGCATTATTATCTAGATAGACTCGCATATTTTCTCCTAAATTTGAATAAAAGAGTAATTTACTCTCATTTAACTTTTGCGATAATAATCGAAAGCTTGTTATAGTATCCTTAAGAGTTTTTTACTTTTAGTATCTCTTAAGCTATATATCAACTCCCCATTAGTGTAATTAGTGTTGCTATCGCCTCATCATAATCACTCTGCAAGGATGAATCTTGAGCCAAAAATGCCTCCATCTGCTCTTTTTTAGATATCGCTTCATCTAGCTCTTTATCGCTTCCTCGCACATATGCACCGATACGAATGAGCATCTCATTCTCTTTTAGGAGTGTATAGAGTCTGCGAAATTTTCTAGAGGCTTTTAGATGCTCTGGCGTGATAAGATCACTCATTACACGAGATGCGGAGTTTAGTATATGTATAGGTGGATAGATTCCAAAATCTGTCATCTCGCGAGATAGCACTATATGACCATCGAGGATTGAGCGAGATTGATCAGCTATTGGATCACTCATATCATCGCCCTCTATGAGCACTGTAAAAAATGCAGTTATAGAGCCATTGCCCTCTTCTTTTCCTGCTCGCTCCATCAGTTGTGGTAGTAGTGTTAGTGATGATGGTGGATAGCCTTTTGATGTGGGTGGCTCTCCTAGAGCTAGCCCAATCTCTCGTTGAGCCATAGCAAAACGAGTTACCGAGTCCATAATAAACAGAACATCTAGCCCTTTGGATTTAAAATACTCCGCCACACTCATCGCACTAAATGCACCATATTTGCGCATCAAAGGCGAGTCATCACTCGTAGCTACAACAACAACTGTATTTTCTAGATTGCCATGAAGCGATTTTTCTATAAATTCAGGCACCTCACGACCCCGCTCACCGATAAGTGCCACTACTTTTATAGGGGCTTTTGAGCCACGAACTATCATCGCCATAAGTGTAGATTTACCTACACCACTTCCTGCGAAAATCCCTAGCTTTTGACCCTTGCCACATGTTAGTAGAGCATCTATAGATTTAACACCTACGCTAAAAGGCTCATCTATCATCCCTCGCTTCATAGCGGCAATTGGCTCTTTTATGATGGGCTCTATATGAGATGCTCCTAGTGCTCCCTTGCCATCTATGGGGTTCATAAATGGATCTACCACGCGTCCTAATAGCTCCTCGCCCACATCTATAGTCATACCGCTTTGGTTTAGATAGACCTTATCGCCTGTTCTAAAACCCTCTACAAATCTAAATGGTGTGATGAAAAATCGGTTTTTCTCCACCTCGCTCACCATCCCTAGCGTCTGTAGATTTGCCTCTTCACTTACTATAGATACCGTATCGCCTACGCTCACAGCTAGCCCCTCTGCGGTTATCATCGTCGCAGAGATTTTTGTAATAGAGCCAAATGAGATATTTAGATTTTGATTAGCAAGCCTCTTTCGCAGTGATTTTAGTGGCATCTAATATCTATTTCCGCCATTAGAGTTTATGAGGCTAAAAAATTCAGCTCTTGTCTTTTCATCTTTTTTAAATAGTCCACGCAGTGCACTTGATGTGGTTGTAGAGCTGATTTTCTCCACACCTCTCATCTCCATACACATATGACGAGCCTGCAGTACCACCGCCACGCCTTTTGGGGCTATCGCATCCATTAGTGCATCTGCTATCTGCTCTGTTAGCTGTTCTTGAATCTGCATACGACGAGCAAAAACATCGACCACACGGGGGATTTTAGAGAGCCCCACCACCTTGCCATCAGGAATATATGCTACATGGGCTCTACCTATAATAGGAAGTAGATGATGCTCGCAAGTAGAGTAAAACTCTATATCTTTGATTAAAACCATCTCATCATTTGATGAGGTAAACATCGCTGAATTTAAAATATCTATGGGATTTTCTCTATAGCCACCAAAAATATACTCATACGCCTTTAAAACCCTCTCAGGGGTCTTGATGAGCCCCTCACGATTTGGATCCTCTCCTACAAATTTCATCATAGTTTTTACTGCATCTGTAAACTCTCTGCTCATACCAATCTCTATTAATTATAATTATGGGTTAAATGATACTAAAAAAAAGATTAATTCAGCGACTCATTAACACTTTTTAGATAATATTGCCAAATTTACTATAAAAACAAAACCAAAGCGAACAAAGGGATTTAATGCAAATCAAAACAGAAAAAATCGATTCAGCAAACGCAAAAATCAACGCTGCAATCACTCGTGCAACAATAGATAACAACACTGAAAAGGTGGCTCAAAAGCTCTCAAAAGAGGTAAAAATCGCAGGATTTAGAAAAGGTAAAGTGCCACTAAGTGCAATCAAAAAGCAATATGGCGATAGATTGGTTCAAGATGCAGAAGCAGAAGCACTAAGAGAGCTTTTAGACGCAGGTATGAAAGAGCTAGGATTGGCAGCGGACGCACTTATTGGTGAGCCACAAATTATAAAATTTGATAAAGATGACAATGGTATAACTGTAGAGGTATCAATTGCTACTCGTCCAGCTATCGATTTAGGCGATTATGCAGCATTAGTACCAGAGGTTAAAAAGGCAAAAATCACTGCAAAAGCTGTAACAGAGCGTATCGAAGAGCTAGCAGCTGCACAGGCTCCACTAGTAAATGTAGAAGAAGATAGAGCATTAATCGATGGCGATACTGCACTGATTGATTTTGAGGGCTTTTTAGATGGTGAGGCGTTTGAAGGCGGTAAAGCTGAGGGCTTTTCACTTCGTCTAGGTAGCGGTCAATTTATCCCAGGATTTGAAGAGCAACTAGTGGGTATGAAGAAAAATGATGAGAAAACTATCGATGTAACATTCCCAGAAAATTATGGCGGTGCACAACTAGCAGGCAAGCCAGCACAGTTTAAAGTAAAAGTTCACGCTATTCAGATGAAAGATAAAGTAAAACTAGATGATGAACTAGCTAAAAAGATGCTCCCAGGTGATGAGAGTGCAACTTTAGATATCCTAAAAGAGAAAGTAAAAGAGCAGCTAGAAACTGAGGCGATGAGTGAGCTATATAATAGTGAGCTAAAACCAAACCTAATGGAGATTTTTGTATCTAAATTTAGTGTAGATTTACCAGATTTTATAGTAGAGCAAGAGATGGATATGGCACTAAATAAAAAAGCTCGTGAAATGAATGAAACTGAGATAGAAGAGCTAAGAAACGATGCAGAAAAAGTAAAAACTCTACGCGAAACATTCCGTGAAGATGCTACTAGAGCTGTAAAAGCGACATTTATCGTAGATGCACTAGCAAAAGCAGAAGAGGTAACAGTTAGTGAGCAAGAGCTAATGCAAACTATCTATTTTGAAGCACTACAAATGGGTCAAGATCCACAAAATGTTTACAAACACTACCAAGAATCAGGCTATCTACCAGCAATCCAAATGGCTATGATAGAAGATAGAGTTTTAAGTAAACTACTAAATGATAAGATAAAATAATGAGCTATATCCCATATGTAGTAGAAAAAACAGGTCGTGGTGAGAGATCTTATGATATCTACTCACGGCTACTAAAAGATAGAATTATTATGCTTAGCGGAGAAGTAGAAGATCGCGTAGCATCATCTATCGTGGCACAGCTACTATTTTTAGAGGCAGAAGATCCTAGTAAAGATATCTATTTTTATATCAACTCCCCAGGGGGCGTGGTAACTGCTGGAATGGCAATATTTGATACGATGAACTACATCAAACCAGATGTTAGTACTATCTGTATCGGTCAAGCGGCATCTATGGGTGCGTTCTTACTCAGCTCTGGAGCAAAGGGCAAACGATACGCTCTGCCACACGCTAGAATTATGATACACCAACCACTAGGTGGTGCTAGAGGTCAGGCATCTGATATCGAGATTCAGGCAAAAGAGATTTTGCGTATGAAGGCTGAGTTAAATGAGATTTTGGCTAAAAATACGGGTCAAACCATCAAAAGATTAGAGAAAGATACAGATCGTGATAACTTTATGTCTGCAAAAGAGGCACTAGAGTATGGTATCATAGATGAAGTTTTAGTAAAAAAAGAGTCTGAGAAGTAGTCATGGCAGCAGCACTAAGTAATCTAAAAAAACAGCGTCAAGCATCATTAGCAAAAACAGCAACACCGCTTGAGGCACCTGTGATTACCACAAGTGCTCTAAATGACCCTACTAGCGATTTGGAGATATTTGCAAAAGAGGTTTTAAACGCTCTAGCAAATGATAACCTCCCACCAACTCCAAATAATTTTGCACTCTATTTTGATAGAATTCTAGAGGATAAAAGCGAGAGCCTACGCCGTCAAATCGGCTCAGTACTAGAGCTAGAAGAGGATCATCACGAAGATACATCTATAGAGTTAGAGAAGATTTTAAAACAGGGTTTTGGCTCTATTAAAAATATGCTTCATCTAAGCACAACAATATATAAAAATACGACGCTGATGGATAAGCTATTAGAAAAGCGTCTATCAGAGCTATCTAAAACACAAACAAAAGCTGATATAGATTCTGTAGTGGGACTACTAAGCGAAGATGTTGCGAAGCTAAATATGATACTAAAAAAGCAAGTCACACATATGAAAGATATCTATGATGAGACAGCAGCAACTATCAAAAAAGTCGAATCAGAGACGATTTTTGATAACCAGTATGGAGTCTATAACAAGCGATTTTTAATCAGCAAGCTATCTCAAGAGGTACAGCTAATAGAGGAGTTTAAACACAAAAGCTCGCTTATTATTGTATCGCTTATGAATAGCGTAAGCTCTAGTGCAGATAGTGAAAAGGTGCGACAACTAATGGTTCGCACTGTTGCAAGATTACTACTTAAAACATCCCGTCGTAGCGATGTTGTAGCACATTATGGTAGCGGAATTTTTGCTATTATACTAAAACATACAGATATCGAAAATGCCAAACGAGCATCAGATAGGCTCTATGATTTAGTAGGCTCTAGTAACTTTTTTATCGCTGAACAAGAGATTACACTTCGCATCGCCATAGGCGTGAGTGAGCTAAATAAAGATACAACGGCTGAAAATGCACTATTAGTCACCATAGAAGCGATGCAAGAGTCTCAAAAGGATAGCAAAGACCACTATGTGGTAGGGAAGCTGTAGATGATTTTACCGATAGTTACATATCCTGATAAGAGGCTGAAACTCATCTCAAATGAGGTGGTGGTTTTTGATGAGAAGCTTCATAGATTTTTAGATGATATGTATGAGACGATGATTGAATCAAATGGGATAGGGCTCGCTGCAATTCAGGTGGCAAACCCTATCCGTGCACTTATACTCTGCATACCTGATGAAGAGGGCGAACAGAGCCATGATAGCGTACTAGAGATTATAAATCCTACTATTAAAAACCCAGCAGGCATACAGTGCTATCAAGAGGGATGCCTCAGCGTCCCTGGTTTTTATGAAGAGGTAGAGCGATTTAGTACGCTTACTCTAGAGTATCAAGATAGATTTGGCACACTTCATAGCATAGAAGCAGATGAGCTACTATCTATCGCAATCCAGCACGAAATAGACCACCTAGATGGCAAACTATTTATAGAAAAGCTAAGCTATACAAGACGCAAAAAGTTTGAAAAAGAGTATAAAAAAGCTCAAAAAGAGAAAAAGTAACATAAAAATCTTTCAATTTGTCATATTTTAACCCCAATTACTATATTTTTGATACAATAGCTGTTATATAAAATGATGGAATATTTTTATGAAACAGTTATTTTGTGCAACTTTTGAGGGAATTGAAGCAAAGTGTGTAGAGGTGCAGTTTAGTGCTACCAAGGGACTGCCAGCATTTAGCATAGTAGGGATGGCAAATACCGCTATTAGCGAGTCAAAAGAGCGGGTTAAATCAGCACTACTAAGCAACTCATTTGTATTTCCTCCCAAAAGGCTCACTATAAACCTAGCCCCAAGTGATCTTAAAAAAGAGGGAAGCCATTTTGATCTATCTATCGCTTCGTTAATTGCACTAGGAAACAGCGATATAAACTTTGATGATTGGTTTGTGTTTGGAGAGCTAGGGCTAGATGGTAGCGTGAGTGAAAACACACAGCTCTATCCGATAATACTATCACTAGCAAATCAAAACTTGATTAAAAAGGCGATTGTGCCATTTGAGAGTTTAGCAAAGCTATCACGCATACCAAATATAGAGTTTTATGGTGTCAAAACACTCTCTGAATCACTAGAGTTACTAAAGGCACAAACTCTGCCACAAAGTAGCTCATCAGCAAATAAAATAGAGTATCCACACATCAGCATCGATAATAGAGACTATTTTTATATAGAGAAGTATCCGCTAGATTTTATCGATATAAAAGGGCAAGAAAATGCTAAAAAAGCAGCACTCATAGCAGCAGCTGGAATGCATAATATTTTGCTAGAGGGCTCTCCAGGAAGCGGTAAATCGATGATTGCAAAACGACTTGTGCATATTTTACCACCGCTATCAAATGATGAGATATTAGAGGCTGCAAAACTACAGATTTTAGATGCAAAAGAGCCCACATTTGAGCCTATTAGAGCTTTTAGATCTCCTCATCACTCATCCACAAATGCGAGTATTTTCGGCGGTGGTGCTCACAAGGCTCAAATAGGAGAGGTGGGATTAGCTCATGGCGGTGTGCTCTTTTTTGATGAGCTTCCACATTTTCAAAAGAGCACTCTAGAAGCACTGCGAGAGCCATTAGAAGATAGACATATTCGCATCTCAAGAGTCAATGCCAAGGTAACATATAGTGCCAATTTTCTATTTATCGCAGCGATGAATCCATGTCCTTGCGGAAATCTATTTAGCACTAGCGTATCTTGCAGATGCAGTGATTTAGAGATAACTAGATATAAAAATCGCCTCTCAGACCCACTGCTTGATAGAATCGATTTATATATTCAGATGGATTCGCTAAAGCCTGATGATAAGCCATCATTTAGCTCAAATGAGATGCATAAAAGAGTTATAAAAGCCTTTAAAAATCAAAAAGAACGAGGACAAAGCAGACTAAATGGCTCACTAAGTGATGAAGAGATAAAAAAATATTGCGCACTAGGAGATGAGGCATCTAAAATTCTAGAGCAAGCGATAGAGCGTTTTTCTCTCTCATTTCGCTCTGTGAGTAGAATATTAAAAGTCTCTCGCACCATCGCAGATTTGAATGATTGTGCAAATATAGAAAAAGCTCACCTACTAGAGGCACTAAGCTATAGGAGACGAGCTTAGTTATTATAGGATATACTATCACGGTATAATTGATTTATCTATAGGAAATATTTATGCGAAATATCAGATTTGTATTGATTGGTGCTGTGTCACTATTTATGCTAGGTGGATGTAGCAAATATGAGTTGGTTTTTGATTCTCACCCTAGAGGTGCGACACTCATTTGCGATAATGTAAACTGGGGTTATACACCTCAGAGTCTCTTTTATGATGCTAAAGTGATTGAGCATATGCAGTTAGATGTGAGTGATTGTAGTGCCAATTGGTCGAGTGGATATAGTGCAAACTATACAAATGATGTACAATTTAGCCCCGATGGAAAAACTGTTTTGATGTTATATCGCCCAGCTGATGCCGAGGGCTTTTTTCAAGATTCGCAATTTGCACTCCAAGTAGAGCAACTAGAGACACAAAAAAGAGAGGCAAAGGCGACAGAAGAGCTAGCGTATCAGCAAGCCATCCAAAGCAGACAAAACTATATTTTGATAAAACAACAACGAGAGCAAAACTATGAGTTGCGTAAAATGAACTATCAGCTAGATAATCTAAAAGATACCAATCCACCTAAAAAAAGACATTAATTAGTGATATATCGCACTCATATATCCCACAACTCTAGATTCATCATTACTAAAATCTGCACTAGTTCGATAATCTAGTAGCTGTGGCGTGAGGTTATGCTTTTTAGATACAATCATCATCGCTTCAACCCCTATAATCCCGCACGCTTCACATCCACTATGAAGCTTATCTATATCATTTGAAGCTACAGCATCTAGACAGATAGAATCAAGTTTTTTAGCATCGGAAAGGCTGTAAAAATGGCTCAAATCTGTGCTGATAATAACTCCTACATCACCAAGCGAGAGTATATGCTCTATGATAGGCGCGATCTGCTCTGGCGTGGAGTAGCTATATACTAATTCCAGTATTTTCGCATCTGGTTTATAGAATTTGATAAATGGAAATTGTGTTTCGCTAGAGTGCTCTGCGTGGGCTTCTATGTGCGTGGCGATATTAAATTTTTGGCTCAAATCCTCATATAGCTCACTATCAAAATCTATATCGCCAAATGGTGTTTGATAGGAGTTAAATTTAGCGACACTAAAGCCCTCAAACCCCACACGGTGCGATGGAGCTATAACTATAAAGCGATTTAGTGAGCTTTTTGAGAGCACTCTATAGGCAATATTTGCACTAAAGCCTGAATAGACATATCCAGCGTGAGGGACTATTATCGCCTTTGCATCGATATTTGGCAAGGTTATATTTTTATCTATATAGCTATTAAACTGCTCAAAATAGCTCTCTAAAACCTCGGCACTATCTGGATAAAAGCTTCCACTAAATGACATAATTCTGCTCATACGACACTCCTTTTGTATATTATAGCATTTTGCTATCAGTAGATTTATTTATTAGAAAAATTTTATTATACATAGTCTATAATATAAGATATAATAGATATAGATTAAAATATTAGGGACAGTTTATGCTAACTTATGGTGTGACAGATATTCAAAACAAGCCATCGTTAATAAAGGCAATAGATATAGCTCAAATAGTTGATAAGAAAAGACAGATAGCTATAGGTTATTTTATCTCTTCAAAGTACGATAATCTTATCAGACCTATCGTTGAAAAGATTAACAGGGAAGAGAAATTGGCAAAGCTCAAAAAGCTAAAAGAGCATCAAGATTTAGAGTTTGCAGAGGTCGGAGTCGATGATGGTATTAAATAGAGGAGATATAGTTATAGTAAATCTCTATCCTAAAAAAGGGGATGAAGTTGGGAAGATTAGACCCGCTATAGTTTTATCAGGAGATGATGAGAATTCGATTTTAGATACTGTAATAGTTGTACCGCTTTCGACCGATTTGATTGAGGATATGGAGCCATACAGGATAAGAATATCTGCTAGAGATGGTTTAAGAGAAGATTCTGATGTTTTAATAAATCAGATAAGAACACTTTCAAAATCAAGAATCAAAGAGAAAATAGCAAAACTAACAGAGACTGAGTATAATCAAGTGATTGAAAATCTATGTAAAAATTTCTATTAGCTCCGCCTATCATCGCTGCTCCACACCCCAGCTATCTCACTGCCACACCTAGAGCATTTGCCACTATCTAGCCCTACGATTTTAGCACTATAGCCAGCTCTATCGATGAGCAGATTATCACAGCTGTAACATCTGGTCTCGTTTGGGTATCTAACATTGCCTAGATAGATATATCTGATACCATAGCTGCGGGCGATTTCTACTGCTTTTAACAGCATCTCGGGCAGTGTGGGTTCATCATCTAGCATCTTATAATTTGGGAAAAATGCACTAAAGTGCCATGGGATATCTAGCCCTAGATTTAGGGCTATAAACTCTGCCATCTGCTCTATCTGCTCTAGCGTGATTTGTGGGATTAGCAAGGTTGTAATCTCTAGATGTATAGGACTTTTGGCAAGCTCTACGAGGCTATCTAGTACGCCGTGGAGAGCGGTTTTTAGCACCTTTTTATAGTACTCTTCATCAAAGCTTTTTAAATCTACATTTATACCATCTAGCCATGAGTGCATATCTGCTAATACTTCGTGCGATTCATATCCACTAGAGACAAATATATTTTTGAGCCCTGCCTCTTTTGCTAGCACGCCGATATCTTTTGCATATTGATACCAGATGGTGGGTTCATTATATGTGTAGCTGATGCTTTTAGCCCCACGAGAGAGGGCTAAATCAACGATATCTCGTGGTGTATAAAATATCGATTTATCGACATTTGTTGTTTGTGAGATAGAGTGGTTTTGGCAAAATGGACAGCGAAAGTTACACCCCACAGTACCTAGTGATAGAGATGTAGAGTTGGGTAAAAAATGATAGAGCGGTTTTTTCTCTATCGGGTCTAGGTTTATGGTGCTGGGGTGGTTATATGTGATATTGACAAGCTCGCCACCATGGTTATAGTTTATGCCACAGATGCCGTGTTTGCCATCTCTGATAACACAGTAGTGTTTGCAGAGTAGGCAGGTGATGTGATTTTCATCCCTAAAGCTGTGATATTGCATCAAATCTCTCTTTTATCGATTCGACTCTATATGTGTAGATTTCTGGGTTATTGTGCAGTGTTTGTGGTGTTATGCCAGCTTTATGTGCGAGGTGTGTTAAAAACTCCTCCACCTCTGGTAGTTGCTCCCACACTTGGGGCAAAAATGTCGATTGGTTAGAGCCATATTTTAGTATAACACCATCTAACTGGGGTGTTAGTTTTGTTAGTAAATCGTTATAGTCACTATATTCTAGCGGTTTTGGCTCACTTAGTAGTGATACCTCTAGCGAGAGATTATTAAACTCTTCAGCTGATAGTGGTTTAAAGCGTGGATCATGCAGTGTGGCAGAGAGAGCGTTATAGATGATATCATCAAATAGCTCTCTATGAGCGACTATACTACCGATACAACCACGAAGTGAGTGGTTGAGCTCTAGTGTTACAAAAGAGGCTCCCTTATCGCTTAAAAATGGGTGGGTTTTTAACAGATTATCTTTGTCAATCGTATAATTTTTATCAAAATGGCTAATGATTGCACTTTTAGCTAGCGATAAAACAATCTTATCTATCATAATATACTCCTTATGCTATGTTTTTGCCTCTAGTTAGTGAGCCAAGCCCACTAGCGAGGCGTGAGCTGTTGGTTTTTAGCCCGTCAGAGACGCTATTTATCTCGCCTGAGTGAGCGGATCGTTTTTGGCTGAGGCTACTGATATTTGACACCTCACTATCGACGCTTTGGATATTTTCTCTAATCTCATTTGTAGTTTGCATTATGTTTTGAGACTCTCTGAGGTTCTCTAGCATAATCTCCTCTAGCTTTTTAACGACGCTTTGGGTGCTCTCTGAGGCGGTTATGAGTTGCTCCATCTGTATAGTGTTCTCTTCTATTTTAGCGGCGTTTGTGGCTACTAAATCTAACATCATCTTAATACCGCTATCTATCTCTAGCAGATTTTTTTGTGTTCTCTCTGCTAGGCTTCTCACCTCATCAGCCACCACCGCAAACCCTCTGCCATGCTCTCCCGCACGAGCCGCCTCGATAGCTGCATTTAGTGCTAGCAGATTTGTCTGATCTGCTATCTCATCGATAGCTACTATCATCTCTTTTGCAGCTGTGGCACTAGAGCTAAGAAGCGAAAATCCCTCTAGTAGCTCCTGTTCTGTCTCTGAGACTCTATAAATCTGCTCTTGGAGGTTTCTCATCTCTCGCTGGTTCTCATCTAGCCCTAGCTGAGCCTCTTTGATGCCATCAGCGTTTCTCTCTATCCCCTCGCTAAAATGCTCTAGCTTTTGCATCGTCTGCTGTGATGTGGAGAGTGAGGCGGAGACTATCGCCTCTTCTAGCTCTTTGAACTCTAAAACCTCTTTTGCCACTGATTCTAGGTGCATTATATACTCTTCGTTTTGTCGCTGCACCTGCGTTATCTCTTTTGCGGCACTTTTGATCTCCTCTTTGAACCTATTTATCGCTGCTATTGCCTCTTCTGATTCGCTATTGTATTTGGTGTTTAGTACAAGCTCTTTGTTTAAATCCATATTTACTAACTCTTTGTTCATCGCCTCTGATAATTTAACACCCCAAAAACTCTCGTCTAGATCGTGTATCAGCAGAATCGGTATCATAATATATTGTATAACTGAGCCTATGGTGTTATCTGTGAAAAATGTTGCATTTATAAATAGAGCTATCATCGCTAGATAGTGTGAAAAACGCATTCTAAAATATAGTGATCTTATCATTTGTAAGCCTTTTTACCTTTTGAGTCCCTAGCATCATATATGCCGAAATCTTAAATAGCTATTAATAGCGGGGATTTTAGGTATAATCACGAAAAATATTGGGGTATTTATGAGAGCACCTGTCGGCTTTGGCAATGGTTATTTTACTCTAGCAGCGATACAAGCATATGCATCGTTTGTAGATATGCTCTCTAAATTCTCTAAAAAAAGAGATATAAAACCACAATACCCTATATATATCTACTCTAGCGTCTCTCCCCCTAGCAAAACCCTATCATCTGATTAAATCTCAAATTTTGAGCAAAGCCCAAAATTAGCTCCTTAGCGGAGGGCTCTCGCGACTAGTCGTTATCATTAATTTGATGCTCACATTTTGAACAAAGTCAAAAATGAGGTCTTCAGCAGACGGCTCTCGCGACTAGTCGCTCTTATAAATTTGTATTTATTCAGAATATTCAATCGTATAACACAATCCATAACAATAACAAAAGGGTTTTTATGAAAAAGAGTATATTTTCTCTAGTAGCAGCTATGGCTGTAGTATCGGCAAATACGCTAGATCCAATCGTGGTAAGTGCCACAAAATCAGAGGTTCCGCTATCTAAAACTACATCAAATATGCAGATTATAACAGGCGATGAGTTGGAGCAAAAGCATATAACATCTGTTATAGATGCTCTTAGAATGCTTAGTGGGATTAATATCACTCAAAGCGGTGGAGCAGGTCAGCAGAGCTCTTTTTTTCAGAGAGGAATGAGTGCTGGTAATACAGTTGTAATGATTGATGGGGTTAGATACAATGACCCAACTGGCATAGAAACTCAAGCTCAATTAGAGCATCTAATGACTCAAAATATAGAGCAAATCGAGATAATAAATGGTGCACAAAGTGGTATCTGGGGCTCAAACGCATCAGCTGGGGTTATAAATATAATTACCAAAAAAGCTTCACAAGAGCTCTCTGTGGGTGCAAATATGGAGTATGGTAGCTATGGCACTACAAAAGTGGGAGCAAATATATCACAAAAAATAGATGCTTTTTCATACTATTTTGGAGCCTCAAGGCTAAATACAAGCGGTTTTTCTGCTCAGGTTCCAAACAAAAATAGAGTCGGTGATTATGAAAAAGACGGGTACACAAATGAGAGCATAAATGCAAAACTAGGATATGAGATTAGTTCATCAGATATTTTACGAGCTAGTTTTAACTACATAAATGCAAAGATAGATTATGATGGATTTATGGCTCCAAATGATAGCGAAAGCAGAATAAAGCAGATAAACAAACAAGGCGAAATCGGCTACAGACACTATTTTGACTCTGATGTATATCTAGATGCATCGTATTCTGTAGCAAAATTTGATAAAAATGACCCCACAGCATGGACGAAAAGATTCACAGGCTCAAATAGAGAGTTTAACTCGCATGCTCATATAGGTTATCACGGCACAGATAGCCTCGTTATCGGTTTAAATAGATTAGATACCAAAGATAAAATAGCAGATAAAAATATAGCCTCAAGAGGCATCTTTGCTACAAACACAAATATCTTTGGAGATTTGGTACTGACTGAATCTATCAGATATGATAAATATAGCGATTTTGATAGTAAAACTACGGGCAAAATCGGGGCTAAGTATAACATTACTAACAATCTGTTTGTTAGCTCAAATGTTGGTAGTGGCTTTAGAGCTCCATCGCTCTATCAGCTATATGATGGCTGGTCAGGTAACAAAGATTTAAAACCAGAAAAGAGCAAAAGTTTCGATGCAACAGTTGGTTATGGTGGACTTAGTGTTACATATTTTTATAACAATATCGAGAATTTTATCGATTGGAATGGAAAGTATCAAAATATTGATGGCAAATCCCGCTTCCAAGGTTACGAGGCATCATACACCCAAAATATCGGCGATAGTTTGGCACTAGATGGCTCATATACGAGATTGTACGCAAAAAATAGTAGCGGAGCAGAGCTGCCTCGTAGAGCTAAAAATCTATACAAAGCATCTGCGACATACTTTCTGCAAGATGCACTATCTATAAATCTAAACGCTCAATATATCGGCGAGAGATATGACAATGCCACAAAAACGACTCAGACTGGTAAATACGCTGTAGTTGGTGGAGTGGTGAACTATCAGCTAAATCCAAATATAGAGCTATTTGCTAGATTTGATAATCTATTTGATAGATACTACCAAGAGGTAGATGGATATGCAACAGCGGGTCGCAGTGCATATGCAGGACTTAGAGTCAATTATTAATGTATATAGATTTTAGAAGTTATATCAACTATAAACTGATAAACTCTATATTTACAGGGATGGCTGGTGGGAGCGTATTTATCATATATGGCTCTCTATCTCCATCGATATTTTCACTAGGTGGGATAGCTCTGGCGGTTGCCTTGATGCTCATCGCCTACTATTATCACAAACTGATGGATATTAGAAAGTTTTTCTATCTATCGATGATGGCAGAGATTGTGATGCTTGTTATGGTCTGCTATTTTTTACTATTTAGCCACCATATCGCCACATCGCTTATCATCTATATATTTTATCAGCTCTCATTTATGCTAGGTGGCTACCTCATACGAGCAGAGACGCACTTTGCTAAACGAGCGAGGCTAATGGGATATATAGACGCTGCCAAACAAAAAGGGTATATGGCAGGGCTGGCACTATCGTGGATATTTTATAATATACTCGAATATTACGCCATCACAGATTCAATGCAACAGGTCTATAGACTGCATTTCATACTACTATTTATAGAGATAGTTATCATAGCGACACTATTTCGCTCTTTTAGGATAAAATAGCAGATAAATTCTGGAGGGTGTTTTTGCGTATTGCTCTGTTTTTACTAGTCGCACTATCTCTAAATGCCTCTACATATACCATCAAATTTGATGGCAACACTCATATAAGCGATGATAAACTATTTGAAGCAATCGGCGTCTATAACCCATATTTTTTTGAAGTTTTTAGCGATAAACCATCTCTAAAAGAGGACGCCATATCCAAAAGTGCAGCTGAGATAGAGAACTTTTATCGCTCTAGTGGATTTTATAAAGCTAGAGTTTCATATATTACCAAAGACAGCACAGTCACCTATAAAATCATCGAAAATAGCCCCATAATCATAAAAACCATACAGATAAATAGTATTTTAGATGTAGAAAAATCACTACAACTACAGATAGAAGATATTTTTGATGAGGATAAATTTGCCCAAACCAAACTAGCAATTCGCAAAAAATATGCCGAGGCTGGATATTGTAATGCAGAGCTAGAGTCAAAAGCGTGGGTAGATATAGAAGATTTTACAGCACATCTGGTTTTTGAGGCGATACCGCTACAAAAGTGCTATTTTGGGGCGATACATATAGACTCATCGGCCAATATCGATAGTGAGATACTAGAGGGGCTGTTATATTTTAGTGAGGGGGATGAGTATAGCCTAGAATCCATCAGGCAAAGTTATGAATCGCTCTATGCCAAAGAGGCGATATCAAAGGTTTTAATCAACGATAATGAGCGAGATGGCTCGCGTGTTCCTATCTCTATATCGATAGAAGAGAGTGAAAAACCAGTGCGTTTTAGTGCTGGGGTGGGATATAGTAGCGATGAGGGGGTGATGGGGCAGTTGGGGCTAAAACATCGAAATATATTAGGAAATCTAAAGACGCTCTCGATAGATAGCAGATACTCTAGCATCAAACAAGAGCTCTCAAGCACCCTATCATACCCCATCAGCAGACGCGGGGTTTTAGGTGCTGAGATAGGTTATGTCAATGAGATTTTTGATGGATACAAGAGTGAATCTATATATGAAAAAATCACCGCCTCATATTTTCACAAGCCTATATCATTTATGAGCGGAGTGCTGTTTGACAAGGTTCGTACCTATGATTCAGATGATGAACGAAGCTTTGTGAACTCTAAACTATTTATACCATCGCCAATTCTTGAAGCAAATATCGACACACGAGATAGAGCTCTAGAGCCAACTAGCGGATATACACTCAATGCAAAGCTCAGCGGCTCTGCATACATGAACCACATCTCTGATGCGACATATTTTAAATCCAACCTCTCAGGCTCACATATCAGCTCTATTGGCGATCATATCTTTGGTATCAAAGCTCACTGGGGAACACTGCGTCGATATGCAGGGGAGCTACCATCATCATATCGGTTTTATGCAGGTGGTATGAGCTCAAACCGTGCCTATACATATAGAAATCTAGGACCCAAAAATAGCAGTGGTGACCCTATAGGTTTTAACTCCATAGTAGAGGGGAGTATCGAGTATAGATTTCCTATTTGGCGAGAGATTAGAGGCGTAGTTTTTAGCGATATCACATACGCTTCAGAGCATTTTACACCCAATTTTAGAGATGATGGCTACCTAGCCACTGGGCTTGGGATACGCTACTCTACCCCAATAGGCCCTATCGCACTAGATTTTGGATTTAAACCATCAGATATATCTATTAACGCCATCCACTTTAGGATTGGGGAGCTTTTTTAAGCTCTAGAGTGGCTATATACTCATCTTTGCTACTAATATGCGATAGCCTCCATCCATAATGCTCGCATATCGTTTTTGCAATCTTAAGCCCATTTTTACTAGATAGTATAATCTTCTCATCACTGCTACCTATACTATTTGTGATTTCAAAAACTCTATTTGTGTAGTTGATATATATTTTAGAGCCATTTTTACTATGGTTAATACTATTTTCTAATAGTGTTCTAAAAACTCTCTCAAACGGCTCTTTTTTGATTAAAATCGTCATATCTTGAGTAATATTTGTAGATATCTCTAGATTTTTATGCTCCTGCAAGCTCTTTAGCTCATCTAGCCATAGCTGTAATTTGTTATAGATATTTATATTTATCATCTCGATATTTGTGTTTGATTGATATAGTATCTCTGTAATTTTTGATGATATAGAGTCTATCTCATCTCTAGATTGCACTATGCTATCTCTATTCCACTCACCCTTTTGATCAGCTAAATCTAGACGCAATCTCATCTGTGCTAGGGGAGTTTTTAGCTCATGAGTGAGTGCTTTCATCGTTTCGTGTTGTATTTTTTGTAGTTTTGAGATGCGTTGTTGTAGTGCAATAATAGCATTTCGCAGAGCCTGCAGCTCTATGCCACCAGATACCGCTTTTGGCTTTGTGTCTGGGTCTTGGCAAGTAAGGCAGTGATTTACCAATGTATTAAATGGCACAAATAGATATCTAATGAGCAGTACAATTAGCGATGCTGCGATAATAAATCCAGATAGAAAATAGAGCCATTTTTCTATAACCATATCTCGTAGTTCGCTATCGATTTTATCTTTTGATGAGCTAACTAATAGCTCATTAGCACCATCTAGTGCGATAGCATGATAGATTCTATCATCTGTTATTGTTATACTAGATGAGTGCTCTACTCTAAAATCATCTATGAGTCCGCCTGTGAGAACCTTTTTTATCTGATAATTTTGCAATATTTGAGCATTTAAATCACTGCTATAGCTATCTAAATCATACTCATGCTCTATGATGTTGGCTAAAAAACCAAGGCTCCTAGAGACGCATTTTTGCATATGTGCATAATATATTCCTGCCAATCCATAACCAAAAAATGCTACCGACAGCGTCGTCATAGCAAGCGTCATAGCGATTATTCGACTCTTAAATGTCTCTAAAAACATACCCTTGTCCTTTTATAGTCTCTATGGGGTTATAGATGAGCTTTTTGCGTAGATTTTTCATAGTGACATCGATTGTATTTGATGATACTGATAGCGGGTCTAGATAGATGGCGTTTGCTATATCTTCACGAGTAAAGATTTTATTGGGGCTAGAGAGCAAGAAAAATAGCAAATCGGACTCTTTTTTAGTGAGATTGACCACCACCTCATCATATGTAACAACTCTATCTTCTAAATCAAACTCTAGCCTGTCTACCTTGATGCTTTTTGGTAGATTTCGACGAACTAGCAAATCCAATCTCATCTTTAACTCACGCAAATCATATGGTTTTTCTATATAATCATCAGCACCTGCAACGAGCCCAGCAAGCCGCTCTTCCACCCCGCTATAGGCACTCGCAATTATAATAGCAGTAGATGGATTTTGTTTTTTAATCATCGCTATTAACTCTATCGCATCACGGGTACATGATAGATTTCTATCTAGCAATATGCCGTTATAGTTATAGCCCTCTATCTGCCCAATTGCCTCTGTAAATGTAGATGCACTATCACACAAATATGATGAGCCAAGTGCCTCACAAAGCATTTGACGCAATTTATTATCATCTTCTATTATAAGTATTCTCATAGTAAGTATTATATTTAATTATCTCTTGTTTGTCGATGAATTTCACATTTTCATGATTTTTTCATCTAGAGAGGGTACTATTTCTACATAAATATCGTTATTAGGGGTTATTTTATGAAGAGAAATTTGATTGCTATATCGATTTCAGCAGCATGTGCTTTAGAGCTATCAGCTGCTGATAATCTAGCTGATATGTTCAAAGAGGGCAAAACTAGTGGTTATGTGAGAATTCATCACATAGAGCCATCTATGTCTAAAACAGTCGCAGCGACTGGAAGCGTTATAGGTGGTAAATTAAAGTATCAAACAGGTGCTTGGAGTGGGCTAAAAGCGGGAGTAGCTGCATATACTACCCACGATACAGGTCTAACAAAAAAGAGCTATAGAACTCGTGATGGATATTCGCAAGTGGCTCAGGGACTACATGGCGATGATATGGGTAGCTATACTACGCTAGGTGAGGCATATCTAAACTATAGCCTATCAAAAAGCGATATCACGCTAGGTCGTCAAGAGTTCGCAACACCGATGACACAAAATGCTGTAACTATCATCCCAAACCTATTTGAAGGCGGTGTGGCAAAGATAAAAGAGATTCCAGATGTTACAATCACACTAGCACATATAGATAAAATGCAATATGGTACCCGTGCAGCGACAGATGCGGCACTAATAGGTGATGTTGTATATGGTATCACAGCAGGTGCTGGTTATGGGTTTGTTAGCCCAGCTGTTAATGGCACAACTGGTGAAATCACAGAGGGATATGGGAAAGAGAAGTTTCAAAAGATGTCAAAAGCGGCATTTGGCGATGGCGTAGATGGCAAGGGTGTGAGCATTGCAGGGGTGCAATATAAAAAAGGGCCGCTAGAGCTAAATCTATGGGACTACTACGCTCATAAATCATACAACACAATCTATGGAGATGGTAGCTATACCATAAAAGCGGGCGATGCTAAAATCGTTTTAGGTGCACAGATACTAAAACAAGATGATATCTCTAGCTTTAAAGACTCAGCAGGTGCAAATGAGCTTAAAAAGCTAGCGAATGTAGGTTTTCCAAAATATGCACCACCTCTGCGATATAGAACAAAAATCAGTGAAGATGGCTCTATAGATGCGTTTGTGTGGGGTCTGCAAGCAAAAGCGATGATAGATTCATGGAGCTTTAACCTAGGATACAACGATAGTAAAGATGGACATGTGATAAATGCATGGGGTGGAGATCCACTATATACGAGCACTATATTTACTAGAAACGCTTATAGAGCAGATACCACAGCATATAAAGTGGGTGGTGAGTATGATTTTGGTAGCCTAGGATTAAAGGGGCTAAAATTTAGCATAAATCACGCTAGATATAACTCTGATGTAGAGACTTGGGTAAATGCCAACACAAAAGGCGATATCAGAAAAGAGAAGTCTCACGAAACAGATTATATGCTATTTTACGCAGTTCCATCAGTCAAAGGATTGTGGTTTAGACTATTTCATGTAGATAGAAAAAACGAGACCAGAGAGTATAACCAAAAACACACAAGGCTAATAGCTAATCTAAGTTTCTAAGGGGTAAAAATGAATCAAAATAGAAGAGATATATTAAAAGCATCAGGAGTTATCGCAGCGGCTGCGGTTTTAGGTGCTACAGCTGCAAATGCAAGCGATAAAAAAACAACAAAAGCACTACCAACACCAAATGGCAAACGCGTAGTGGTAGTAGGTGGCGGATGGGGCGGACTCACTGCGGCTAGATATATTAAAAAACTAGCACCACAAAGCGAGGTTATAGTATTAGAAAAGCGAGATACATTTGTATCTTGCCCGATTAGTAACGAGTGGATAACTGGCGAAGTTGCGATGGATTTTTTAATCAAAGATTACTATAGTGCATCAAAAAACTTCGGCTATAGCTTTATACAAACAACTGTTGCAGGTATAGATAAAAATAGTCGTAGCGTTAGCACCACCGATGGAGATATAGAGTATGATTATTTAGTGCTCTCTCCAGGGATTGAGTATGACTATAGCAGATGGTTTGGCGATAACCAACAGCTAGCACAAAGATGCAAACAAGAGTGTCCACCAGCACTAATGAGCGGTAATGAGCATGTAGCACTAAAAAAGATGATAGAAGATACCGAAGAGGGCAATTTCATCATCTCTATCCCTGATGGTCCATATAGATGTCCGCCAGCACCATATGAGCGAGCGGCATTGGTGGCGAACTATTTTCAAAAAAACAAGATAGATGCAAAGGTGATAATCCTAGATCCAAAAGGCAAACCAGCACCACAAGGCGATGGATTTTTAGCAGCTTATAGAGAGCTCTATCCAGATATCATAGTATATAAACCAAACACAACTATAGAGTCTATCGATTTAGATAAAAAAGAGATAAAAATCGAAACAACTCTAAAAGATGATAGCACTGTACATGAGGTTATTAAATATACTGCGGCAAATATCATCCCTGTAAACAAAGCCTCTAGATTGGTAGCTATGGCGGGTGTAGCGGGAGGAAAAGCGGGTTGGGGTGTGATGAATTCACCAACATTTCAAAGCAAAGCTGATGAGAGAATATTTGTAATAGGTGATGCTGTGGGTGGTTATCCATATCCAAAAAGCGGTGCTATTGCAAATGGTCAAGGACACATCGTAGCAGCTCATATTGCACAACTTATGGATGGAGTAAAAGAGATAAAAGAGTCCACTCTGCCTCAAAATATCTGCTTTTCGATGGTAAATGAGAAAGAGGCAATCTCTATTGGAGTAGTCTTTTCACTACTAGATGATAAAGATGCAAATGGCAATCCAATCAAGGTTATAAAACCAAAAATGAGCGAAAATAATAACCGCTCAAGCGATTTAGCAAAAGGTACACACTCTTGGTATAGAGGTATGATGAGCGATATGTTCGGGTCATAAAATATTTTGCTCAATTTTGGCATAATTACACTATGAGAGTGCCAATTTTAAAACATCTTCCCTGCCCCATTTGTCCGATGCTACTAAAGCTACTCAAATGGGGCTATCTATTGCTGCACTATCTACTGCTTGGCTCTATTTTAATCTTTGCATTTATAATATTTTTAGCATATAGAAATGATGCCCTAGAGATAGCACACAAATATCTACTCTCCCCGCTAGGTATTAGTTATGAGAGCTCTAGTGGCTCGATTGCTAGAGGATTTAAACTCTACAATATCCACCATAGTGATTTTAATATCAGCTCGCTAAGCTCTAGCTATGATTTAGCATCTATTATTATGGGTGAGCACCGAGTTCAGTCGATAAAAATCGATGGATTATATATAGATTTAGATGATTTTTTAGATGATAGCGATAGCAGTTTTGAGTGGAAGTTTGGAAAATTCTATTTTGATGATATAACTATAACAAACCTTCAGTTAGCGAGCAGTTATCCTATAGAGTTAGATATATTTGCCACAAATGCCCTATTTGATGGAAGATCATTAGATGCTAAAAACATCAGAGCAAACATAAAATCAGAGTTTGTTAGTGGTAGTGCTAGCGGAAGTGTTAGTAAAAATATTATAAAAGCATCAGGCGATGCACAACTGCATGATGAACTGCTAAAATATAGCGATAGCTATATAAATCTGCCCAAAAAACTCTCATTTAGTGCCGATGGAGTGATAGATAAAAACATCAATATATCTACAACTATAGAGAGTATGGCTACGCCACTAGATAGTGATATAGCCATAAGAGATGTAACACTTCGTAGTACTTATAACTATCTAGATGATTTTATAGATATAGCGGGCTCTTATACTCTAGCTCGTAATGATATCTCTATAGATATTAGTGAGGATTTTAGATACTCATTTGCTCATATTATAGACTCGCATATAACGGGCAAAATAGACAGCCCCTACAAATTGCCAAATGATGATATAGATATAAAATTTAGCACAAATCTAGAGAGCTTTTTACTCTCAGGCGTAGTCGCTGATAGTGATATTGGCGTAGATAGCGAGGATTTGAACTATTTTAGATGGAGCTTGCAAAGTAGATTTAAAGATGCAGATTTTCTACCACTAGATAGCCATCTAAATATAGATGCAAAAGGTCATTATGAGATAAAAAACAGATCTTTAGGCGGTGATTTTCATATCAATACAATATATTTTGATATCGATGGAGTGCTCAAAGATAGTGCAAATAGATATAGAGCCGATGGGGCTATAGCACTAAATAAAGATGCCAAAATCTGGGGCGATTTTAGAGAAAAACTACCACCAAAAATCGATTTTAATCTCATACTTAGTGCCACTGAAAATAGATTCAATCTACATAGCGATAGGTTAGCATTAACGACTTCGCTCATAGATGATAAAATCATAGGCTCAGGAAACTACGCTGGAGTATATTTTGATATCAAAGGCTCAGATGAGCAAATCCATATCGACGCATATTCACCATCGCTATTTAATAGTGCAAAAGAGTTTGTAGATATAGAGCTTCATAGCAGTGAATATTATGATGGCGAAGCAAAAGCGATGATATATTTAGATCTTAGCGACACTCTAGATATCGCTGCGGATATAAATATCCCGTGGTATGGGGTGGTTTTTGATTCACAAAACTCATATAGCGGCAGTGATAGCCGTATAAATCTAAACTATAAAGACAACACTCTAATAATCAACAACTACGATTTAGATATAGCAAACCATCGACTCTCAAGCCAGAGAACCTCATATATAGATTTTAGTGATAAATCTATCGATATTAGGGAGTTTTGGATATTTGATGACTTGCGTGCAAAAGGCGTTATAAGAGATGATGGCACCATAAAAATAGATATAAAATCTCCTAAATTTAGCTACAAAGGTGCAGAGGGCACGCTCACCACATCACCAGATATAGAGTTTTCTAGAGATTTAAGCGGTAGATACTCACTAGTGGGAGATGTGAAAATCTTAGATGGGCTCATCACATATCTGCCTACGCATGAATTTAGAATCAAAGATGATGATATTATAATTATCCAAGATGTTAGAGCACCAAGCGATTTGGATTTTTTTATAAATGTTCATTTTGAATCCACAAAAGCGATAAAATACAAAAGCGATGCGATATCACTAGAGGTGATTCCAGATGTTACGATATGGAAAGAGTATCGTGGCGATATAGAGATATTAGGTATGGCGACCATAACCACAGGAGCTGCTGATGCGGCAAATAAACATTTTGATATAGAGCGTAGTTTTATCTATTTTGATGGCTCAAGACCGCTAAATCCATATCTAGATTTTACCATCTCTCACGAGGTGGATTATAATAAATTTAAAATCTACGCCACTCATAGACTAGATTCTCCTATATTTTTATTTAGCTCTGATCCTGCGATGAGCCAAAACGATATTATGAGCTACATTCTATTTGGTACACCTGCTAGTGATATAGGCGGTGGCGATGGCGAGATGAAGGCTGATATGTCGCATCTAATGATGGGTGCTGGGATAAAAGGGCTTGTAAACTCTATGACGCAGATTAAAATCGATAAGATGAATATATTAACCACCACTGAGGGGGGCTTGGGCTTTGAGGTGGGTGCGAGACTCTCAAAAGATTTAAGAGTTCTATATAAAAATGATACCGTCTCAAGCGTACTGCTACAATATGCAATCAATCGATGGCTACGGCTAGATATCGATGCTAGAGAGAACTCTCAAGGGGTAAATATCATCTATATCAAAGATTTTAGAGATTTTTTGCCACACAATAAACGCTAGGATTTTGCCATCTCTTTTGCAGCAATGATGGCACTAGCAAATGCAAAATAGAAATTAAATCCACCACGACGCCCGACTATATCTACAACCTCTCCACTAAAATAGAGATTTTTTACTAACTGCGACTCCATAGTTTTAGGGTTGATTTGTGTCGTATCGACGCCTCCACCGCTCACTTCTGCGTGTTTGTATCCGTGAGTATCACTAACAACAAATCGCCAATTTTTTATGAGATGTGAGAGCTTTTTTATCTCTTTTTTGTTTATCGCTTTAGAGATATTTGCCTCTATTAGCACCGAGATAGCTATTTTTGATGGTAGCAGTGATGAGAGTATCGTCTCTATAGAGTGAGTGGGTGCACTACTAACGAGGTGTGATAGCAGATTCTCTAGCTCGCTCACACTATACATCGGTAGTAGCTCTAGTGATAGCTCTAGCTTTTTGCCATCACACAGTGCTTTTGAGCCATAAATACTCGAATCTAGTACCGCTAATCCTGAAATCCCATATGGGGTAAATAGTATATCGCCACTAACACTTGTGAGTTTTTGATTGTTAGCAAATAGTGTTAAATTTGCGATAGTTTTTGCACCTGAGAGTTTTGAGAGATATTTATACTCTAGTTCATACTGTACAAGTGTTGGATATGCGGGAACTATCTTGTGTCCAAACGAGCTAGCAAAAGCATATCCATCGCCGCTAGAGCCTAGCTGTGGTGCAGCTGATGAGCCTGTGGCTATTAGAACTTTTTTAGCCTTAAAAACTCCATTTGTGCTCTCTATAAAAAATATATCATCTATCTTTTTTATAGATAACACGGTTGTATCTGTTGTTATAGTTATGTTTGTTAATGCTGCCTTAAACGCCTCTACAACGCTTTTTGCTTCGTTTGATAGTGGATAACATCTGCCATCATCTTTGATATCTAGTACTATTGATATTGTGCTACAGAGTTTTTTGAAATAATCAAACGAGAGCTGCTTTAATGCGTAGGTAACAAATGATGAATCATTACCAAAAAAATCATCTTTGCTAGCGTGAGTATTTATAATATTGCATCTGCCATTACCTGAGGCGAGTATCTTTTTGCCAACAGAACTATTTTTCTCTAAAATCTCTACATTCTTGCCACTACGATTTAGCAGTAATGATGCCATAAGTGCCGATGCACCGCCACCAATAATTATAATATCTCTCATATGTGTGGGTATAAGCCCAAATGGGCTTATCTGAGCTGGTCAGCTCGTGGGAATGTAAATGTAGATTGTCTAATGACGCTCACTTTTTCAGGATCATCAGTAGCGTAAGCGTGGATAGTGATAGGGATAACCGTATCTTTTCTATCATCATCAACAAGCATCTCATCAGCATATAAAACAACTATTGTCTTTTTAACTACACCTGGTTTTGCCTTGAATGGTTTAGATGGTTTTTCGATTTTAATCTTGCCCTCCATACCCTCAGGTGCGATAATCTCAAAGAAATACTCATGCTCTTCATTTAGCGTATTTTGGAGTAAAAATGTATACGCATTATCCACTTTTATACCATCATCGCTTTTGTGTATCGCATATAGACGGTTCTCTTTATTGATATTTAGTAGCATATACTCTTTTTTGCTTCCCATCATACCTAAAATCACAGAGACTATTAGTAGTATCGCTATATATGCTAGGATTTTTGGTCTAAAATATGCCGTTTTACCCTCTCGTTTTATAGTCTCTTTTTCACTCGACCATCTAACTAGTGATGGCTTTCCTAGTTTACCCATAACAGTCGTACACGCATCAACACACTCTAGACAGTTGATACACTCAAGTTGCAAACCTTTACGAATATCAATATGTGTTGGACATACCGTAACACACGCTTCACAGGCTGTACACTCTGCATTTGGATTTATCTCTAAAAGCTCTTTTTGCTTAAATATTGTTTTTTCTTTATGGTCATTATAGATATCTCCACCACGGTGAGTATCATAGATTGCCATAACAGTATCATCATCATAAAGTACCGATTGTACACGAGAATAAGGGCACACATAGATACAAAAATTCTCTTTTAAAAATACAACATCATAGATTAAAAACAGTACCGTAACTAAAATCGTACCCATTAACACTGGATGATCAGCTGGTGATGCTAAATATCTAAAAAAGTCCTCAGGTGGAACAAAATACCACATCAAATCCGCTGCTGCAATAAATGCCAAACCTGTCCATATTAACACCGCTACGACGCGTTTTATCTTGTTTTCTGTTTTAGAGTAATCTGGCTCTTGTTGTTTGTTTTTGATTCTTTTTCTAAGTCCTAGTAGTTTTGTCTCAATCAAATCACGATAAACTACCCTAAATATAGTTTGTGGACACATCCAACCACAAAAAACACGCCCACCAAGCACCGTCATACCAAAAATACCAATAAATAGTATCATCAATATAAATGGCATTAGATATAGCTCTTGCATATCAAACTGCACGAAAAATAGGTGTAGTTTTAGCTTATCAAAGCTAAGCAAAAATAGATGGTTACCATTAACCTTTATCCACGGCACCACCAGTGCAAATACGGTAATAGCACCATAAAACCAATATCTCCTAAGTCTCCAAGGAGTCCAACCTTTTAGATATTCACGACCTTTTGGTGTATCAATCTCTTCACTCATTTTTATTCCTTTATCTCTCAGCTGGACAGCTGATATTATCTATAACTAGTTTTTTGGCTTGTGACTCATCATGAAATGTGATAAGTCCATCTGCCACCTCTCGTAGCTCTCTTGATTCGATATAATCTTTTAGCGAGCTTCTGCTTACTTGTAGCTCTCTTGCTATCTCACTTACGCTCTTGCTTGCTTTTAGTAGTGAGATTATCTGATCTAATAGTACATCAAATTTAGAAGATGATTTAGAACCCTTTGGTCTACCGATTCCTCGTTTTGAATCATCTTGTAGAATCTGGCGAAGCTGGTCAATGAGTCCTAAGACCATCATTGTATCACTTTTTTTATCTATTACTACTCCAGATTTGACAAAATGTATACTATTATTGTTTTTTAGCAAACAGCTAAACATCTGAACAACATCTTCTATATGACTACTAAGAACCCAAGTATCATAAATAACCAATACACCACTATCAAGTGAGCGAAATCTTTTTATAACATCGCCCCTATCATCTAGCCTCTTGTTTTGAGAGATATGATCTATCACCTCATCATCGATAGAGATATCTTTTTGGCTTGCATAGCTATTGATTAATTTAAGCTGCTCATAGACGCCATCAAAATCTTTATCAGAACGGATATAGCTGAGTGTCATGTACGCTTAAATCCCCTTTTAATGTGAATTTCACCGTCATTTTAACACTATTGACGATAAAAGTCAATAATAAAATATATTATTTCGTCAAATAATTCTCACAAAAGAGATAAAGGGGTAAATAAGTGCTATAATTTGCCCTATGTACGGTAGATTAATCGATTTTCTAAACTATAATAAAACAGCACTATCAACACAAAAGCTCATCGTGCTAAATATCATATTGATGATTTCATATGCATTTTTTGGACGACTTAGCTTTATGGCATCATATGAGTATGCCAATGTCACTAGTGTATTTTTCCCTCCAGAGGGGATTGCATTAGCCTTTTTTATACTCTGGGGTAGCCGTATGGCTGCTGGGGTTGTGCTAGGTCAAACACTTCTTAATATCATAGCTGGCTCATCTATTATCGCAGGGGTATCTATAGGGCTGATAAACGCTCTAGAGGGGATTATCGGCGGATATCTATTTCATCGTTTTGGGCTATCAAAAAGCTTTAACTCTCCTCGTGATACCATCATTTTCGCATCGATAATATTTTTTGTACTCCAACCCATCAGTGCAACGGGTGGAATGAGCATACTATATATGTTAGATTCAAATCTAACTACGCTTGCACAAGTTAGCTCTGCGTGGCTAAACTGGTATGTTGGCAACTCTTTGGGGCAGATGCTATTTGCACCACTACTACTCTCTTGGCTAGGCGTTAAAAATAAAAAACTATCGCTTAGCTATACAGATGCTATTGTTATTGGTATAGTTTTTATGCTAATTTATCTACTGCTCAATACAAAACTAGAAGAGCGAATCATAGTGCTATTTTCCATCAGCTATCCACTGCTGGTTTGGCTGGGTTCTAAAACAGGCTTTAGAGCCATAACGGCGATAAATATCGCCATCAGTGTTATAGTGGTATATGTTGGTATAAATGGCTCTAGTTTTATGTGCAATATTGGCGTCAGCGATAGGATGTTTTATGCTAGTATCGCCATCACATCGCTATCATTTACATCTATGTTTATCTACTCGCTATTATCAGAGCGAAATATTTTTATAGAGCAGCTAAAAACTCTCGCAAACAAAGACTCGCTAACAGGCACAAATAACCGTAGGCATTTTATGGAATCTGCCCAAGATTATCTCTCATTTGCGGCTAGACATAGCGAAAAAATCTCTCTAGTGATTATCGATATCGACCACTTTAAACATATAAATGATACCTATGGGCATCACGCTGGCGATATTGTGCTAAAAAACTTTGTTAGCGATATAGAAAAACTGCTTCGCTCACATGATTTGTTTGGTCGTATCGGTGGAGAGGAGTTTACACTCTTTTTGCCAAAAACAGATAAAGAGATGGCGATGAAGATTATCACTAGAATCAAAGATCACTTCAAACAAACAGCCATCGATATCGAAACAACAAAAATCTTTGTCAATTTTAGTGCAGGTATAGCAGAGCTAAAAGAGAATGAATCATTACTAGAGATACTAAAACGAGCCGATGGGGCACTATATGAAGCAAAAAGAAGCGGAAGAGATAGAGCAATAATTGCTAGTTAAATAATAATTATCTCGCACTCTAATGCGATATTAAAACTCTCCAAAACCCTTCGCTTAGCCTCATCTATAAGATAGATTGCATCTTCATAGGTGCCACCCCCATGATTTACTAAAAAGTTAGCATGAACTGCGCTAAACTCCATAGCACCACGGCGAACACCCTTTAGCCCAACCGCCTCTATGAGCCGCCCTGCATAATCTCCAACAGGGTTTTTAAAACAACTTCCAGCACTAGCGGTAGATGGCTGATTTGACCTCATCGCATCAAACATAGCAAATTTCTCTATATCATATCCGCTATGAAGCTCAAAAATCGCCTCAAAAACGACGCTATCTATAGATGTGGTTCTATATCCATAATCGATATCGCTTTTTTCTATCCATCCATCAGCTGTGCGGATTGCTAGCAGATGATTAAAAATCTCATACTCTTTAAGCCCCGCATTCATCTTTATCATACCGCCTAAACTCCCAGGAAGTCTTGAGCAATACTCAAAATTTGCGATATTGTGCTTTTTAGTAAATGAGGCGATTTTACCCGATGGTGTAGCAGCACCGATACGAAGCCTATCAGCATCAATCTCTATAAAGCTATACTCTTTTGATAACATCATCAGCGGTGGCGGAGTGGGAGAGATGAGAATATTGTTTGCTAGCCCTATAATGGTATGATGTGGCGGGACAGTATCATCTTCTATCAGTGCTACATCAACACTAGAGCCTATTTTTATGGAGCTAAATTGGGCAAAATTGATAGTTTTATAGTTCATTGAACAAATGAAGGAATCATATTGAATACTCTGATAGTAAAATCTTGCATCTCATTCATCATCCATGGCATAGTTAAAATAATTATAATAACAACACCTAAAATCTTTGGAATGAAACTCAGCGTCATCTCATTTATCTGCGTAGTTGCTTGAAATATACTAACAGTAAGCCCTAGCATCATCCCCGTAAGCAGTGCAGGCAGAGCTAGCAACAGTGCTATTTTAAATGTCTCAACACCTAGTCCAATCAGCTCTGATTGTATCATCTACGCCTCTCTATGCTCGCTATATTCTAGTGGTATTATATAATCTTTTGGCTTGATTAGAGTATCAAAAAATTGATGCTCAAACCCTAGTTTAAATAGTAGCTCTATCGCCTCATACTGCTTATCGCTCATAACCACAGAGTCATCATTTGCATAGAGTGAGAGATATTTATCTAGTATAGCTGCATCGATACGGACTAAATTTCGCTCTAGAAGCATTTTTGATAGTAGCTCTTTGTGAGTATTTGCCACATCCACAGCTTTTGTGAGCACTCTCTCATAATCTATGGCACGATTTAGCGGGATTGAGCGACGAATCGCCATTCCACCTAGTGGCAAGGGCAGATTCTCACCACCGAGCTCACACCAGATATCCCACAACTCTCGCTCCACCTCAAGCGAGTCATCAAATCCCAGTATAGATTCGTGTATCAGCACACCAGCATCCACAGTACCATCTAGTACCGCCTGCTCTATCTCTAAAAAGTTCATATAGACTACTCTAGCATCAGGGTATGCGATACGAAATAGCAGTGCATTTGTAGTAAATTTTCCACTTAGTGCCACTTTAAAATTGCGTTTTAGTGTAGTGGTTTTTTTGCGAATCAATTTTGGACCATAACCCTCTCCAAAACTAACAGCGGTTTTAAGCAGTGCGTAATCATTTTTTATATGTGGATATAGACCAAAGCTAATAGCAGTAACATCGTAGGTGCCTTTTATCGCCTCTACATTTAGTGTCTCTATATCTAGTGCGATATTATCAAACTCTACACCAGCTAAATCTACCCATCCAAATTTGATAGCATAATACATAAATATATCATCAGCATCTGGAGAGTGGGCAATAGTTATTTTTTTCACAATAATCCTAAAATCTATAATAAATCATCTACATTTTAACCAAATATTGGTAAAATTACCTATAAATATTGCAAATTGCCATATATTTGATATTATGCTTTTTAAAAGTGTATTATTACCCAATTTATATTAGGAGATTGATTCATATGGATCCACAAAAGTTAAAATCACTTGAATTGGCAATGAAACAGATAGATAAAACCTTTGGAAAAGGTACGCTAATGCGTCTAGGCGACAAGGAAATAGAGCCTATTAATGCAATTAGCACAGGCTCTATAGGTCTGGATTTAGCACTAGGTATTGGTGGTATTCCAGAGGGGCGTGTTGTAGAGATTTATGGCCCTGAGAGTTCTGGTAAAACAACGCTGAGTTTACAGATAACAGCAGAGTGTCAAAAAGCAGGTGGCGTATGTGCATTTATCGATGCAGAGCATGCACTAGATGTAAATTATGCTAAAAATCTAGGTGTTGATATAGAAAATCTGCTCGTATCGCAACCAGATTATGGCGAGCAGGCACTAGATATTGTTGAGACTATCGCTAGAAGCGGTGCTGTTGATTTGATAGTTGTAGACTCTGTCGCAGCTCTAACTCCAAAGGTGGAGATAGAGGGCGAGATGGATGATCAGCAAGTGGGCGTGCAAGCAAGACTTATGTCAAAAGCTCTGCGTAAACTCACAGGTGTACTTCATAAGATGAATTGTACTATTATTTTTATCAACCAAATCCGTATGAAAATCGGCATGATGGGTTATGGCTCGCCAGAGACAACCACAGGTGGGAATGCTCTAAAATTTTACGCATCAGTAAGAATTGATGTTCGTAAAATTGCGACACTAAAACAAGGTGAAGATCAAATCGGTAATCGCGTAAAAGCAAAAGTGGTAAAAAACAAAGTTGCACCGCCATTTAGACAAGCAGAATTTGATATTATGTTTGGCGAGGGCATATCAAAACAGGGTGAATTAGTTGATTATGGTGTAAAACTTGATATAATTGACAAAAGCGGAGCTTGGTTTAGTTTTGAAGATACAAAATTAGGTCAAGGTCGTGAAAATGTTAAACAAAAATTCAAAGATGAGCCAGAACTAGCACTCATAATTGAGAACAAAATAAAAGCAGCTATGGGTACAAGTAGCATAATGGCTATGGATGAATCTGAAATAGGAGAGATAGAAGAATGATTTTTATAGATGATGTAAATGCGATAGAGGTTATGGATTCTCGTGGTAATCCTACGGTAAAAGCGACAGTTAGCCTAAGTGATGGCACAGTAGCAAGTGCGATAGTTCCAAGTGGTGCTAGTACTGGTAAACGAGAAGCACTAGAGATGCGTGATGGCGGTAGTCGCTATATGGGCAAAGGTGTATTAAAAGCGGTTGATAATGTAAATAATCAGATAGCTGAAGCAATCGTGGGACTAAGTCCATTTAATCAAGCGGTAGTTGATGCTACGATGAAAGAGCTAGATGGAACTGATAACTACTCAAATCTGGGTGCAAACGCAGTTTTAGGTGTATCTATGGCTGTTGCTCGTGCATCTGCTGATAGTCTAGGCGTGCCACTATATAGATATCTAGGTGGTGCAAACGCTATGGTTATGCCAGTACCTATGCTAAATATCATCAATGGTGGAAGCCACGCTGATAATAATGTAGATTTTCAAGAGTATATGATTATGCCTATAGGATTTGAAGATTTCACAGAGGGCTTGCGTGCGAGTGCTGAAGTGTATCACAATCTAAAAGATATCCTAAAAGCTAGAGGTGCAAATACAGCACTTGGTGATGAGGGTGGTTTTGCACCAGATTTAAAAAACAACGAAGAGCCTATTGAAGTTATTATGGAAGCTATCGCAAAAGCTGGATACAAAGCAGGCGAGCAGATAGCAATCGCTCTAGATGTGGCAAGTAGTGAGTTTGTATGCGATGGTGGATATAGATTAGAGTCTGAAAACCGCACACTTTCTGCGGAGGAATTAGTAGGTTATTATGAGATGCTATGCAATAAATATCCTATCGTATCTATAGAAGATGGACTAAGCGAAGATGACTGGGCAGGATGGAAAATCCTAACAGAAAAACTAGGCTCAAAAGTTCAACTAGTAGGCGATGATCTATTTGTTACAAATGTATCTATTTTAGCTGAGGGTATAAATAAAGGCGTAGCAAACTCTATATTAATCAAACCAAACCAAATAGGAAGCGTAAGCGAAACAATGCAGACAGTTCGCCTAGCTCAAAGAAATGGCTACAAATGTGTAATGAGCCACCGCTCAGGCGAGAGTGAAGATGCGTTTATTGCTGATTTTGCAGTAGCACTAAATTGTGGTGAGATTAAAACAGGCTCAACTGCAAGAGGCGAGAGAACAGCAAAATATAATAGACTATTAGAGATAGAAAACGAGACTCTATATAGTGAATATTTAGGAAAAGCACTATTTAAATAATGACTCAAGATGAGGATTTTTTAGGCAAAAAAGAGAGCTTTAGCGAGCACTATTTTGGATTTAGCACTAAAAAATTCTCATATGCTGTTGTTTTGGTTCTAATAATAGGTGTCTATGGCGGGCTTATCTTTTTTGGAGACAACTCGCTATCGGTACTATTAGAGCTAGAAGAGCATCAAAGCAATATAAGCGATGATATAGAGAGGCTAAAAGCTGAAAATGCTATGCTACAAAAGCAATATTTTGAACTAAAGGAGCTAGATGCAGATTACCAATAGTTTAAAAGGTTCTGTGGCTTTATCGCTACTGCTAGCCTCATCACTTATAGCTAGAGAAAACCCATTTATACCTGTAGATAAATCACAAAGACAAGTCACATCAAATGTCTATAAAACCAAACCAAAGTTTGAAAATATATCATTTAATCTATCTGATGATGCGAGAGTGCTAAAAGAGATAACATTTGTGATACAAAATCTAGATGGCACCATAAAAGAGCATCGCGTTAGTGTTGAGAGAACTATAAATCAGCACAAAGATATCTTGATATCTCAATCAGCACAAAACCAAAAGCAAAACTCATTTACAAAACTAGGAGATATAGAGCTTATCACAAATGATAAAAGCCTATTTATTAGAGCAAAAGAGCCTTATATTAGATACTTTTCTGTGAGCGATCCATCACAAATCATACTAGATTTTAATAACGATACCGTTTTTACGCCGATTGAAAAAGAGTTAAATATACCAATTTACAAAAGTATCTCATTTAAAAAGCACAAAGAGTTTGCAAGACTTACAATAACGCTAGATGGCAGATATATATATAATATTGATCAAAAAGATGGTCTGATTACGATAGAGTGTAGATAAAAATGCAGTTTCACTAAAGCCCACACTCCAAGCTTTGCTTGAAATGTAAGTATCTAAGAGTTATTTTACAGCAGCTAGTGCAGCGTCGTAGTTTGGCTCTTCTGTGATTTCTGGAACTATCTCTTTATAAGTTACAGTACCATTTTCATCGATTGCGAAAATCGCACGACATGTAACACCAGCTAGAACTGAACCACCTAGTAGTACACCATAAGCGTTTGCGAAATCTTTGTTTCTAAAATCTGATGCAACAGTTAGTTTATCGATTCCCTCAGCTGAACAAAATCTTCCAGCAGCAAATGGTAAGTCCATTGATACAACTACAGTTTTAACACCATCTAGGTTTGCAGCTTTTGCATTGAAATTTCTAGTTTCAGTAGCACATACACCTGTATCTAGAGATGGAACAACGATGATTAGTTGTTTTACGCCTTGTGCTCCACCAACTACTACATCACCTAGACCATCAGAGTTTACTACTGTTACCTCTGGAGCCTTATCGCCTACTTTAACCTCATTACCTACTAGCTCTACATCAGTGCCTTTGAACTTTGTTGTTGCCATTGTGGCTCCTTATTTTATTTTGTAGCGAAAGTATAAATAAATTAGGATAATGAAATTCTAAACAAACAAAGAGGTTTTTACTATTAAGCTAATCTAAAGGCTAGAACGAGCTTTTGTAGCGATTTGTGTGTGATTTTGAAACTCTTTTTTGTGGTATGCCTCTATTGCAACTCTACCTATCATCGCTGAATTATCAGAGCAATATTTTAACTCTGCCAGTAAAAGCTCACATCCAAGGGGTTCTAAGAGTTTTAAAATCTCATTTCGCAGATAAATATTTGCACTTGCTCCGCCAACAATAGCAAAATTTCGCGGGTGTGTAGTTTTGAAATACTTTTTTAGTTTTTGTACTATATGAGCCACCGCAACTCTCTCAAATGATGCAGCAATATCAGCATAATCACAAGTAGGTGATTTTTCTATCTCTAAACGCACCTGATTTTTCAGTCCAGAATAGCTAAAAGCGAGTTCACCACTCTTAGAAAGTGGTACTGTAAAATTAAATCGCTCTCTATCGCCATTTAGTGCCAGTTTCTCTATCACAGGTCCTCCAGGATAGCCCATATTCATCATCTTAGAGACCTTATCAAAGCTCTCTCCAAAACTATCATCCATCGTGCTCATAATAACTCTCATATCGCTATATGATGATGCCTCTATCAGCTGCGTATGACCGCCTGAAACAAGCAACACAGTAAGTGGAAAAATAGCTGGTTTTTCTATAAATAGCGAGTAAATGTGACCTCGTAGATGATTTATAGGAAGTAGCGGTAAATTTAGTGAGATAGAGAGAGCCTTTGCCATCGCTACACCCTCATTTAGCGTAACGCTAAGCCCAGGTTCAGTCGTAACAGCAATAGCTTTTAAATCACTAAAATACTTTTTACACTCTGAGAGTATATTTGGCAGAGCCTCAGCGTGAAGCCTGCTTGCAAGCTCTGGCACCACGCCACCATACTTAGAGTGCTCTAGCTCTTGAGATATCTTTTTATGATAGATTAGCTCATATGAATCTATTTTTGTTATCGCTATAGAGCTATCATCACAAGAGCTCTCTATACTTAAAATCACACAATAGCCTTTTTTGAAATTCTACATTAGAGTTGTTTATAAATAGATATATCCGCAATAAGCTCATATTTAGAAGATATTTTCAATCTTTTTTGATATAATTTCGGAATACACTCCAGATAAAAAGAGAAAAATATGGAACATATTCTACTAGAAGATAATAATCACTGGATAAATAGTAAAGCTTATGATGATTTTGTACCAAGAGCTGCTTTAAAAAAAGCAAAAGAGTTTATAAAAGCAAAAGAAGTTTTAGCAATAATTGGTGCAAGAAGAGTAGGAAAAAGTACTTTAGCAAAACTACTTATAAAGGATTTGCTAGAGCAAGGTGTAAAAAGTAGCAATATCTTTTTTATAAACCTTGAAAAACCAAGTTTTTTGCCATATAAAAGTGATTCTAGTTATTTGGAAAAAATCTATGATGAGTATATAAAACTTGCAAATCCAAAACTAGATGAAAAGATATATTTCTTTATAGATGAGATACAAATCTTTGAAAATTGGCAAGTTTTTATAAAATCAAAGTATGAAAATAGCAATATAAAGTTTGTAATAACTGGTTCAAACTCATCACTTCTTACACAAAATTACGCAACAGTTCTAACAGGAAGAGTTTTAAAACTAACACTTAGCACTTTTTCTTTCAAAGAGTTTTTGGAGTACAGAAAAATAGATATATCCTCAAACATAGAGATAGTAAAAAATAGAATTAATATAAAAAGAGCTTTTGATGAGTATTTAAAATGGGGTGGATATTTTAGTGTTATTTCAAATGAAAGTGAAGAGTTAAAAAAAGAGATTTTAAAAAATATAGCAGAAGATATTATCTTAAAAGATATAGTTCCACGATATAGCATAAAAAACTCTAGTCAAATAAGAGATCTTTTTTTCTATATAGTTTCAAATTCTGCAAATATAATAAACTACTCAAACCTAGCAAATAAGCTAATTATAGACTCTAAAAGTGTAAAAGAGTATTTAGAATATTTTGAAGATAATTTTTTGATAAAAACTATCTCAAACTATAATCATAAGTTGAGTGAGCAGATAAAATCTGCTAAAAAAGTATATGTAAGTGATAATGGATTTTTAAATTTATCAATTTTTTCAAAGCAAAATTTAGGAGTATCGCTAGAAAATATAGTTTTTTTATATCTAAAAGAGAGAGATGAAAATTTAACATATATTAAAGATAAACAAGAGATAGATTTTTATTCAAATAAAACTATGTATCAAGTATCTTTTAATCTAGCAGATGAGGCTACAAGAAAAAGAGAGATAAATGCTTTTAGCAGTTTTAATAAAATCATAGCGGATGAGAAAGTTTTAATAACCTATGATAAAGATGAGATATTAGAAGATATAAGAATTGTAAGTTGTGATAAGTTTTTACTATTATAGCTAGATTGTCTAAGCTGCTAAATTCCTTTAGCAGCTTAGAGATTGTGGCTATTTATCTGTGATTTTTTTAACTAGTTTCTTTGCTTTTTTAAAGGCTTTTTCGATTTTGCCAAACACTAGCACAACAGCCATTCGTCTGCCTTTGTGAGATTCTGGTTTGCCAAAAACTCTCACGAAGCTATTTTTAGAAAAGAGTTTATCATCTATATCCAAAATAGGTTTTTTAGAGCTATTTTTTGCCTTGTATGCAGCACTCACGCCATCACCATAAAATGTAAAATCTAGTGGTAGATTTAGTATCGCTCTAACATGTAATGCAAACTCACTTTGACTCTGTGTTATAAGTGTTACAAGCCCTGTATCGTGTGGGCGAGGGCTCACTTCGCTAAAATAGACCTCATCGCCTCTAACAAATAGCTCTACACCAAAAATACCTCGACCCCCTAGCCCATCAGTTACTTTTTTAGCTATTTTTTGTGAGCGTTTTAGTGCCTTTTTACTCATTTGCATCGGCTGAAAGCTATAGATATAGTCACCATCTTTTTGGATATGACCAATCGGCGGACAAAATATAGTTTGCTCATCATTTCTAGCTGTTAGTAGCGTAATCTCATAATCAAATTTGATAAACTCCTCTACTATTAGCTCACTCGCATCGCCACGAGCCTCTTTTGCAATCTCCCACGAAGCGAGTAAATCTTTGTGGCTACGAGCAATACTTTGACCATGACCTGAAGAGCTCATAACAGGTTTTATAACACACGGAAAGCCTACGCTTCGGGCTGCTTCGCACATATCCTCATATGTACTAACAAAATAATAACGGCTTGTTTTAAGCCCTAGCTCCTCTGCAGCAAAACGACGAATGTTTTTGCGATTCATCGTTTTATTTACCGCCTCAGCATTTGGGATAACATTAAAACCCTCTTTTTCTGCCTCGATAAGTGCCTCGATACTTATCGCCTCGATTTCAGGGAGGATATATGTTGGTTTTTGCTCTCTAATGAGCTCTAATACCGCCTCTTTATCTTGCATATCGATAGCAAATGAGCGGTTTGAGACAAGATGTGCAGGAGCGTTTTCATATCTATCGACCGCTATCACCTCGATACCTAGTCGTTGTGCCTCTATAGCGACCTCTTTGCCGAGTTCTCCAGAGCCAAGTAGCATAATTTTAGTAGATTTTTTTTGTAGGGGGGCTGTAAAAGTCATATTACACCTTTTAAAAATAATAGCAAGTGTAACATAGGATAGTTTAAAGTTGATAGGGCTCTAGGAGCCAACCGCTTTTGCGGAAGCAACTAGAGTTTAGATTCGTAGCGTCTCATCATATATAGACGCTTAAGCATCTTTTTGCGAGCGCTGATTTTGAATAGCTTTCGTTTTTCAGTCTCTGTAACATGGTTACGGCGAGCTCTAGCTTCAGTAACAATCAGATTTCTATCTGTCTGTTTTTTGAAACGACGATATGCTGCATCAAAATTATCATCTTGTCTCAAGATAATACCAGGCATGCAATCACCCACTTTCTGTAAAATTTTGAAAGCGTATTATAGCTAAAAAATTCTATTTACAAGCTAAATTTGGATAAAATAAGATTATGATTAGAAACGACTCTATAGAAGCACTAAAAGCCAGACTCGATATTGTTGATGTGGTAGGCTCATATATAGAGCTCAAAAAAGCAGGTAGCAACTACAAAGCACCCTGCCCATTTCACGATGAAAAAACCCCCAGTTTCGTAGTAAATCCATCTCGTGGTAACTATCACTGTTTTGGGTGTGGAGTGCATGGTGATAGTATAAATTTTGTGATGGAGTATGAAAAACTCTCATATCCAGAAGCGATAGAAAAACTTGCATCGACATACAATTTTAGTCTCCAATACACCACGCAAAAGAGTCCAAAAAAATCATATAAAGTCCTAGAGGCGATAAATGGATATTATCAAAAAGAGCTAGAGTTTAATAGTGAAATATTGCGATATCTACACACTAGAGGGATACACTCAGCTAGCATAGAGAAGTTTGAGATAGGCTATGCACCTGAGGGTTTTAAGAGTGTGCGGTTTTTAGAGCAAAATGGCTTTAATCTCTCTGAGGCGGTGGCTGATGGTGTGGTGGGGATGGGCGATGATAATCGAGCATTTGCTATATTTAGAGAGAGAATAACATTTCCTATCTATAACCACTCTGCAAAAATCGTCGGCTTTGGTGGGCGAACAACAATAAATCATAATGCCAAATATCTAAACTCTCCGCAAAGCGATATTTTTGATAAATCTAGACTGCTCTATGGCTACCATATCGCCAAAGAGGCGATTTTTAGACGAGGCGAGATTATAATCACAGAGGGTTATATGGATGTGATTATGATGCATCAAGCAGGCTTTGATCACACCGTAGCGGTGCTAGGTACGGCACTAACAGAGCATCATCTACCACTACTTCGCCGTGGTGAGCCAAAAATCACTCTAGCTTATGATGGCGATAATGCAGGGATAAATGCGGCACTAAAATCAGCAATACTGCTAAGTCAAAGAGGATTTGATGGTGGCGTGGTACTGCTAGATGAATCATCAGATTTAGCCGATATGGTGGTAGGAAATCGTGTGGTGGAATTAGGAGAGAGTTTACGAAAACCAACCCCATTTGTAGCGTTTGTTATCGATATGATGTTAGCTAAATATAATCTCACAGAGCCTAGAGAAAAAGAGCAAGCAATGAATGAGTCAATAGGCTATCTAAAGACTCTTACGCCACTAATCCAAGATGAATATAGGCTTCATATCGCATCTAAACTCTCTATTAGTGATTCGTTTTTAAAGATAAAAAATAGAGCTAGCGATAACACCGTTAGTGAGCACAGGCATCTAGATTTATGGGAGATGAGGCTCATTAAAACCATATTTGAAAGACCACAAATCATAAATACGATACTAAATTATATAGAGCCATCGCTACTAGCTTACCATGGATATGAGTTTGAGCGAGTGCTATCTGGCACTGTCGATGATAGCAGGGTTCAATCAATCATTATGAGCGATGAGATAGAGGTTTTTAGCACCGACGAGAAGCTACAAAGCGAGCTAATAGCATTTTTAAATACTCACTACAACCGCGAGCTAAAAAAGATAATCTCACAGCGAGATATAGAGTTTGAGAAGAGATCATTTATGATTAGAAAATATCGCAACAAAATAGAGGAGTTAAAACGAGGCAATCTCGTAACTCTAGAATAAGGATAAATATGAGAGCAATAGCACTTTTTAGTGGTGGGCTAGATTCAACACTAGCTGCTAAATTAGTAATAAATCAAGGTATTGAGGTGATACTGTGCAATATAAACACAGGTTTTGGCTCTACTCGCGATAGGCTAGATCATATGTTAAATATGGCATCACAAATCGGTGCAGAGTTTCGCAGTGTTGATATACGAGATGAGTATATCCGCGAGGTGCTATTTACCCCAAAATGGGGCTATGGCAAACACTTTAACCCCTGCATAGATTGTCATGGCAAGATGTTTGAGGTGGCAAAACGGCTACTAGATGAGTGGGGTGCATCATTTTTAATCAGTGGCGAGGTGCTAGGGCAACGCCCAATGAGTCAAAATGCAGAGGCTCTAAAAAAGGTGTTAGATTTATCAAATTGCGATGGGTTGCTGCTAAGACCACTATCAGCTAAAGCTCTAGAGCCCACAGTTGCAGAGATTAATGGCTGGGTTGATAGAGAGAGGCTAGAGGGTATCACGGGACGAAATCGCGAGAGACAGATGGAGCTAGCTAATGAGTTTGGACTGGTAGATTTTGAATCCCCAGGTGGTGGATGTCTGCTAACTGATGAGTATTTCTCAAACAAAATCAGAGATTTTATAGCTTATGATAAAAATTTCACTACCGCTGATATAGCAACACTAAAATATGGTCGTCAATTTAGGCTTCCTGATGGTGCAAAGCTCATTATAGGGCGAAATGCTGATGAAAATGAGCTTATAAGAAATATAGAAAACCCAAAATATACCCATATAACGATAGAGATAATCGGCCCTCACTCTATGATTAGCTCTGATGCGAGCGATAGCGATGTAGAACTGGCATCAAAAATAGTTTTAGCTTATGCAAAATCTGGTTTTAGTGGTGAGCAGAAGTTGCTTTTTGGCGAGCGGGAGGTTTTTGCTACATCTACTATGAGCAAAGAGGATGCGAGAGAGCATCTCATATAGTGGGTCGTTGCATCCTTATAAATGCGTTTAGCAAATCCATATCGATATGATCTTGCATTGTTCGCTTCATCAGCATCAGCGTATCAAACGAGCTGAGTCTATCTTTGTATGATCTCTTTGTCGATAGTGCATCAAATATATCACAAATAGCGATAATTCTAGGAAATAGCGTAATATTTCTGCCACTGAGTCCATCTGGATATCCTGTGCCATTTAGCTTTTCGTGATGATGGCGTATAGCATCTAATATTTTTGACTCCTTTATCCCCAACTTTAGTGCGATAGAGTGCCCATGGACTGTATGTAGCTTCATCGTATTAAACTCGCTTGTAGTGAGCTTGCCATTTTTATTGGTGATGGCTGGGTCGATTTTGCTTTTGCCTAAATCGTGCATTAGTGCTGCTTGACCTAGTTGTGTTATATCGCTATCGCTAAATCCTAGATAACTACCCAAGCATAGTGCGTAGATAGAGACATTTATGGAGTGGGTGTGGGTGTAATAATCATACGAAGTGATAGCGATAAGTGATTCTATCGCTCTAGAGTCGCTTAAAATCGTACCGACGAAATTATCGACCACTTTTTTAGATTTTGAGACATTTTCTAGCTCTTCTGGATTCTCAAACATATCATCCAATATCTCTGATGCTTGATGATATATGACTGATGCTTTTTTTAAAATAGAGACCTTTTTATCTCGTGCAATCTCTGTTACAATCCGCTCTATAAAGCGGTTATATATCTCTAAATCACTCTGTCTGATGTAGAGTTTATCGATTTTTTTGAACTCTTCTATTAGGCTATGGCTGATTTTTGAACTCTTTGGTATAAAAAGCTCGCCACCTTCTAGATAGAGATTAAAATCTAAAATATCGCTCTCATCAAATAGCCATTTGCTCACAACGATATAGCTAGAGGTGTGTGAAAACTCGCTCTTTTTTATCCGCTGTGGTACCAAGATTTACCTACTGCAATATATCTGAATAATCAAATATAGATGGATTTAGATAGATTTTATCATCTTCGATTTCAAATCTCTCATCACTATCAGCGATAGCTAAAATCTCTTTTTTTATTCGTTTTCGCTCATCACTATCTAGATTTTTGAGCTTTAAAAAATGCTTTAGTCTAATCCAATTATCGCTATCATCGACCACATCAGCTGTAATCGCATCGGCGTTTTTCGCCTCTTTGATGAGATTGTCTGTATTTACATGAGCTAAAAACTTTGTCGCTACAACATTTAGCACGCTTCGTAGTTGTGCATCTCGCTCTTTATAAATCTGCTCAATCCTCACTCGCTCATCGATGAGAGATTGCTCTCTAATATCTCGAAGTCTTGTTGTCTCTTTCTCTAGATTATCGACCTTTTCGCGTAATCTGATATTCTCTTGCTCTATATATTGGGTATATTTGCTATCTGCTAAATCATCGCTAGAGCTCTGTTTTTTATCATCTGCAAGCTTTACAAATTTAACACCATTTTCTATGATTGATTCTAAACTGCCTCTGCGGATTCGGTTGTGTATCGCCTCTTTTGAGACCTTGAAATACTCAGCAGCATCTGCGATGCTCAATTTTCTCATAGGCTCACCTAAAGTTATCAAATACCAAAGGTGCTTCCCACTCTAGGCTTTTGATATGTTTCATAATTTTTTGTAGCTCATCGATTTGTTTGGATTTTACCCGTATATGATCACCCTCTATTTGTGCTGATGCTTTTGTTTTGAGTGATTTTATCTCTGCGACAATCTTTTTTGCCTCTTTTGACTCTATATAATCGACTACTTTGTATGTTGCTTTTCTCGTATTGCCACTAGCGTCTTCTACTCTAAGCTCCTCAAGCACTTTAGAGCTGAGCCCTCTTTTGATTAGTTTTGCTATAACTATATCTTTTAGTGCATCAAGTTTGTTATCACTTGAAGCTAACAGTACTAACACTTTCTCTTTTTCTCTGTAGTTGATTTCATATGTTATACCTTTGAAATCATATCTGCCTACAACCTCTTTTTCTGATTGTGCCATCGCATCTTTAAAGGCTTGTAGGTCTATTTTTGCTGAAATATCTAATGAGTGCTCTGATGCCATAAAAATCCTTTTGTATAGTATAACATAAGCTATAACATAATGCAAAAACTAAAACTGTACACCAAAATCCAAACCTCCGCCAAAGCTCATATTTGGGTCACTATAGCCCATCATACCAGATTTGGTTCGTAGCATTAAGATATCTTGTTTTGGGGCGATGTTAGCTGGACAAACTAACACACACTCATTACATAGTGTACAATCCCAGATGCCATTTTGCTGTATATCTGCTATCTTTTTAGAGCTACCCATCTCCCTCTCATCACTAACATATCGCCAGATTCTAGTTAGTGCAAAAGGACCTGCAAACTCGCTGTTATAATCATACACAGGACAGCTACTATAACAAAGCCCACACAATATACAATCACTCTGTATCATCTCAGAGCTCTTTATCTCGCTACTAACACCACTGCTAAATGCCCCCACGCTGCGGTTTTTTGCCTCTATCATTTCGCTAGAAACTACCAAATCTCTAATCACTCTAGTGCGTCGTAGTGGCTCTACAGTGTCCCCATCACACACTTTATAACTACAAGATAACACCTCTTTGTTATTAACCACCACGCCGCAACTGCCACACACTCCGCTACGACACCCCTGATCAAATGTTAGTGTTGGATCGATTTTGGTTTTTATATAATTTAGTGCCTCCAATAATGTGATATTTCCTAGCCGAGTCTCATAATCAACTAGTTTTTCATCTCTTTTTATCGATATCTTCATAACTTACCTACTTTATAAAATCGGCACACAATACGCCATCTTCTTTCCACGATATAGAGTTTGCACCAAACATTACATCGTTTTGTTGTGGAATATCGACTCTATAGTGAGCCCCTCTAGATTCAGCTCTACTAATGGCACTAACGACGATTATCTCACTAAGCTCTAACATATTTCCAAACTCTATAAACTCTACTAAATTTGTATTTTGCACTTTGGATTTATCTCGTGGCCCCATAAATGGCAACTCTCGCTGCATCTGTCTAATCGCTCCTAAAACAGATTTCATCGCCATATCTTCACGAAATACCCCTATATTGGAGTAAAATATATTTGATAACATTGTCCGTTTTTGGTAAAAATCTATCTGGTTTGTAAAATACATCACGCCATTTATGAAATTTCTATCACGGTTATATTGCTCACTCTCTATATTAGATGATTGGTTTTTAGCTGCATATTCACTCGCCTCTTTTCCTGCGATTTGTCCAAAAACTACTAGTTCTAGCAGTGAGTTTCCACCTAATCTATTTGCCCCGTGAGTCTTATGATATGCACACTCACCCACAGCAAAGAGCCCATCTACGCTACTTTTACAATCGCTATCTACTAAAATCCCGCCCATACTATAGTGAGCTGCTGGTTTTATCGCTATAAGCTCACTTGTGACATCTACGCCCTCATAGATTTGTGCTAGTTTTGCCTCTTGTGGCAGCTCTTTTTCTATAAAATCACTACCTAGATGACGAATATCCAGATATACATCACCATTTTCTAGTTCCTTAGCTATCGCTCTAGCAACCACATCTCGTGAGTCTAACTCATCAGTAAATCGCTCATGCTTATGATTTAGCAGATATCCGCCAGAGCCTCTAGCACTCTCACTTATTAATATGCTAGAGTTTTTTAGTGCTGTTGGATGAAACTGTATAAACTCCATATTTGCTAGTTTCGCACCCGCTCTAATAGCAGCTGCCAATCCATCGCCTGTTGCAGTGGATGCGTTTGTAGAGTGAACGCCATATATTTTTGCATATCCACCAGTTGCTAGTATCACGCTATCAGCTCTAATCTCCTCTACCTCACCACTCTCTATAACTAAAAAGTTAGCCCCCAAAACACGGTTAGATTCGACAATGAGATTCAGCAACATATAGTTATTTTTAAACTCAATATTAGCTTTTATCGATGCATCATAGAGAGTATGTAGCAGTTTTAGCCCTGTATAATCACTTGCGTAACAGGATCTATCACTACTTGCTCCACCTAGTCGTCTTTGGGCTAGTTTATCATCATTAACGCTAAATGGCATTCCAAGATTATAGAGCCACTCTATCGCTTTGGGGGCGTTTTCACATAGCACTCTTATTTGATTCTCATCTGCTAAACCACCAGCTGATTTTAGCGTATCGCTGAAATGTTTCTCTATGCTATCATTTTCACCTATCGCAGCGTTTATTCCACCTTGCGCCATAGATGTTTGTGATCTTGTGGGAGCTGTTTTAGAAGCCACCACCACTTCTGCACCTGCATCTACCGCTGATAGTGCCGCCACTAGCCCTGCACCACCACTACCTATAACCAATACCTTTGTCATCATCTACCTTTGAAATAAGTGGTTTTATTCTATCTAAAATGTAGTTGTAAAACTATAAAGTCTATTTTGCTTTTACTATCATATGTTATAATTTTGACTATTAAATATACAGATATTTTATCAATCTTACCTAATTAGGAGGCATAAATGTTTAAGAGAATCGGTCTATTTTTAATGACAAACATCGCTGTTTTATTTGTTATATCTGTGTTAGCTAGACTGCTAGGAGTGGATCAATTTTTAGATGAAAATGGTCTAAATCTAGGCTCACTGTTAGTTTTCTCAGCTATCGTGGGATTTAGTGGCTCTATTATTTCGTTATTAATGTCAAAACAGATGGCAAAAATGTCTGTGGGGGCTAGAGTGATAACAACTCCAGCTAACAGTGATGAGCACTGGCTACTTGATACCGTAGCAAAATTATCACACAAAGCGGGTATAAATATGCCAGAGGTGGCGATATTTGAAGATCAAAGCCCAAACGCTTTTGCTACAGGAGCATTTAAAAACTCTGCGTTAGTAGCTGTTAGTAGAGGGTTATTAAATAGTATGAACCGCAATGAGATAGAGGCGGTGCTAGGTCATGAGATAGGGCATGTCGCAAATGGCGATATGGTAACACTGACACTAGTTCAAGGTGTGGTAAATACATTTGTGGTCTTCTTATCTCGTATAGTGGGATATTTAGTCGATAGAGTGCTACTCAAAAACAACTCAAAAGAGCTAGGTGCTGGATATATGATAGCCTCTATGGTCGCTCAAGTGGTTTTTGGGATACTAGCATCCATTATCGTAATGGCGTTTTCTAGATATAGAGAGTATCGCGCTGATGAAGCGGGGGCATATCTATCTAGTACACAAAATATGATAGCTGCACTAGAGGCACTAGGGAGAAACAAAAACACCCATCCGCTACCAGAGGCGGTAAAAGCATTTGGGATAAATGGTAGCAGTCTAAAGGCACTATTTAGCACACACCCATCACTAGAAGATAGAATCGCAAGACTCAAAGCGACTCTATGAGCCAGACAATACTGGCACTAGCTGGAATCTACCTATTTATAGCTGTTGGATTTAGTGCTAAATATTTTTTCAAAGAGAAGATAGACGATAAGACCATCACTATCCTCAGCGTCTATTTTTTGCAAGTTTTTCTCACATTTTGGGGGCTACTAAAACGCCCCATCGATGCGACAGAGCTCACATCGCCTATTATCTATCTAGCTATTACGCTATTTTCACTACTGCTTTTTATACCTCTTGCAAAGATATTTTTTAGCGACATAAAAGAGCGCTCCATCGCCACAGTTGCCGCACTCATAGGAAATACTGGAAATCTAGGAATCCCTCTAGCTATCGCTATATTTGGTGAGGAGAGTATTTTTTATACCACCCTTATAAATTTGGTTAATGTTTTTGTCGTCTATACTATAGGTGTATTTTACTATTCACGGGGTGAATTTAGTCTGCGTGATTCGCTACTAAATATTTTAAAACTGCCAGTATTATGGGCGGCAACTGTAGCGATTGTTTTAAATATCATCGGATATCGACCTAGCGAGGTGGTAAACAGCACTCTAATGATGGGTGCATATGCATCTATGACGATACAGCTGGTGCTTTTTGGTATCTATATGTATGATATCAAACTGCGTGAGATTAGCAGAAAACTCACTATATTTATATCGACTGCAAAGTTTATCATCATCCCGCTCATCACCTATGTGGTGCTAATAAATATCGATCTGTCACCTATGATAAAAGGAATTATATTTTTACAACTTCTAGTGCCGCTTGCTGTTGCAAATGTCAATCTAGCCTCGCTATATAACTCTAAACCATCAGTAGTTACCGCACAAGTATTTATAACTACGCTCATATTTTTAGCTATTTTGCTATTTTTTCCACAGGTTTTGATGGTGTTTTAGAGGGGATTGTATATAAAATATTACAATCACACAATAAAGTGCCATATTACTAGAGTTTAATGCCCCTGCTTATTTAGTATCTTATAATTACGACATCCATCAGCAATTCTTCCATCACAAGCGACACCAAATAGCTCTTTTGCTTTTTTGTAATCTTGTTTTACACCTTCGCCATTTGCATACATATACCCAAGATTGTAGCACCCGCTAATATATCCACCTTCGCAGGCTTTTTTAAAAAACTCCGCTGCTGTGAAATAATCTTGTTTTACACCTCGACCATTATCATACATAAGTCCAAGGTTATAACATCCATCAGCATCTCCACCATCACAAGCCTTCTTGTAAAGCTCCAATGCTTTAAAATAATCTTGTTTTACACCATCACCATTTGCATACATATTCCCAAGATTAAAGCACCCACCAATATCTCCGCCATCACAGGCTTTTTTAAAAAACTCCGCTGCTGTGAAATAGTCTTGTTTTACACCATCACCATTATCATACATAACTCCAAGATTATAACATCCGCCAGTATATCCACCATCGCAAGCTTTTTTCAACAGCTCTACTGCTTTATGGTATTCACCGTTACTGTGTGCTTGCATACCTTTATCAAAATCACTAGCGATTAGATTTGTGCAAAATGTTATAACTGCCATAGTTATTAATTTGTTCATATGTTTACCTCTGTTTTATATAGCTAGATATTAACATTTTGATACTTAATTGATAGAATATATATATGGACTATTGAGGATTAAAATCTAGTGGATTGCTTCAGCCTAAAGGCTTCGCAATGACTGTCACTGCGAGCGAAGCGTGGCAGTCTACTTGGCTATAAAGTAGAATTAGCTTTTGCTTTATGCAACCTAAACATCGCAGCAGCACTACCAAATATAAATAGCTACTGCGGGAAATATTTATTTAAAGGGTAGCATATATCACAGCACAAAGAGGCAAAAAATATTATAGATAACTTAAAGCATTAATCTCTATACTCTATTTCACTATAGGAGATATTTGTACCCTTGATAAAAAGCGTAGATTCATCTGCTCTGTTAGCGTATGAGCCGATAGCAAATGCTGCAGCAGTTGGTGTGATATCGATAGTTACTCCATCACTCATATCTAGTGATGAGAGTAGATTATCATCTAGCAGTTTTGCATCACTAACACCATCTATTTTAAATATGACATTTATCCAATCAAACCCGCGGTTAGCATCTTGAGTGCTGAGCTCTATCGATATAGATGTGGGTGAATGAGCTGTTATAGCTCTAATAGTGCCATCTCTAACACTATCAAAACGCTCTAACAGTGCTATAGCTGTGTTAGAGTTTAGTGGTTTTACTGACACCCTTCACACTCCATAGAGCGATCGACTGTAGAGTCGCCTTTTGATTCTGGTGATTGTGAACGCAGATAGTATGTAGATTTTAGTCCTAATCTCCACGCTAACATATAGATATCATTTAGATATTTTCCGCTCGCTTTATCTAGTGATATAAATATATTCAAGCTTTGTCCTTGGTCAATCCATTTTTGACGAATCGCAGCTGCTTTTACTAACACTGTTTGATCTAATTCAAACGATGGTGTATAGTAACTCCAAGTGCTAGGATTTAGGTTTGGTGCACAAACAGGTATCAATCCTGATAGGTTCTCTTCAAACCATTTGCGTTTGAATATCGGCTCAACTGTTTGTGTGGTTCCTGTTAATATAGAGATTGATGAAGTAGGAGCGATAGCCATCAAATAACCATTTCGCATACCCTGTTTTTTAACTCTATCACGCAGCTCATCCCACTCATAACTAGAGGCAAAGAGCCCTCCTCTATCTACTAAATTTATAACATCGGCACTAGCATGATCCATAGGAAAGATACCTTTTGACCACTTAGAGCCCTCATACTCACTATATGTGCCCTTTTCAGTCGCTAAATCTGACGATGCCTTTATCGCGTTATAGCTAATAGCCTCTAGTACTTCATCGATTTTATCAAAGTGCTCTTGGCTTCCCCACACTATCTGATGTTCTGCTAACATCTGTGCCTCACCCATAACACCTAGACCTATCGCACGAGTTCGTAGATTAGTTCGCTTGACCTTCTCTAGCGGATAGAAGTTCAGATCTATAACATTATCTAGTGCTCTAATCGCTACAGGGATAATTCTGTCGATATCCTCTTTGGTGTTTATGCGAGATAGATTTACAGAGGCTAGATTACATACAGCAGTTGAGCCATCGATTTTCTCTTTTTCAACTATAAATACTCTCTCTCCACCTATCTTATCAAGAGCAGAGATTTTGTTAGCTGGTTTTTCGATACCGCTATCTGTTACTACAATCTCATCCTCTTCATATGTTAAAAATCTGCCATCTTCAAATTTGATTTTTATCTGATAGTGGTTAGGCTCTGTGTTTTGAAAAATCTCTGTACATAGGTTTGAGCTACGAATAACACCTGAGTGATTATTTGGGTTAGCTCTGTTTGCACTATCTTTAAAACATAAAAATGGGCTACCAGATTCAAAATATGATGTTAGAATCTTCTTCCATAAATCTTTTGCTTTTGTATGCTCTTTGATTATAGTATCATCTTTTTCTAACTCTATAAATCTTCGCTCAAACTCTTCACCATATAGATTTGTAAGCTCCTTTACATCAAATGGATCAAACATTGTCCAGATGCCATCTTCGCCAACTCGCTTCATAAATAGATCATTTATCCAAAGTGCTGGAAACAAATCATGTGTTCGGCGTCGTTCTTCGCCTGAGTTTTTCTTGGTATCGATAAAATCTTTTACATCCATATGCCATGGCTCTAGATAGACTGCGATTGCACCCTTTCTAGTTCCTAGCTGATCTACTGCAATTGCTATATCATTTGTGATTTTCAAAAATGGAACTGTCCCGCCAGCTGCATTTTTGTGCCCATCTATAAATGAGCCCATTGCACGCACTTGCGTCCAATCCCATCCGATACCACCACCAAATTTAGATAGTAGTGCCATCTCTTTATATGCATCAAAAATCCCCTCGATATTATCAGGAGTAGAGCCTATATAGCATGAGCTAAGCTGATGGCGTGGAGTTCTAGCATTTGAGAGCGTAGGAGTTGCTAACATCACCTCAAACTTACTAACCATATCATAGAACTTTTTCGCCCACTCTTGTCTGTTTGATTCGTTTTGAGCTAAAAACATAGATATCGCCATAAACATATGTTGTGGCAACTCTATAGGGTTAGCATTTTTATCTTTTATGAGATATCTATCATATAGCGTTTTAATCCCTAGATAGTTAAACTGTAAATCTCTCTCAGCAACTATATAACTATCTAAATCATCTAAATCATACATATCTTTTAGACCTAAAATTATACGCCCTTCTCTCTCGCCTCGCTCTAGATAATCAGAGAGTTTGCCATAACCTGTAAAACCATTTACGCGGTGATATAAATCATATAAAAATAGTCTCGATGCTACAAAAGTCCAATTTGGTGTATCTATATCTATCTTATCCACTGCTGTTTTAATAAGCGTTTGTTGAATCTCATTTGATGTTATTCCATCTCGAAACTGTATTTGAGCATCTACTTCTAATTCGCTTTGTGATACATTCTCTAAATCTTTGACCGCCGCTGAAGTATATTTTTGTATTTTAGAAATATCTAGTGGCTCTCTGCGTCCACTTCTTTTTATAACTGTTAGCATCTATCATCCTATATAAATTAGGGGTATTATACCCCTAGAAAATTAATAAAAGTATATAATTTTAAAAGCAAAAAATGTACCTTATCTAAAGACTCTTTCATAAATCTTATCCACATTTTTTGTATAGTAATCGTAGTTAAAACACTCTCTAATCTCATCTTCGTTTAGCTTTGCTCCTAGCTCTTCATCAGCTAGTAGATATTGTAGATATAGCGATTCGCCTTTTTCGTTTATACTCGCTTTGCCTTGTTGTATCTCTTGCCAAACCTTCATCGCATTTCGCTGAACTATCTTATAAGCATCCTCACGGCTTACACCTCTGATAGGAAGCTCTAATAAAACTCTTTGAGAAAATACTAACCCGCCTGTTAGGTTTAGGTTTTTCATCATATTCTCTGGCATAACAGTTAGGTTAGCTATAACACTATTCATACGATGCAGCATAAAATCTGCTGTTATAAATGCATCTGGTAGCCAAAATCTCTCTGTAGAGCTGTGAGAGATATCTCTCTCATGCCATAGTGCCACATTTTCCATCGCTGGAACTGCGTAAGCTCTAATCATTCTAGCTAACCCTGTTATATTCTCTGTTAGGATTGGATTTCGTTTATGTGGCATAGCAGAGCTACCTTTTTGTCCTGCTGCAAAATACTCCTCTGCTTCATAAACCTCTGTTCTTTGAAGATGTCTTACTTGTACTGCAAATTTTTCAACTGAGCTAGCCATAAGTGCTAATGCAGTTGCAAGGCGTGCATATCTATCTCTATGGATTACCTGATTAGAACACGGCTCTGGTTTTAGCCCTAGTTCTGCCATAGCATACTCTTCAAGCTCTAGTGGTGCGTGAGCAAAATTCCCCATCGCTCCGCTTATTTGTCCAACTGCAATAACCTCCATAGTATCTTCTAGATTTTGCAGATGTCTTGCCATCTCATCATACCACACAGCAAGTGTCAAACCAAATGTTATAGGCTCACCATGGATACCATGACTTCTTCCTACCATTAGTGTATATTTATGCTCTTGTGCCCGTTTTTTTATAGATTCCATCAGCATTTTTACATCTTCTATAATGAGCTCTAATGATGATTTCATCTGCAGTGCTACACCTGTATCGACTGCATCAGAGCTAGTCATACCATAGTGAAACCATCTACTCTCTGCCCCTAAACTCTCAGATACGCTCGTATTAAAAGCTATCAAATCGTGTTTTGTTACAGCCTCTATCTCCTCTATTCGCTCAACAGAAAATTTTGCATTTTTAACAATCTTCTCACAATCATCATCTGGAATAAGCCCTAGTTTATTCCACGCCTTTACAGCTGCTTTTTCAACTTCCAACCACGCTGCATATCTAGCCTCTTGCGTCCATTTTTCACTCATCTGCTCTCTAGCATATCTCTCAACCATCTACAATCCTCTATATGTTAATATTACGATTAATTAATCTGATTAAATGCTCAAATTTTGAGCTGTATTTATTAAAATACTAATTTTAGAGTGTATCAAAATGTTACTAAAAAGGAATTAAATTGCCATTTGTTGTTAAAAAAATCTCTACACAAAAACCTATAAAGGCATTTAAATTTTTAATGAATGAGTTAGCGATTTCACAAAGCGACGCACAGAGATTAATGGCAAAAGGGCGACTCTCAAAAGATGGCGAAGTTCTATATAATAGCTCACAAAGTGTAATCGGAGATTATGAGATTATCTATTTTGAGCCAAAATCTAGAGGGCTAGAGCCTATTTTTACTCACGATGATTTTGCTATATATGATAAACCTACAAAAGTACTCGTCCATCCTCAAAACCGCTATACAGAATATTGTCTAAATGATGAGATAAAATCATCATTTGGAGATATCGCTAATGTTACTCATCGCATCGATTTTGAAACTAGCGGTCTAGTAGTCGCATCACGAAATAAAAGAAGCGAGATATATTTTAAAACCTCTTTTCAAGATAGAAAGATAGTAAAAAAATATCTAGCGATAGTTAGAGGTCATCTGCAAAATGAGCTATATATAGATGAGCCCCTATTTCGCAGAGATGAATCTGATGCACTTGTGCGGTTGATGATGCTTATCGATAATAGTGGTAAATCATCTCAAACAATCATAAAACCACTAGAGTATTTCGCTAACAATAATATTACATTAGTAGAAGCTACACCTATTACAGGACGACAACATCAAATCAGAGCACATCTGTTTCACGTGAAACATCCAATAGTTGGTGACCCGCTCTATGGTGTTGATGAAGAGTATGCGAGAAAATATGTTGAGCGAGAGCTATCTAATGATGAGAGATTAAAATATACAGGTGCTGATAGATTGCTACTTCATGCAAACTATCTAGAGTTTGATTATAATAACTCTATATATAAAATATACTCCAAAGATAATTTCTTAGAAAAATCATTTCAATCTATATATAGATAGTATAATTGTTTCCCGTGAAACATAATTTAATGATAATTTCTATATCTATATGTGAATAACTTTTCATAACAGATAGTAAATAGAATATAAAAATAGTAAAAATCCTCTAAAAGCCCTATATTGCGTAGTTATAACATATTAGAATAAAACTATTTCAGGATATATTTATATAAATAATTTCTGAAATTGAGAGAAAAATCTATATAAAATGCTCTAAATAGTAAAATTTATTCACACTATAATCACAATGTGAATTAGATAAAAAAATCCTTAAAATGAGAGAGAAAAATCTTAAATAATCAAAAGAGTAATAAAAATAAATTTGATTAAAGTCTTTTTTGATAGACTTCTATCTTAGCGACCCTCCTGGTGTGTTGGTCGCTTCTTTTTGTTTAACTCTAACTTTACTCTCTGAGCGTGTGTTATCGCAACTGCCATCGCATCTGTTATATCGAGCGGTTTAATCTCTTTTGTTATTCCTAAAATCTGTTTTACCATAAAAGCGACCTGCTCTTTTTGTGCTTTTGCTTTTCCTGTTAGTGCTTTTTTCACCTGCAGTGGCGTATACTCTGCAAACTGTCCATACTCTAACAGCAGTTTTAACATTATCGCTCCACGAAATTGAGCTAGTTTTAGAACTGTTTGTGGATTGTGAGCATAAAAAATATCTTCCATCGCCACTTCATCAATCGTATGTGATTTAAATATGCTCTCTATCGCTTCACAAATTTGTGGAATCTGAAATTGTAAATCTTCGGCTTTTATCTTTATTAATCCTGCTTCAATCAATACTATTTTTTGACCCTCTATTTTTACAATCGCATAACCGCAATTTCTCGTCCCTGGATCTATGCCTAAAATGTTCATTTTTTACCCTATTCACATATGTGAATAACTATATTCACACTAATTTGAGCCTAATTATAGGTAAATAACGCTATTATTCACATTATATGTGAACGATAGGTGAATAATGAATTCTATAGGAAAAGAGATACTTGACGCACTCAAATTAGAGATAACTAAGATAGAGTATGAGCGATATATTAAACAGTTAAACTACGATATAAAAAAATCAAAAAGCGATATTGCGATATTTAATGCTCCAAATAGATTAGTCGCAAATTGGGTAAAGACCAAATATAGTGATAAGATAGCTCATCTGTTTGAATTAAAAACAAATATTAGACCAACGGTTATTATAGATTTAGAAAATAGCACAAAATCTATCAAATCAAAAACGATAGAGCAACCAAATTTAGCAAACAAACAAAAAGGCTCGCTACTAAATCCATCATTTGTATTTGAAAACTTTGTTGTGGGTGATTCAAATAATTTTGCATTTATCGCAGCAAAAAATGTATGCGAAAAACCAGGAACTCTATATAATCCACTATTTATATATGGTGGTGTGGGGCTAGGAAAAACCCACCTGATGCAATCTGTGGGAAATGTACTGATAAAAGAGGGAAAAGTTGTTATCTATACATCTGTAGAGCAATTTTTAAATGACTTTTTGCGTCATATGAATAATAAAACGATGGAGAGATTCAAAGAGAAATATCGCGAGTGTGATCTACTACTCATCGATGATATACAGTTTCTCAGTAACAAAGATAAAATCCAAGAGGAGTTTTTCCACACCTTTGATGCACTGCGAAATATGAATAAGCAGATAATCATCACATCAGATAAACCGCCTAAAAAGATAGCAGGATTAGAAGAGCGACTAAAGAGCCGTTTTGAATCAGGACTCGTAGCAGATATTCAGCCACCAGAGCTAGAGACAAAAATAGAGATAATTCGCAAAAAATGTGAGATAAACCGCGTAAAATTAGACCGTGATGTAATCAACTATGTAGCAACGATTATAGAGAATAATACTCGCGAGATAGAGGGGATATTATCAAAACTAAATGCATACTCTCAGCTAACGGGAACAAATATCACTATAGATTTTGCTAAAAGTGTACTAAAAGAGCAGTTAGCAGAAAAACGAAACAATATCACCATAGATATTATTATGGAGATAGTATCAAAAGAGCTAAATGTAAAACCAAGCGAAATAAAATCAAAAAGTCGTAGTAAAAATATAGTATATGCAAGACGAGTAGCAATCTATCTATCTCGAACTCTCACACCAAACTCTATGCCACAACTAGCTCAATATTTTGGTATGAAAGATCACACCGCAGTTAGCCATACCATGAAAAAAATTCAAGAGTTAATAGAAAACGATGAGGATTTTAAACTCAAAATAGAGGAATTATCTAATAAAATATCAAATGCAACTATTTAATTTGTAAAGCGTTAATAAAAAAGATATAATTTTACATATGTGAATAGATGTGAATGAGATTTTAAATTTCATCACATACTATATCGTAGTCTATAGCGAGGTTTTATGACTGTTTTCACACATTCACACTACCCTATAACTACTACTAAGATTTAATATATAAATAATAGAGGCTAAACAGATGAACTTCGTAATAGAAAAAACAGTATTAGAAAATATTTTACAAAACTTACAACCCTTTTTAGAGAAAAAAGATACATCACAAATAACATCACATATATACCTATCTGCAGATACAAACAAACTATATGCAAAAGCTACAGATTATGAGATAGGTCTATCTATAGAAACAACTAGTATTGAAGTTATAGAAAATGGCTCTATTACTGCTAATGGTAAAAAACTTTTAGATATTGTTAGAATATTAAAAGATGAAAAAGTAGAACTAAAATTTGAAAAAGATAATCTATTTATAAAACAGAAAAAATCAAACTTTAAACTCCCTACATTTAAAAGCAGTGAATATCCAGCATTTGTAAATATAGAAGATAAATCAAATATCTCTATAGATACACATCTACTTATAGATTCACTAAGAAAAATCACTCCAGCAGCTGATACAAATAATCCAAAATTCTCACTAAATGGAACTCTTATAGATATCAAAGAGTCAAACATAAACTTTGTAGCCACAGATACTCGTAGATTAGCTCTAGTATCATTTGAAACTACAAATGAGAGTGAACTATCTATAATCATCCCTAAAAAAGCTATTATAGAGATGCAAAAACTATTTAATGAAAACTCTAAAATCTATTATGATAATACATATTTGATAGTAGAATCAGAGACATCAATATTTTTTACAAAACTGATAAATGATAAATATCCAGATTATAATCGTATCATTCCAAAAGATACATCTAAAAATATAGAGTTATCAAAATCATCTATCACAAGTGCACTAAAACAGATATCTACAATCTCACAAGATATAAAAATCACGATAGATTCTAACTCAATACTGTTTGAATCACTAAGTGATGATAATATAGAGGCAAAAACATCTATAGAGATAGAAAATGGTCTAACTCAGCCATTTATACTCGCTTTTAACTCTAAATATATGTTAGATTTTTTAAGCCATATCTCTACAGATAATTTTACACTACATGCAAATGAGTCAAATCAACCTTTCTTCTTGCAAGATAGCAACTTTAAAACAATCATAATGCCGATTGTTATTTAGTTTTTAGAGGTTTAAAAGCCTCTAAATCTAATCATTATCAATATTTAGATAGAATATAAACTTTTAATAGTGGAGAGTAAAATGGAGCAAAATTACGGTGCTAGCAATATCAAGGTCTTAAAAGGTCTAGAAGCTGTACGAAAACGCCCTGGTATGTATATTGGCGATACAGGACATCGTGGACTACATCATCTAATCTATGAAGTGGTAGATAACTCTATAGATGAGGCGATGGCAGGACACTGTGATACTATCTCTATCACACTAACGAAAAATGGTACCGCAGTTATCTCTGATAATGGTCGTGGTATACCTACAGATATGCATCCAACAGAGGGTGTAAGTGCTGCAACCGTTGTTTTAACAGTACTTCATGCTGGTGGAAAGTTTGATAAAGATACATATAAAGTCTCTGGAGGATTGCACGGAGTTGGTGTATCTGTTGTAAATGCACTCTCTAGTGAGCTAAAAATGACCATTTATAGAAATGGTGAAACACATGAGCAGACATTTAAAGCTGGTATCCCTCAAGAGCCGCTAGCGGTTATAGGAAATACTAGAAAACATGGTACAACTATCGAATTTTTACCAGATCCAACTATCTTTACAGAGACTCAAGAGTTTGAATATGAGTATTTAGCAAAACGATTTAAAGAGTTAGCATATCTAAATCCAAAAATTACTATCAAATTCAAAGATGAGAGAAACGGTACTGAAAACACATATCACTATGAGGGTGGAATTAGCCAATTTGTAAGTGATATGAATAAAAAAGAGGTTGTTGCAGAGCCATTTGCATTTAGCGAAAAAATCGAAGATATAGAGATGGATATCGCTATTATGTATAACAGCGGTTTTGAAGATAAAACTCTCACATTTGTAAATAATATCAACACTCCAAATGGTGGAACTCACGAGGCTGGTTTTAGAGCAGGACTTACTCGTGTGGTCTCTACCTATAACAAACAAAACTCAAACGCAAAAGAGAAAGATGTAAATCTAACAGGTGAAGATGTCGCAGAGGGGCTAATATGTGTAGTTTCTGTGCGAGTTCCAGAGCCACAGTTTGAGGGACAAACAAAAGGAAAACTAGGAAATACCTATGTTAGACCTTTAGTTCAAAAAGCGACATATGAAAAACTCTCTAAATTTTTCGAAGAGAATCCAATAGTTGCAAAAGCGATAGTACAAAAAGCACTAATGGCAGCTCGTGGACGAGAGGCTGCTAAAAAGGCTCGTGAACTAACTCGCCGTAAAGATGCAATGAGTGTAGGAACACTACCTGGAAAACTAGCAGATTGTCAAAGCAAAGACCCATCAATAAGCGAGCTATACCTAGTGGAAGGTGATAGTGCGGGCGGTTCAGCAAAACAGGGTCGTGATAGAGTATTTCAAGCAATTTTACCACTAAAAGGTAAGATACTTAATGTTGAAAAAGCACGACTTGATAAGATTTTAAAATCTGATGAGATTACAAATATGATAACAGCTCTAGGTTGTGGGATTGGTGAGGAGTTTAATGAGGATAAACTTAGATATCATAAAATCATCATCATGACCGACGCCGATGTCGATGGTAGCCATATTCAGACACTTCTGCTGACATTTTTCTTTAGATATCTGCCACACATCGTAGAAAATGGTTATCTATATCTAGCACAACCACCGCTATATAGATATCAAAAGGGTAAAAAAGAGATATATTTTAAAGATGATAGAGTGATGAATGCGTTCTTAATCGAAAATGGTATCTCTGTTTTAGAAAAAGATGATATCGGTTCAAATGATTTAGTAAACTATTTTAAATTGGTAGATCACTATAAAAACTCACTAGATGTGCTAGATCGTAGATTTTCACTAATCGAGCTAATTCGTCACTATATAGAAAATCCAGATTTAATAGGTCTAGATAACAGCACTCTATATGAAAAATCAAAAGAGTTTTTAGACTCTAAAAAATATAATATTCTTACAAAAAGTGTAACAGATGAGTCTATTCAAATATTTGTACAGACAAATAGCGGTCTTGAAGAGCTAACTATTAGTGATGAGTTATTTAGCTCTCCATATTTTGCAGAGGCAAACTACATCTATCAAAAGATACAAGAGTGGGATATTGAGCTAGATGGTGATATTATAGAGCTATTAGATGCAGTTATCGAGAGTGCGAAAAAAGGCTCATATATCCAGCGATATAAAGGTCTAGGGGAGATGAATCCAGAGCAGCTATGGGAGACTACTATGACTCCTGAAAATCGTACGCTACTACGAATTACAGTTGATGATGCAGAGGCTGCTAGTGAGGCATTTAACCTATTTATGGGTGATGATGTAGAGCCTCGTAGAAACTATATAGAGACTCATGCAAAAGATGTTAAACATCTAGATGTCTAATGCTATTTTCTGAGAAAAAAGAACGAGAACACAAATTTATATTAGCCCTACGAATGGGGCTACCTATCTTTTTTATATCTGTTATCGCCATCTCTACACTGCTATTTGGCGATAGTACCACCATTGTATCTTTTATTATTTTAGCTCTTATACTACTTAGTGTGATGGTCTATTTTATATTTTATCTAATTGATCAAGGCTCAAAAGAGGAGATAATAGACCCCATTACAAAAACATTTATTTATAAATATTTAAAAGAGCTAATATCTAAAAAATATAGAGATAAAAATTTTACTCTAATAATGATTTCTATCGATAATCTAACATTTATCAATGAGCATTATGGAAGCAAAAATGGTGATAAAGTGCTATATAAAACAGTTAAATCTATCAATAACTTTTTTAACGAAAAAAAGATAGAGCATCTACCTATTAGTCGATATAAAGGTGGTGATTTTTTAATCCTATTACCAAAAGATAAATCAAACTATATACATCTACTAGAGCTATTTTTAACAAAAAATCAAAGCTATATTATCGATGAGATGGAGTGTAGATTATCAGCTGTGATTGTTGATAATAAAATCTCTGATAATGTAGATCAACTCATAGATAGACTCTATGATATGAAACAGTGTAATAGCGAAATAAGCGATGATGAACAGCTACTATCACAGCTAGAAGCAGGTGTTATAGATGCGATAGAGCATAAACGATTTTCTATAGGTTTATGGAGTGTTAAATCTGATTTAAATCTCTATGATACATCTATAAAACTGCTAGATATTGATAATAATATAATCCATCAAAGCAAATATAGACCGATACTAAATAGGCTAAATAAAACCAGAGAGTTTGAGTCAGCAATTTTAGAAAAAATAGTACAACTATGTGATAGTGTAGATGCTAAATTTATAGTAAATATCTCATCAGTTACTCTGCGAAATCCATATTTTTTTGAGTATGCTATGATGTTGTTGCAGCGATATCCATATGCAAAAGATAGAATAATTTTGATTTTTGAAGATAGAGATTATTGTCATAAAATCGATAAATTTAAAGAGCAGATAACACTATATAGAAATAGTGGTTATATGATAGCACTAGATAGACTCGGCGTATCACAAACCACCCTACTCTATCTAAAAGATATCGATGTAGATTTTGCTAGATTTGATAGCAGTTATGCAAAAAATATTAAAAATATCAAATATCAAAATATGATATCAGGATTAAATAGCACTCTAAAAGCACTAAATATAAAGAGCATCATCTCTCAAATCGAAGATAGCGAAAGTGATGCTATCGCAAAAGAGCTATCACTCGATGCATATCAGGGTAGATTTTATGGAGATATGATTAGACTAGAGACTCTTATCGCGTAGATAGTTTTTTAGATAGATTTTTGCACTACTATAATCATTAAAATATCCTCGTAGCTGTGCATCATATAGATGCTCTAAAATTGTTTTAAACTCCATCGATGGTCTCATACCCATATCTATCAAATTTCGACCCATTAATAGTGCTTTTGGAGCGTTTTTTAACACCCCTAGAGCCGATGCTCTCTCATATAGAAAATCTATATCTCTATTGTCGCCATAAAAATCTGCTTTTGATATAAGCAGTAAATTATAGATATTTATAGTAGTAGAGAGTTTTAAAATCTCATAATCACTAGCGTTATATATCTGTTTTAGCTTATGATGGTGGTTAATTAGTTTTATAACCTCTGTTATGATGGTTTTATCATCTGTTAGTTTCTCAAGATAGATAGTAGCATCGATATTAAGTAGCAGTATAGTTAGTGCGTAGATGAGATTTAATTTATCATCACTGCCATATAGAGATGTTAGATAATCTAGTGATATCATAGTGTGAGTCCATAGATTAATCTGTGGGTCTGATTTTAGTGAGATATCTAGCATCTTATCTAGCGGGCTAAAAAACTCTAACGCTTTGATTTTATTTAAAAATTCAAGCCCAATAGATGGTTTTTTAGAGAGTAAAAATAGTTTTTTAAACTCCTGAAAAATTCGCTCTTTAGCTAGCTCTGAGAGAGCATTTTGCTCTATCATTTGAGTAGATAGCTCTATTAACTCATCGCTATAACTAAACTCAAATCTAGCACCAAAACTCATAGCACGCAAAATTCTAAGTGGGTCATCTATAAATGTTTTAGAGTTTGTGATGCGTAGAGTTTTGTTTTTAATATCATTAATTCCACCATGTGGGTCTAAAAACTCTTTTGTTATCGTATCATATCCGATAGAGTTGATGGTAAAATCACGGCGACTAGAGGCAGTTTCAAAGTCAATATTGATATAGGTTTTAATATCAAAACCACGATGACCCGCACCAACTTTTGATTCACTTCTAGGGAGTGAGAAATCGATATCAAAACCATTAAAAAAGAGCTTTATAACTCCAAAACTTTTGCCTACTTCTTGGGGTTTGCCAAATGGTTTTAATATCTCTATTAGGTTATCTAAAGAGGTGAGATTATATAGCTCTATATCGATATCTTTTGAGCTTTTTAAACCCATCAGAAAATCTCTAACGCTACCACCGACGATGATGGCTTTGATACTATTTTTGTTTAAAATGTTTAAAATCGGCTCTAGTTTTGATAACTCCATAAGGTATTTTACCATCAATAGAGATAGTTTTGTTATAATGTAGTATTTTAATATATTCGTGGTGATGATGATGCAAGCTGATTTGATAATAACTGCTGGTGGGCTCATACTACTACTTATTTCACTTGTTTTTTTATATGTTTGGCTTGGCAAGAGCAAAAAAATAGTAAAAAAATCTGTAGTAGTAGAGAAAAAGATAGAGAATTTTCAAACATTTATCGATATTATAAAAGATGCCAAATCTAGCAAACAAGAGCTAACTAGAGCTGTAGATATGATAGTAAAAGATTACTATATAATTTCAAAAGATAGCGAATCAAAATATTTAAATCTTATATTTTTAATCTGCATTCATCCTGAAACTGATTCACAACTAGTGTTAAAACTGGAAAAAAATATCAGAGAAAAGAACCCAAAACACGCTAAAGAGATAGAAAAAGCACTCGCTAGAGGGCTAGCTGCTAGAGGATAATTTAGGAGCTGGATAGATAGATTTTATACTCTCTACAAACGCTTCACACTCATTTTGTAGATGTTTTAAATCTGATGAGTTATCTATAACCCATGTAGCTAGAGATTTTTTCTCATCTATACTCATCTGCGAGTTTATCCGCCTGATTGACTCATCTCTGTCATAACCATTTCGTTTCATAAATCGCTCTAACTGTAGATTCGGCGGTGTATATACCACCACAGAGTGCTCTATCGGATATGATTTTTTCTCAAAAAATAGTGGAATATCTATAAGATATGGATATTTGAATCTATCTTGTTTTTCACTCTCAGACTCTATCGCAGCTCTGATTTTAGGGTGCAAAAAATCCTCTAGCTTTTTTTTCGCCTCATTATCAGAAAATATCAGCTTTCCTAGCTCAGCTCTATCGACCTTGTTTGATTTTATAAAATGTGAGCCAAAATTATCAGCTACCCATGAGCTATTCTCATCTAATATGCGATGTGAAATGGTATCAGCATCGATAATTCGTAGTCCATTTAGTGCTAGTAGCGATGCTACAGTACTTTTGCCTGTAGCGATACCGCCTGTGAGTGCTATGGCGTATTTAAATGCCATTAGTTGCGGATAATCCCTAAATACTGTTTGCGGATATATTGTGGCATTGCAAACGCAGCTGTGTGAATATCGCAGTTGTAGTAACTCTGCCCCTCTAGCAAATCGCTTCGCTGAAGTATTATATCTGCTGTTGGGTGGTACTCTTTTGAGCACAGTAGCATCGTTTTACCACCACCTACACGAAATGGCATAATGATTTTAAAGTAGTTATCCAAAATCTCCATTAGAGCTTTATTTGCCTCAAACTCATCTAAATGTGGATGATCACAGACTAAAAGTCCATCTTCTTTTATCGCTCTATTAATATGAGCAAAAAGTGCACTATCGCTACTAACTGTATCTAAAAGTAACACATCAATACTACTATCAGCCACATCTCTAATACTCTCTAGGATATTCTCACATGCTTTTAGAGTGTAATTTATCTCTTTATGACGAGTTAATTCACCCTCTAGCAGTGCATCATCGCTATAGACTAAAACGCTTTGGGGCTCTTTGTTTGTACATAGTGCCGTATGTACCATCATCTCTGGTTTACTAAAACTTTTCATATCACCACTCTATTAAATTTTAGTGATTTTATCATATAGATATTAATTGAGTTTAAAATTTTGCTATAGAGATGCGAATATAAGAAAGTATCGCCTATTAACCCCACTCAAATATTATTTTATTGGATATAATAAAGATTATAGTTCCAAAGGATTTGCGATGCAACACAATATTATTAGAGAATTTGCAACAGTTAATAATGGTATGCTGCAGATAGATTTACCTGATAGATTCAATCATAGAGAGGTTGAGGTATTGATTATCGCTAGGGATGATATGGATGATTTATCACACTATGATTTGGAGATAAAAAGGGGCTTTGATTCTTCTGTGAGTTCTAAAACTCACGATGAGATATTTGATGCGTTAGAATTAAAATATGAAGCTCAAATATAGCGAAGAGTCTCTATTAGATTTAGAGGATATTTTAGATTATATTGCAATAGATAGCCCATCTAGAGCACTATCATATGTTAGATATTTAAGAAAAAAGATTTTATTACTTACTATATCGCCATATTTAGGCATAGATTGTAAGTATAAAAATATATATAGAGACTGTCGAGTCTATATTATTGATAGCTATTTAGTTTTTTACTCTTTGAAATCTAACGAGATTTTAATTAGAAGAATTTTAAACGCTCATCGCAATTATAAAGATGGTTTAATCTAAAATCTACCTATTAACCCCACTCAAATATTATTTTCGATATAATCAAAGTTATAAATATTTAAAAGGAAATTTCTATGTGTGCAGAGAGAATACAGAGATTTTTGATGGCGATAGTGCTAACAGTTGCGATGTTTATGTTCGCTATTGGTGAGATGGGCTGGGGTGTAATTATACAGACATTTGTCATATTTATGGTGATTGTTTGGTCGCTAACAGATTTTTGTCCATCACTATGGATGTTTGGTAAAATATTTGGAAAATGTGAAGATAGAAAAACCACTTGATTCAATGCTCACATTTTTAGCAAAGCTAAAAATGAGCTCCTTAGCGGAGAGCTCTCGCGACTTGTCGCTCTTTAAACACTCCATCAAACTCTTTTTGATATAATCTCCTCACTAAAATCGTGAGGTTATTATGGGTCAAATTAGCTACAAAGATGCTGGCGTCGATATAGATGCTGGTAACAGTTTCGTCGAAAATATAAAACCGTTTGTAAAATCAACTATGAGAGCTGGCGTGCTCGGTGGTATCGGCTCTTTTGCTGGAGCGTTTGAGCTACCAAGTGGCTATAAAGAGCCAGTGATATTAGCAGGAACCGATGGCGTAGGTACAAAACTAAAGCTCGCTATAGATTCAGGTATCCATGATAGTGTCGGTATAGATTTAGTGGCGATGTGTGTTAATGATCTCATCTGTAACTTTGGTGAACCGCTATTTTTTCTAGATTATTATGCTACTGGTAAGCTTGATATCGATGCAACAACCAGTGTGGTAAAGGGAATTGCCACAGGATGCGTAGAGGCTGAGTGTGCCCTTATCGGTGGAGAGACCGCAGAGATGCCAGGGATGTATGGCGGAGATGATTATGATTTGGCTGGATTTGCAGTAGGGATAGCTGAAAAGAGTGAGTTAGATAGAACATCAAAAATATCAGCTGGAGATATTTTAATCGCACTTCCTAGCTCAGGACTACACTCAAATGGATACTCATTGGCTAGACGAGTACTGCTAGATGAGATGGGTATGAGTTTTAGTGATGAGTTTGATGGAAAACCACTTATCGATACACTACTAACGCCTACTCGTATCTATGTAAAAACATTTAAAGCACTAAAAGATAAAATCAATGCACTAGCTCACATAACAGGTGGTGGAATCGTAGAGAATCTGCCACGAGTGTTGCCAGATAATCTAAAAGCAGTTGTGAAAAAGGACTCTATTAGAGTACTGCCAATATTTGAGCTAATCTCTCAAAAAGTCGATAGAGATGAGATGTTTAGAGCATTTAATATGGGCGTAGGGATGGTTTTAGTGGTAAATCCATCAAATGTGGATGCGGTGCTATCATCAACTGATGGTTATATTATCGGCGAAATCGTAGCAGGGCAAAAGAGCGTAGAGCTAATATAGCCCATAGCCATAGAGCTCATTATATAGTTTCATCGCATATCTATCTGACATACTAGCTATATAATCGCTCACCACTCTATGAGGAGCTCTAATATCACACTGATTTTTATAGTATGTTGGCAGCATCTTTGGCTCGCCTGAGAGAGCACTGTACAATCCTCTAATTGCCTGTTTTCCTGCAAACATCTTTCGCACTATCTCTTTGTGTTGGTATAGTTTTTGAAATAGTAGTTTTTTGAGTTTTTTAATCTCACTCTCTAGTGATGGCTCAAACCCTATAACCAAAGGCGATGTGGCATCATAAACAGAGCAGAGAACGCGAGAGTTATCTATATTGGCTCTAGAGTAATCTAGCATCGAATAGACTAAGTGGTTGATTAGATGGGAGCTAAAGCGATATCTAAACATCTCGCTCTCATCTTCGCTTATCCCCTCATCGTATACTTTTTGTAGTATTATATTTGCTAGTGGATTTGAGCGAAGTGTATCAAATGTGATAAGCCCTGAGGCTATCCCATCATCTATATCGTGGCTGATATATGCTATCTCATCAGCGCGATCAACAATCATCGCCTCGATACTAGGGTGTTTATCCATATGAAAAATCTCTGATATGGAGTCTGGGATAAACGATTTTTTATATGGGTATGAGTGTTTTAATATCCCCTCTAGTGTTGCATATGTGAGGTTTAGCCCTAGAAATGATTTATATCTTTGCTCTAATTTAGTAACTACTCTAAAGCTTTGGAAGTTGTGCTCAAAACCATTTTTAAACCCCTGCTCTCTTAGGCACTCATCGAGCGTATCGCCCCCTATGTGACCAAATGGAGTGTGCCCTAAATCGTGCGATAGTGCGATAGATTCTGCTAGTGACTCTACGAGCCCTAGTGTAGATGCGATAGAGCGAGCGATTTGGCTCACCTCTATGGAGTGTGTTAGGCGTGTGCGGAAAAAATCCCCCTCAGAGTTTAGAAAAACCTGCGTTTTATACTCTAGTTTTCTAAAGCTTCCAGCATGGATAACTCTATCTCTATCTCTAGCAAATGGATTTCTAAAATCATCACTAATCTCAAAAAAACGGTGTGTTGGATTCAAAATAGCCCTTTTATTGTTGTAAAAAGAAACAATGTTTAATATTTTACTTAAATAAGATAAATAATATTTATTAAATAATATAGTTTTAGTATAATTGTACAGATATAACATATTTAGGTTACATAATGGATAATAAACGAAATAATAACTCTATGCTCATCAGTGATACAGCTCGTGATAGTGCTAGAATGTACCAGCAGCAGGCGATTGAGCAACGCAGAAAAAGCGAGAATGATTTTTTTAATCAGCAGATGTCGCTAAAAGATTTCTCATTTGTACCAGAGGGTTATGAGAGTATTGTAATGGCTATCTATTTAGCTGTTATTCCTTATCTGATGGGACTTGCATTTTTATTAATTTTTATCGCTCGTGCTGATTTTGAGCACTTTTTAGTATTTAATATGACATCATATTTGGTGATTTGGGCGATAGGGTATGAAGTTTGTGCGGTACTTATACTATTTGCTATATTTTTAATGTGGCTTAGCCATGTAAACAAGCGTATGAAACTAGAAAATGAGCGAAAATTAAATGCCAAAAAGCGATATTAGGTAAAAAATCATACATTAAGTAAAATCTGCTAAAATTACGCTCTCATAGACAGGTGGCCGAGTGGTCGAAGGCGTACGCCTGGAACGCGTATGTAGGGCAACCTACCGAGAGTTCGAATCTCTTCCTGTCTGCCAGAATGCCTACAACAACATCAACAAACCCTTGCTGGTAGGGTATTTGATACCTCCAAAAACCTTGAAATTTCAATGCAAGAAATAGTAAAAGGGCAACAAAAGCAACAAATAGTATAAAAAAAGTGCAATAATAATTCACATACTGCTTTATGAGGTGATAACTTTATAATCTACAACTCTTTTTTCGCCCACAACTCAAAAGCTCTATCAGGGATAAAATACTCTCCATCTTCTTTATCTATAAACTCTTTTGCAAATAGCTGATTTAAAGATGATTGCATTGATGGTCTTGAGATATTCTCTTCTTGCAAAACCTTTTCAGAAAATAGCTCTTTATTATATTTTGATAAAAGTTTAAAAGCCTTTTTTTGATTTGTACTAAAAAACTCAAATAGCATTTTATAGTGGTCGTTTTTAGATATTAAAATAGTGTCTACTACTTTATCTACTAGATTTTCATCAATATTCTCTATAGAGTCTTTATTTATATAAATTCTATGCAAAATCATTTGGATTAGTTTTGTCTCTTTTGCACTTATGTTATAAATATATTCCACAACTTCCTTTTTTATATCCAAATAGTTTTTTGAATAGTTATAAATATCATCTAGTTCAAGCTCTTTTAATGACATAGGAGTTGCCATAGAATAAAGTGGTGATTTATAAGCAAAAAGTGAGTTTAATATATTTCTTTTTGAGCCTAAAAATATATAAGAGATATTTCGTGCTTCTTGCATATATTTTCGTAAAATTGCGTCTATTTTTACATCTTTTATATCTGCTATTTGTTGAAACTCATCAATTGCCAAAACTACATTTTTTTCTCGTGCTAGTTTAAACAGAGCAGAAAAAGAATCCTCCATAAGCTCATCAAAGTTTAGAGTTTTTGTAACAGCTCTTATCCCCATCTCTCCAGTTTGTGGGTCAAATGTAGGCTCAACTCTTGTTTTTCTAAAAAAGTTTGAGAGTTTTTGCATCGCTGTTTTTATATCGCCTTTTTGGCTTTTTGTAATAGCATTTAATAGCAAACTTCCGAAATCTTCTGCTGTGATAATATTATAAATATCAACATATATTACAGTGTGCTCTTCTTCTATCTCTTTAAATAGATTTTTAATTAGTGTACTTTTACCCATTCTTCTTTTTGAAAAAAGCAGTACATTTGTAGAGTTTTTTATATGCGATTTAAGCTCATCTAGTTCTTTTTGCCTTCCATAAAAATACTTCTTTTGTGCTATCGTCTCAAATGGAAATGGGCTTTGCATGACACACCTTTGTATTTAATTTTAAATATATTTTATATTTTACTTGCATTATTTAAAAATGTCAAGATTTTGTATTTAAAATTGAATATAAGCTTTAGTGCTCTATGTATCGTAATATGAGAGGGCAATATTGATTTATCGTGCTATTTGCTATCTTGCAGCGACAAAAAATGCCTGCTAAAACTCTCTATCCCAGACGGACTCTAGCCACGATTTCATCTTGGATTCATACCCGCTATCTTTTAGATATACAAATTTTAGTGGCTTGGATAGATATTGCTGATCTGCCCAGCCTCCTAAATCATGAGGGTAGATATAGTTTTTATGGTGCTGTTTTAGATGCTCTGGTATCTCTAGTAGTTCGCCCTGATTTACTAACTCTATAGCACTATTTATGGCGCTATATGAGCTGTTTGATTTAGGCGAAGCACAAAGATATATAACCGCTTGGGCTAATATTATGCGAGCCTCTGGGTAGCCTATATTTTTAACCGCTACCATAGCACTAGTAGCGATATTTAGAGCATTTGGATGTGCATTTGAGATATCCTCACTAGCTAATATCACAAGCCGTCTAGCGATAAAATCTGCACTCTCGCCACCCTCTATGAGCCGTGCTAGATAGTAGATAGCAGCATCTGGGTCACTGCCTCTAATGCTTTTAATAAGTGCTGATGAGAGATCATAGTGTGTGGTTGCATCGCCACTACCACGAGATTGTGCGGTAGGTCGTAGTGATAGCAGTAGCTCTTTAGTGAGTGGTTTTTTTAGAGCATTTGCCACCTCTAGTAGTTTTAGCATCGCTCTAGCATCTCCACCGCTGCTATTTATGAGATACTCTCTCGCCTCAGTGTCCATCGCTACATCGCATCTATCTAGTAGCTGTGAGAGCGAATCGTTATCTATAGCCTTTAGCTCAAAAAGCAGTGAGCGAGATCTGATAGCATTTGTGAGGCTAAAGTATGGATTTTCAGTAGATGCACCTAGCACTAACACGCTGTTATTCTCCATCGCTGGTAGCAGTACCTCTTGTTGGTTTTTGGCTAATCTGTGCACCTCATCGATAAAAATAAGTGGTTTTGTAAGGCTATTTGCGTAGGTATCAAATATTTTTCGCAGCTGCTCTATTTTTAGGCTCGTAGCATTAAATTCATAAAATGGCATATCTAAAACAGTAGCTATTATGCGAGCGATAGATGTTTTGCCACACCCTGCAGGACCATAGAAAAATGAGTGTATGAGTGAGCCATTTTCGCTTAGAGTGCGAAGCGGGGCATCAATAGCGGTTAGATGGGGCTGTCCTACTAGCTCATCAAAGCTCTTAGGACGCAAAAGATAGCTAAAATCCATTATCCAGCGATAACTTTTATGACAACCTCTCTCTCTTTTCTAGGGCCATCAAACTCTCCAAAATAGACACCTTGCCACTTACCAAAAATAGGTTGTGCATCAACTACAGGAATAGTCACAGACGCCCCCATATAGGCTGATTTGATATGAGCATCAGCATTGCTACCAACATGTGAATAGTGAACATCCGCAGGAATAGAGCGAAGCAGTTTTCCTAGTAAATCACGGTGCAGGTTTGGGTCTGCATTTTCAAACAAAAATACGCTCCCTGTGGTGTGTGGAGTAAAAACTACACAGATTCCATCTTTTACACCCGATTTTATAACTGACTCTTTTACATCTTTTGTGATGTCGATGAGTTGGCTTTTGTGGTTTGTGGCAAATTTAAGAGTTTTCACGACTTTTTCTCCCTTTTGTAGATTTTTTTGGTTTTGATTTTTTATCTATTTCTGAAATAAATTCTCTAAGTGAAGCATACTCATTTCGTTCTAAATATCTGCTTTTACCAGATGGTAGATTATTTAGCTCTATCCCACCAAAACTGAGTCGTTTTAGATCAACTACTTCGGCGTTAAAGTGCCCAAAGAAGCGGCGAAGCTCTCTGTTTTGCCCCTCTCCGATAGCTACTTTTAGTATCGAAAATGTAGGCTCATTTTTTTGTATCTGATATGCAAAAAATGGTGCAAAGCTCATAGATTTCAGCTCGCTTAGATGATGAGCACCAGCACTAGCATCCTCTAGCTCTAGTCCGCCCTCCATAGCTGCTATCATCGCATCTGTCACGGGGCCTTTTATCTTTAGTTTGTAGATTCGCTCCATTTTTGAGTTCATAAGAGCTGTGACCACTTTTGGTGAATCTGATAGTAGTAGCAACCCCTCGCTAGCATAATCGAGCCTCCCTACGGGGATAAAGTGGCGAAACTCTTTGCCCAAACTCTCATAAATTGTGCGTCTGCCTCTGGGGTCGCTTTTGGTCACTAGCTCGCCTCGTGGTTTGCTATAGACTATCACTGTAAACATAGAGCTAGGGAGAATCTTTTTGCCACTTACTCGTACCTCATCGTTTTTCTCATCGATTTGTGTCGCTGGGTTTGTCTCTATTTCGCCATTTACTCGCACATACCCATCAAAAATCGCTCTATCTGCTTCACGGCGAGAGTATGTAGAGTAGTGTGAAATATATTTATTTAGTCTCATATTCCTGCCTCAATCAGTGTGTGGATATGTAGTACGCCACTCACTCTTTTTTCACTATCTACTATCACTAGTAGCTGTATCTTTTTATCCTCTATAATCATCAGTGCCTCGCTAGCTAACATCGAGCTATCATCTATAGTAAATGGCTCTGTTGTCGCGTACTCTAGCGATGGTTTTGATAGCGAAAATCCATCACTCATAAGCGCTCGGCGGATATCTCCATCGCTTAGTAATCCCGTGAGTCTGCTATCACTATCAACCAGTAGCACAGTCCCTAGTCGCCCCTCGCTAAGAGTTATAATAGCATCTTGTAGTAGTGTACTCTCATCTACAATAGGCAGATTATCGCGTCTCATCAAATCAGAGACCTTTACAAACAATCTGCGTCCTAGTGAGCCGCCAGGGTGAAATGATGCGAAATCCTCTTTTTTAAACCCTCTAGACTCCATCAAGCAGACTGCGATAGCATCGCCAAGTGCCATAGTGAGTGTAGTAGAGCTAGTTGGAGCAGCATCTAGTGGACACGCCTCTTTGTACACTGTGATATCGATAACTACATCAGCAAAGCTCGCAAGCGTGGAGTTTTTATCTCTCGTCATAGCGATTAGCGGAATCTCAAATCGTTTTATATGTGGCAAAATTGAGCTAAGCTCACTGCTAGAGCCACTGTAGCTAATAGCTAGCACCACATCACGGCTATCAATCATTCCTAAATCACCGTGTAGTGCCTCTGTGGGGTGTAGGAAAAAGCTAGGCGTTCCAGTAGAGGCTAGCGTAGCTGCTATTTTAGCCCCCACTAGACCCGATTTGCCCACTCCTGTAATAATCAGTTTACCACGACAATTTAGTATAATCTCTATGGTTTTTAGTAGGCTATCATCCAATCTTTCGCTCGCATCTAGTAGCGATTTGGACTCTATCTGTAGTACATTTTTTGCAATTGCGATATAATCTTTGTTCATAAAAATATTATAACCTAGTTGGACTTTATTTATGCAAAATATTTACAGAGAAGTCTACAGCCTAGATAAGCGACTGCTAGAGCATTTTCATATACCTAGCACCATAATGATGGAGCATGCGGCACTATCTATTTTTAATATTATAGATGAGAAATTTGAGAAAAACTCTAGAGTGCTCATCGTCTGTGGTGGCGGAGATAATGGAGCCGATGGCATCGCACTAGCGAGACTGCTATATAAAAAATATAATATTACACTATATCTAGCTAGCGAGCCAAAATCAGAGTTAGCTAAAAAACAGTACGATATTTTAGACTCTATCGGTATCTATCACAGTGCGATAAGTGGTGAATATGACATCATCGTTGATGCACTTTTTGGTGCTGGATTAAATAGAGAGTTAGATGAAAATTATAGAGAGCTGATAGATAGATTAAACGCTATGAGCGGATATAAAATCGCAGTTGATATTCCTAGTGGGATTTTTAGTAGTGCCAAAGTGGGTAGTAGCGTTTTTTGTGCCGATTTGACTGTGACGATGGGCGGATATAAACTCGCACTATTTAGCGATTATGCAAAAGATTTCACAGGCGAGATCATAAAGGCAGAGCTAGGTGTAGATAGCGGTATCTATGAGATAGATTCAGATATTAAACTGCTGGAATTTAGTGATTTGAAGCTACCTTATAGAAAGCGAGAAAATAGTCATAAAGGCAGCTATGGACATCTGGTAGTTGTAGCGGGAGAGAAAAACGGTGCAGCTGTGATTGCCGCTATGGCTGGATTTAGGTTTGGTGCGGGGCTCGTTAGTATTTTAGGTGATGGCGAGGTGCCATATGAGCTGATGAGGTGTGAGTCGTTGCCATCAAACACAACTGCCATCGCCATAGGTATGGGACTGGGGAGTGAGTATGATGAGAGCCTGCTAACAGATACTAACATAGCGTTAGTGCTCGATGCTGATATACTCTATCATAGCTCGATAACCTCGCTATTAGATAGAGATAACATAGTACTAACACCACACCCAAAAGAGTTTGTAAATCTACTGCGTATAACAAATCTAGCCGATATCGATGTTGCTACATTGCAGGCAGATAGGTTTGGATACTCTGAGCTATTTTGCACCCATTTTCCAAAAGCTGTTTTAGTTTTAAAGGGTGCAAATGTTATAATCGCTAGTGATAAAAAGCTCTTTATCAATCCGCTAGGTGGTGCAAATTTGGCAAAAGGTGGCAGTGGTGATGTCCTCTCAGGACTCATCGCATCGCTACTAGCTCAAGGATATAGCCCACTAGATTCTGCGATAAATGGCTCTTTGGCTCACACTATTGCAAGTGCCAAAATAGAGCGAAATAGCTATGGATTGTCGCCTTTTGATATTATAGATATGGTTAGTAAAATATGAAAAAAATTATTGCACTTTTTAGTGGTGAGGGTACAAATCTACAAAACCTCATAGATAAAATTCACAACAAAGATGTAGAGATAGTCGCAGCTATCACAAACAACCCTCTCGCAAATGGAGTTGCAAAAGCAGAGAAAGCAGGGATTGAGGTAGAGATACTAAATCATAGAGATTTTAGCGATAGAGAGAGCTATGATGCCGCTTTGGTAGAGCTGATAGAGAGCTATAAGCCAGATTTAGTAGTGCTTTGTGGGTTTATGAGAATTCTCACGAGTGTCTTTACTTCACGCATAAGAGCGATAAATCTACACCCATCACTGCTACCAGCGTTCAAGGGTGCAAATGCGATTCATGAGAGCTTTGAATCTGGCATAACTGAGTGTGGCGTAAGTGTGCACTGGGTAAATGAGGAGCTTGATGGTGGTGATATAATCTTGCAAAAATCATTTAATCGAGATTTAAATGATAGTTTTGATAATTTTTCAGATAAAATCCACTCCATAGAGTATGAAATATTGCCTCTAGGGGTACTAAAAGCACTAAAAGGATAGTTATGCACACACTTAAAATAGGAAATTATACGCTTGATAGCAGATTGATAGTAGGCAGTGGTAAATATGACTCATTTGAGACCACTAAAGCAGCAACACTAGCAAGTGGCTCAAAGCTCATTACAGTTGCAGTTAGACGAGTAAATATCACAAATAAAAATGAGCCAAATTTGCGTGATATATTTAGTGATACAGATGTAAAATTTCTGCCAAATTCAGCAGGATGTACCACAGCAGAGGAGGCAATAACGCTATTTCGTCTCACTCGTGAAGCGACAGGGATTGATTTGATAAAACTAGAGGTTATTGGCGATACACAAAAGACACTCTATCCAGATGTGATAGAGACGATAAAAGCGTGTGAGGTGTTAGCAAAAGATGGCTTTACTATTATGGCATACACATCTGATGATCCTATAATGGCAAAGCGGCTCGAAGATGCGGGGGCTCACGCTGTTATGCCACTAGCTGCACCGATAGGCTCAGGGCTAGGTGTACAAAATCGCTACAACATCGTATTTATCCGTGAGGCTATAAAAGTACCTGTTATAGTAGATGCTGGAATCGGATGTGCTAGTGATGCGGCGATGGCAATGGAGCTAGGGGCTGATGGGGTGCTTACAAACTCTGCAATCGCAGAGGCAAAAAACCCTATGATGATGGCAGAGGCTATGAAACACGCTGTTGTTGCTGGTAGAATGAGCTATCTTGCAGGACGCATACCAAAACGCCCATACGCCACAGCTAGTTCACCAGTTGATGGGATGATAGCGTTTTAACACCTCTCTAGCGAGGGGATGTTTTTTCTCTATGGTCTAAATATCTGCAAATCGATATCTTTGAGTGTTTTATAGTGCTTGTCATTAGCAGTGATAAGCTTCATTCCAAATGATACAGCAGTTGATGCTATTAGACTATCTGCTAACTCCATACTATGGCTTAAAAAATACTCTTCCATATAAAAAAGTGCTCTAGCTGAAATCTCTTCGTTTATGTAGATGGTTTTTACGCCCCACTGTTTTAGGGTTTTTTGCAGGGCTCTTAGCTCATCTTTGTTTCTCATTCCCTGAACGAGCTCCATATATGTGATGGATGATATGCAAAATGCATCTATACCATGGATGAGATTGTATGCATTTTCATTTCCTCTAAGATACCAAATCAAAACATTTGTATCTATGAGATAGTCATATATCAAAATTTCTACCTTTTCTGAGGCTTCTGACTATAGTATCTACATCTGTTTTATCATCTTTTAACATACCAAAGATTGAATCATCTTTTTTTTGATTTACTATGTTGCTTGAAATGAGCTTTGCTTTTGGCTTGCCACGGTATGTGATGATTATATCCTGCCCTTTACTTATTGCACTAAAGAGCATATTTATATTAAATCTCAAATCTTTTGCGGTTGCTATCATTACGCTATCTCCTTTAGAGTTTATAGTTTAATTATAAACAAAAATAGCTAAAGGGTATCTAATATATTTTCATCGTTCTATAAAAATGATAGCGTTTTAGACCTTTTCTATATAGTCTAAATCTTTGTGAAAGGTCTCACGGCTATAGTAGAGTGCGATTATCGCTATAGTAAATATCACACTACCTACTGTAATAGCAGAGCCTATCACCCCTAGCGGAGCCTTTAAAGCTATAAAACTAGATGTTATCAGCACTACAGAGCCACGCACAAAGTTTGGAACTGTTGTAGCGACTGTTGCTCTGATGTTTGTGCCAAACTGCTCTGCTGCCATCGTGATAAACAGTGCCCAATATCCACAAAATAATCCCAGTAAAAATGTGATGAAATAGAATCCATTTACGCTAATACCGCGAGAGCTAAAATATATTACGACAGTTGCTACAGAGAGAGCTAGAAATATATAGTATGCTTTTTTGCGGCTTTGTAATTTTTGAGAGAGAAATCCACTCCCTAAATCCCCGATAGAGAGTCCTATATATGTAAACATCAGTGCCATCCCCGCACTCACAGCCCCATCTATCTCTAGTGCAACTGCAAATTCAGGCGAAAACATAACCAATATGCTCACTACAAACCATAGTGGCATACCTATGAGAATAGATTTTACATATCTGCTAAATAGCTCTTTGTTTGTAAATAGTATGAAAAAATCGCCCCGTTTAACGCTGCTGTTATCACTGCTTTGTAAAAACATCACCGACTCTTTTACCCTCATTCGCAAAATTAGCAGTGCAAAACCTAGCACTCCACCGAGTATGTAGGCATTTCTCCATGCAAAGTGCTCTGCGACGATATTTGCAGCCACTACGCCAAGCACCCCAAATGCTGCGATGCTCATCACTCCATAGCCTCTCAGATGCCGTGGCAATATCTCAGCTACTAGTGTAACACCCACCCCTAGCTCTCCAGCTAGTCCAATACCCGCTATAAAACGCAGTGCAGCATATTGCTCAACTGTAGTTACAAAACCATTTAGCGTATTAGCGATAGAGTAGAGTATTATAGATGCAAACAACACCGATAATCGCCCCCTCTTATCCCCCAGCACGCCCCATAGTATCCCACCTAGCAGCATTCCAAACATTTGAGCATTTAGTATAAAAGAGCCCCACTCTAGTATTCCATCACTATCTAGCCCCATTTCTCGCAGGCTCTCAACACGCACCACCCCAAAAAGGACTAAATCGTAAATATCTACAAAGTACCCCATCGCAATGACGATTACAGGCAGTGTTAAAACTTGTCTAATTGTATTCACTAATTTTCCTAAAATTGAATTATTCCACTAACATTTAGTAGCACCAGCAGTAGTGCCAAAGGTGCAACATAACGCAGGCTAAAATACCATAGTTTATAAAAATGCCCCAGTTGTGGTTTTAGTATCGATGCGACTCGCTCTTTCTCTAGCACAAAACCGACAAATAGCACCATCATAAATCCAGCAATCGGCAACAATACCGCCGATGTAGTATAATCAGCCCAGTCAAAAAAGTTCTTGCCACCCCATGTTAAATATTCACGGCTCCACTCTATCTGAGATAAAATCGCTACCACCCCAAATAGATAATAAAACATTCCTACCGATATTGCCGCTTTAAATCTGCTAAATTTGAATTTATCCATTATATAGTTTACCATCGGCTCTACTAGTGATACAGCAGATGTGAGTCCAGCCATCGCTAAAGCTATAAAAAATAGCACTGCTAACACATTTCCAACGACACCCATCTCATAAAATACAGCAGGTAGCGAGATAAATACTAGCCCTGGACCATTTGCAGGCTCTGCACCATACTCAAACAAAAATGTAAATAGTATCAGCCCAGCAACTATAGCAATCAGCGTATCTATCACTATGATAAATAGAGAGCTTTTTACGATATTGCCGTTTTTTGGTAGTGATGATGAGTATATCATAATAGCACCATAGCCTAGAGAGAGTGAGAAAAATGCTTGTCCCACAGCGATGGCGAACGCCTCAGAGCTTAGCTTGCTCCAATCAGGATTAAACATATATGAAAAAGCTTTAGCAAATCCACTCAAATCTAGTGCATAAAAAAACATTCCACCTAGAATTAGCATAAGCGATGGCATAAGTATTATATTAAACTTCTCTATTCCGCCCTTTATCCCACGCACTATTACAGCAGTTGTGATGACAAAGGCGATGGTGTGAAAAAATAGTTGTGTCCAAAAACTCTTTGTTAGTAGTGTAGTAAATGTCTCTCTAGCACCATCGATTGATGAGGGCATCGTGCCAGATAGTGCAACTGCTATATAGTAAAATATCCACCCTATCACTACAGAATAGTAAATCATTACCATAATACTAGTTGCTTGCATCCATCCAGTGAGCGACCAAAACTTCTTGTTTTTAGGGGCTAGTGTTTCAAAATTACCCACACAATGTGTTCTACCGAGGTACCCTATGAGCATTTCTGCTACCATTACAGTAAAACCAACCCCCACAACGGTTAGTAGATAGACTAAAACAAAAGCACCGCCACCATACTCGCCTGTAATATATGGAAATTTCCATATATTTCCCAGTCCCACGGCACTTCCCGCAGCTGCTAAAATAAATCCTATACGACTAAAATGGGTCACTTTCATAATGTTTTGCCTCTATTTTTTCAGCTTTTTTCTAAAAAACTGATATATTATAGCAAAAGCTATTGACAAATGTAAAAAAATAGCATATAATTTCGCCTCACTAATCGACAAGTGATTGTTTATTAGCTAGGTCGGGGCGTAGCTCAGTATGGTTAGAGTACTTGGTTTGGGACCAAGGGGCCGGAGGTTCGAGTCCTCTCGCCCCGACCATTTAGTTATTTTGAAAATTATTATCTATGGTGGGTGTAGCTCAGTTGGTTAGAGCACCAGATTGTGGTCCTGGGGGTCGTGGGTTCAATTCCCATCATCCACCCCATTGGTACGATCTAGGGACACTAGATGCTTTAGAAGGATATTTGCGTCCGTAGCTCAACTGGATAGAGTAACGGACTTCGGATCCGTAGGTTATAGGTTCGAATCCTATCGGGCGTGCCACCTTTATGTGCGTCCTTAGCTCAGCTGGATAGAGCAATGCCCTTCTAAGGCATCGGTCAGAGGTTCGAATCCTCTAGGGCGTACCACCTTTAATTGTTTTTTATGCGGATGTGGTGAAATTGGTATACACGCTAGACTTAGGATCTAGTGCCGTAAGGTGTGGAGGTTCAAGTCCTCTCATCCGCACCATCTACAAACCCCTTGATATAGGGCTTCTTAGAGTTTCTCAAAAAATAAAAATATACTTTTACATTTATTTATTTCTAAATACAACAACATTGCGAAAAAAATATTATATTGAATAAATAATTAAAAAAAACAGCGGCAATTTAAAATCCATTACAAAGTCCTAAATTCAGTAATCTTTGTTATGTTACAATTGTATATCTAATTTGAGGATATAAAATGTTAAAACTTCCACTTTTGCTAACAATAGCTACAGCTTCACTATTTTCACTAGAGATAGTACTAGAAAAAAGCGTCTCATCTACTATAACACCAGATGTGCTCTATGCATCGATTTCATACAATAAAAAATCAGATGATGAAAATATTATCAAAAGAGATTTAAATGCTATCATTTTAGAGATGAAAAACTTTGATAAAGATGCAAAATATTGTGGTGGTGGGGGATATAATCTCTATCCAGAGTATAAATATGTAGATAACACAAGAGAGTTTATCGGATATCGTGGTAATCTAAATTTTAACTGCGAGTTTGATAATATCAATAGTTACAACACGCTCATAAAGACGCTTGATAGCGTAACTGCTCCTGATATAGAGAAAAATTTCGGCACACTCAATCTAAAACCTAGCGACAGACTATTAGAGCAGACAAGAGCAAATTTAGAACTAGAGATACTAAAAACCTCATCTCAAATCTCAAAGAAATTCTCTAGTCAATTAGCTCAAAAATGTATCGTTAAAAAGATAGATTATAGAGACAACCATCCAGTGGCAGTTAGAGCGATGATGGCAAGTAGCGATTTTGTATCTACTGAGGCTCCAATAGCTCAAAGTCAAAAAGTAGCACTAAATGCCCAAATCACTCTAGAGTGTAGGTAAATCTCTCTGATGTTTTGATGGTGTGATTATATATCATCAAAGCGTTATAGATGTTATAGGTGAGTGTTATAAAAAGAGCCGCATTTGTTAGTGCTGTTATATATAATATTTCTCTCATAAAAGCCCCTGCTATCATTGTTGTGATAGTTGCAACTAACAGTAAAAATAATACCTTGGACTGTTTGGCTGTTATGATTGTATTCATCATAGGCGTGTTCATATATCCAGCTGAATTTAGATGAAACCATACTAAAAATGGCACGATTTTACCTATCATTGCTAGTACTATAGATAGTGCAAAAGAGCCAAAAGATATGAGTGCTAGAGTATAAAATATATCAGTTTTTGTAAATATCGCCGCTATAGATAGAGCGATAGAGATAAATAGCATTGCTATAGCTAACATCCAAAACCATATGCTACTATCTGGTGCATGGCGTTTTTTGTTTTTTAATCTCTTTAGCGTTGTAACTCCAAAGCCTATAAGAAGTGCTAGAATCAATAAATCAAATATCCATAGATATGTAAAACTCGCTATCGTAGCGACTATTTTTGCAATTAGTGAGATAAATATCACATAAAATGCATTTTTCTTACACCATGTGCTATATGGAGGTGTTACATAAAACATCTCTACCACTTGAAAAGCTACTGCGATAATGAGTATCCCAACCCAGCCACCAAGTGCGATAGAATAATGTAGGGTGCGTAACTCATTATGCATTGCACCTAGTGAGCCAGAAGCATATCCAAATGCCAAATGTAGCCCTAGTAGCGTTAGTAGAGCTAGCGAGATGATAGCTAGACGCATTCCACGGATTGTATCGTGTGCTCTATTTTGAAATAGTAGTGGTAAAATCGAAAATACTATCACGCCAAGTGCGATAGCTAAAAAGGGTGTGGCGATTTTAAAATATATAGGCTCAAACAGATAAAATCCAGCACCAAGTGCTACAGTGCCGATGGTTAGCGAGGTGTGAACTATAGTGCTTTTTATGAGTGGTGAGGTGATGGGTTTGCCACCTAGTACGCTTTGCATCTGAAATAGTGCCCCTATCATCGCCATTGTGATAATGCCTAGAAAAAATAGATGCACTAACACCAGATGATTAGAGCCAAAAAGTGCCGATACATCGCTAGCTATGAGTGCAGATATAGCAATACCAAAAAATCCCATAGTGAGAAAAAATCTCATCACTACGCTAATGGGTGGTGCTTGATCTAGCGATAGTCCGCTATACATCGATATGCTCCAGCTCTACTGTGCTACTTTTGGTAAAATAGATATGAAATAGCTCATCATTTTGGCTATGGCATAGGTATCTGCCGCCATTTTTTACTATTATCTCAAATAGTGGCAGTGGCTCTTTGCGATGAATCATATGAACTATTTCATCATTTTTGAGATTTTTAAATGCATCAACCGCCATCTCTAGCGGATATGGGTGCTCTAAATCTCTAGTATCGAGTATTATCACGCCATAGCCTCTAGAGTCTCTATCATAACAGCAGCATCGCCACCAAGAGCTCTATCTATCATAGGATATAGTATCTGCTCCTCTTTCATATTGTGCTGTTGCAACATTATCATCATAGATTCGCCTATGCCGAAAAAATCATTTACTCTATCCTCTTCTAGTGCTTTTTTCATATCATTTAGCAGTCCACGAAGTTGCTCATGCTCATATCTCATCATCTGAGTAGGGCCACCCATCATTCCTGTGCGTTTTTCAAATGTTATAAATAGCTCCTTCTCTTCCATATCAAAATGGTGAAGTGTTTTGTTATAAAACTCTATAAATTTCGCTTTTGCCGTATCTAAATCTTTTGCTGCTGCTGCATTTTCAGATTCGCTATATATCTCATCACATGCTCTATGATCATCTCTCATATATTCTAAAATCATCTATTTCTCCTTTTTAAAATGGTAAGTATAGGGCAAAAACTATTTAACAAAGTTGATGTAAATCAAGAGTAATATAATCCTAGATGTTTTGTCAAGCTTTTAATTCAAAATGTACTAAATCATCAAATGTTTGGTCTGTGAAGATATTATTTGAATTCCAATCCCCACCCCATCTAATGGAATGTGAGATTATGCCTTTTTTGTGTAAATCGTGGGCTATTGCTTTGATAATTCCTGCGGTGTAGTAAAATCTAGCGAGGCTTTTTTGTTTGTTTGAAAAGTCTATCGGATATGGAGCAATGTCCACTGCATGGGATAGTGGCTGTTGTTTAGTGATTTGATGTTTGCTTTTTTGAGTGATACCATCTAGTTTAGATTTACCCTCTTTAAAATATTTTATTTGTGTTTCATCACTTCTAGCACCCTCAAGAATAGATATATCTATAACCTCTAGTGCTTTGTTCATGATGATTTGTAAATCTTTGTGTGTTGTGCTTAGTCGCTCATTTGATATTTTTGAAAATTGATACATTAATAACCTTTGTGTTTCATGATAAAATATAGTGATAGTGTAGTAACACCTACGGCGATGAGTATTCTCATCATGCCGTTAGCTACTCTACGACCTAATTCGTGATAAGCTTTTTCAGTCATTTTTTCTATTGTTTTATCTACTATTTGATTTATTTGCTCATCGTTTAGATTGTTACAGCCTTTGCAGTCCATTTTTTACCATCCTATTAATTCAATTCTTTTCCAACTGTTATTAGCAACACATACATATAGATAATTATCATCATAACAAATCATACCCTTAATACCAGCAGAATTAGCACTAGCTATTGTCGCTCTTTGTGGAGTATTGCCAACAGTAGCAACAGGCGAATAAGCTGTATCGGTGGTTTTGGTATAGCAAATCGCAACAACAGTGTTATTGTATCCTGAGTAATTACCAGAAGTATGTAAATAAACACCGTCTGGCTGAGAATAAGTATCTACAAAGACAAAATTATTATCTAAAGTTAATGATATTTTTTTATCAGAGCGATTGGAATAACTTTTTGATAAATCAAGCCAGTGCATATCAACATTATCAGCATTATATGCAACACCTTTTAAAGCTTTGTTAGGCAAAGCACCAAAATCAACATATTGTGTATATATAGGCTTACCGTCTATGTGCCTATATTCTGTTAATTTTTCCACCCCTAATTCAGGACTAACAATAGTAGATGAACCTATCAAATCAAATGCAGAACTAACCGCTAAATCTAATGAAGATATACCATCAATAGCTTCATTACATTTACCTTTTATCTCGTCAAAAACTTCTTCTAATTCAAAGCCAGTAGTACCAATATTATCAACATCTAATCGAGGAACAATATCAAAACGAAGAATATCGCCAATAACAGATAGAGTATTTTTTAATTCTTGTTTAGTAATCATATGGCGTAAGCCCTCCCATTAAGAGAAAGCTAGACGCTTAACATTGATAAATACAACTTTATCAACTAGAATACCATTTACGGTAATACCAGTTAGAGCTGTTCTTATTTCATCAGTGTTGAAAGTGTTTTTAGCGATAAAACGCAAATATGCTTTTTTACCTGTTGTAGTGCTTGAAACTTGAACTGCAACCTCTTTTGCAAGAGTTACACCAACATCACTACCTTGTGAAACGCTAGACTCATAGATTTTTGAAGCACCATCTAGAAAATCTTCCGCAAAGCTTGTAGCGTCAGTAGAACTCATCGGAACATAGATTGTTTGTGAGAAATCACCAGCGTGATTTTTAATCATACTTTTAGCCATTATAACTCTCCTTGGTAGATAACTCTAAGACCAGTTGCTTTTAAATCTGATTGAAAATCAGCGTTAAAAAGTGCCATAGCACCAAATAGATCATCTTCATTTTTTGTACTTTTGATATGTTTTAAAGTGATAGTACAACCTAGTCTATCTTCTTTACGGTTTACAGCTAGCTTGATTCTGTTCATTTTTGGAGGTGTTACAGATGTTTCTGTACCAGCAGTACCTTTTTCGTCGTATACATCAACTACGCCTTCCATAAGGGCAGTTACTTTTGCAACATCAGCAGTACTCATCTCAACTTCATTTGAAGCATAAGCACCACGACAACTATTTACGATTAGTGGCATAAATATCCTTTGTTTTTCAATGTCGCCTTTAAATCAAAGACGCAAAGAAATGTTATAGAATTTCAAAACCGTTTACTAATATTAAACGCAAATTCGCTGTAACGACGCAGGGCGGGGGCTCGTATATG